>JBBDJE010000068.1:0-9512 GCA_040880065.1 Paracoccaceae bacterium | reverse complement strand
TACGTCTTTGAGCTACAATATCTTCAACTATCTGCGCGGCGACGCAGTCCAGTTTGGGGCCGCTGCGACAACATCCATGCTGACCATCTTTGGCGTGATCGTTCTATTGACACCCGTGCTTATCCGCACATGGCGTGATTTCAACAGGAAAGGGCATTAATCTCATGGCCGCAACACAACGCCGCTCGCCTTTACTGGTTACTGTCTCCACGGTGCTCGTTTTGCTCTGGATCGTGATCGCTGCCTTTCCGTTCCTGTGGACGCTTTGGGGCAGCTTCAAGGTGCAGGCGGATTTCTTCAGTCTGGCAGACTGGCGCAACGCGCTGCGCGGCACCTTCACCACGGCCCAGACCGGCGCCGCCTTTACAGGGCAAGGCTATGAAGGGGCTTGGGTGCAGGAAGAATTCTGGCGTGCAACCATGAACACCATGATCGTTGTGGTTTGTGTGGTGGTGATCTCGTTAACCTTCGGCACGCTGGGCGGCTATGCGCTGGCGCGTTCGGGCTTTCGCTACACGTTCTGGCTGTTGATGATCGCGCTTGTGTTCCGCGCCATGCCGCATATCACACTGGTTTCGGGCTATCTGTTGCCGTTCTTTGAGTGGAATGTCTGGGGCCATCTTCCCACCTCGATCATCGTTCTGGTGGCGATCAACCAGCCCTTCACGCTGTGGATGCTGCATAGCTTCTTTTTGAATATCCCCAAAGATCTGGACGAATCCGCAATGGTCGATGGCTGCACCCGCTTTCAGGCGTTTCGGCATGTTATCGTCCCGGTCATGTGGCCGGGCGTGGTCACCACGGGGCTGTTCAGCTTCCTGCTAGCCTATAACGACTTTGCCGTGACCTCCATGCTTCTCAGCCAGCAAAACCAGACCATGGTGCCGAAAATCGCGTCTTTTCTTGGGTCCACGCAGGTGGAGGGCAACGTGATGTTCGCGGTCGCCGCGGTTGTGTCTGCCACCGCGCCGCTCTTTGTGCTGATCGTGTTTTTCCAGCGTCAGATCGTGTCGGGCCTGACGGCAGGCGCTGTCAAAGGCTAGGTCTTGTTCCATTTTCTTGCCCCAAATAATATGGAGGTATGGGGCTAACCCTTCGGCCCTCCCTAAGAAATGACCCTCACATGACGTTCCAGACTGAAAAAGACCTTGTCCGCGCGCATTATGCTGCCCTCAAAGGCACCACGACTGATAGCATCGCGCGCGCCCTCGCCGCGCATACAAGCCCCGATTGGCATTGGCGCGGCATGCATCCGTGGCATGAGCAACATGGGGTAGACGCGGTCGCCGCCGCCTTCTGGCAGCCTTTTTTGCGCGCCATGTCCGGCGTTCAGCGGCGTGAAGATGTGTTCTTTGCCGGTCGCAACCAGATTGACGATTTCCAGTCGGTCTGGGTTGTGTCGATGGGGCATCTGATGGGGCTGTTTGATGCGCCTTTCCTTGGCATTGCGCCAACAAGGCGCATCGCCATGCTGCGCTACGCAGAATTTCATCGCGTAGAAGATGGCAAAATTGTCGAGACCGCCTTTTTCTGCGACCTGTTGCATCTGATGCGGCAAGCGGGCCAGTATCCGCTGCCAGCCCAGACCGGCGGGCACCTTGTCCAGCCCGGGCCTGCCACCCATGATGGCCTGCTCAACGGGCCAACCCCACCAGCAGAGGGAACACGGACACTGGATCTGATCTGCCGCATGATCGGCGCGATCAATGACCATCAAAGCTTTTCCAGCCCCGAGGAAGAACTCGCACAGCACTGGCATGACAATATGTGCTGGTGGGGGCCAGAGGGCATTGGCGCGACCTATACAATCGCGCGCTATGTCGAGCAGCATCAACGCCCGTTTCGCACACAACTGGCGGACCGTGCTTTTGAAGGCCACATCTCGCGTCTGGCCGAGGGTGCATATGGCGGCTTTTTCGGCTGGCCCAACCTTTCGCTGACCCCTTTGGGCGGATATATGGGCCTGCCCGCAGGTCCGCGTGCGCAAATGCGCGTCGTCGATATCTACCGTCGTGACGGCGACAAGCTGGCTGAAAACTGGATATTCATCGACATTCTGCATTTTCTGAACATGCAGGGGCTGGATGTATTGGCACGCCTGAACGCGCCTTAGAGCGTATTGCACTCATTTGCATTCACGCAATACGCTCTAACTTTTTGATAACGCATGTTGAAATGCAACAAAACCGGTTCCCACTTTTCTGCAACATGCTCTAGTTACCGGCTTTTGCGTGTTCACAAACAACAAAAGCGCGTCAACTTGGCCGGTTTGGTTGCGCCGCCCAGCGGCGGGGCAGATCAATCCAATTTCGCGCCCGATATTGCCCCTTCTCATCCCGCCTTCAAGGCTTCGGCGGTTTCTTCAGCAAGGCTGATCCCCGCTTGGTTCATGGTCAGGTGGGTATGGTTCGCGCCTGCCGCCCGGATCTGCGCCTCGTGCGCCTCGTGCAGCGCATGCGACACGATCGGCCCGGTGAAACCGCGCTGGCGCAGCGAGCGCGCGGCGATCAGTTTTGCCTCGAGATCATCCATGGCAAGGATCGCCGCCCTGATCTGCCCCAAATTGCAACTGCGCCAGAAATTGCTGTCCTCGGCATCGGCAAACATGACATTGCGCCCGGCTTCCTCGTGAGCTTTGGCCTTGTAGAGGTCTGCATCCAGGCCCAGTGGCTTGAACCCCTCCTGTTCAATCTGAAGGTAAGCGGCACTGCCGGTGCGGCCCATGCCAAAGATCAGCACATCGGCATCCCCCATTTGCTTGGGCTGCTCATCCGGGTGGATGGTATCGCGCTCAAAGCCGCGCAACTTCTCCTCATACCGCTCAAAGAGCGGATGCGCAAAACGATTGAGCGGGGCCGAGATCACGAAGGAGACCGACACGGCAATCGCTAGCGGCACAAGGTATTCCGGCAGCACGCCCGCCGCAACGATTAGCCCGAATTCGGAATAGGCCGTCAGGCTGAGAGCAGTCAGGAACGCGCTGCGCGCCCGCAGCTTGAACGCCACCATAAGCGCAAAAAACAACGCCCCCTTGAGCGCCAGCGCGATCCCTACGGCAATGGCAAAGACCATCGCGCCCCAGTCTGGCAAGCCGGTCAGCCCGATTTGCAGGAAGAACCCGACAAGGAAGATTTCCTTGAGCGACCAGAGCGAGCTGCCCAGTTCCTTGGCGCGGGAATGGGAGGAGAGCAAAACCCCCATCACCAGCGCCCCGATTTCCGATGACAGCCCCATCGCCTGAAACCCCATGCCACCGATCACCAGCGACAGCATCATGCCCATCAGCACCAGCAGTTCGTCATGGCCTGCAAAATCCAGCAACTTGTGCAATAGGGGGCGCATCAGCGGCATGCCAAACACCAACAGCGCCCAGATGTTAGGCGTCTGGCCCGACCAGATCGCCAGCACAACCAGCGCGATGATGTCCTGCACGATCAGGATGCCGATGGCGGTGCGGCCATGAAAGGCGCCCAGCTCGCGCTTGGTTTCCAGCAGTTTCGCGGCCAGCACGGTTGATGAAAACGACAGTGCGATGGCGATCAGCAGGGCGGTGTTCCAGTCGATGCCCATGAACAGCTTGAGCCCCGGCAGGAAGACAGCAACCGAAATCGCAAAATGCAACAGCGCACCGCCAACCACCTGCGGCTGCGCGATCTGTTCCAGCTTCAGCTTGAGCCCGACCGTGAAAAGCAGCATCAAAACGCCCAGATGCGCCACATGGTGCAATGTTTCTCCGGTGTATGTTGGCATGCCCAGTGGCGGGCCAAAAATGTTGACGGCAAAACCTGCCGCCAGAAAACCGACCAGCGGCGGCAACCCGATCTGCCGCACGGCCAGACCGAAAAAAAAGGCAAAACTGATGGTAATGACTTCGAACATTTTACGCGCGCGTCCTCTCTGTTTATAGAGCCATGCCGCGTTTCCGGCAACATTTTGAAACGCTTCACAAGCATTGCTTGGAGTTTGTCACATGCGCTCAGAAATGAAACCCATTATCATAATTGTATGGTGCCGGCCAAAACGGCACGAGGCGTGCGCGAGGCGTGCGCGCGGATGGCGCGGTTGCCGTGTTCAGTAACGCTGTGGTGATTTACGCTTGGCTATGGGCAAAATTCTTCACCCGTGGCCCGCTAAAAAGCTTGATGCGAAAGCACGCCCGATAAAAATTTTTCCAAATGGTCAAAAAAATTCTGGATTTTCGCACACCAAGCGCGCAAACTTGCGCAAAATCAAAGGGGAGGATTCCATGGCAGGGCTTAGCACCCATGTTTTAGACACGGCGCGCGGCTGTCCGGCGGCGGGTATCAAGATCGAGCTTTTCGCCGACCCGGATGGCGCGCGCCGCCCGCTTGGCAGCTTCATCACCAATGCCGATGGCCGCACCGATGGCCTGCTCATAGCGCCCGAAGCTATGGCCACCGGCTGTTACGAGTTGGTCTTTCATGTTGGCGACTATCTGCGCGCGGGCGGGCTGGTTGATGACGGCGAGCTGTTTTTAGATGTTGTCCCGCTGCGCTTTGGCGTGCGCGATCCCGCCCAGCACTACCACGTGCCGCTGCTCGTCTCACCTTATGCCTATTCAACCTACAGGGGCAGCTGATGGCACCGCGCACCAATCTGAATTTTATTCTAAATGATACGCCCGTCAGCTTGCACGAGATCGGCGCAAGCGACACGCTGCTCGACTTTCTGCGTCTGAACCGCAACCTGACCGGCACCAAGGAAGGCTGCGCCGAGGGCGATTGCGGCGCGTGCACCGTGCTGGTCGGGCGGCGCGCGGCGCGCGGGCTGGTTTATGAGGCGGTCAATGCCTGCATCCGCCTTATGCCGAGCCTTGACGGCTGCCATATTGTCACCATCGAGCACCTGTCAGGTCAAGGCGGCGCGCTGCATCCGGTGCAGCAGGCCATGCTAGACCATCATGGCAGCCAGTGCGGCTTTTGCACGCCGGGCATTGTGATGTCGCTTTATGCGCTGTGGATGGATAACCCCCGGCCAAGCGTGGCCGATATCGAGGTCGCTTTGCAAGGCAACCTGTGCCGCTGCACCGGCTATGCGCCGATTTTGCGCGCCGCCAAGGCCGCCAGCGAAACCGGCGGGCAGGGGATGGATGCGCTCATCGCGCATCGTGCCGATATGGCCGCGCGCTTGGCGGCCATGGCCGATGGTGCGCGGGTTGAACTTTCGCGCAACGGGCAAGACCGCGCGATCATCCCCGCCGATGTTACAGACCTTGCCGCCGTTCTGGCCGAACATGAAAAGCCGACCATCGTTGCCGGTTCTACCGATGTCGGGCTGTGGATCACCAAGCACATGCGCGATATTTCGCCCGCAGTGTTCATCATCAATCTGGCCGAACTGCAAACCATCACGCAGGACGACACCGGCCTCACCCTTGGCGGTGGCGTCAGCTATACCGATGCCGCGCCCGCGCTTCTGGCCGCCTATCCGCAGCTTGCCGAATTCTGGGGGCGCATCGGTGGGGCGCAGGTGCGCAATATGGGCACGGTTGGCGGCAATGTCGCCAACGGCTCGCCCATTGGCGATACGCCGCCGCTGCTTATCGCGCTTGGTGCGGAACTGGCGCTGAGCTCAATGCGCGGCACCCGCCGCATGCTGGTTCAGGATTTCTTCATCGAATACGGCAAGCAAGATCGCGCGCCAGACGAGTTTGTCTCCGCGCTCCATATTCCGCCTATGCCCGCCGATGCGCTGTTTTGCGGTTACAAAGTAACTAAAAGGCGCGATGAGGATATTTCGGCCGTTGCAGCGGGCTTTTTTGTGCAAAAAGACGGTTACAATATAACTTCTGCGCGACTGGCCTATGGCGGCATGGCGGGCACCCCGATGCGTGCCAAAGGGGCCGAGGCGGCGCTTATCGGCAAGCCTTTCAGCCGCGAAAGTTTCGCCGCTGCCGCAAGCGCCATTGCCCGGGATTTCACCCCGCTGAGCGATTGGCGCGCCTCCAAAGAGTATCGCGCAACGCTCGCGGCAAACCTATTGCTGCGCTTTTATGACCAGATGGTCGGGGAAGACGAAACATTGACATTGCGGCAGGAGGATGTGGCATGACCAACGCTTTGCAAGGTGCCATTCATACCGAAGAAGCCCATGAATCCGCCCGCCTGCATGTAACTGGCGCGGCAGATTATACCGACGATATTCCAAGCCCTGCCAATACGTTACACGCCTATCTTGGTCTTTCAACCATCGCGCGGGCCCGCATTACGGGCATGGATTTATCTGCTGTGCGCGCAGCACCCGGCGTGGTTGATGTGCTGACCGCCGCCGACATTCCCGGCCATAACGATATCAGCCCGACCGGGCTGAATGACGAGCCGGTTTTTGCCGAACACGAGGTCGCCTTCTGGGGCCAGCCGGTCTTTGCCGTCATCGCCAAAACCCGTGATCAGGCCCGCCGCGCAGCACAGCTTGCCAAGCTCGCCTATGATGGTTTGCCACATGTTTGCGACGTAGCCGAGGCGATTGCCAAAGGCTACCCCCATGTTACCAAACCGCTAACGCTTGAACGCGGCGACGTGGCCAGCGCAATGGCCGCCGCACCCCACAAAATAAGGGGTGAAATGCGGGTTGGCGGGCAGGACCACTTCTATCTCGAAGGCCATATTGCACTGGCCATTCCGGGTGAGGACGGCGCAGTTCAGGTGTTTTCCAGCACCCAGCACCCCAGCGAAGTGCAGCATATGGTGGCGCATGTTCTGGGCAAAAACAGCCATGATGTGACCATTACCGTGCGCCGCATGGGCGGCGGTTTCGGCGGCAAGGAAACCCAACCGAACCTGTTTGCAGCCATTGCTGCCGTGGCCGCAACCAAGCATAAATGCGCCGTCAAACTGCGCCCCGATCGTGATGACGACATGATCGCAACCGGTAAAAGGCACGACTTTCTAATAGCTTACGAGGTCGGCTTTGATGATGATGGCCGCATTCTGGCGGTTGATGGCAGCTTTGCCGCGCGCTGCGGGTTTTCAGCCGACCTGTCCGGCCCGGTCACCGACCGCGCGTTGTTTCATGCCGATAACGCCTATTTTTACCCCGCCGTGAAACTCGTTTCGCGCCCGATGAAAACCGACACTGTGTCCAACACCGCCTTTCGCGGTTTTGGCGGCCCGCAAGGGGTAATTGCGGCTGAACGGATCATCGAGGAAATTGCCTATCACCGCGGGATGGACACGCTGGCGGTGCGCCGCGCCAACCTTTATGGCGCGGGGCGCGACATCACGCCTTACCACCAAACTGTTTCTGATAACATCATGCCGCAAATCCTTGATCAGATTGAGGAATCATCGGATTATCAGGCGCGCCGTGCCGCCGTTCTGGCCCATAACGCCAAGGGTGGCACCCTGCGCAAGGGCATCGCGCTGACGCCGGTGAAATTCGGCATTTCCTTCACGGCCACATGGTATAACCAAGCCGGTGCGCTGCTGCATATTTACAATGACGGCTCGATGTTGCTGAACCATGGCGGCACTGAAATGGGCCAAGGCCTGTTCACCAAGGTCGCGCAGGTGGTGGCCGATTGTTTTCAGGTGGGACTGGCGCGCGTGCGCGTTTCGGCCACGACCACCGACAAGGTGCCCAATACCTCGGCCACGGCCGCCAGTTCAGGGACCGATTTGAACGGGATGGCCGCGCAGGATGCAGCGCAGACGCTCAAGGCTCGATTGGTTGAATTTGCTGCAGAGCACTGGAAAATTGCGCCGGAAGCTGTTGAATTTACACCAGAAGGTGTAAAGGTTGGTGACGAGGTTTACAGCTTTGAAGCCTTTATCAAAGCGGCCTATCAGGCGCGGGTTTCACTCTCGGCCACCGGCTTTTACAAAACCCCCGACATCCACTGGGACCGTGACGCTGGCAAGGGCCGCCCATTTTACTATTTCGCTTATGGTGCTGCGGTGTCCGAGGTGGCGATTGACACGCTTACCGGCGAATATCGTATTTTGCGCAGTGATGTGCTGCATGATGTTGGCCACAGCCTGAACCCGGCAATTGACAAGGGGCAGGTCGAAGGGGCCTTTGTGCAGGGCGTTGGCTGGTTGACCACAGAAGAGCTGTGGTGGGACGATAATGGTCGTTTGCGCACCCATGCGCCCAGCACCTATAAAATACCGATGGCCAGTGACTTGCCGCGTGTCTTTAATGTAGAACTTGCAGATTGGGCGCGTGCAGCCGAGCCGACAATCCGCCGCTCCAAAGCCGTGGGAGAGCCGCCCTTCATGCTGGGCATTTCGGTGTTTGAGGCCCTGTCGATGGCTGTTGCCAGTGTGAACGATTACAAGACCTGCCCGCGCATTGATGCCCCGGCCACGCCTGAACGGGTGCTTATGGCAGTGGAGCGGATGCGTGGTTGACCCGGCCGCATTACGCGCGCTTGCATGCAAGGGCGCGGTTGTGCGGTTGCATCTTGCGCGCGTCGCCGGCTCGTCGCCACGCGAGGCGGGGGCTTGCATGTATGTCGGCGCTCAGGGTCAGTTAGGCACAATCGGTGGCGGGCAGTTGGAATATATGGCGCTTGATCAGGCGCGCGCACTGCTGGCCAGCGGGCAAGCCAGCGCCAGCATGGATGTGCCGCTTGGCCCCGAAATTGGCCAATGCTGTGGCGGGCGCGTGCAGGTAGATCTTGTTCGCATGGCCGATTTGCCTTCAGAGTTGGCAAAGCTGGAGGCCGCGCGCCAAACCTATCCGCATGTGCTTGTTTTTGGCGCGGGGCATATCGGGCGGGCGCTGGTGCGCGCGCTGCGCCCCTTGCCCTGCACGCCGCGCCTAATTGACAGCCGCGCCGAAGAACTGGCTTTAGCCGCCGATTTTCCCCAAACTTTAACCCCGTTGCCGGAAGCCGAGTTGCGCGCCGCCCCTGCTGGCAGCGCCTATATCATCCTGACCCATGACCACGCGCTGGATTTCTTGCTGGGTGCCGAAGCGCTGGCCCGCACCGATGCCGCCTATTGCGGGATGATCGGCTCGGCCACCAAGGCCGCCCGCTTCGCGCGCTATTGCCGCGATCAAGGGCTGGACCCAACCCCGCTGCGCTGCCCGATGGGCCTCAAAACCGCCAGCAAGGAACCAAGCGTGATCGCCGCGATGATCGTTGCCGAACTTTGGCCAGCGCTGGAAACCGTGCCTGCCCGGGCTTTGACATAGCGGCGGGGCGCGCCAGTCTGCCGCGAGAACCACTCGGATGACACGCGATCCACATTCGCCCCGTGCGACACGTTCACCTTGTTGCCGCCGATGGTGTCGGGGCGGGCATCGAAAATTTCGGTATTCATGAGGAAACCTCCGCGACGGGCGGTCGAAAGCCTCTCTCTCGACCTCCAAACCCGTCACGGACCGGGACGGCATTCCTCTGACTCTCCGATCACTCGGCTGCGCGCGTTCCGAGTGGGGAAGGGGCGCCTGGTGCCAAACTACTGTGATCGAAACTCGTACATGCGGTGTAAGCATTCGCCGAGGGCCGTCTGGCGGTTTGTTGTTGTGATTGTCTATCGAGT
>JBBDJE010000067.1:0-56746 GCA_040880065.1 Paracoccaceae bacterium | reverse complement strand
AAGTCACCCGGAGATTACGCCACCTGCAAATTTCCACCACCTTCGCGACACGACCCGATGAACACCATAACCGATGCAATTTTCAGGGCGATGCCGCGTAGTGGGTTCATGGGTGTAAGTCGAGGCCAGAATTCATGCGCTGACTATGAACCTCGCGCACAGATTGTCGAGTGCTTAATGGCGCTCGGGCGCGTGAACATGGGATGTTTTCATCCAGTAAGCTATTCGCATGAGACTCAAACAGAATGTGCGTAGCCAGCAATCAAAGGACTGACCCGAACTGGCTTTCGGTGCGCACCTGCTCTGGTTGAGCCGTTCGGCAACGCGGCTGGTTTTGCCGCTTAGTAACGTCTTGTCACGAATCCTTTGCAGCAAGAGGCTAAACCCCGTTAAGATTGCGCCATGAACGCGGCGCATAACAAACGACTCGGCGCGTTGCCGCAACGCCGATACAATCAACGGAGGAGAACGCGATGATAATTCGTAACCTATTGATGGGCGCAGCTTTCACGGCACTTGGTGCGAGTGCCGCTTTGGCTGACTATTCGCTGACCATTTTGCACACCAACGACTTTCATGCCCGCTTCGAGCCGATCTCGGGTTTTGACAGCCCCTGTTCGGCTGAAGACAATGCGGCCGGTGAATGTTTCGGTGGCTCGGCGCGCCTGATCTCGGCGGTGGCCGATGCGCGGGCACGCTCAAACAATTCCATCCTTGTGGATGGTGGCGACCAGTTCCAGGGCACGCTGTTTTACACCTATTACAAGGGCGCAATGGCCGCCGAATTCATGAACCTTCTGGGCTATGATGCAATGACGGTGGGCAACCACGAGTTTGACGATGGCCCCGAAGTGCTGCGTGGCTTCATGGATGCGTTGAACTTTCCTGTTCTGATGTCCAACGCCGATGTTTCACGCGAGCCGCTCTTGGCGGATAAACTTACGAAATCAATCATCATCGAGCGTGGGGGTGAGCAGATCGGCCTGATCGGCCTGACCCCTTATAACACCGACGAGCTGGCAAGCCCCGGCCCGAATGTCATTTTCACCGACCCGGCCGAAGCTGTGGCCAGCGAAGTGGCCATGCTGGAAGACATGGGTATCAACAAGATCATCGTGCTCAGCCATTCGGGCTATGCGGTGGATATGGCGGTTGCGGCCGCCGTGCCCTCGGTTGACGTGATTGTGGGCGGCCATACCAATACCTATCTCAACTCCAACGACGAGAACGCCGATGGCCCCTATCCTACAATGGTTGGCACTACGGCGATTGTGTCGGCCTATGCTTACGGCAAATATCTTGGCGAGCTGAACGTCACCTTTGACGATAATGGCGTGATCATCGACGCCAGTGGCGGCCCGCTGGTGATGGATGGCAATGTCGCCGAAGATGCCGCCGCCGTGGCGCGCATTGCCGAACTGGCCGTGCCGCTTGACGAAATTCGCAACCAGATTGTTGCCAGAACAAGCGCTTCGATTGACGGCGACCGGAGTAGCTGCCGCGCTGGCGAATGCCAGATGGGCAACCTTGTTGCCGATGCAATGCTTGACCGTGTTGCAGGGCAGGGCGTGAGCATTGCCATTGCCAATGGCGGCGGGTTGCGCGCCAGCATTGATGCCGGTGAAGTGACCATGGGCGAAGTGCTGACCGTGCTGCCCTTCCAGAACACGCTGGCGACGATGCAGTTGACCGGTGCGCATGTGATCGAAGCGCTGGAAAACGGCGTAAGCCAGGTTGAAGACGGTGCGGGTCGTTTCCCGCAGGTTTCCGGCCTGAAATTCACCTTTGATCTGGCGATGGAGCCGGGCGCGCGCACAAGCGATGTGATGGTTGCCGATGGCGACGGTTGGGCACCGATCGACCCTGAAGCCGTGTATGGCGTTGTGACCAACAACTATATGCGTGGCGGTGGGGACGGGTATAAAACCTTCGCCCAGAACTCGATGAACCCGTATGATTTTGGCCCCAACCTCGAAAGTGTTGTGGCAGACTATCTGGCGGCATCGGGCGACTATGCCCCCTATACCGACGGGCGCATCACCCAGAAGTAGGCGACCTTTACAGCTTGTGGGAGCGGCGCCAATTCGGCGCCGTTTTCATTTTATTTACACAAAATGCGACGTATTTCGCGGCGCTGCGTTTATGGGTTGCTAACCCTGAGCGCGCAGGCTGGCAGGGCCACAGCACACGGTTGCCCATGTCCGACTTTATCAAAGCCCTGTTCGATATATCGATTTATCATCTAACGGAGGAAACCCGCCGCCGGATGGATGCCGATGCGCGCAACTATTTTATGGGCAAACCCTGCTCTCTGCCCTTCACGATCAAAGGTTCCAGTTTTGGCTGGTTTATTGATGTGCGCAGCGCGGCAGAGCGGCATTGCGCAACCAAACCCTACCCTTCGGATATTGTGGAATGTTACGAGCTGGCCTTGAGCATGGGCTGCGAGTATATCCTGTTTGACCGCGACGCCGAGCGCCATGAGGGGCTGGCGTGGTATGGCGATGAAAGCCAGTTGCCCTATATCGAGCCAAGCCAGACCAAAGGCGCGCCCAAGCCCGTTACTTTGCGCCACATGCTGCTCAACGATCTGGCCAGCGATTTTCCGGGGATGGACCTTTAACTGACGGCATTGCTTGGCGCTCACCTCGGATAAAGATGCGCATCAACGTCGCGCAGCAGGGCTGTGCATGCCGGATCATCGATCCCCGGATGGTTCAATTGTTGTATGATTTTAGCCAGATAATCGTGACTTGATCCCAAAAATCCGGCACCCGTGGCGATATAGCAGATCTGATCGGACCTTGAAATTCCGGGCAATATGTCGGGCGCGCCATGGTCGGCCCGAAATGCAAATACGCTGATGCCCCCCTCTTCAAAGCGGACCGGAATGAACCTCGGACGATATGCCTGTCCAATCAGTTCGCGCCGGAGATTCCAAATTTTCGACGTGCCTGCCCAGTTCATCGATAGCTTGACCCAGAAGCGCCCCACCCATTTTTTCCCACTCAAGAGTTTGAATACGAATTGGGATCAAACATCTAGTTACTTCTCCAACTGCGCAGAAACGGCCCGAGGTTCGCCGCTTCACCGCCTTTGCCGCGCCCCGGATTGCGCGCAGCCTCAAGAATTTGACCTAGGCGCATTGGGGCTGCCAGAGCCTGTTGCAACAACGCCGGTTGTGGGCTCTTCAAAGCGACCGGTTGCGCATGACCAGCAATGGGATAAACATGCCAAGGATCAAAAGCCTGAAGACGTGATGTGCTGCCACGAATGCGGGCTCCAAACCCGTCTCGACAGCAAGCGCTGCCATGATCTCGACCCCGCCCGGCGCAAATGCCAGCAGAAGTGCCGCTGGCGAAAGGCCTGTGATATGTGCCGCAACGAGCGCGCCAAGCGCCGCTACGGCGCAGACGAGGAAGGTCATTACCACGCCCGCAGACAGGGCACCGGAAAACTCGCGCCGGCCAAAACCACGAAACCGCGCGCCAATCAATGACCCCATGCACACAAACGCGATGACTGTGAGCCAAGACGGAACGGTACCGGGTGTGACGTTTGCACCATGGCCGATCCCCGACACAATCATCGCCCCGATCAGCAAAGGCGCCGGTATTCGCAGGCGTTTAAGCAAAAGCCCTGCCGCAATCGCCAAGGCAAAGGTCATGGCAAGCGCCACTGGTGCAATCGTGCCATGATCGACGAGATGCGCCGTGCCTGTAACCCCCCAGGCCGAGACCAGAACCGGCACAAGCAGGGTCAGCAAAAGCACCCGCACGGTTTGCACCAATGCAACGCGCCGAACATCGGCGGCGGTGTCAGCGCAGATGCTCAGAACATAACTCAGATGCCCGGGTGCTGCTGACATGAGCGCCGTCATCCGGTCAAATTTGAAACCGCGCATCAGAACGGTCTGGCCCAGTTTCAGGGCCATGAAGAGGGTTACGCCAAGCACGAACAGCGACAAGGGCCATGCCAGTGCGGTGCCGATAACCTCGGGCGTGACCGTGCTACCAATTGTAAGGCCGATGACCACAAACACCCCGTCGCGCAAAAGCGGCGGAATCAGCGTTGGCATGCCAAGCATTGTCGCTACAGTCACCGCAGCGGCCGGCCCGGTCAGCACCGCCGCCGGAAAACCGAGCAGCCAGAACAGCGCAGCGCCCGCAGCACCTACCGCCAGCGTTCCGAGCAGCTCAACCCATGCCCGCTCAATCCCCATCATAGGTCCAGATATAGGCTGGCGGCGTCGGCCCCTTGTTGCGCCCGCCCTGCTGCATCTGTTCCCACGAATGCGCCAGCAGCCCGACAGATCGCGACAGGCAGAAGAATCCGCGCGCCAGAGGGGCCGGGCATCCCAGTTCGGCATAGATGACGGCCGTGGCGCCATCAATGTTCATCGGCACCGGGCTGTCATGTTCAGCGGCCAGATGTGCCTCGATGGCGCGGGCGGTTGTGGCATAGGCGCCGGTGACAGCGCCGGTTGCTGCCGCTTCATCCACCAGCGCCAGAAGGCGCGGTGCGCGCGGATCGACAGGTTTGTGAAAGCGGTGACCGAAGCCGGGCAGATAGCGGCCATGTTCGGCGCGCCAGTTGCAAAGCGTTTCGGCCAGCGCCGCAGGTCCGGCCAGTTGGGCCGCGCAATAAAGCGCAACTGCCTGCTCCCCCGCGCCGCCATGCACATCGCCGAGCATGTTCAGCCCTGTGGCCATCGCGTTTTGCAGCCCAACCCCGCAGGTCGCGGCCATGCGCGCCGCCGCGATGGACGGGGCTTGTGGCCCGTGATCCACGGCTGCCACCAATGCCGCCTCGAACAGGGCGGCGCGCGCACCTTCAATCGTCTCACCGGTCACCATCAGCCAGATCATCTGGGAAAAGCTTGTTCTGCCGATCAAATCCTGAACTGGGCGTCCTCGCAAATGAATGCGGCCCGGTTCCATGTCGATGATCTTGGTGCGCCACCAGTCCGCTACGTCAGTTTTGTCGTTCAAATCACGCCCTCCGCGCGTAGCTGTGCGATTTCCTCACTGGAATAGCCGAGATCGCTCAAAATGCCCTCGCTGTCAGCACCCAGTTCCGGCGGCGGTGTTGTCACCGCGGGGCGTTCGCCGTCGATCATTGCGCCAATTCGGGCCACGTCAATCGGGCGGCCCACACCCGGCGCGTTTTCAAACCGCGCAAGAAATGCGCGGCCTGCCACCTGTGGATGCGCAAGGATATCCGGCACGCTCATCACGGCACCGGCGGGCACACCGATCGCATTCAATTCCAGCGCCCAATCTTCAGCCGGGCGGGTTGTCAGCACGGTTTCCAGTTCGGCCTTCAGGCGCAGCCGGTTGTGTTTGCGGTCTTCGCGTGTTGCGAAAGCGGGCGCGACAAGCAGGTCCATCCGCCCCAGATGATTGGCCAGAGCTTGCCATTGTTCGTCTTTGTTGGCGGCAATATTCAATAATCCTGCGGCACATTGAAACGCGCCGGATGGTGCCGATGTCGGGTTTTCATTGCCTTGTGGCACAGGTTCGACGCCACCGATCAGGTGGTTGGAAACGACCCATCCCATCGTTGCAAGAACTGAGTCCAACATGGAAACGTCGATGAACGCGCCGCGTGTCGGTGCGTTCAACGCGGCGCAGATCGCCATTGCGGCGGTCAATCCGCCAACAGTGTCGGCCAGCGGATAGCCGACGCGCAAAGGGGCAGTTTGAGCATCGCCGGTGATCGACATCACGCCTGACACCCCTTGTATTATCTGATCATAGGCAGGTCGATCAGCCCATGGCCCGGTCTGCCCGAAGCCGGAAATCGCGCAATAGATCAGCTGCGCGTTTTCAACTTTCAGCGCGCCATAGCCAAGCCCGAGCCGGTCCATCACGCCGGGGCGGAAGTTTTCGACCAGCACATCCGCTGTTTTGACCAAGCGCAGCAATGCCGAAGCGCCTCGCCCGTCCTTGAGGTTTAGCGTCAAAGACTTCTTGCCGGCATTCTGCGCAAGAAAGCTGATCCCCATGCCGCGCGCCGATAGTTCGGCGTCGGCACCAAGGTTGCGCGCAAGATCACCCCGCCCGACCGCTTCGACCTTGATCACCTCTGCGCCCAGATGGACAAGCTGGTGACAGGCAAAGGGGCCAGCCAGAACATTGGTCAGGTCAAGCACGCGAATGCCCTCAAGGGGCCGTAGCCCCGCCCCGACCTTAATCGCCATCGGCGACCCCTTCGGCCCGCTTACGCGCGCGATAGGCGCGATAGCTCGGCAAGATCACCAGCAAGGCGGCCAGCACCAGCAGCGCAAGTGTCATCGGGCGCTCCAGCACGAAATCAAAGCCGCCATATAGTTGCATCGCACGGGCAAAGTTGTTTTCCAGCATCACCCCGAGAATGAACCCGATCAGCAGCGGCGCCAGCGGGTAATCCGCAAACCGCAGGATCGTCGCGATCACGCCAAAGCCCACAAGGATCAGCAGTTCGGTGGAATTGTTCTGGCCCAGATAGCTGCCCATCAACGTGAAAAACAAGATGAACGGGATCAGGAAGGTCCGCGGAATCGTCAGGATCTTTGCGATATACGGTATCAGCGGCAGGTTCAGCACCAGCAGCACCAGATTGCCAAGATACATGGAGATAATCACCGCCCAGAAAACACCCGGCTCATCAACCATCAGCCGCGGCCCCGGTGTGACGTTCAGCGCCAACAACGCACCAAGCAAAATAGCCGTGGTGCCCGAGCCGGGGATGCCCAAGGTCAAAAGCGGCACGAACGACCCGGTGCAGGCAGCGTTGTTTGCGCTTTCAGGTGCGGCAATTCCCTTGATCGAGCCTTTGCCGAATTCTGCCTGTTCGGCGCCCTTGGCAATGTTGCGTTCTACCGCATAGCCCAGAAACGACGCGATCGTAGCACCTGCGCCGGGCAGAACCCCGATAAAGAAGCCCTGCACAGATTGCCGCCCGATCACCGGCGCGATGCTGCGCGCCTCGGCGCGCGATATGCGCAAACCGCTGATCTTGCCGCCGTCACCTGTGGCCGCGCGGGCGGGGTTCATGACCAGAAACAACGCCTCTGGCAAGGCAAACATCGCCATGGCCAGCGTGATGAAGGAAAACCCCGATTGCAACTCCATCATGCCAAAGGTGAAGCGCGGGGTGTTTGACAGCGCCCCTTCGCCGACGGTGCCCAGCATCAAGCCAAGGATCGTCATCATTAGCGCCTTGGCCACCTGGCCTGTGCCGGCGAAAGCCGCGATAGCCGAAAGCCCTACGACCATCAGCGCGAAATATTCTGCCGAATGAAATAGCAGCGCAACCGAAGACAGGGCCGGCGCGAAAACCATCAACAGCACGACGCTGATAGTGCCGCCCGCAAAACTTGCGATGGCGGCAACGGTCAGTGCCTTGCCCGCCTGCCCTTTTTGGGCAAGCGGATAGCCGTCAAACGCGGTGGCAACCGTGCCCGCGACCCCCGGCGCATTCAGCAAGATAGATGAGGTGGAACCGCCAAAGATTGCGCCATAATAGACCCCCGACAGCAAGATCAGCGCCGAGGTCGGATCGCCGATGCCGATGGCCACCGGGATCATGATCGCGATGATCGACATCGGCCCAAGCCCCGGCAACATGCCGATTATTGTGCCGATAACACAGCCCATCACCACCATCATCAGGTTGAACGGTGTAACAGCTTCAGCCAGCCCAAGTAGCATACCTTCAATCATTTGCTTGCCCCTTACATGAACATGCCGGGCCAAGGGCGCAGGAATATCCCCAGCACCTCTTGCACCAGATACCAGATCGAACCGGCGGCAATCGCGGCCACCGGAATTATGATGTGAAATCTTCGCTCACCCAGGATGAGCGAGCCGAAAACCAGAAAACCGATGGTTGCCCCGACAAAGCCCAAGGGTCGCAGCACCAGGGCATAGACCACCATCAAGGCAATCAGCGCCAATGCCTGCCCGACATGGTAGTCACCCAGACGGTTCAGATCGATTGCGCCGGCTTTCTTGTCATCGTTTGCCTTGGGCTTGGGGCCGAACAGGATGATAAACCCAACGACCAGCCCCATAACCGTCAGGATTTTGGGGAAGGTTGAAGGCCAGACCGGATTGCGCTGCAAAATCGGCGGCAATTTGTCGTCCATCGTGAAAAATGCGGCATAGCCATAAACGCAGCATAGCGTGATAAAGGCCAGCGCGATCCAGCGATCAAGCGCCATTGTCGGTCCCTCCCCAGAGAAATTTTATGCGGTGTGCGGATGCCCCGACAGGCGCGGGGCATCCGTCTTGTCATGTTAGAACGGTAACAGACCGCAGGACTTACAAAAAGCCAAGCTCGCGCATCAGATCACCGATCTGCTTTTCCTGCGCTTCAAGGAAGGTGGCGAAATCGTCACCGGGCAGGAAGATGTTGACCAGACCCATGCGGGAGCGGACTTCTTCCCATTCAGCGGTATCCATCATTGCGGCCAGCATGTCCTGATAGGCGGCCAGCTTTTCCTCGGGCATGCCGGGGGCGGCAAAGAACCCGCGCCAGTTGACGAACTGAGCGTCGATGCCTTGCTCTGCAAAGGTCGGAGCCGCATCATAGGCAGGAACGCGTTCAGGCGCGGTAACGCCAAGAATGCGCACTTCACCCTGTTCGGCCAGCGCGATGGCTTCGGAAAAGCCCGTGGACAGCGCCTTGATTTCACCCGATAGCAGGCCAGCCATGGCTTCGCCGCCAGCATCATATCCGATATAGTTGAAGGCCGTCGGGTCTTCACCCGCGCCTTGCATGATGATCGCGGCCACAAGGTGGTCCATGCCGCCGGGCACCGATCCGCCGCCGATGGTCATGGCATTGGCGTCTGTGCGGTAAAGGGCCAGCACGTCTTCCATCGAGGTGAGCGGGCTGTCGGCAAGCACTACTAACGCCGCATAATCGCCCACAGTGCCCGCAACCAATGTCAGGTCACGAAAGCTCTGGGAAATTTCGCCGGTCAGGGCGCGGATCACGATTGGTGTGGAATTGACCATCAGCGTGCCTTCGCTGCTGGCTGCATTCTCGATCAGGCTGGCAATGGCTACACCGCCGCCGCCGCCCGACAGGTTCTCATAGGTCGCATTGCCTACAAGGCCTGAATTCATCAGTGCCTCACCAGTGCCGCGTGCCGTGCCGTCCCAGCCGCCACCGGCGCCGCCGGGGATCAGAAAGTGCACAGAGTCCATCATCTGGTGCCCACCGGCATTGGCCATGCCGGTCATTGCAAAACTTGCTGTTGCCGCAGCGATCAACGTGCGGCGGGTCCACCCATAGGTGTTCATTGGTATTCCTCCCATTTGACAGGCGGTCATCTGCCGCCCATACATGTGATCTAATCATGAAAAGCTGACAGAACCCTGACAGGGCAAGAAGGCCAGCCATGGTGTGGGGATGCGGGGGAATTCGCTTGCGCTATCTTTTGGTCGAAGACAACATGGAACTGGCAGAGGCCGTTTGCAACCGGCTGGCGCTGGACGGGCATGCCGTTGACCATGCAACAACGATTGCACATGCCCAAGACTGTCTTGCCGGTGCGACCTATGATCTGATCTTGCTTGATGTGATGCTACCAGACGGCGATGGCCGCGATTTTCTGGCCCGTAACCGCGCCCATCTTGAAACGCCGGTGATCGTGCTGACCGCCCGCAGTCAGGTATCCGACCGGGTGGGCGCGCTGGATCAGGGGGCCGATGACTATATCACCAAGCCGTTCGACTTCTCCGAACTGGAGGCCCGCTGCCGCGCCGTGCTGCGGCGGCGCGGCGGATCGGCCCGAAACGAGATCACGCTTGGTGCTGTCACCTTCGATCTGCTGGCAGGCACCCTGCGACGCGGCAGCGAGACGCTGGAACTGCGCAGCCGCGAAATCCGCCTGTTTGAAGTGTTCGCCCGCCACCCCGGCCATATCCTGTCCAAGTCGCATCTGATGGACCGGCTGTTCTCCTATGACACCAGTGTCACCGAAAACGCGATTGAGGTTTACGTGGGCCGCCTGCGCCGCCGGATCGACACCGTGGGTCTTCGGATTGAAACCATACGCGGCCTTGGCTATCGCATGGACATCGCCGCCACATGATGGAACGCCAATCCATTGGCCGCCGGCTTACGCTGCTGCTGGCGGCGGTGGCAGCCCTTTTATCGGTGCTTAGCTGGGGCATGGTCACGGCGCTGGCCCGCGAAGCAACACAGCGCACGCAAGACAACGTGCTGGCAGCGTCGACCACGACAATTGCCGAAACCCTGCGCAGCGAGCAGGGCGAAATCCGGCTGGAACTGCCCTATGCCGCCTTTGCCATGTTGGGTGCGGTCAGCGAAGATCGCGTATTTTACCGGGTGACGGCGGGCGATGAGATCTTGACGGGTTATCAAGACCTTCCTGCACCAAGCACGGCGCGGCTTGGTCAGGTGTTCTTTGACAGCGCCACCTATCGCGGGGCATCAATCCGGATGGCATCGTTTCGCCGCCAGGTCCTTTCTGGTGACGGGCCGGTCTTGGTCACGGTCACTGTCGGCCAGACCCGCGATGGCGTTGGCGCGGTAGCATCCGAATTGTCACAATTGGCGGCGATCCTGTCGGTTGCTTTATTCGTAGTGGCGGTAACGCTCTCGGCGGTTGTGGCGGCCACATCGCTGCGGCCGTTGAATGAAGTCGCGGCGGCGGTGTCGCGGCGAGGCCCGTCCGATCTGCGCCCGCTGCAACGGACCGCGCCCGCCGAAATGGTGCCGCTGCTTTCGGCACTGAACCGGCTGATGGACCGGCTGCGCAATTCGATCCGCCGGTCCGAGGATTTTATCGCCGAAGCCGCCCATCGCATCCGAACGCCGCTGGCGACCGTGCGGGCACAACTGGAAACAGCACTGCGCACCGTGCAGGCTGATACCGAAAAGCAACGCCTGCGGCGGATCATCCGCGCGGTGGATGAAAGCTCTCGTTCGGCGGGGCAGTTGCTGGATCATGCCACCGTTGCTTTTCGCACCGAAAGCCTGATTCGTGACCGGCTGGATCTGGCCGCGCTGGCTGCAAGCACTGTCGCTGCGATGGAGCCTACGGCAGCCATGCGCGACATCCATCTGAAACTGGATGCCACCCCCGCGCCAATCGCCGGGGATGCGATCCTGCTTGAAAGCGCAATCAGAAATGTCTTGGACAACGCCATCAAGTATTCGCCCGAGGACACCACAGTTCACCTTCAGATCACGCGTGACCATCGCGAAACCCGACTGGTCGTAAGCGACGAAGGGCCGGGCTTGGGCGAAGAACCGTTTGACGGTCTGACCGAACGGTTCCAGCGCGGCACCAATACCGGCGGCATCGTCGGTTCGGGTCTTGGGCTGACCATTGTCGCCGAAGTTCTGGCGGCCCATGGCGGGCGGCTTGAGCTTGCCACATCAACCAATAGCGAAAGGGGCGGCGCATGCGTTTCCTTAGTCCTGCCTTCGGTCTGATCCTTTGGGCTACAAGCGCGGCTTTTGCGCTCGAAATCGAAGATCACCGGCTATTCCCCGGTACCGGCGAGCGCGTCTTGCGGGTTTTGTCGACCGCTGATCTGGATGTTTTTGTGCCATATGTTTTAAGATTTCAGCAAACCCTGCCAGAAATTTCGGTTGACTACACCGTTGTATCGTCAAGCGAACTGCACCGGGCCATTCGCAGCGGCGCACAGTATGATCTTGTGATTTCTTCGGCAATGGACTTGCAGTTCCAGCTTGCCAATGATGGTTATGCGCGCCCCTACAGGTCCGACGCCGTGCAAGACCTGCCCGACTGGGCGCGCTGGCGTGACCTGATCTTTGCCTTCACGGCCGAACCGGCGGTCGTCGTCATCAACACGTCGCGTTTTGCGGGGCTTGAGCTGCCTGCAACCCGGCAAGATCTGATCACCCTGCTGCGCGACAACCCCGACCGCTTTGCAGGCGCGCTGGGCACTTACGATGTGCGTGAAAGCGGCCTGGGCTATCTTTTCGCCACTCAGGAAGACCGTTCCACAGATGCCTATTGGCGCCTGAACGAGGTTATGGGCCGGCTTGGCCCGAAGCTTTATTGTTGCTCGGCCCAAATGATTGACGATGTTGGCACGGGACGACTGGCGCTGGCCTATAATGTGTTGGGCAGCTACGCGGCCGACCGGCTTTCGGCCGATGAAAGCGGGCAGATGCAGATCTTGCAGATGCAGGATTTTACAAACGTCATGTTGCGCACCGTGCTGATCCCGCTCACGGCACAGGAAACCGAAGCGGCTGGTGCGATGATTGATCTGCTGGCTACATTGGGCATGCGTGATCTGCCCGGCGAATGGCCCTTACCCTCGCTGAGCATCTCGGGCCCGCTGGAAAGCTCGGGCTTCGGCCCGATCCGTCTGGGGCCGGCTCTGATGGTCTATCTCGATCCGCTGAACAGACGCGCTTTTTTGACCGAATGGGCAAATGCAATGGAACAGCAATAGGCGCGACCGGTTGTGCAAGGTGCAGCATCGCGCAATCGGGTAGCTTGTTTCAGAAGATAAAACTAGCCTTTGCGCCGTGCGGCAAGCGCACTGCGCGCACAGTCGCCATCCAGCGCGCAAATCGCGTCATATTGCGTTAAAAACACTTGCCCGCCAAGGTCGTGCAGGAAATGGCTGCGTTTCAAACGGTCCATCACCGGGCCTTTGACCTCGGACAAATGCAGCTTGATACCGGCCTCTTTCAGACGGGTGTTCACTGCCTCAAGGCTTTCCAGCGCCGAAAGGTCGATGAAGTTCACCGCCGGACAGACCAGCACCACATGGCGAATGGCCGGGTTGGCGGCAACGGCGGCGTTGATCCGGTCTTCGATAAAGCGTGCATTGGCGAAATACAGGCTCTCGTCAAAGCGGATGGAATAGATCGACGGGCTGACAACAACCTCGTGGCGGTTGATATTGCGAAAATGCTCGGTTCCCGGCACCTGCCCGACCACGGCAAAATGCGGGCGCGAGCTGCGGTAAAGATGCAAGAAGACCGACAGGCCAACCCCGGCCATGATGCCGGATTCAACCCCCGTGCCCAATGTGACCAGAATCGTGGCCAGCATGGCGGCAAAATCGCCGCGCGAATAGCGAAAGCTGCGCGCCAGCGCCCCCAGATCGACCAGCGACAGCACCGCCACGATGATGGTGGCCGCCAGCGTTGCCTTGGGTAGATAGTGCAGCAACGGGGTTAGAAACACCGCCGCCGCTGCGATGCCAACTGCGGTAAACGCGCCCGCCGCCGGGGTTTGCGCGCCCGCATCGAAATTCACGACCGAGCGGGAAAACCCACCCGTGACCGGAAAGCCCCCCGAAACTGCCGAGCCGATATTCGCCGCCCCGAGGGCCACAAGCTCCTGATCCGGGTCAATCCGCTGGCGGCGCTTGGCGGCCAATGTTTGGGCCACCGAAATGGTTTCGACATAGCCGACAATGGAAATCAGCAGCGCCGGCGTGGCAATTTGCATCCACAGCGCAAAGTTAAGCGGCGGCAGGGTCGGGGTGGGCAGCCCGCTGGGAATTTCGCCAACAATGGCAACACCCGCACCAGCAAGGCCCAAAGCCCATGTTGCCAGCGTGGTTGCCGCAACAACCGCCACAGGGGCAGCCTTGGTCAGCAGGTCGGCCAGCCGCGGCTTGGCACCCCGCGCCACCAGCATCGGTTTCAGCGCCTTGCGCGACCAGAACAGAAACGCCGTCGCAAAGACCCCGATCACCAAGGTCGGCAGGTTCACCGCCCCGATATTGGCCCAAATCGACTCGACCAGCTCGACCAGATTGTGCCCGCCCCCCGGCACGCCCAGAATGTGGCGCAACTGGCTGGCGGCAATGATCAGCCCCGAAGCGGTGACAAAGCCTGAAATGACCGGATGCGACAGGAAATTCGCCAAAAATCCCAGCCGCAGCGCGCCCATCACCAGCAGCATCAGCCCCGACAGGAAGGCCAGCGCAATCGCCGCACCCAGATATTCCGGCGTGCCTTGCGCGGCCAGTTCCCCCACGGCGGCGGCTGTCATGAGCGAGGCGACAGCCACCGGCCCCACGGCCAGTGCGCGGCTTGTGCCAAACAGCGCATAAATCACCAATGGCGCAATAGAAGCATAAAGCCCGACCTGCGCAGGCAACCCGGCCAGCAACGCATAGGCCAGCGATTGCGGGATCAGCATGATCGTCACGATCACCGCGGCCAGCAGGTCGTTTTCCAGCGTTTGGCGCGAATAGCTGCGGCCCCATGTCAGAATGGGGAGATATTTTGCAAGTGACATATGGGGTCCGGTCAGCGTGGTCGCGGCGCATGATGGCGCCGCGTTTCACAGGGTCAGCGTGTGGCTTTGTAAAGCATGGCCGAGCGCGCACCCGAGCGGCAATAGGCCAGCACCCTGCCTTTGGCCCCCGCCACAGCGGCGGCAAAATCAGCCAGGGTGTTTGGCCCAGGCCCGGCGGGCGACATGGGGATATAGTGAAAATCCATCGCATGGTCGGCACAGGCCGCACCAATCATCTCGGCGGTGGGCTGGCCATATTCCTCGCCATCGGGGCGGTTGCAGATAACGGTGGAAAACCCCGCCGCCTTCACTTCCGCCAGATCGGCCGGGCTAAGCTGGCCGGTCACGGTGACGTTTTCGCTGAGTTTTTGCAGGTTCATGATTTGGCTCCCAACCGGTTGACAGGCACTTTCAGGTAGACATTACCATCATTTTCGGGCGCAGGCATCTGGCCTGCGCGCATATTCACCTGAATGGACGGCACGATCAGCCGCGGCATGCCAAGGCTTGCATCACGCGCATTGCGCATGGAAACGAAGTCTTCAATGCTCTTGCCTGCGCCAATATGCACATTCAGCGCGCGCTGCTCAGCGACGGTGGTTTCCCACGCATAATCCTCGCGCCCCGGTGCCTTATAATCATGGCCCACGAAAATGCGGGTTTCATCCGGCAGGGTCAGAATTTTCTGGATGGAGTTGTAAAGTTTTTCAGCCGAGCCGCCCGGAAAGTCGCAGCGCGCCGTGCCAAAATCGGGCATGAACATGGTATCGCCCACAAAGGCGGCATCGCCGATGACATAGGTCAGGCAGGCGGGTGTGTGGCCGGGCGTGTGCATAACCCGCCCGCTCAGCCCACCAATCGCAAATTCGTCACCCTCGCGAAACAGCTTGTCAAACTGGCTGCCATCGCGCTGGAACTCGGTTCCGGCATTAAAAACCTTGCCGAACGTATCCTGCACAACGGTGATCTGGTCACCAATACCAATTTTGCCACCAACTTGCTGCTGCAAATAGGGTGCGGCGGAAAGATGGTCGGCATGGACATGGCTTTCCAGCAGCCATTCAACATCCAGCCCGTGCTCTTTAACATAAGCCACAATCGCATCGGCGCTGCGCGTATCGGTATGGCCCGAGGCATAGTCAAAATCGAGCACCGAATCGACAATGGCACAGGCTTTGCTGCCCGGGTCCATCACGACATAGGATACGGTATTGGTCGCCTCGTCAAAAAAGGCCTGAACTTTAGGGGACATGATGCGCTCCGTTTTTTACATTTGATAGGTGTTATATAGGCATGTCAAACATATTACAAGATTTGAATATGAATTATTTTCACCAGTCATACAGCATATGGCCCAGCATTAATTTACCCTTGCCCATGGGTGCGGCATCGCATGCGGCAAAAGGTGCGGCATATCTGCAATTGCAGCGATTTTGTGCTGAGGTTATAGACTGGGTCCAAACAAGTGGAGTGATTCATGGCGGAGATCCTCTCGCTCGCGGGCACAAACCTTATCTCGCCCATTATTCTCAGCTTTGTTTTGGGGCTGGCCGCAGCGCTGGCGCGTTCCGATCTGACGATCCCGGAAGCCGTCGCCAAGGGCATGTCGATCTATCTGCTTTTTGCAATCGGCTTCAAAGGAGGTGCGGCGGTTGCCGCGCATGGGGTTGATGCCACTTTGTTGCTGGCGATTGCTGCGGGGATCATCCTGTCTTTTTCCCTGCCATTCATAGCTTATGCGATGCTGCGCGTTCTGACGCGGCTTTCCGCACTGGATGCAGCAGCTGTCGCGGCGCATTATGGGTCTATCAGCATAGTTACCTTTGTCGCGGCAACATCCGTGTTGGAAGGCCGGGGCATTGCATTCGAGGGCTATATGGTTGCGGTTGCGGCCGCGATGGAGGCGCCTGCCATCCTGTCTGCGCTGTGGCTTGTGGCGCGCAATGGTTCGGCTGGCAAGATGGAGCCGGGCTTGATGCGAGAAATATTGCTGAACGGATCTATAGTTTTGCTTGTAGGCAGTTTTGCCATCGGGCTTATGACGGGCGAGAAAGGCCTCGCCGAAATCGCCCCCTTCATCGCGTCACCCTTTAAGGGTGTGCTGTGCCTGTTCCTGCTGGATATGGGGCTGGTGGCGGGTCGGGGTTTGCGCCAGTCAAGCGGCGTGCTCGGCCTTGGCGCAATTGTATTTGGCATCGTCATGCCGGTGGCGGGTGCTGTGCTTGGCCTGGGCTTTGGCGTGGCCATTGGCCTTTCATTGGGCGGTGTGGTGCTGATGATGGTGCTGGCGGCTTCTGCCTCCTATATCGCGGTGCCAGCGGCCATGCGCGTGGCCTTGCCCGAGGCTGACCCCGCCATATATCTCACCTTGTCATTGGGTGTAACCTTCCCGTTCAACCTAACCCTTGGCATACCGCTTTATGTGGCGCTCGCCACGCTTATCGTTGGAGGCTGAATTGGAAAAACACAACGCAAAGCGCGTGGAAATCGTGATTGAAAAGCCCCTTGAAGGGCGGCTTTTGGATGCGCTCATCAATGCCGGCGTGAAGGGCTATACCGTGTTGCCGGTTCTGGGTGGGGCAGGCCGATCAGGTTCGTGGAGCCGGGAGGGGCAGGTTGGCCGTGCGGGAATGGTTGCTGTTGTGTGCCTGATCAAGCCTGAGCGCTTGGATTCATTGCTGGATGCAGCCTTTGCCGTTGTGCAACGGCATATCGGTGTTGTTTCGGTAACAGACGCCATCGTGCTGCGCGCCGAGCGTTTTTAGCCACACACTGAAGGACAGCTCGTCTGCCAAGGCAGCCGCAAACCAGCCCTTGGCAAAATCCGCATGATCGCGGGGTTGGCTTTTAAACCAGATCCGGCGGGGTCGCCTCGGCTTTCAGCGCTGCAACGGCAGTTTCAAGCCCCTCGACAAAGCTGCCCTGCGCGCCAAGCCGGCGGATGGATACGGTGCGCTCCTCCACCTCCTTCATGCCCACGGCCAGAATTGCGGGCACTTTTGCAAGCGAGTGTTCGCGGACCTTGTAGTTGATCTTTTCATTGCGGCAATCGGCCTCGGCGCGCACACCGGCGGCCTTCAGGGCGGCCACAACCTCATGCACATAGGCATCGGCATCCGACACGATCGCGGCCACAACCACCTGCCTTGGCGCCAGCCAGAAGGGCAGCTTGCCTGCATGTTCTTCCAGCAAGATACCCAAAAACCGCTCGAATGATCCAACAATCGCGCGGTGCAGCATAACGGGGCGGTGCTTGTTGCCATCTTCGCCGATGTAAGTGGCATCCAGCCGTTCGGGCAGCACGAAATCCACCTGCAAGGTGCCGCATTGCCAGTCGCGGCCTATGGCGTCGGTCAGCACAAATTCCAGCTTGGGGCCATAAAACGCGCCTTCGCCGGGGTTCAGCTCAAACGCATAGCCCGCCGCCTCGGTGGCATTGCGCAAGGCGGCTTCGGCGCGGTCCCATACCTCATCGGAACCGGCGCGTTTTTCCGGCCTGTCCGAGAACTTCACCTTGAAATTTTCAAAGCCAAGGTCTTTGTAAACGCTGGCCAAAAGATTGATGAAATCTTCGGTTTCCTGCTCGATCTGGCTTTCTTCACAAAAAATATGCGCATCGTCCTGCACAAAGCCGCGCACGCGCATGATGCCGTGCAGCGCACCCGACGGCTCATAGCGGTTACAGGCGCCAAACTCGGCCATGCGCAGCGGCAGATCGCGGTAAGATTTCAGCCCGTGGTTATAAATCTGCACATGGCAGGGGCAGTTCATGGGCTTGAGCGCGTTGATGCGTTTCTCGCGGGCGTGGTCCTCGTCGACCTCCACAATGAACATGTGTTCCTGATAGTTTTCCCAATGGCCCGAGGCTTCCCACAGCTTGCGGTCCACCACTTGCGGGGTGTTCACCTCCACATAGCCCGCACCCTTCTGGCGGCGGCGCATATATTGCTGAAGCTCCTGATACACCGTCCAGCCGTTCGGGTGCCAGAAGATCATGCCGGGGGCTTCTTCCTGCATGTGAAACAGGTCCATCTCGCGGCCCAGTTTGCGGTGGTCGCGCTTGGCGGCCTCTTCCAGCATGTGCAAATGCGCCTTCAAACCGTCTTTGTTTTGAAACGCTACGCCGTAAATCCGCTGCAACTGTTGGCGGCTGCTGTCACCCCGCCAATAGGCACCGGCCACATTCATCAGCTTGAACGCATCGGCCGGAATTTGGCCGGTATGCACCAGATGCGGGCCACGGCACAGGTCTTGCCAATGGCCGTGCCAATACATGCGAATATCCTCACCCTCGGGGATGGCGTCTACCAGTTCCACCTTGAAAGGCTCGTTGGTTGCCTTGTAATGCGAAAGCGCGCGGTCGCGGCCCCACACCTCAAAGCGCACCGGGTCACGCGCGGCGATAATCTCGCGCATTTTCTTTTCGATGATCTCAAGATCTTCGGGCGTGAACGGCGCGGCGCGGTCAAAGTCGTAATACCAGCCGTTTTTGATCACCGGGCCGATGGTCACCTTCACGTCGGGCCAAAGCTCTTGCACGGCGCGGGCCATGACATGCGCGCAATCATGGCGGATGAGTTCGAGCGCAATGCTTTCATCCTTGGCCGTATGCAGCGCAAAACGGGCATCAGCAACAATGGGTTCGGACAGGTCGGCCAACCGCCCGTCAATCGAGCAGGCAAGTGCGGCCTTGGCGAGCGATTTGGAAATGTCGGCCGCAACCTCGCCGCCGGTAATACCGGCCACATAGTTGCGCTTGGCCCCGTCGGGCAGTGTAATGGAAATGCTATCGGCCATGGCCGCATCCTTTCGAGCTTTGGCGCCTACGAAACGCCCGGTTACAAAGAGGGGTGCAGAATTAGCGCGTAATCCGGTCTTGTCAACCGCTTGTAAAGCGCGGCGTTCCGTGCATTCTGCGGCCATGACATATTCGATATACACCACCGCCGATGGCCGCGAAATCGCCTATCAACAAACATTGGGTTCAGGGCCGGGTTCAGGGCCGGGTGTGGTGTTTCTGGGCGGCTTCAAGTCCGACATGACCGGCACAAAGGCGCAGTTTTTGCAGGCTTGGGCCGAAGAGCATGGCCGCGCCTTCCTGCGGTTTGACTATACGGGCCACGGCGCTTCATCCGGGCGGTTCGAGGATGGTTGTATCGGCGAATGGCTACGCGATGCTATTGATATAATTACAGAAAAAACCACCGGTCGGCAGGTTTTGGTCGGCTCGTCCATGGGTGGCTGGATCGCTCTTTTGCTCGCCCGCACCATGCCCGAAAGGCTGGCGGGCTTCATCGGCATCGCCGCCGCGCCGGATTTTACCGAAGATTCGATGTGGGCCAGCTTTAGCGCCGAACAACGCAGGGAGTTGGAAGAAAACGGCCGTGTCAACCTGCCGTCAGACTATGATGACGGCCCCTATGTCATTACAAAAAAGCTGATAGAGGATGGCCGTAACCATCTGGTTTTGCGTGATGAATTGCGCATAAACGTGCCCGTTCGCCTGTTGCAGGGCAGCGCCGATACCGATGTGCCGCCAGCAGTGGCCAAGCGCCTGTTTGAGCATATGCAAGGCGCGGATATTCGCGTGATATTGGTCAAGAACGCCGACCATCGTTTTTCAGGCCACGCCGAACTGGCATTGCTCCGATCCACGCTGGAAGACATAGTGAATTAAAGGAAAATTCCAAGGACGGATACAAGAAAGCCAAGGAAAAACACCCCCATCGCCAGCGCGTTGATCAGATAAACCGTGCGAAAACGCGGCGCGTTCTGCTCGGCGCTGAGCGGTGAAGATTTGAGCCGAAAGGCCATCAACAGGCTGATCAGCACGCCGACAAGGCCCAAACCGGCCAGACCGGCACCCGCCCAGATAAGAATTTGCATGGCACTATTTCCTTGTTTTCTTGGGGGTTAGCTAGCCCAAGCGACAGGTAAGCGCAAGCAGGGCTTGCCGATTTTCCCACGCCTCGCTAGGGTCGCGCCGAACCAACCAATCAAGGCAGATGAGCATGATGGACGTGACCGACGACGACAATTCCAACCCGAGCCAATACCGCATTACCGCCAACGAGCTGCGCTCTTTTATCGAGCGTTTTGAGCGGCTTGAGGTTGAAAAGAAAGACCTTGCCGACCAGCAAAAAGAGGTGATGGCCGAGGCAAAGGGCCGGGGCTATGACACCAAGGTTCTACGCAAGATCGTGACGCTGCGCAAAAAAGACCCCGCCGAAATTTCCGAAGAAGAGGCCGTGTTGCAACTGTATCGCGAAGCGCTGGGCATGTAGCTGTTAGAGTTACATTGTAACCGTATTTGCGGGGCTTAAAGTTACAATGTAGCCGGATTTTCGTAAAAAACGGCTGTTTCAAGCCACATTCAAGGGCCGTTTCGCGGCCCTTTTGTGCATTTTACGCGCAAAACCGAATGCTCTGTGCGCGTTGAGTCAGGTGGCATTGTCAAGAGAAAATTAACCAGAGCTGGTACGCCCTAGGGGAATCGAACCCCTCTTGCCAGAATGAAAATCTGGAGTCCTAACCGATAGACGAAGGGCGCATCCGGCTCTGGTGAGGGGGTATTTACTGACCCTCGCCACAGTATGCAAGAGGCTTTTTGGCGATTTTGTCGAAAAACGTCTGCCAGTTGGTCAGCCTGCAGGGGCGGCGTCATCGAGTTGCAGTTTTGCCCGCCGCCGGCCGCCCCAATCGTCTATTTCCAGCCGTCCGGCAAAATGAAACGGTGCGCCGCCATGGGATTGAAGCGCTTCGCCGAGCGGGGTTGTGAAGGCCCCGAAGGCGATGGCGTCGAGCTTGGCGTGACCGTCGGTAAGGCTCAGGCGCAAATGCGTTTCACCGGCGCGTTTGGCAAAGCTTATGCGTGCCGATGCGATTGCAAAGCGCGGGGCAGGGGCGGCGGCCCCGAACGGGCCAGCGCGGGCGAGGTCTTCGAGCAGGTCGGGGGTGGCCGCGCCCGCGCCAATGGCGGCTGTTATCTGCAAGTCGCGCGGGCCGGGGGCGGCGGCGCCCTGGGCTTTTAGCAGCGCCGTCAGTCGCTCCATTGCAGCGTCAAGCTGGTCTTCGGCCAGGCTCAGCCCTGCGGCCATTTTATGCCCGCCACCGGCAATGAGAAGCCCTTCGCGCACCAGTTTGGCGATAGAGCCGCCAAGGTCGACCCCGTTGACCGAGCGGCCAGAGCCTTTGCCGATGCCGCCATCCAGCCCGATAACCACAGCCGGGCGGTTAAACCGCTCCTTGAGGCGCGCGGCGACAATGCCGACCACACCGGGGTGCCAGCCTGCGCCCGCCGCCCAGACAAGCGCGCCAGCGGTGCTACGGGTTTCGGCCTGGGCGATGGCGGAAAGCTGAACATCGGCTTCGATTGCGCGGCGCTCGGCGTTCAGCACATCCAGCCGTTTGGCAAGGTTTTGCGCTTCACTCGCATCATTGGTGGCAAGAAGGCGTGCGCCCAAATCAGCCGCCCCGACCCGCCCGCCAGCATTGATGCGCGGGCCGAGCAGATAGCCGAGGTGATAGGCTTCGGGCGCGCGGTTCATCCCGGCAACATCGGCAAGCGCGGCCAGCCCGACATTGCCACGCTGCGCCATGACCGCCAGCCCCTGACGCACAAGCGCACGGTTAAAGCCGACAAGCGGCGCGATATCGGCCACGGTTGCCAGCGCAACAAGGTCGAGCAGCCCCATCAGATCGGGCGTATCCTTGCTGGTTTCGCGCAGCACGCGGTTGGTCTGGGCCAGAAACAAAAACACCACACCGGCTGCACAAAGGTAGCCAAGGTTGCCAGCCTCATCCTGCCGGTTGGGGTTGACCACGGCATGGGCAGGGGGCAGGGTTTCGCCGCCAAGGTGGTGGTCGAGCACCACAACATCGCAACCCGCTGCGGCAATCGGCTCATGTGAGAGCGTGCCGCAATCGACACAGATGATCAGGTCATGTGCGGCACCAAGTTCGGCCATGGCGGGGGTATTGGGGCCATAGCCTTCGTCAATCCGGTCGGGAATGTAGAGCGTGGCGGCAAGGCCGCGCGCGCGCAAGTAGCACAGGATGAGCGCGGCAGAGGCGCCGCCATCGACATCGTAATCGGCAAAAATCGCGATGCGCTCCTTGCCGTGCATGGCCAAAACGAAGCGCGCGGCGGCCTTTTCCATATCGCGCAGCCCGGTCGGGTCGGGCATGAGTTCGCGCAGGGTGGGGGCAAGATGCGCGGCGGCCTCGGCGGGGGAAATGCCGCGGGCGGCAAGAATGCGGGCCAGCGGGTCGGACAGGTCTGCCTGTTGCACAAGCTGGGCGGCGCGGCGCAAAACATCATCATCCGGCCCCAGCCAGCGCCGCCCGCTCAGCGAGGTTTCAACACCGAGAAACGCGCTCATACCAGCGCCGCCGTGGGTATTGCGGTGACAAACTCGCCATGGATTTGCGAGACGGCGGCGGCATGAATGGCGGCGGGGGTGAGCGGGCGCATGGGCATTTGACCGGCCTGCCAGCTTGTATTGGCATTGGCGGCGAATGCAGCGCAGGCATCATGGGCAAGCGTGACCTCAAAGCCGAAATTCGCCGCCATACGGCATGTGGTTGAAACGCAATGCGGCGTTGTCAGCCCGCAGATAACCAGCTTGAAAATGCCCTTGAGCCGCGCCTGCAAATCGGTGCCGATAAAGGCGGAGTTGACCGTTTTTTCGATGACGGGTTCATCGCCCTGCGGCATGGCTTCGGGCTTGAAGGCCGCACCATCGCCAATGAGCGGGCTGCCCGCCTCGGCAGACAGGTGGCGGATATGGAAGATGGGCGCGCCGCGCGCCCGCCACGCGGTGAGCAGGCGCGCGGCATTGGCTTCGGCAGCAGGGTTGTTGCGCGCGCCCCATTGCGGGGCGTCAAAGCCGCGTTGAAAATCTATCAGAATCAGGGCTGTCGGCATGGCGCAAGCCTATGCAAGCAGGGCAGGGTTGGAAAGCCGCGAATGAGCGCCCCGGAGCACGGGTGCAAGGGGCGCATTGCCACGGGTTCGCGCCTAGGATTCGTCGATACGCACGCGGTAAAACAACCGCCGCACCGAGCCGGTTTTGGAGCGCATGAGCAGGGTTTCGGTTTCCAGATAATCGCCATCGCGCCGCGCGCCCTGCACGACCGAACCGTCGGTCACGCCGGTGGCGGCGAAAATCACATCGGCGGTGACCATATCGTCGCGACTGTAGATCTTGTTGAGATCGGTGATGCCCGCCTTGGCGGCGCGGGCGCGCTCGTCGTCACTGCCAAACAGCAGGCGGCCCTGAATTTGCCCGCCCATGCATTTCAGCGCGGCAGCAGCCAGCACCCCTTCGGGTGCGCCACCCGCGCCCATATACATGTCGATGCCGGTCTTTGCGGTTTCGGCGCAATGGATAACGGCCGCCACATCGCCATCGGTGATCAGGCGGATGCGTGCGCCCGTGGCACGGATTTCGCGCACAAGCGCATCATGGCGGGGGCGTTCCAGCACGCAGACCATCACATCGGAGGGCTTGCAGCCCTTGGCGGCCGAAAATGCGGCGATGCGCTCGGTCGGGGTCATATCGAGTGTCACGACATCGGGGGCATAGCCGGGGCCGATGGCCAGCTTGTCCATATAAACATCGGGCGCGTGCAGCATGGAGCCGCGCGGCCCCATGGCGATGATCGTCAGCGCGTTGGGCATGTCTTTGGCGGTCAGCGTCGTGCCTTCCAGCGGGTCGAGCGCAATGTCCACCCCCGGCCCGTTGCCTGTGCCGACCTCTTCGCCGATATAGAGCATCGGTGCTTCATCCCGCTCGCCTTCGCCAATCACCACCACACCGGCAATGTCCAGAAGGTTGAGCTGGCTGCGCATGGCATCGACAGCCGCCTGATCGGCGGCTTTTTCATTGCCCGACCCGACAAGGCGGGCCGAGGCGATTGCGGCGGCTTCTGATACGCGGGCAAGCCCGAGTGACAACATACGGTCGGCGAAAAGTGCGGAATCTGTCATTGGGCCTGCTGGACTGGAGAAATCTCGAAGTTTTCGATATTGATCTTATACCAGGCATCGGCATTCGAGTTGGTCTTGCACATCACGGTGTATATATTGGCCGTGTCGGTGGCAGTGGTATTGCCTTCGATACGCGCGCATTCAAAGCCTTGCATGGAAATGGCCATGGCAAGGTTTGCACGGTTTTCATCTTCTGTCTGGGCCATGAGCGGGGTTGCCATAGCGGCCAGAACAAGGGTGGTTTTCAAAATCGTCATTCAACTTCCTCCAACGGAGCTTCACTCGTCATGCTTATTTATACATTCTCGATGCGGATCGCTACAGGCGCTGCGAGGCAAGCCTCAACTGCGCTGATTTCCGCCAATGCCGCGTTTAGCACGGCGCGCGGTGTGGTGTGGGTAACGATGAGCAGCGGTGCGCTGTCGCCGTCATGATCATACTGGCGGCAGCGGTCGATAGACACGCCATGTGCACCCAGAATGCCGGTGACTTTGGACAGCACCATAGGCGCATCGAGCAGGCTAAAGCGCAGGTAGTATTCGGCATCGGAACCCGAGGCGGAACGCGGCGCTGCAACCAGATCGCCCGCCGGAATGCCAAAAGTGGGCATTACCAAACCGCGCGCGATATCCAAAATATCGCCCATTATAGCGCTGGCGGTCGGCCCTTCGCCCGCTCCGGGGCCAGAGGCGACGATCTGGCCGATGGAATCACCCTCGACCACGACCATATTGGTCACGCCCTCAAGCTGGCCAAGCGGCGAAGCGGCAGGCACAAGGCAGGGCTGCATGCGCTGTTCCAGCCCGTCGGCGTTCATCCGCGCCACACCCAGCAGCTTGATGCGATAGCCCATGTCGCGGGCATTGTGGATGTCGGGCAGCGAAATGCGCTCGATGCCTTCGATGGAAACCCCGGCATAATCGACCTTGGTGCCAAAGGCCAAAGCGGCCAGCACCGAAAGCTTGTGGGCGGCATCATAGCCGCCGACATCGGTTTCGGGGTCGGCCTCGGCATAGCCTTTGGCTTGCGCGGCGGCGAGCACATCGGCGTATTCGGCACCGGTTTCTTCCATCACAGTCAGGATATAGTTGCAGGTGCCGTTCATCACGCCCATCACGCGGGTAATGTCGTTGCCCGCAAGCCCTTCGCCCAAAGCCTTGATGATGGGGATGCCACCGGCGATTGCCGCCTCGTAGCGCAGGGACACTTCGCAATCTTCCGCCAGTGCGGCCAGCATATTGCCGTGCTTGGCAAGCAGGGCCTTATTCGCCGTTACAACATGCTTGCCGAATTTGAGCGCGTTCTCAACACAGGCTTTGGCGGGGCCGTCTTCGCCGCCCATGACTTCGATGACAAGGTCAACATCGGGGCGGCGGGCCAGTGCAACGGGGTCATCCTCCCAGGCATAGCCATCCAGCGGCACGCCGCGGTTTTTTGAGCGCGAGCGCGCGGAAACAGCGGTAATGGCAATGGGGCGGCCCGCGCGTGCGGCCAGCAAATCGCCATGTTTCTGCACGATTTTCACAATGCCAGCACCCACGGTGCCAAGCCCGGCAATAGCAATGCGCAACGGGGCTGGTGTTTGGGGTGAGGTCATCAGATCAATCCTTTTGTCCACTTGCATAACCCGCCAGCAGGGCCGGTGCGTTTTGCAACACTTTCTTGACGCCGCGCGCCGCCTGACGGATGCGGTGCTCGTTCTCCACAAGGCCAAGGCGCACATAGCCCTCGCCGTATTCGCCGAAACCGATGCCGGGTGCAACCGCAACCCCCGCTTCGGACAAAAGAATTTTTGAAAACCCCATGCTGCCGATCTTTTCAAATGCCGCCGGAACCGGTGCCCAGGCGAACATGGTGGCCGGTGGCGGCGGAATGTTCCATCCCGCACGGCCCATCGCATCAACCAGCACATCGCGGCGGGCTTTATAGGTGGCGCGAATCTCGGTGATGCAGTCATCCGGTCCATTCAACGCGGCGGCAGCCGCCACCTGAACAGGGGTAAACGCGCCATAATCGAGGTAGGATTTGATGCGCGTCAGCGCGCCGATCAGCCGTTCATTGCCCACGGCAAACCCCATGCGCCAGCCGGGCATGGAATAGGTTTTGGACAGCGAGGTGAACTCGACCGCCACATCGCGCGCGCCGTCAATTTGCAGAATCGAGGGGGGCGGTGTGTCGTTGAAGTAAATCTCGGCATAGGCAAGGTCGGACAGCACCCAAAGATGGTGCTTTTTGGCAAATGCGATCAGCGCGCCATAAAAGGCAAGGTCGCAGACCTGCGCGGTGGGGTTGGACGGAAAGTTCACGACAAGCGCCACCGGCTTGGGCACCGAATGGGCGACAGCGCGGTCAAGCGCGCGCAGATAGTCTTCGGGGTCGAACACACCGTTCAATTGCGCGGGCACATGGCGCAGCGTGCCGCCGGCAATCATGAAGCCGTAAGGGTGAATCGGGTAGCTGGGGTTGGGCACCAGCATCACATCACCGGGCGCGGTAATGGCCATGGCAAGGTTGGCCAGCCCCTCCTTGGAGCCGAGCGTGGCGATCACCTCGGTTTCGGGGTTCAGCTTCACCCCGAAGCGGCGCGCGTAATACCCCGCCTGCGCGCGGCGCAAACCCGGTATCCCCCGCGAGGCGGAATAGCGGTGCGTGCGCGGTTTTTGCACGGTTTCAATGAGCTTTTGTACAATATGGGGGGGCGTATCCATATCGGGGTTGCCCATGCCAAAGTCGATGATATCAACCCCCGCGGCGCGTTGGGCGGCCTTGAGGCGGTTGACCTCGGCAAACACATAGGGCGGCAGGCGTTTGATGCGGTAGAATTCTTCGGTCATCTGCATGGGTTCCGGCTGGTGGCTCGCGCTGGGTTATAACGGTAGCACTGCAGGGTGAATAGCGAAATTTAGCGCTTAGCGGGCATTGCGCGCGAGGGCCGCGAGCAAGGCCGCACGGCGCGCAGGCGTAAGCACAGGGGCGGCAAAGGCGGTGGCGGCACGGGTGCGCAGGCTGGCGGCGCGGGCTGCCAGGCTTGCCGGATCATCGGGCAGGCGGGCGGGAGTTGTGCGCGCAAAGCTGCCAATGGGCAAAAGCTGCGGCCAGTCTACCCCGGCAAGGCTGCGCGGCAACTCGGCGCGGGCTTCACGCAGGCTGGGGCTGACCGAGCAGCCCGCCAGCACAAGAGCCGCACAAATCGCGGCAGTGAGCGCAACAAATCGACATGTTTGGCGGCGCGGCATAGGCGACCTTCAGGATAACAATTGGCGCGGGGGCCTGACCCCGCTACACTGGTAGCCTGCCCCGCCGTGAAGGTAAAGCGGGCGCACAAGGAGAACCGCGCGATGACCGAGCCAACCCAACTGCCACCTGAAGCCAAAGCAAGCGCCGAATTCGCCGCCAATATGGCCGAAGTCGCCCAGCTCTCCCAAGCGATATGGGCGAAAATGGCCGAGGCGCAGGGCGAAGGCACACAAGACGCCGACCCGCTGAACGCCATGCCGCTTATGGCCGAACTTACCCAGGCCCTGTGGCGCGATCCGGCCAAACTGGCCGAAGCGACGGTGAATTACTGGACCGACCAGCAGGCTATCTGGCAAGCGGCCATGACGAAGTTCATGGGCGGCGTTGCTGGCCCCGTGCCGGACCTGCCCGATGGCGGCAAACGCTTTGCACATAAGGACTGGCGCGAAAATGCGCTGTTTGAAAGCATCAAGAATTCCTACCTGCTCATGTCATCCTTTTTGCAAAATCAGGTGGCCGATGCGCATTTGCCCGCGCGTGACCAGCGTAAGGCGGCGTTTTTAACCCGCAATGCGATCGAGGCGATGAACCCCGCAAATTTCTTTGCGCTCAACCCCGAAGTTCTGGAAACCACCAATGCCGAGCATGGCGCCAACCTTGTGCGCGGGCTGAAAATGCTGCTGGAGGATATTACCCGCGGCAAGGGCAAGCTGCTGATCCGCCAGACCGATATGGACGCGTTTGAGGTGGGCCGCAACATGGCGGTAACGCCCGGCAAGGTGATTTGGGAAAACAATATCGCCCAGCTTATCCAATATGCGCCCGCCAGCGAAAAAGTTGTGGCCAAGCCGTTTTTGTTCGTGCCGCCCTGGATCAACAAATACTATATTTCTGATCTTAACCCCAAGAAATCGCTCATGAAATGGTTGGTGGAGCAGGGGCATAGCGTGTTCGTTATTTCATGGGTGAACCCCGATCGCGCGCATGCCGGCGAGACATGGGACAGCTATATGCAAACGGTGATGGAGATCATCGACGTGGTGCGCACAGAATGCGGGCAGGACCAGGTGAACCTTGGCGCTTACTGTATTGGCGGCACGCTGGCGGGCACCTTGCTGGCCTATATGGGCAAAAAAGGCGATACGCGCGTTGCCTCGGCCACGTTCTTCACAGCCCAGCTCGACTTTGAGGATGCGGGTGATTTGCAGGTTTTTGTCGATGAAAAGACCCTGTCGGTGGTAAATGAGCAGATGGATGAGGGCTATTTGCCAGCCGACACGATGGCGAGCGCGTTCAACGCGCTGCGCTCCAACGACCTTGTCTGGGGTTATATCGTTAACAATTACATGCTGGGCCATGCGCCGTTTCCCTTTGATCTGCTCTATTGGAACAGCGATTCCACGGCGATGCCCGCAAAGGTGCATCATTTCTATCTGGAGCAGTTTTACATCCACAACGCGCTGGCCAAGGGTAATTTGAAGGTGCTCGACACGCCTGTTACGCTCGGTGATATCAACGTGCCCGTCTACCATGTGGCCACGCGCGAAGACCATATTGCCCCCGCCAATTCGGTTTATATCGGCGCCAAAATGATGACCGGCGCGAAGGTGAAATTCGTGCTGGCCGGCTCGGGGCATATTGCAGGTGTTATCAACCCGCCTGCCGCCGGGAAGTATCAGCACTGGACTGCCGCAAACCTGAAGGCCGATACAGTGGAAGACTGGCGGCAAAAGGCCAAGGAAGTTGCCGGAAGCTGGTGGCCGGATTGGGACAAATGGCTCAAAAAACAGGGGGGCGGGCAGGTGGCGGCGCGCGAGGCGGGGGCCGTGAACGGTGTTATTGAAGATGCGCCGGGGCGCTATGTGAAGGTGCGGTTTGACAAGCGTTAAACGCTGGCATTTGAACATATGTTCATTTAACTTGCTGCCAGTGGGGTAATCATGGCACGCAAAACCGGATCATCGGGCGAAAAAACCAAGGCAGAACTGCGCGCAGCCGCCACGCGGCTTTATGCGCGCTATGGCTGTGCTGCGGTATCGGTGCGGCAGTTGGCAGCCGAGGTTGGTGTGCAGGCCGGTGCGGTATATTTGTATTTCGATGACAAGCAGGCGCTGCTGTTTGACTTGCTCGACACGCATTTAAGCGCCCTGGCCGGTGCGTGGGAAAAGGCAAGCCGCGCGCCGCTTGCCGACCCGCTGGCGCAGCTTGAGCGCTTTGTCATCTTTCATTTGCGCTGGCATCTGGTGCGCAAGGATGCGGTGTTCATTTCCTATATGGAGTTGCGAAACCTGACGCCGGAAAACTTTGCCAAGATCGAGGCCAAGCGCCACGCCTATGAAGATGTGCTTGACGGCATCTTGCGCGACGGGGTTGCCAAGGGCAGCTTCCAACTGGCCGATACGCGGCTGGGTGTTTTTGCCATTCTCGGGCAGCTTAATGGCGTGAATGTCTGGTATAAGGAAGGCGGGCGGCTGTCGCTTGACGCGCTATGCGCTGTGCAAATGGATATGGTGCGCGGCCTTGTGGGTATGAGCACGGCGCGCGAGGCAGTAGAGGCGGCCCAATAGCTGAAGGCAGTGGTTTTATGCAGCAGCTTCAGGCAGCAGTGCGGCTGGCATGGCCCCAGTCGCGCAGCGCGCTGGGGGTAACAAAGCTGTGGCCGCAGGCATTCCCGCGGATCACATCAAACGGGGCTTCGGGGCAGCCAAGGTCGGACAAGACCAGCGCCGCGCTTTCAAACCTGTGCGATGATGTATAAAGACCGGGTGTTGCAAGCACTTGCAGGCCAGCGGCGCATGCGGCGTTTGCGCCTTCATCGCTATCATCAATGGCAAGGCAGCGCGGCGGGGTCAGGCCCATAGCTTTGATTACCGCAGAATAGGGGTGGGGGGCATTGCGGCTTTCATTATGGCAGCGCACACAGTCAAACCAGCCAAGCGCGTCAAACCCGAAGGCGTGAAAGACCAAAAGCTCGAAATCTATGCGGCTGCCGGTGCTGACAGCCGCAATGGGCAGCCCCTCGGCCCGGGCCTCGTTCAGCAGGCGAATCGTGCCTTTGCGCGGTGTTGCGGCACCGGCACGCAACGCGCTGGCATAGGCGGCGGTTTTGGCCGCAGACAGGGCGCGCAGCCGCTCATAAGTGCACATTTCCAGCGGCTTGCCGGGGTTCAGCGATTGTTCATAGGCGCGCAACCGCGCCATACCATCGGGGATATGTAGAAGCGTTGAAAACAGCGCACGGCCCCAGCGCCAGGGCAAACCGCATTGTGCAAAGGCGGTATTCCACGCCTCACGGTGCAGATCGGCGGTTTCTGCCAATGTGCCGTCAAGGTCGAAGATTATCGCCTGAAGTTGCATCTTCGTGCTCCGCATTATGCATGGAGCGATGATGCTGCAAAAAGATGAACAGTATCTTACCAAAACCGTGTGAGGCCGCAAAATTGCGCGGCCTCACACCAAATTTAGTGGTTTTAGTGGTTTGGATACATAGGGAATGCGGCGCAGAGCTTGGCAACTTCGGCACGCACTTCCGCCTCGACAGCCTCGTTTCCGTCCGGTCCATGCGCAGCCAGACCGTCAACCACCTGCACGATCAACTCGCCGATTTTGGTGAATTCGGCAAGGCCAAAGCCGCGTGTGGTGCCTGCGGGCGAGCCGAGGCGCACGCCGGAGGTAACGGTCGGTTTTTCGGGGTCAAACGGAATGCCGTTTTTGTTGCAGGTGATATGCGCGCGGCCAAGCGCGGTTTCGGTGTCATTGCCCTTCACGCCTTTGGGGCGCAGATCGACCAGCATCAGATGCGTATCGGTGCCGCCGGTCACAATGTCCAAACCACCCTTCATCAGGGTTTCGGCAAGCTTTTGGGCATTGGCGATAACATTCTGCTGATAGGTTTTGAACTCGGGGCGCAGCGCCTCGCCAAAGGCCACGGCCTTGGCGGCGATGACATGCATCAGCGGGCCGCCCTGTATGCCGGGGAAAATGGCCGAGTTTACCTTTTTGGCGATGGCCGCGTCATTGGTGAGAATCATGCCGCCGCGCGGGCCGCGCAGGGTTTTATGCGTGGTTGTTGTGACAATATGTGCATGCGGAAAGGGCGAGGGGTGCAGGCCAGCCGCCACCAGCCCGGCAATATGGGCCATATCAACCATAAGAATCGCACCAACCTCATCGGCAATGGCGCGAAAGCGCGCAAAATCGAGCTGGCGGGGAATGGCGGAGCCACCGGCGATGATCAGCGCGGGCTTATGCTCGTGCGCAAGTTCGGCCATGGCGTCATAGTCCAGCAGGTTGTCTTGCTGGCGCACGCCGTATTGCACCGCGTTAAACCATTTGCCCGACTGGTTGGGCGCCGCACCATGGGTAAGGTGGCCACCCGAGGCAAGGTTCATGCCCAGAATCGTATCGCCCGGTTTGATCAGCGCGTTGAACGCACCCTGATTGGCTTGACTGCCGGAATTGGGCTGCACATTGACAAATTCGCAGCCGAAAAGCTGCTTGGCGCGGTCAATGGCGAGGTTTTCGGCGATATCGACCCAGTCGCAGCCGCCATAATAGCGCCGGCCGGGGTAGCCTTCGGCGTATTTGTTGGTGAGGACAGAACCTTGCGCTTCCATCACCGCGGATGAAACGATGTTTTCCGAGGCGATCAACTCGATCTCGTCGCGCTGGCGCGCAAGCTCACCGGTCATCGCGGCAAAGATTTCCGGGTCACGGGAGGAGAGGGATTCGGTGAAAAAACCGGCGTCGCGATTGGCAGTGGTCATGGCGCATCCTTTGGCTGTTGGTGGCGCATTGGTAGCAGGATCGTTTCCGATAGGAAACATGCGAAAGCGACACCGCAGCGTGTGGTTTCGACGTGGCGCGCTCTGGCGCTTGTTTAGGGGGCGCTTGGGCACGTAAACACCCCGAAATCGCAGCTTTTTTGCGCGATTGTCATATGTTTGTTGCCGAAAGTGGTCTTAGCTTTCTTATATTGGCAGGCTGGGGGCATGCGGGCCATATTTGCAACGCTTGTGTTCACGGCGTGCGCGGGCGAAACTGGGTACAAATGATGGGAAGCGGCAAATCGGGGGCCAGTTGAAATTTAACAGAATCAGGTTTCTAGCCAGTTCGGCTGACACAGCCCAAAGCGCGTTGGCGGGGCTGGTCGCGCGCTATGGTCAGGCCGAGGCAGACGCGGCGGATGTCATTGTGGCGCTGGGCGGCGATGGGTTCATGCTGCACACGCTCAACCGCTACCAAGCGCTTGGCCTGCCGGTTTATGGCATGAATCAGGGTACGGTCGGCTTCATGATGAATGAATTCGACACCGAGGGGCTGCACGCACGGCTGGCGCGGGCCGAACATGCGGTTATCCATCCGTTGCGCATGCAGGCCACATTGCGCGACGGCAGCCAGCAGCACGCGCTGGCCATCAACGAGGTTTCATTGCTGCGCACCGGCGCACAGGCCGCAAGGCTGCGCATTTCGGTGGACGGGCGCGTGCGCATGGAAGAGTTGGTCTGCGACGGTGCCATGGTCTCGACCCCCGCTGGCTCGACCGCCTATAACTATTCCGCCCATGGGCCGATCTTGCCGATTGGTGCCGAAATTCTGGCGCTGACACCCGTTGCCGCCTTTCGCCCGCGCCGCTGGCGCGGTGCGCTTTTGCCGATGACGGCCAGCATTGCCTTTGAGGTGCTGGAGCCTGACAAACGCCCGGTAAACGCCATTGCCGATAGCAGCGAAGCGCGCGATGTGCTGCGGGTTGATATTTCCAGCGCGCGCGACATCAGCCACACCTTGTTGTTCGACCCCGGCCATGGGCTTGAAGAACGCCTGTTAAGCGAGCAGTTTCAATGAGCAAGACACAGAAAGACACTGCACCGATGCAGTTGAGCGCGCAGCAAAAAACCCGCTACTGGCTGATTGGTCTGGCCGTGGGCGTGGCCATGCTCTGGCTGTTGGGCAATGCGATTTTGCCGTTTCTGGTGGCCACGGCCATCGCCTATTTTCTGGAACCGGTGGTGCAGCGCCTGCAACGCTGGGGCACCAACCGGCTTTGGGCGGTGATTCTGATCTCGCTGCTGTCGCTGCTTGTGGTGGTGACGATTTTCCTGCTGGTCGTGCCTTTGCTCATCCAGCAAGCCACGGCGCTGTTTTCGGTCGCGCCGGACTATATTGCGCGGCTGACCGCATTTTTGGGCGAACGCTTTCCGGCGCTGTTTGAGCCGGAATCACCGCTGCGCAAGGCCATGACAGGGCTGCAATCCGTGCTGAAGGATTTTGGCGTGGCGGTGGTCAATCAGGTGTTGAACAGCTCTTTGGCCTTTGTTGACTTTTTGTTGCTGGTTTTCGTTGTGCCGGTGGTGACCTTCTACCTCATGCTCGACTGGCCGCGCGTGCTGGAGGCAATAGACAAATGGCTTCCGCGTGAACAGGCGGGCACCATGCGCCTGCTTGCCGGGCAGATCGACAAGGTGCTGGCGGGCTTTGTGCGCGGGCAGCTTACGGTTTGTGTTATACTCGGTAGCTTTTATGCGCTGGCGCTGGCGGCGATTGGCCTGCAATTTGGCGTGGTGATCGGCATTTTTGCGGGGCTTGTTTCTTTCATTCCCTTCGTTGGCTCGCTGATGGGCGGGATTTTGTCCATCGGGCTTGCGCTTTATCAGTTCTGGGGCGAGCCGGTGTGGATTCTGGTCGTGGCTGCGGTGTTCCTGATCGGGCAGTTGGTGGAAGGCAACGTGCTGACACCGAAGCTTGTGGGCGGCTCTGTGGGGCTGCATCCGGTCTGGCTGCTGTTCTCGCTTTCGGCCTTTGGGGCGCTGTTTGGCTTTGCAGGGCTGCTGGTGGCGGTGCCTGTGGCGGCCAGCATCGGCGTGCTCGGGCGCTATGCGCTGTCGCAATATCTGCAAGGCCGGTTTTACCGTGGCAATGATCAGGATGACGCATGAGCACGATTGAACAATTGGTGCTCGATTTGCCGGTGCGGCGGGCGCAGGGGCGCGATGATTTCTTTGTTGCGCCCAATAATGCGCTGGCACTGGCTATGCTCGATGCGCCGGAAAAATGGCCGCTGCACCGGTTGGTGCTGCATGGGCCAAAGGCCAGCGGCAAAAGCCATTTGCTGAACATCTGGGCCGATGAGCGTGGCGCGGTGCGGCTGGATGGGACGCAGCTTGCCAATGCCGATATTGCCGCGCTGATCACTGCACCCTGGCTGGCGATAGATGTGGCCGATGCTGTGGCGGATGATCCGGCTGCGCAAACCGCGCTGTTCCACCTGCTCAACGGGCGCATGGCGCGCCAAGCGCCGATGCTGATGGCGGCGCGCCAGCCGGGCGCGCGCTGGGGCGTGGCGCTGCCTGACCTTCAGTCGCGGCTGGCAGCGAGCGCGCAGGCAGAATTGCTTGCCCCCGATGATGCGATGCTCGCCGCGCTGCTGGTTAAGTTGTTTGCTGACCGACAGATTAATGTGGAGGCCGATCTGGTGCCCTATCTCATCAACCGGATCGACCGGTCTTTTGCGGCGGCAATTGCCAGTGTTGTGCGGCTGGACAGGGCTGCGCTTTCGCGAAAAACGCGGCTGACCGCCCGATTCGCCGGGAAGGTTCTGGCGCAGGATAACGATGCTTAGAACGGAGCAGGGCTGATAATGTCGATTGATGGCGATTTTTTGCATAATGCAGCGGGCCCGGTTGCCGCACTTGGCGACCCTGTTGCCCCAGATGCGCCGCAAAGGTTTTTCAACCGCGAAATCTCGTGGCTGGCCTTTAACTGGCGGGTGCTGGCGGAAAGTGAAAACCACCGTCTGCCGGTGCTGGAACGGTTGCGTTTCCTGACAATTTCGGCAAGCAATCTGGACGAGTTTTACACCGTGCGCGTGGCGGGCCTGCGTGAAATGGTGCGCAAAGGGCTGCGCAGCCTGTCGGCAGACGGTTTAAGCCCCGAAGAACAGCTCGACCTGATCAACACCGATGCCCGTGCGCTGATGGAACGACAGCTGGTAAGCTGGAAGGCCATTGCCGGTGAACTGCGCGAAAAGGGGATCGCCGTGGTCACGCCCGATGACCTTTCAAGCGAGGATATCGCCGCGCTGGAGCCGGTTTTTCTAGATGAGGTGTTTGCGGTATTGTCGCCGCTGGCGATTGACCCGGCGCACCCGTTCCCCTTCATCGCTTCGGGTGGCTTTGCACTGGCCTTGCAGTTGCGCCGCAAGCGCGATGGGGCTGATCTGTTTGCACTGCTGCCCGTGCCGGCCCAGTTGCCGCGCTTTCACAGGCTGGCCGATAGCGCCGATGGCATGGCGCGGTTCTTGGCCTTGGAACATATGATAGAGGTGTTTCTGGCGCGGCTGTTTCCCGGCTATTCCGCGCAGGGCCATTGCGCCTTTCGCGTGCTGCGCAATTCTGATCTGGAGGTCGAGGACGAGGCCGAAGACCTTGTGCGCGAGTTTGAAACCGCGCTGAAACGCCGCCGCCGGGGCGAGGCGATCCGTCTGAAAATTGCCGCCGATGCGCCCAAAAAGCTGTATGACCTTGTGGTGCGCAACCTGCATGTGAGCGAGGATGAAGTCATTCGCATGCAGGGCATGATCGGCATTGCCGATCTGCACGAACTGGTGCTCGACAGCCGCCCCGATTTGCAATGGCCGCCTTTTACCCCGCGCACGCCCGAACGGGTGCGCGACCATGATGGCGACATTTTTGCCGCCATCCGCCAAAAGGACATGCTGCTGCATCACCCTTATGAAACTTTCGATATCGTCGTGCGTTTTCTGGAACAGGCCGCGCTCGACCCTGATGTTGTGGCGATCAAGCAAACGCTTTATCGCACCAGCCGCAATTCGCCCATAGTGGCGGCGCTGTGTCAGGCAGCCGAAGAGGGCAAATCGGTCACTGCGCTGATCGAGCTGAAGGCGCGGTTTGACGAGGCCGCCAATATCCGCCAGAGCCGCGCGCTGGAACGCGCCGGTGCGCAAGTGGTTTACGGGTTTATCGACCAAAAAACCCATGCCAAAATTTCGACCGTCGTGCGGCGCGAGGGCGGCAAGCTGGTCACCTATACCCATTTTGGCACCGGCAACTACCACCCCGGCACCGCCAATGTGTATACGGATTTGAGCCTGTTCACCTGCGATCCGGCGCTGGGGCGCGACGCGACGAAAGTGTTCAACTATGTGTCGGGTTATGCCGAACCCGAAGGGCTGGAGGCGCTGTCCATCGCGCCGCTTTCGATGAAAAAGACGTTGCTTGACAGCATTGCCGCCGAAGCTGAATTTGCCCGCGCGGGCAAGCCTGCCGCGATTTGGGCCAAGCTGAACGCGCTGGTCGACCCCGATGTGATTGATGCGCTTTATGCCGCATCGGGCGCGGGCGTGAAGATAGACCTTGTGGTGCGCGGTATTTGCGGGCTGCGCCCCGGTCTGGCGGGCCTGTCGGAAAATATCCGCGTCAAGTCCATTGTCGGGCGGTTTTTGGAACATTCGCGCATTTGCTGCTTTGGCAACGGGCATGGGCTGCCGTCCAACAAAGCGAAGGTCTATATCTCCTCGGCCGACTGGATGGGCCGCAACCTTGAAGGGCGGGTGGAAACACTTGTGCCCATTCTGAACAAGACCGTGCATGCGCAAATTGTCGAACAGATCATGGCCGCCAATCTGGCTGACCAGGCGCAAAGCCGGGTGCTGACGCCCGATGGCCAATATTTGCGCGATGAAACCGAGGAACGCCCGTTCAACTGCCACCGGTTCTTCATGGAAAACCCTTCAATGTCGGGGCGCGGGCGCGTGGGGGCCAAGGATGCCCCGCGCCTGACCCATAGCCATGACTAGCGCACAAAAAGGGTGGCCAGTATGAATGAACGCGTTGCGGTGATTGATGTCGGCTCGAACTCGGTGCGCTTGGTGGTGTTTGACGGCGCGGCGCGCTCGCCGGCCTATTTCTTCAACGAAAAGGTGCTGGCGGGGTTGGGAACGGGGCTGGCGCAAAGCGGGTATTTGCACCCCGAGGGCCGCCGCCGGGCCATGGCGGCCCTGCACCGCTTTGCGGCATTGTTGCAGCGGATGCGCCCCGCGCGCACCATGACAATTGCCACCGCCGCCGTGCGTGATGCGATTGACGGGCCGGAATTTTGCGCACAGGTGCTGGCCGAAACAGGGCTGGCGCTGACCGTGGCTTCCGGCCCCGAAGAGGGCCGTCTTTCAGCGCAGGGTGTGCTGCTGGGCTGGCCCGAGGCCGAAGGCATGGTCTGCGATATTGGCGGCGCGAGCCTTGAGCTTGCACAGATATCCGGCGGGCAGGTGCTGGCGGCTGAAACCGCGCCGCTTGGCCCGTTGCCGCTGCTGGATCTAAAAGCCACGCCGCGCGAATTGCGCAAGCGCATCAAGCGCGATATGGCCAAGCTGCGCAGCAATTTCAGCGGGCCGGTGCCGCGTTTGTTCCTGGTTGGCGGAAGCTGGCGGGCCGTGGCACGGCTTGATATGGCGCGCCGCAAATATCCGCTGCATGTGCTGCATGAATACGAGCGCCCGACGGATGATGTCATGCGCGTTGCCGACTGGATTTCGCGCCAAGAGCCTGCGCATCTGGCCACGGTGACCGACACGTCGCTTGATCGTCTGCGCCTGTTGCCCACTGCGGCGCTGGTGCTGATGCGCCTGCTCAAAGACCTGCGGCCCGAAACCGTGGCATTTTCAAGCTACGGCATTCGCGAAGGGATGCTTTATGAGGCGATGCCGCCGGATGTGCGCGCACTCGACCCGCTGATCGAGGCTTGCCGCTATACGGAAACACAAAATGCCCGCTTTCCCGGCTTTGGCGATGCGCTTTATGGCTGGCTGCAAAACCTGTTTGGTGACCTGCCCGCCGATGATTTGCGCCTGATGCGCGCCGCATGCCTGTTGCATGACACAACATGGCGTGCGCACCCCGATTACCGTGCCGATATGTGCTTTGAAGAGGTGACCCGCGCCAATATGGGCGGGGTTGACCATGCCGGGCGGCTGTTTTTGGCCGTGGCCAACCGCGCGCGCTACAAAAACGATGGCTCGGCTGTTGATGACCATCCGGCGATTGCGCTGCTGGCGGCTGACCGCGTAAAACTGGCCACCGCCATTGGCCGCGCCATGCGGCTGGGGGCTATGCTGGGCGGTGCCCACCCCGATACCTTGCCCGACACCGAATTGCAGCTAATGGACGGCCAGCTACGGCTGGAGCTGCACGGCCCTGCGCGCGAGTTGATGGGCGAGGTGGTCGAGCGGCGGCTCAACGGGCTGAATACCGCGCTGGGGCTGACCGAGCCCGCGCGGCTGGTTTGCGATGGTGCCACGCTGCCCGCAACCCCCGCGCCCTAGCAAAGCCCGTGGCGGCATGGCGTGAGCGGCGGGTGCTATTGCGCCCATTCGCCCTTACGAAACACCGGTATGCGGCTGCCATCTGCGTCAATCCCGTCAATATCGGTTTCGCCCGAGCCGATCATCCAATCCACATGAATAAGGCTGGAATTGCCGCCCTTGGCGGAAATCTCGTCATCCGACAGGTTCGCACCGCCCTTGATGCATTCCGAATAGCACTGGCCAAGCGCAATATGGCAGGCGGCGTTTTCATCAAACAGCGTGTTGTAAAACAGCAAGCCGCTTTGCGAGATGGGCGAGGAATGCGGCACAAGCGCCACCTCGCCGAGCCGCGCAGCACCCTCGTCGGTATTGATGAGGTTGGTAAAAACGTCTTGCCCGGTCGATGTTTTGCTTTCAACAATGCGCCCCGCCTCAAAGCGCACTTCGATATTCTCGATCAGGCTGCCTTGGTGGGATAGCGGTTTGGAGGCGCGCACAACGCCATCAACCCGCTGGGCATGGGGGGTGGTGAACACTTCCTCGGTTGGAATATTGGGGTTGCAGGTGACGCCGTTCTTGGCAGGCGCGCTGCCACCCGCCCAGAGGTGATCGTCGGCCAGCCCCACGCGCAGGTCGGTGCCGGGGCCGGTGAAGTGGAGCGTTGAAAAGCGCTTGGCGTTCAGCCAGTCGGTGCGCTGGCGCAAATTGGCGTTATGCGCGGCCCATGCAGCCACCGGGTCGCCGCTATCAACGCGCGCGGCGGCAAAAATGGCATCGGCCAGCTTGGCGACAGCGGCATTGTCATCAAGGTCCGGGAACATTTGGCGCGCCCATGCAAGGCCGGGATAGGCGATGATGCTCCAGTTGATATCGAAATTGGTGATATGCTTGCCCGCAGGTTTGTAGGCGATGGCGTTGGCCTTGCCCGCACGCGAGACCTTGGCGCTATCTTGCGCGGCCAGCAGCATCGGGTTATCGCCCAGAATGGCCAGCCGCGCGGCACCCTTGGCATAGGCGCTGGCCATGCCGTCATACAACCATGCAGGCGCGGCATCAAAGGCGGCATCATGGCCGTGTTTGAATTTGGCAAGCGTGATCTCATCATCGGACAGAATGGGGGTGACAACGCGCGCACCGGCCTTGTAGGCGGCGGCGACCACGCGGCGCACCAGCGGCAGTGTATTGACGTTGCCGGTCAGGATCAGGTCTTGGCCTTCTTGCAGGTTCAGCCCTGTGCGGATGGCGAGTTCGGCCAGAAGGTCCAGCTTTGCGGGGTCGATCGGGTTGGTCATGGTAACTCCTTCAGGCAGGGTGCAGCTTGCCGCCATCCAGCCGCAAAACGCGGTCCATCTGGCTGGCAAGGGCGTGGTTATGGGTGGCGATCAGGGCGGCAAGCCCGGTTTCGCGCACGAGGTTCAGCAAGACGGCAAACACATGATCCGAGGTTTCGGGGTCAAGATTGCCGGTTGGCTCGTCAGCCAGCAGAATTTTGGGGCGGTTGGCCAGCGCGCGGCAAAAGGCAACGCGCTGTTGTTCGCCGCCCGAAAGCTCGGCCGGGCGGTGGCTGGCGCGGTGCTCAAGCCCGACCTGCGCCAACAGTTCGGCAGCGCGGGCATTGGCGGCACTGCGCGAAACGCCATTGGCGCGCTGCGGCAGGCTGACATTTTCCAGCGCCGAAAACTCGGGCAACAGGTGGTGGAACTGGTAGATAAAACCGATGGACTGGCGGCGCAATGTGGTGCGCTGGGCATCACGCGCGCCCGAGGCATCGACCCCGTCCACCATGATCTGCCCGGCATCGGCGGTATCAAGCAAGCCTGCGACCTGTAGCAGCGTTGACTTGCCTGCGCCTGACGGCGCGATCAGCCCGACAATCTCGCCCGGCATCAGCGCCAGATCGGTGCCTTGCAGCACATGCACGGCATGGTCGGTCTTGAGCAAAAAGCCCTTTTGAATGCCGGTCAGGCTAAGAACGGGGCTACTCATAACGCAAAGCCTCGGCGGGCGACAGGCGCGCGGCGCGGCGCGCGGGCGCAATGGTGATAAGCAGCGACAAGACCAGCCCCAGCCCCATGGCGGCGGCGACATCTTCGCTGCGCAACACGGCGGGCACCGAGGTGAGCAGGCGAACGCTCGGGTCCCAGACCTGCCCGCCGGAGACCCATTCGACCAGCGCTTGAATTTCGTGGATATAGGTGGCGAACAGGCTGCCTGCAATAACGCCGAGCAGCGTGCCGATAATGCCGATCAGGCTGCCGCAGATGAAAAACACCCGCATGATGCTGCCCTGCGTCAGGCCCATTGTGCGCAGAATGCCAATATCGCGCCCCTTGTTCTTGACCAGCATCACAAGGCCGGAAATGATGTTCATGGCCGCGATCAGCACGATCAGCGACAGCACGATGAACATCATGCGGCGCTCGACATCCAGCGCGTTGAGGATGCTTTGGTTGGCCTGCCGCCATGACCAGAACATGAAATCGGGGCCAAGGGCTTCGGCCATTGTCGGGCGCAGGGCTTCGATCGAGGCGGGCTCGTTGGTAAAGACATGCAGCGCATCGGCAAAGCCTTCGCGGTTGAAAAAGCTCTGGGCTGCGTCCAGCGGCAGATACACGCGAATGCGGTCAATGTCATGCCGCCCGACCTTGAAGATATAGGTGACGGGGTAATTGTTGATGCGCGGCGCAATGCCAAAGGGCGTGGCCACCCCGTTGAGCGATGTAAGGGTGATCTGGTCGCCCAGACGCAGGCCAAGTTCGCGCGCGATGCCTTCGCCAATGGCGATGCCGCCCTCAAAATCATCAAGGCTGCCGATTTTCTGCTCGGGGTTGGAAATGAGCGGGATTTGCCGCAGATCGGTCTCGGCGATGCCGATCATTTCCACGCCGATATTGCGGTTGCTGCCGCTGGCCATAAGCTGGCCGGTGACGACGGGCGCAACGCTGGTCACGCCGGACAGGGCGCGCAGCTTTTCGGCCTCGGCCTCATAATCCGCAATAAGCGCGGCGGCGTTGGTGTCGGTATCGTAAAGCGCCGACATGACAGTAGAATGCGGGTTGGCCCCCAGCACGCGGGCGGTGAATTCTTCACGAAACCCGACCATGACGGCCTGCACCACGATAAGCGTTGCCACACCCAGCATGACCCCGATCAGCGCATACCAGGCGATAACGGAAATGCCGCCTTCCTTGCGCCTTGCGCGCAGGTAGCGCCAGGCGATCATCCATTCAAAAGCGGCAAAAGGTCTGGTGGCCATGTCTTCCCCAATTCTTTGCGCGCAAACTGGAGTTTTGCGGCGCAATGGTCAAGCGGGTTAGCGCATGTGCCCCAGCCCCAATGGGCAGACATCCGCCAATCTGGCGCGCAGCACATCGCCCAAAGCCTGCAAATCGGCGGTGCGCGCCTCGATCTCGGCCAGTTTTTCACGCAGGATTGCGGCCACGGCATCGCGCGACAGCGACTGGTCTTGCAAGCTGGCCGTGAGCGCGCCGATTTCCGCCAAGGTAAAACCAAGCCGCTGGGCAAGTCGGATCAGGCGCAACAGTGCCTCGGCTTCAGCCGAATAATCACGGTAGCCATTGGCGCGACGCGCGGCGCTGATGAGCCCGCGCCTTTCGTAAAACCGGATGGTGTCGGTTGAAATATCCAGCCGCCTTGCCAGTTCGCCAATACGCATATTACCCATTGACCCTTGAGTGTGCTCAAAGGTTTATACCAACGGCATTCATATGACAAGAAGGAGCAATGAATGCTGAATCCAACTCTGTATCACCGTATTTTCCGCGCCAGCGCATGGTATGACCTGCTGATCACATGGCCCTTTATGACCCCGCTTACCCTTGGCTGGTTCTGGGCCATGATGGGGGCAGGGCATGCGCTGTTCGGGCTGCAGGATATGCCCGCATTATCGGTTTATGCTGTTCTGTTCGGAAATTTCTTTGGCACGGTCGTGATCGTCTGGTCGCTCGTGCGGCTGAAATGGAACGATATTCGTCTGGCGCGCTATGATGCGGCGGCGCGGTTCCTGTTTTCGGCATGGATGCTCGTGGCGCTGATGAACGGGGCCAGCCCGCTGATATGGGGCTTTGTTCTGGTCGAGCTAACATGGGGGGTGGCGCAGGCGCTGGGCGCGCGTAAAAGCGGTGCGCAATGAATGCGAACAAAGCGGTGCGCAATGAATGCGAACAAAGCGGTGCGCAATGAATGCGCACCCTACATTGCCGTTAGACCTCCGCCCGTAGGGTGCGCATTTATTGCGCACCATTCCAACGCTAAAAACTTGCGTAAACCTGCGCCATGCGGTCAATCGCGGCCTTAGGGCTGAGCTCTTCGCTCTCGTTTGTGCGGCGGCTGGTCAACTCGACCACGCCCTTGGCCAGCCCGCGCGGGCCGACGGTAATGCGCCATGGCAGGCCGATCAGGTCCATACCTGCGAATTTGCCGCCGGCGCGCTCATCGCGGTCATCATAAAGTGGGTCGAGTCCGCGCGCCTTTAGCCCGGCATAAAGCGCCTCACAGGCCGCATCGGCGGCGCTATCGCCCTGTTTGAGGTTGACGATGCCAACGTGGAAGGGTGTGACCCCCTCGGGCCAGATGATGCCGCGATCATCGTGGTTGGCCTCGATCAGCGCGCCGATCAGGCGCGAGACGCCAATGCCGTGGCTGCCCATTTCGGCTGGCACGCGGCTGCCATCGGGCATAACCACTTCGGCCCCCAGAGCCTGCGAATATTTGGTGCCAAAATAGAAAATCTGGCCAACTTCGATGCCGCGCGCGGTCATCTGCCGCTCGGCGGGGACGGTGGCGTAAATCGCCTCATCATGGGTTTCGTCGGTGCGGGCATAGGGGGTGGTGAATTCTTTGCATATCGCCGCCACCTGCGCGGTATCGCCGTAATTCACCGCGCGGTTGCCCAGCTTCAGGTCGGTGACGGAGCGGTCATAAAACACCTCGGATTCGCCGGTTTCGGCCAGCACCAGAAATTCATGGCTGTAATCACCGCCAATCGGGCCGGTATCGGCCTTCATCGGCAGGGCTTGCAGGCCCATCCGCTCATAGGTGCGCAGATAGCTGACCATGTGGCGGTTATAGGCGTGAATGGCGGAATCCCGGTCCATATCGAAGGAGTAACCGTCCTTCATGAAGAACTCGCGACCGCGCATCACGCCGAATCGGGGGCGGATCTCGTCGCGGAATTTCCACTGAATATGGTAAAGCGTCTTGGGCAGTTCCTTGTAAGAGCTGATGGTCTGGCGGAAAATATCGGTGATCAACTCTTCATTGGTGGGGCCGTAAAGCAGGTCGCGGCCATGGCGGTCGGTGATGCGCAGCATTTCCTTGCCGTAATCATCATAGCGGCCGGATTCGCGCCACAGGTCGGCCGATTGCAGGGTCGGCATCAGCATGGGGATATGCCCGGCGCGCTGCTGTTCTTCGTGAACAATGTCCTCCAGACGGCGTAACACCTTGAATCCCAAGGGTAACCACGAATAAATTCCCGCCGATGCCTGCTTGATCATGCCGGCGCGCAGCATCAGCCGGTGGCTGGCGATTTGGGCCTCGGCGGGGGTTTCTTTGAGCACGGGCAAAAAGTATTGGGTCAGGCGCATGGGGAATTATCCTGTGAAGAAGCTTTCGCTTCGGTTTAGGGCATGCTTTGCAGGCGTGCAATGCCACAAGCTTGGCCAAATGGTCAAAAAAACCTGTTTGCATTGATGTCACGCATCTGCTTTAAACCCCCTACGGAACGTGACAGCGACGCCGTTTGGGGCAACCCCGACAGGACGAATCGGCGCTCCGGCATGATTAAGGGCTACAATAGCGGCTCAAGTCTTGGGGAGAGGAAATGGCTCGCGCTGGCGAGCCATTTTCGTGTTTAGCGGGCTGGCTTTGCGCTGGCGCCCAACCCCGCCATCATCGCAGCTTTGCGCAAGGGTTTGACCCCGTGCAGCAGCTTGAGCCCTTGGCGGCGCAGGCTGTGCAAGGGTGCTGCGCTGGCCATAGAGGCGCGGTTGAGCATATCAACCCCCGCAATGCGTGCGGCCATATCGGGCGTGCGCGCGCGGCTATATCGCGCCAAAAGCGCGGGCGCGCCGATGTTTTGGCCAGCATCGCGCGCCGCTGCAAGCAATTTGGCAAGCGCGCCAAGATCGGCCAGCGACATGTTCAACCCCTGTGCGCCAATCGGCGGGATAACATGCGCCGCTTCGGCCAAAAGTGCGAGGCGCGCACCGTTAAGCTGTGCGGCCTGCTGGGCGATAATGGGCCATGTGGCGCGCCGCCCGACAAGTGTGAGCGCCCCGAGCACGCCGGCGCTGCGGGCTGTGGCGGCCTGTGAAAAGCCGGCATCGTCCAAAGCGCTCAACGTAGCAATCTCAGGGCCGGTATCCATCCAGACCACAGCCGATTGATGCGCATCGGGCAGGGGCACCAGCGTAAATGGCCCGCCGGATTTATGCACCTCGGTTGATACGTTTTCATGCGGTAAATCAGGATGGGCGACTACAAAAACCAGCGCCTTTTGCCCGTAAGACCATTGCTTTGCCGCAATTCCGGCAGCTTCGCGCAGCGGTGAATTGCGGCCATCGGCAGCAATAACCAGCGGCGCGCGCACCTGCCTGTTGCCCGACAGCGTGACCAGCGCTTCGGTGCTGCGCGCCAGCATACCTTCTACGCGGCAGGGCGCCAAAAGCTGCGCATTGGCGCGGGTTTGCAGATGCGCCAGCACTTCGCGCCGGATCAGCCAGTTGGGCAGGTTATAGGCAAAGGCGGGCTGGTTGATATCGTCCGACACGAAATCGGCCGTTTCAAGCGCGCCGTCTGCGCCGCTTGCATCGATTATGCGCATAACACGCAAGGGCGCGGCATGGGCGGCAAGGCGCGGCCACAGGCCCGCGCGCTCCAGCAAATTGACCGAGGGCATCAGAAAGGCGGTGGAGCGGATATCGGCCCCCGCCGCATTCCCGTCGACGACAGGCGGCACCGGGTCGGCGCAGATGACATCAAAACCGATTTCCGCCAGAACGGCGCTGGCAAGCAGCCCGGCAATACCGCCACCGGCGATCAGAATATCGGTTTTTATACGTTCCATGGCAAATAGGTGGCACGGGCGGGCAGGGCGCGCAAGGGCTGCGGCGATTTGCCTAGAGCCTGTTGCAACAAAAGTGGGAACCGGTTTTTTTGCATTTCAACATGCGTTATCAAAAAGCTGGAGCGTGGCGCGTGAATGCAAATGAATGCGATACGATCTAGGCCGAGATCACCCGCAAAAACCGCGCCAGATCATGCGTTTGGAAATGCAGATGCGGGGCGGGGTCGGCCGCGCCGATCAGCACGCATTTCATGCCAAGCGCGTGCGGCACGGCAAGGTTGCGCGGGTCGTCCTCAAACATTGCGGCGGTGCTGGTTTTCAACTTGGCGGCAGTGAAAACCCGCTCAAAAGCCTTAGCATGAGGTTTGGCGGCGAAGCCTGCATCTTCAACGGCGTAAAGGTCGGAAAAGCAACCATCAAGCCCCAGATGCCCGACGAGCCGGTGGCCATAGGCGCGCGCGGCATTGGTGTAGATCACCTTGCGGCCGGGCAGAGCGAAAATGGCGTCGCGCAAGGCTGGGCTGGGGGTAAGGGCTGACAGGTCTACCTGATGCACCTTATCCAGAAACGGCACCGGGTCGACATCATGCTCGGCCATCAGGCCGGCCAGCGTGGTGCCGTATTTCGCCCAGTAGGATTTGCGCAGCACATTTGCGGCGGGCCGGTCCATGTTCAGCGTTTCGGTGATATAGTCGATCATCAGGGCTTCGATCTGGTCAAACAGGCGCGATCCGGCAGGATAGAGCGTGTTATCAAGGTCAAAGACCCAGGTATCGACATGGCTGAAGGCTTCGCGTGACATGGATTTTGCCTAACCTATCGGGCGGGCGGGGGCAATGCGCACTTTCACTGTGACAATTTTGTGTTTAGCGTATGGCGAGGTTTGGAGCCGGTATGGACATACAAAACAACACGCGCGACGCTTATGCCCTTGTGCTGGAGGCGATTGACCGGGGGGATTACCAGCCCGGCGACAGGCTTGTGGAATCGGAGCTTGCGGTGCGTTTCGGGGTGTCGCGCACGCCTATTCGCGAAGCATTGCAGCGGCTGGAAACCCAGGCCGTTCTGGTGCGCGACGGGCGCAGCATGGTGGTGGCCTCGCTCAGCCATGACCAGTTGGGCGAGCTTTATGTGGTGCGCGCCGCGCTAGAGGGGCTGGCCGCGCGGCTGGCTGCGCAACATGCCGGGCCCGAAGAAATTCGCGTGCTCTATGACATGATCGCCGCCGACCGGAAGTTCATGAGTGACCCGACGCGGCTTTCACGCGCCAACAAGCGCTTTCACCGGCAGTTGCATTTGGCAAGCCACAACCGGTTTCTGATTCAGCAGCTCGAAATGGTGCACCGGACCATGGCGCTTTTGGCAACCACGTCGCTTGCGGCAGAGGGACGGCCCGAAATGGCGCTGGACGAGCATGAAAAGATTGTCGCCGCCATCGAGGCGCGCGACGGGGCAGCGGCGGAAACAGCGCTCAAAGCCCATATTTCCAAGGCATTTGAAACACGATTGAAGCTGAACGCGGAGGCACGACACTATGACTGAGGCGAGCCGGTTTGTGCTGGACAATCTGCAAAGCCGGGGCTGGTTTGCACCCGAGCCGGGGTTTTTTGGTGATAACGATGCCGCTTATGCCGCGCAGGATGCAGCGCTTGGCGAACTGGCGGGCGCGCGCGGCGGAATTGGTGGCTATAAAATCGCCTATAATTCCGCAGCGCAGCTTGCGGCCCTTGGCCAGAGCGTGCCCGGTGCTGCATATGTCTGCGCCGGCCAAATTGTAAAAAGCGGTGCGCGGCTTGTGGCGGCAGATTATGACAACCTGATGATCGAGCCTGAAATCGGCGCTGTTCTGGGGCAAGACCTTGTGCCCGACAAAACCTATATGGCCGCCGATATGGCGGCGCTGGTCGTGCGGTGGGTGCCCGTATTCGAACTGCTGGACAGGCGCAATAGTGACGGGCATTTCCACGTGCCCAGCGTGCTCGCGCATAACATTTTCAACGAAGGCGCGGTGGTTGGCGGGCCCGGCTTGGCAACGCTGCCCGATCTGGCCGAACTGCAATCGGTGGTGTTTGACAATGGGTCGCGCCTGCATGATGCGGCAGGCTCCGCCCCGCAAGACCCGGCCGAAGCGGCGGCCTTTCTGGCCAACCATTTCTCGCGCCGCGGACAGATAATGAAGGCGGGCGCGGTTTTGCTTTGCGGCACGCATATGCCCATTTACAAGCCTGAAACGGGCCATGAGTTGCGCTTTGAGCTAGGGGCGCTCGGCGCGGTCAGTTTCAGTTTCGCCAGCGCGTAGCCCGTGCGTGGTTTTCGCCCAGTAAAACGGCGCGGTAATAAGTTGGCCAACGGCGCGAAATGCGGCCAAGGCCCCAAGTGGCCAGTAAAACGGCATGGTCAGCACAAAGGGGAGCAGCCCGCGCCGTGCGGGCGCGCGCAGGGCCAGATAGGCCACTGCCAGCATGACTGACTGACCAAGAATTGACGTGATGAAAAACACGATCACCACAGGTTCAGGCAAAACCGACAACAACGAGTGCCAGCCACCGATCCAGCTCGCCCACATGCCCCAGACCAGCGGCATGGAGAGGTAGGCGGTGAGCGTGCCTAATACCAGAACCTGAAAGGCCAGAAAATTGCGCAAACCCATTTCGTGCAGCAATTGCCGCGGGTTGCGCATGTGGCTTGCCCATGTCATTGCGTAGCCCTTCAGCCATCGTGCGCGTTGCTTGATCCAGCTATAAGGCAGGCAATTCGCTTCCTCCCATGTTGTTGTTTCAACAATTTCACAACGATAACCGTGGCCGGCAAGGCGAAAGCCAAGATCGGCATCTTCGGTGACGTTATGCGCATCCCATCCGCCGACCTCTTCCAACAGGTTACGGCGGAAAAATACTGTTGTGCCGCCCAGCGGAATGGGCAGGCCAAGCCGCTGCACGCCCTTGAGAAGCACGCGAAACCAGACCGCATATTCAATGGTGAAACAGCGCGACAGCCAGTTGGCGCGGCTGTTGTAAAAATCGAGATAGCCCTGCACGCAAGCCACATCGGGCGGGGCGTTTTGCAAATGCGCCACGACCTTGGAAATCTGGTCCGGCTCGGGGCGGTCTTCGGCATCGTAAATTCCGATGATGCTGCCATGGCAAAAGGGCAGGGCATAGTTCATCGCCTTTGGTTTGGTGCGCAAACCGTCGTCGGGCAGGCGCAATACGCGTATCCATGGCGGCAAATCGCGGCGCGCAAGGGCATTGGCGGTGATTGCGTCATCGGCTTCGGTCAGGATGATCACATCCAGCAATTCATGCGGATAGTCGAATTCGGCAATGCGCTCAAAAAGTGACGCAAGCACTGCATCTTCAGCCAGAAGCGGAACAAGGACAGAGACTTTCGGGCGGGCGCGACGGGGGGCTAAAACCGGCACGGCGTGTTCAGTTTCACCGCGCCGCGGCAAATGCGCAAACAATGCGCCAAGCCGCAGCAGGCTCGTGGCGGCGTTCATAAGCACGAACCAGCACAGCGCCAGCGCGATGGTGGTGATGGGCGCAAGCGCAAGCCCCGCAATGGCGAGCAGCGCACCGGCGCTGACGAAATGGCGCAAACCCGGTGCAATGGTGCGGCAGGATTGCGCTGGCGGGCAAAGCTGGTGGGCGCGCGCCAGCAGCGATGCGCCAAAGGCTTCGCTAATCGCCGGATGCAGCGTGCCAAGCTTGGCGCGCCGCAGGCACAACCCCGGCAAATTTGCCCATTCGGCTGGCAAATCGGCGGGCACGATCCGGCTTTCACTAACAACCACCGTGCGCCCCGCCTCGCGCCGCCACGGCAACCAGCCATCGCGCAAGCAGGTTTGCGGGTCGATCTGTGCAAGCAAGGCCGGGTCCGGCGGGTCTTGTGCCAGATCGACCGGTGCCGCGCCATCTTGCCGGGCGAGCGCGGTTTCAAGCCCCTGTTGGCTGATTTGACCGCTAGCCAGAAGCACCTCGCCCAAACGCACATTGAGGCCGGACTGGCGCTGAAGCGCGGCATCAAGATCGGCCGCAGCCAGCAGGCCTTCACGGCACAGGATTTGCCCAAGCGGTTCGGCCTGAGTTGGGGCAGGGGGCGGCGGTTGAGGGTGGAGATACGAGGGCAATTGTCACCTGCAGGTAGAACGAGTTACTATGCGTTCAGCCTGCAGTGATTGTGCTTAACAAGTGGTTAAGCTTAACGGGCCATTGCCGCGACAAAACGGTCAAACAGATAGGTGCTGTCCATCGGGCCGGGGCTGGCTTCGGGGTGGTATTGCACCGAAAACACCGGACGCTCCTGCATGCGGATGCCGCAATTCGAGCCGTCAAACAACGAAACATGCGTTTCGATCACGCCTTCGGGCAGGGTTTGGCCATCAACCGCAAAACCGTGGTTCATCGAGGTAATTTCCACCTTGCCGGTTTCGATATCCTTAACAGGGTGGTTGGCGCCGTGGTGGCCGTGGTTCATTTTCAACGTGCGCCCGCCAAGCGCCAGCGCAAGCATCTGGTGGCCAAGGCAAATGCCGAAAATCGGCAGATCGGTGCGCGCCATGATGCTTTGGATCATCGGAACGGCATAAGCGCCTGTGGCCTCGGGGTCGCCCGGACCGTTGGACAGGAACACGCCATCGGGGTTATGGGCCAGAACTTCATCGGCGGTGGCGGTGGCGGGCAGAACGGTTACATCGCAACCCGCACTGGCCAGACAGCGCAGAATGTTGCGCTTGGCACCGTAATCCAGCGCTACAACCTTGTGGCCAGCCCCTTCGCGGCGGGGGTAACCATCGGGCCAAGCCCAGCGCATTTCATCCCAGCGGTAAGATTGGGCGCAGGTCACTTCCTTTGCCAGATCAAGCCCGATAAGCCCCGACCATGCGCGCGCACGCGCTTGCAGCGCCGCCACGTCGAACTGCCCGTCGGCGGCATGCTGAATAGCGCAATGCGGCGCGCCCTGACGACGGATGGCACGGGTCAGGCGGCGGGTATCAACCCCGCCCATACCAATGCGGCCACGCCGCGCCAGCCATGCGCCCAATGTCTCGGCCGAGCGCCAGTTGCTTGGCGCCGTCGGGTCCCATTTCACGACCATTCCGGCGGCAACAGGGTCGTTGCTTTCGTCATCTTCCGGGGTAATGCCGGTATTGCCGATATGCGGGAAGGTGAAGGTGACAACCTGCCCGGCATAGCTCGGGTCGGTCATTATTTCCTGATAGCCGGTCATTGCCGTGTTAAAGCAAAGCTCGGCCACAGCCACACCCTCGGCCCCAAAACCGCGCCCGTAAAACACCGAGCCATCAGCCAGCGCAATGCAGGCGGTTGGGGTGGTGCCCGGTGCGGGGCTGAAAACGGGTTTTGTTTTTGCGGAATCGGCGCTGACCATGTTGGCCCCCTTAAGCAAATTGCGCGGAAACTACGAGTGTGGCGGCGGCGCGTCAAGGGGGTAGACCAAGTTAAAAACACAATAATATCAATGGTATAGCATATTTGTTAGCTGTTGTGATTCGTGGTCTTAGGGGCTATATTCTGCGACTTGGGCCGCATGGCGGCGCTGATATGGTGAGAGATATGTTGCGCAAACGGTTTTCGGATGCGACGAAAGATGCAATGAAATCAAAGGAAGCGGCACGTTTGTCGACCCTGCGGTTGATTTCGGCTGCGATTAAAGACCGCGATATTGCGGCGCGCGGCAATGATGGCGCCGAAGGCGTGTCGGATGACGAGATTCTTGGCATATTGGCCAAGATGATCAAACAGCGGCAAGACAGCGCCAAAGCCTATGAAGAGGCCGGGCGCATCGAACTGGCCGATAGTGAGCAAGCGGAGATCAAGGTGATCTCCGAATTCCTGCCCCGCCAGCTCAGCGCCGAAGAAACCAAAGCCGCCGTGGCTGCTGCCGTGGCCGAAGTGGGTGCTGAAAGCATCCGCGATATGGGCAAGGTCATGGCGGTGCTGAAGGGCAAATATGCCGGCCAGATGGATTTTGGCAAGGTCGGCCCCGCTGTAAAGGCCGCGCTAAGCTAGCGGCGGGCGAGCGCTGCCGCTTGGGCATGTGGCATCATGAGCGCGTTGCATGGCGGGCGAGCGGAGCGGCGGCAAAGTGCCCCTTACGGATAGGCTGACCTGCTTCAAATGCCGCAGTGGATACCGGACAGTTTCAGCGCTTTATGGGGCCGTGGCGCCGGGTGCGGTATTCATGCAGCATCTAGAATTGCCATAAGGGTTTGCATGTCCAGATCGGCCGGGTTCGCCTTGTAGGAGGATGACTGCCGCGCGTCACGGGCCAAAGCGGCATGGTCTTCGCAGCGCACACCCAGGCCTGCTAATCGCGGCAAGCCGTGGTTGCGGTTCCAAGTGGCAAAGTCGTTTGTGCTGCCAAATTCTGCCGATATCTGTTCTTGCACCCAGCCGATACGCGCAGCGGCTTGGCTGCCCGCTGGCACGGCCTGCATATTTGCCTTTAGCACCGGCACCAGCAATGCGCCACAAATAGCCCCATGCGCAGCGCCTGTCTGCCCGCCGATTACACCGGCAAACCCATGCACCGCCCCCAGCCCTGCATTGGCCAGCGCGATGCCGCCAAACACGCTGCTCAGCGCCATGTCATCCCATGCCCGCCTATCGTCTTTGTCCAATAGCCTGCGCAGGGCTGCCAGACTGCGGGGAATCGCGTCGCGGCAGAGCGCATCGGTCATCGGGTTGGCGCGCGAACAGATGAAAGGCTCGATCACCTGCGTGATCGCATCCAGCCCCGAGGCCAGCGTGACAGGCTTGGGGCAGGAGAGGCACAGATCAGGGTCGACCAGCGCCAATGTCGGGTAAAGGCGCGGGTCGCGCAGGCTGACCTTGCGCTTTGCTTTTGGCACCTGAATGACTGCGTTGCAGGTGACTTCTGCGCCGGTTCCGGCGGTGGTCGGGATAGCGACCAGCGGCAAGGGCGCAACATCCAGCGGCTGGCCTTCGCCCACAACCTCCAGATAGCGCAACGCGCTGTGCGGTGCTAAAATCAGCGCGGCGAGTGCCTTGCCGTGGTCGATGATGGCACCGCCGCCAATGGCGATGACCAGATCGGGCGCGAATGCACGCGCTGGGGTTAGATTGGCTTCGATGGTGGGCAGATCAGGCTCGCCCTTGGCCACCAGTTCCAGCACATCGCCCGAAAGGCGCAGCGTGCGGATCAGCTCATCTGCGCCAGCTACCGACGCCGAGCGCACAACAAGCACCCGCCGTGTGCGGCTTGCGGCATAGGGCGCGGCCTCGGCCACCACCCCGCGCCCGAAGCGCAGAGCGCCCGCCGTGGCAAAGCCGAAGGGCGGCAGGTTCATACGCTCAGAACCGCATTGACGGCACGCTTCCAGCGGGTGGTGCGAGCGGTGCGGGCATCTGCCGCCATGTTCGCGGTGAATTGCCGCTCGATGGCCCAGACCTTGGCAAATTCGTCCATATCGGGCCAGACACCGGCGCGCATGCCCGCCAGCCATGCCGCCCCAAGTGCAGTGGTTTCAAGCACCTGCGGGCGATCCACCGGCGCGCCGATAATGTCGGACAAAAATTGCATGGCATAGTCATTTGCAGCCATGCCGCCATCGACGCGCAAACTGGGTTGTGCGCCCTCGCGCGCCCAATCGGCTTGCATCGCCTCCAGCAAATCGCGGGTTTGGTAGCCGACCGATTCCAGCGCCGCGCGGGCAAACTCGGCAGGGCCGGAATTACGCGTCAGGCCAAACACCGCGCCGCGCGCCTCTGGTGCCCAGTAGGGCGCACCAAGCCCCACAAAAGCCGGCACAAGGATCAGGTCTTGTGAGGGGTCGGCCTGTTCGGCCAATGCCTGTGTTTCGGGGGCGGCGCGGATGATCTTGATGCCGTCGCGCAGCCATTGCACCACGGCACCCGCAATAAAAATAGACCCTTCCAGCGCATAGGTCGGTTTGCCGTCAAGCTGGTAGGCGATGGTTGTCAGCAGTTTATTTGTCGAGGCAACCGGCGTATCGCCGGTGTTCAGCACGGCAAAACAGCCGGTGCCATAGGTGGATTTCATCATGCCGGGGCTGAAGCAGGCTTGCCCGATGGTTGCGGCCTGCTGGTCGCCCGCCACCCCGAAAATGGGGATCTCATGGCCGAACAGGTCGGCCCGCGTCATGCCAAAATCGGCGGCGCAATCGCGCACTTCGGGCAGCATTTCACGCGGGATGTCGAACAGGTCGAAGATGGTCTGGCTCCACCGCCCTTTGTGGATGTCGTAAAGCATGGTGCGTGCGGCATTTGTGGCGTCGGTGGCATGCACGCGCCCGCCCGTCAGGTTCCAGATCAGCCATGTATCGACCGTGCCAAAGGCCAGCTCGCCTCGCCGCGCGCGCGCGCGTGCACCCTCCACATGGTCGAGGATATATTTCAGCTTCGTGGCCGAGAAATACGGGTCAGCCAGCAGACCCGTGCGCGCGGTAATCATCGGCTCGAGGCCATCAGCGCGCAGTTTCGCGCAGAAATCTGCCGTGCGCCGGTCTTGCCAGACAATTGCGTTATGGATGGGCTTGCCGGTCTTGCGATCCCAGACCAGCGTGGTTTCGCGCTGGTTGGTAATGCCGATGGCGGTAATGTCACGCGCCGACAGCCCGGCTTTTTCAATCGCGGCGCGGGCGGTGGCGGCGGTGGTGGCCCAAAGGTCGGACGGGTCATGTTCCACCCAGCCGGATTGCGGGTAATGCTGCGGAAATTCTTCTTGCGCGGTGGCGACGATTTTCATGCCGGCATTAAAAACGATTCCGCGGCTGGATGTCGTGCCCTGATCTAGTGCCAGAATAGTGCCCATAAAAAATCTCCTTTGCGCAATCGCGGTTATGAACAAGGATTATCATGAAAAAGGACGAGGCATAGCTGCCTCGTCCGGTTTTAGTCAGGGCTGCGGGTTTGTGCAGCCCTGACAGGGAGCGTTACTCGGTCCAGCGACGGATCAATTCGTCATAGGCCACGGTCATTGGCGTGCCGCGCTCGTCCGCCAGACGCGGCCATGGTGCACCGGGCTGGGCCAACCAATAGGCTTCGTCCTGCGCCTCATTCAGCGCCGGGCCGAATTCACCCTGAACGCCTGCGCGCGACACCCCGAAATGGCCGGCGGCCTCTCGTTCGCTCATGCCGCCTCGACGCGCGAGGCGGACCTTCCTGTAAAGTTCCACGCTGAAAATACCCCCGCCCTCCCTGACAACAGAAAGGGCCAAAGTGGCAAAGTTTTACTCTGCCCGCAGCAAGACAATCCCGCCACTTCCGTGGCTCACTTTTACTCTGCCGTTGACAGATCAGTATTTTATTAATATTTAAGGTGCCCACAGAGCTTAAACCCCCCGACCCATTGATTAAAATTTTAACAAGTTTATTTTGCGAAATCTCTATCGAGAAATAAATAGGTCGTGGGTTTAGTAAGTCGTGCAAAGTTTTGTCGCTAGTACAATTGTAGGCCGATCAATTGGAGCAACAGTCCAGTGGCAATAGATTTCGTGCTCATCGCACTAGAAGCGCGCAGAAAACAACTTGAAGAATATGTCGTTACTGCACTTGACCGCAAGATTACAGAAGCGATTCGCAAGGCGCGCTTTAATGCACCATTCGGTGATAGTGATGAGTGGGTTCAAGGCTACCCTGCGCCACCAAGACGATTTCCTTTGCGCGAAGCAAACAAAAACTTAACCGCTCTAATCGAAAAAGTGGTGACTGAACACGAAGCTACATTTAAAGGACAGTATGTCATAAAGTTTAAGGTTGAGTTTGCCGTCAAAAAGACTCCTTCGATCATGGACGATTGGCCCCCATTGAACGTTGTAACGCCAAATCTCTTATATCGATTTGAGTGGGCCACTCGCAAATTTTCTGCTCGAAAGTACACTCTCAAAGATGGTGATACACCTTTTAGAGTATCTTTGCGAATGTATGATACCGGGATATTTTGGCAGGATATTCTAGACGCGAATAAAGGTAGGATTGCCGTTGCAGATAATAAATTCTTAATGTGCGCCATTTTGGACATACCAGCCAAAGAGGTGCCGCTGATATTGTATGATCTAAAATCGCCAAAACCCAAGCTCGCGGATGGAATACCCTTCGCCAAAACCTATCCCTCGGTATCATACGAAGTGAAGGCTAAGTCCAATGGCCTTACTCAGATGTATGTCACGCCACAATTTATCGTTTCATACACGCTATATGTTGAGGGCTCAGTCTTGGCGACGCGCAAGGGGGCAATACCTATTAAATTCAAAGCCGATAAAGAACAGACGGAAGTGACGCGAACACTAAAAGGTGTAGACTTTGGCTATCAGATTACCGGGGCGTCGCTGTCCGGTTTTACATTAAAAAGCCAGTTCGCAAAATCGCCTGTCAAATTCAAAGCCACTGTGACAAGCGACGCAAAATTCTCTTTAAAAGCCGAAGTGCCTGTGGAGTTTACAGTCAAGAATATTACAGTAGAGGGCAAATTGAGCCTAATAATGGAGTGTACGGTCGTACCTAATCCACGAGCGCCAAAGAGCGTCCCGACACGCAAAAAGATTATGGATTTTGTCTGGGACCATAAATGGGAAATCGTGACAATTGCAGTTCCAGGCGGCATGGTTCTACGTGGCGCTAAACTGGGGCTAAAAGTTGGCGGCCTGGGCGTTCGGCGGCTTGTACCGCTAGCTTTATAGTCTGAAATTTTAAACGCGGTAACGGCGAAGGTCTGTGGAAAACAGCCCCATCATAGCCCACATGGACACAAATTTCTGAGCCAGCCTTCGTTCGTCGAATGAGGCCAAGTAAGGTAAGCATCCGGCGTAGGACGCGGTCACGCGGCCTTGACAGCTTCCTGCATGAC
>JBBDJE010000066.1:52815-59046 GCA_040880065.1 Paracoccaceae bacterium | reverse complement strand
CCCGCCCCCTCCCCGCCGCCGCACAGGCGTTCACTCGGTCGCGTCTTGTGCGTCCAGCCCGATGAACCCGCCCGACTGGCGGTTCCAGAAGCCTGCATAGAGCCCGTTTGCCGCCAGCAGGCTGGCATGGGTGCCTTCTTCGGCCACGCGGCCCGCATCGAGCACGATGATCCGGTCCATCTGCGCGATGGTTGAAAGCCGGTGCGCAATCGCGATCACCGTCTTGCCCTCCATCACCCCGAACAGGGTCGACTGGATGGCCGCTTCCACCTCTGAATCCAGCGCGCTTGTCGCCTCGTCCAGCACCAGTATCGGCGCATCTTTCAGAATGACCCGCGCAATCGCCACGCGCTGGCGCTGCCCGCCCGAAAGCTTCACCCCGCGCTCGCCGACATAAGCGTCATAGCCGGTGCGGCCCTTCGGGTCTTGCAGGCCAAGCACGAAGTCATGCGCTTCGGCGCGGCCCGCCGCCTCTTTCATCATATGGTCGCTGGCCTCCGGGCGGCCATAAAGGATATTGGCGCGCACCGAGCGGTGCAGCAGGGAGCTATCTTGTGTCACCACGCCGATTTGCGCGCGCAAACTGTCCTGCGTCACGCCCGAAACATCCTGCCCGTCAATCAAAATCCGCCCGGTTTCCACATCGCGGAACCGCAGCAGCAGGTTGACAAGCGAGGATTTTCCCGCGCCCGAGCGTCCGATCAGCCCCACGCGTTCGCCCGGTGCAATGGTCAGGTCGATGTTATCAAGCCCGCCGCTTTCCTTGCCGTAATGGTGGCTCAGCCCCTCAAAGCGAATTTCACCCTTGCTCACCAGCAGCGCTGGCGCGTTTGGCTTATCAACCACGCCATGTTCTACCGAAACGCTGTCAAGGCTTTCGCGCAATGTGCCCAAGTGTTCAAACATGCGGATCGTCACCCACATGATCCAGCCGGTCATCCCGTTCAGGCGGATGACCAAAGCCGCCGCCGCCGCCGTGGCGCCAATGCTCACCACACCCTCGGTCCACAGCCATATCGCCGGGCCGATGACCGAAACCATCAGCACACCGTTCATCGCCGCCAGCCCGAAGCTCAGGCTGGTCATAAGCCGCAAAAAGCGCAAAAACCGCAGGCGGTGGCGCTTCATCGCAGTCTTGGCATAGCCCTCCTCGCGCCTTGCATCGGCGAACAGTTTCACGCTTTCCACATTGGTATAGGCATCCACCACGCGGCCCGTCACCATCGAGCGTGTGGCCGACATCCGCTCGGAGGCCCGCGCCACCTTGCGTGCGACATGGCGCACGTAAAACACGTAAGCCACCAGCCACAGCACCATGGGCAGCGCGATGCGCCAGTCCATCCCCGCCAGCAGAATGATCGCGCCCAGCACATACACCAGCGCATACCAGATCCCCTCGAACGCCATATAGATGGTGTCTTCGGTGGCCGGGCCCATCTGCATAACGCGGTTGGCCAGCCGCCCGGCAAAATCGTTCTGAAAGAAGGACGAGCTTTGCCCGAGCATATGCTTATGTGCCCGCCAGCGCGCCTGTTCCTGCATATTGCCAACCAGCGATTGCTCCAGCAGCAAATGGTTCAAACCTATCAGCACGGGGCGGGCAAACAGCACGAACAACGCCGCTAAAAGCAGCTCCAGCCCGTGCTGCGCCCAAACCGCATCGGTGCCGGCGGTTTCCATCAGGTCGATCACCCGACCCGAATAAAAGATCAGCCCGCTTTCCATCAGCGCCACGATCAAGCCCACGCCAATCATATAGGGCAGCAGGCGGCGGTAACTTGCCAAATGCCACTTGAAATAGGCCCAAAGCGATTTTGGCGGCGTTATGGCCTTATAGCTGGCATAAGGGTCGATCAGATTCTCGAAATACCGAAACATGTCAAAAGCCTCCGTTCAGGCGAAAAATCAGTTTGCGATGCGCTTGAAATAGACAGGCCAGCGCAGGCCAATGCGCCAGCCCCGCCATCGGCGCATTTCGGGCGCGGGCGCGTCACCTAGGTCATGGTCAAGCCCGAGGTCGGCACGCATATGCGCCGATTGCCCGAAAGGCCGCCCAGCCGCATCGCGGATGTTGTAATATGCAGAATCATGGCGCAATTGCGCGCAATGGTGCTGTGAATGGGATAGATGATAAAGCATTGGGGTGCACTCCGAATTGTGCGATTTTTTGGGGAATGTAAAGACGCATCGGGCATGAGCCCGCAACAAAGGGCTCAGCAGATGGGCGCTGAAAATCCTTTGGTATACGTCATAAACATTCCTCCCCAATGGCGGATCTGCAAAAACAGTTTTGCAGTGGTTCGGATGCTATAGCGCGTGTTTTGGCCGCAGTCACGCCCCTTTTGCTTGCACCTCAAACATTTCCCGCGCTAAACCGCCAATATGCGGCGCTTTTGCCACAGCCAGGAATTTGGGACAGGGGCCAGAATGGACCAGCAAAAGGCACAGGCCGCCGCGTGGTTTGCAAGCTTGCGGAACGAAATTTGCGCTGCCTTTGAAGGGCTGGAAGACGCGCTTGCCGATGGCCCCCATGCCACGCAATCCCCCGCCCGCTTCACACGCAAACCCACCAAGCGCGACAGCGGCGACGGTTCGGATGCCGGTGGCGGTGTCATGTCTGTCATGCGCGAAGGGCGGGTGTTTGAAAAGGTCGGCGTCAATATCTCCACCGTTTACGGCACGCTTGGCGCGGCGGCACAGGCCAGCATGTCGGCCCGCCCCGGCCATGCGGGCCTTGCCGATGACCCGCGCTTCTGGGCCTCGGGCATTTCGCTGGTGGCGCATATGAACAGCCCCATAACCCCTGCCGTGCACATGAATACCCGCATGTTCTGGACCCCGCACGGCTACTGGTTCGGCGGCGGGGCCGACCTTAACCCCATGGTAGAAAACCCAGAGGATACCGCGTTTTTCCACGCGCAACTGCAAACCGCCTGCGACAGGCACAACCCTGAATACTACCCCCGCTACAAGGCCTGGGCGGATGAATATTTCATGATCAAACACTGGAACGAGCCGCGCGGTGTTGGCGGCATTTTCTATGACGATCATTGCACCAAAAACTGGGAGGCCGATTTTGCCTTCACAAAGGATGTCGGCCGCGCCTTTCTGGCGGCCTTCCTGCCCATCACCGAACGCCACATGAATACCGAGTGGAGCGGGGCCGAGCGCGAGCATCAGCTTATCCGCCGTGGCCGCTATGCCGAGTTCAACCTTGTATATGACCGTGGCACCCAGTTCGGCCTGCAAACCGGCCACAACCCCGAAGCGGTGCTCATGTCGCTGCCGCCGGTCGCCAAATGGCCATAGCCCCAAGGCGGTGCGCATCGCGCTAGGTGATTCGCGCAAATCCGTGCTATTTTTTCCGCGCCATTCAAAAATGGAGGAAACGATGGCCGACCCCGACCCCAAACTTCAGAAGATCGTCGACAAGCTCAAGGGCAAGAAGGCCAAGCTCAAACCGCTCGATACCGAGCCGGCGGGCACCAAGGGTTCGGCCCTGCCGCCAAAACTGCGCGCCACGCTCGAAGCCGCCTTTGACACCGATCTTTCCAAGGTGCGCGTCCATACCGGCGGCAATGCGGCCGACTGCGCGAAATCCATCAACGCTGCGGCCTTTACGCAGGGCAGCGATATCTATTTCGCCAAACCCTCGGATGGCAGCAACCTCAACCTGCTGGCGCATGAGCTTACGCATGTGATCCAGCAAAACGGTGGCTCGATGCCGCGCGCCGCCAAGAAAGGCAAAGCGCTGGTCAGCAAGTAGCCAGAGCATGTTGCGCAAAAGCGGGAACCGTTTTTTCTTTTTAAGCATGCGTAATCAATACGTTAGTGCGGGCCGGGTGAATGGATATGAACGCGGCACGCTCTAGCCAAGCAGCAGCGCCGCCACGCCCAGCACCAGAATGGCGGCCATGGTCAGGCTGAAGGCACGAAACCGCGCCTCGCTGCGCAGCCAGCGCATCATCACCACGCCAAGCCCCGCCCAGCCGCTGGCCGAAGTAAGGCCCACCAGCACCGCAGCGCCTGCGCCGCTATCTGCGCCCGCTGCTTGTGGCCGCACCGCGCGCAGATAGCGGCGCAGGCAGCGGGGCGGTGGCAATTTTGAACGCCACCCAAAGCAGCAGCGCCACACCCAGCCAGCGCATCGCCTCGCGCAGCAGATCGGCGCTGGCAACCACCTGCCCCAAGCCCATCGCGCAGGCAAACAGCATCAGCGGAAAGCCAAAGGCCACACCCGCCATATGCGGCAATGTGGCCCGAAAGCCGAAACTGGCCCCCGAGGCTGACAGCATCGCGTTATTTGGCCCCGGCGTCCACGCCGCCACGGCCAGAATGCCGAACATCGCAAAAAAGGCATCAATCGGCACGGCACATTCCTTAAAGGGCTAAAGACGCGCGACAGTTTCAAAGCGGCGGCGCGCTGTCAATTCGGCGCTGTTCACAGAATATGTCAGCCCGCCAGCAGCGCGGCTTTGCTGGCGCGCAAATCGCTTGCCAGCCAGCGCGCGCGGGCGGCCTTTAATGCCGCCCCCAATGCCGGGCCTGCATGCTGCGGAAAATCTGCCGCCCGCAGCGGGAACACGGCCGCCGCGCCGCGCGCAATTTCAGCGCGCCAGTCCGGCGGCAAGCCAGCACCGCGCGCCGCTTCCAGCAGGGCCGCATCGCGCGCCACAGGGGCCCCGAATTCCTGCGCCGCCACCGCAAGGCTTTGCGCCGTGGCGGCGCTGGTGATCGCGGCCAGATGCTTGGCATCGGCTTTTGACAGGCGCAACCGTTCAGCCCAGCCCGCCTTGTTGCCCAACGCCGCCAGCCGCCGCAGCCATGCGGGCGGCTCGTTCTCGGCCTGCTCCACCTGCATCAGCGCGCCCAGCACATCGCAAGCCGCACCAGCCAGCAGCGCGCCAAGCACACCGGTTTGCGCCATCAGGTCCAGCGCGGCAACAGGGTCGGGGGCTGCCAGCAGCCGCGCCATTTCCGCGCCCACACGTTCAGCCGAAAGCCCCGCAAGGCCGGGCACTGCCGCGGCTATCGCCGCCAGCGCCGCTGCATCCGGCACGCCCTCGCCATACCAGGCAAAAAAGCGGAAGAACCGCAGGCTGCGCAGGTAATCCTCGGCAATACGCGCCGCCGGATTGCCAATGAATCTCAGCCGCTTCGCGGCAATATCCGCCAACCCGCCAACAGGGTCCAGCACCGCGCCTTGCGCGTTCACATAAAGCGCGTTGATGGTAAAATCGCGCCGCGCGGCGTCATCCTTTAGCCGTGTGGCATAGGCGATTGTGGCGCGCCGCCCGTCGGTCGCCACATCCTTGCGCCATGTGGTCACCTCAAATTGCGACCCCCCGATCAGCACCGTCACCGTGCCATGGTCAATGCCGGTGGGCAGCACGCGGTAGCCTTCTGCTTTTGCCAATGCGCCTACCGTTTCGGGCGGCGCAGAGCTGGCAAAGTCGATATCGGCCACCGGCACACCCAAAAGCGCATTGCGCACGCATCCGCCCACCGCATGCACGCTGTGGCCCGCATCATCCAGCAGCCTGAACAGCGCCTGCACATCGGGGTTTTGCAGCCAGTCGGCGGTTAGTTTCATGTGGCGCGCGCCCAGGCTTCGGACAGGGCCTGCAGCATGCGCGCCGTGGCCCCCCAAATATAATGCGGCCCGTAAGGCATTGTTAAATATGGCCGCATTTGCCCCTGCCACAGGCGCGCCTGCCGGGCATGGTTGGCCGGGTCCATCAAAAACCGCAAGGGCACGGCAAAAATCTCGTCCACTTCACCCAGTTCGGGCACTGGCACAAAATCGGCGGGGATGATGCCAATAAACGGCACCACATCAAAGCCGGTCACGGTCTCGTGGCTTGGCATGGCGCCCAGCACGTCAACCAAATTTGGCGGCAGGCCGATCTCCTCATGGCTTTCGCGCAGGGCAGCGGCCAGCGGGGTCGCGTCGGCTGCATCAACCTTGCCACCGGGAAAGGCCACCTGCCCGGGATGGTGGCGCATGCCGGGCGCGCGGCGGGTCAGCAAAACCTGCGCACCCATCGGGCCGGGTTGCACCGCCACAAGCACGGCCGCCGCACGCAGCTTTCGCCCCGCGGGCAGGCTGGCGCGCAGGCCCGGCAGCAAATCGAAATCGCTGCTCGACTGCGGGCCGGCGCAGGCAATGGCGCGGCGCAATCGGGCCGTATCGGCGGTGAATGGGTCGGGGCGGTGCATGCGTGCAAGATG
>JBBDJE010000066.1:0-52805 GCA_040880065.1 Paracoccaceae bacterium | reverse complement strand
AAGATGGGGCATGAACCGCCCCGGCGCAAGCTACCCGCCGCAATGGTCCATCAGTGGTTAATCTGGTTAACGGCGCAAAATAACGGAGCTAAACGAGGCCGAAAATGCACCAAATGCGCGTTTTTTGCACGAAAACACGGCTATATTGTAACTTTTAGACGGCGATTCTGGCGGCAATGTTAACCTTTGCCGCCAAACGTTAATGTGCGGGTTTGCGCGCCTCAAAGCCCAGGGTTTCGGGGTCGAGCGCATAATGCGCGCCACAAAAATGGCAATCGGCGGTCACGGTGCCCTCGCTGGTGGTCATCGTGGCGATGTCCTTGGCCGAGTAGATCGACAGTGAATTACGCACCGCATCTTGCGAGCAGGAACAGCCGAACCGCACCGGTTGGGCATCATAAATGCGTGGCATTTCTTCGTGGAAAAGCCGCAGCAAAACCTGATCGGGGGTAAGCGCCGGGCCGGAGAGTTCGGCCGCGTTCACCGTGGCCAGAAGCGTTGTGGCGCGGGTCCAGTTTTCGGCATCATCACCGGTTACAAGGTCATCGCCCGTCAGCAAACCATCGCGCGCCGAGCCGCCATCGCCCTGAGCATGCAGCGCGGCTTTGGGCAAGTGTTGCAACATGATCCCGCCCGCGCGCGCCGCTGACTCACCCGCCATATCGCTGACATTGATCGTAAGCGCAAAGCGTGTTGGCAACTGTTCGGACTGGGCAAAATAGGTTTCAGCGCAATCGGCCAGCGAAGCGCCAACCAAGGGCGTAATCCCCTGATAGGGGGCCATACCCTCGCCCTGGTCGATCATCACCCCAAAGGTGCCCTTGCCAAGCTGGCTATAAGGCGCAGCCTCGGGGAGCAGGCGGCCCGCATCAAAGGTTGCATAGGCGCGCATGCGCGCCGCCTCGCCTTTGGCGGCGGGCGCGTAATAGTCGGCCACAATCATCCGCAACGGGCCATCGCCATGAATTTGCAGGGAAAACCGCCAGCGCAGCTTCATTGTCTGGCCGATAAGGGCTGCAAGCAACACCGCCTCGGCCACCAGGGCGCGCACCTGTTTGGGGTAATCATGCTGGGCCAGCATTTCGCCAAGCGAAGCATCGAGCCGCGCCATGCGGCCACGCATATCGGCCCCGTCCAGTTGGAAGGGCAGCACGGTATCATCCCAGATCAGTTCATTCACGCTGGCCATATCATCCTCGCATTTGCAAACAAGGCGGCACACATAGGCGCGGGCGGGGCGAATTAAAACCCCCCGCACGGCTTTGTGCCCTCAAAGCGCGGGCATGGTCTTTTGCGCATAGGGCAAATGCCCTTCGGCTGCAGGCAAGGCAACCTCGCCGATATCCTGCCCCAGATCGCGCAGAATCCGGCGCATGAGAAGCGCGCCGTAAGTGGTATTCATATGCATCATATCATCATATAAATAAGGCTTGAAATCGCACCCCTTCCAAGTGCCCCACATGTTTTCGCCTATGGCATATTCCAGCTTTGTCTGGCGCGGATAGAGCAGGGTTTCGGGCGGTTGGGTGACAAGGCGCGCATCGTAACGCGGGCCAAGCACGGCATTGATGAGGGCCGCGCCATTGTTCGGTTCGGCCTGCGCATCGGCCAGCATGCCCGCACGGCTGGCCATAAACGGGTTGCAGACGATCAGCACCGGAATGTCAGACACCGCCCTGATTTTGCGCAGCAGCACCATCGGGTGCATGGTTTCGATATGCTCGTCAATGATTGCACGCTCGAACGCTTCGGAAAAACGGCCAAGCGCCAGACCCGCCCAAAGCCAATAGCCGCCGATGATGATGCACATATCGTAATCGAGCGGGCGAAAACTGCCATCGCCGCCATGGGTTTTGATGAAACGGCGTCGGATTGCCGGATGTTTCATGCGAATGCGCCCGGCGGCCTCATCGGGTTCGAACTGGCCGAAAAACCGGTGGTAATGGGCGTAAGCCGTCAGGCTGACATCAGGGCATTGCGGGGCAAGAAGCGCAAAACCACGCAGCAGTGCGGGGGTATGCGAATTGCCGATGACCAGTATTTTCATACGTCGCGCCCGCCCTCCGGCCCGAAGGCCGCGAGGATTTCCTCTTCGCAGGCCAGATCTTCAACCTCTTCAGCCTGCGGCAATGCATGCTTGGGTTCAGGCCCGGGCAAAGTGTCGATATATTCATCCGCCACAGAGGGCGCGGGCGTGATGGATTTCAGGAAGGTCTGCATCACAAAATCGACCCCCACGGCATTTACGCTGCGCATATTGGCGCTGTAAAACATGCCGCGCGACGGTGGCTGGCTGACAAGCTCGTATCCGGGGAAATAGTCTACAAAATCAAAGCGTTTGGTGGCGGCATCGGCAACCGCACGCAAGATGGATTTGGCCGCCGTGCTGGCCACCAGCACATGCGCGCCCGTGGCGGTTGCGGTCATCGGCACGGGCGAGACGGAAAGGAGAATTTTCAGCCCCGGCCGCGCGCGGCGCAAAAGCGTGATGGCGCGGCGCAGGTTGCGCCAGACCTCATCAAACCCCTGCTGAACATGCGCGTATTTCTCGGCCGAAAACACGCCCGCCGTGGTGCCGGGGCAAATGGGATATTCAACTTCGCCGCCTGCGCGCCGCCAGCATTCTGTCAGGCCAAGGGTGAAGGTGAAAACCTCGGAGCGGCGCACCACATGGGCCAGAGCGGCCACGGCTACATCGCGGCTTTTGCGCATTTCAGCGACCGATTCAAAGCCGTCGGGTTCAATCGCCGGGCGGAACGGGTCATAGACGCGGCCACCCATCTGCCACGCCTCGCCGGGTTGCGGTGCGTCTTCCAGCGCCCAGCGCAGCCATTGGCGCAGCAGGCTGGTGGTGTAGATATTGCCGGTGCGGGCCGAAAATAGATCGTAGCCAAACTTCTTGCGCAGGGCCGCCGACGCCGCATTGGGGGCCATTTCGCCGTTCACCCAAGCAAAGCCGCGGCTGCGCAGCTCGCGGCCGAAATGCTGGGCGAAACACGACCCAAAGGTCGAAATGCGGGTGGATTTATCTATGGTAAAGCGCGGCTGCCAGATATTCTGAATATCGAGAATATGCGTATCGGCCACGGCGCTGCGCCAGAAGGCGGTCGCCGGTTGCTGTGAATAGGGGTTCGGCGGGGTCATGTTCGGCGTGGTCATGGCGGGCCTTCGAGGTTGCATTGATGAAAACCTAGCGCCTTTGAGCGGGTTTTTGGGAAAAATTTTGCGCTTCTGTGCGAAACCGGCCCGCTTGCCCCCGGGCGTGCCTTTTGGCACAGTGCGCTACCTAATGCGCCACTTGCTGCGCCACTTATATCACAGGCCGATTCATGCTCAAATTTCCAACAAGTCTTCGCGAAAGCCGCCTTGCATGAGGCGGTTTGGCGAAGCTGTGCGCGAGGGGCAGTATTACCCGCCGCGCCCCGGTGCCTATGCGATCATTCTGCATGAAAACGGGCTGTTGATGACCGTGCAACACCGCCCCTATTACGAGGTGCAATTGCCCGGCGGTGGCATTGATGCCGGCGAGGGGCAGTTGCAGGCGCTGCACCGCGAGGCGTTTGAGGAAACCGGCTGGCGCATCGCGCCCATGCGCAGGCTCGGGGCCTATCGCCGGTTTACCTACATGCCCGAATACGAGCGTTGGGCTGCGAAAACCTGCAACATATGGCTGGCGCGCGCGGTTTTGCGCCATGGCGCGCCGTCCGAGCCGTTCCACGAGGCGCGGGTCATGAGCCGCGCGCAGGCTTTGGATGAGCTGCGGCTGGAGGGCGACGCTGAATTCCTGCAGCGTTATCTGGCCGGTTTGCTTTAGCGCAGGCGCAGATCATCGCAAAGGCTGCGCCACATGCCAGCCGAGCGCTGGGTTGTGCGCAACATGAGCGCATAGCAGCCCGCCACGATCAGGCTGCAAAGCAGCACCGATATGAGAACATCGGAGGTGAAATGCCCGCCAAAAGGAATGCGCAAACCCGCGCCGATGACCCCCAGCGCCACAAGCACCGCGCGCGCCCATGCTGGCATATCGCGGCCAAAAAGCACCAAAAGCACCAGCACGCTGGCCGCCGACATCCCCGCCTCGCCTGAAACAAAGCTGCAATTCGTGCTGCATTGCTCGGCAATGTGCCATGCGGGGGTGAAGCCCGCCTCGCCGCCAAACTCGGCAAGCTGCGCGGGGCGCGCACGGCCCCAGTGGTTTTTGAACAATTCGTTCACAATCAGCCACGGGCCGATGGCAAAAGACAGAAAGGCAAAAGCCGGATAGCGCCACGAAAGCCGCGCCTTGGCACCGCGAACAGCCGCAAAGATCAGCCAGAGCAGGGCCAGCAGCGCGATGATGCGCGTGGCCCACATGAGGCCAAGACGCAGGGCAATGGCCCAGCCCTGCTCGCTCAGCCAAAAGCCGGAAGCGGTGCCGAACATGCGGGCTATGGCAAGGTCAAGCGCGGGCCAGAGCACGAACAGCGCCGAAACGGCGACAAGCGCAACGGCTACCAGCAGGGTCAGGGTAGTATAAGTGTTAAATTTCGGCATTATCCTGCCTAATGAGTTTGGCGTAGCTGATTTTCTGCCATGCGTGGCAGGTGATGCGGGTAGTATCAGGCAAAGTAAAGGCCAGAGCGAAGGATTGCACCATGTCGATACGGTTTATCGCAACTATTGTTGCGCTGGGTTTGGGCCTGAGCGGCTGCGCCAGCCTGACACCGCAGCAATGCATGAACGGCAATTGGGCCGAGATTGGCGCGCGTGATGGCGCAGCCGGTCGCGGGGCCGATTATATCAACGCCCACCGCGATGCGTGCAGCGAGCTGGGCATTGTGCCCGATCCCGCCGCATGGCTGGCAGGGCGGCAGGCCGGGCTTGCACGCTATTGCACACCGGAAAATGCTTATATCAATGGGCGCAACGGCAGCCGGCTGGAGCCTGTTTGCACGCCCGCGCAGCGCATTTCCATGAGCCGCGCCTATGATTGGGGGCTTCAGTATTTTGCGCTTCAAACAGATATCAACGAGGCCAACGCCGAAATTGCACGCATTCGCGCGGTGATTTTGAACGAGTTGAGCCACCCCGACCTGACGCCCGAAGAAGCCGACCGGCTGGCGAGCCTCGAGTTCCGCATCCGCCGTTTGCAAAGCGATATTCGCATGGATGAGCTACGCCAGCGCCGCTATGCGCAATTGCCCTTTTAGGCGACGCAACGCCGTGGCAAACAGGCGGCCATGAGCCGCGCGAAAAGCCTGATGATCCAGGGCACAGGGTCGAATGTTGGCAAGTCCATGCTGGTGGCGGGGCTGTGCAGGGCTGCGCGCAACCGCGGGCTGGTGGTGCGCCCGTTCAAGCCGCAGAACATGTCCAACAATGCCGCCGTGGCAGCAGATGGCGGCGAGATCGGCCGCGCGCAAGCCTTGCAGGCGCTGGCCTGCGGCCTGCCGCCCTCGGTGCATATGAACCCGGTTTTGCTGAAGCCGGAATCCGAGACCGGCAGCGCTGTGATTGTTCAGGGCAAACGGCTGACCACGTTGCGCGCGCGCGATTATGCAGCACTGAAACCGCAGCTTATGGTGGCAGTGGGCGAGAGTTTTGCGCGCCTGCGCACCGGCGCCGACCTTGTGCTGGTTGAAGGCGCGGGCAGCCCAGCCGAGATCAACCTGCGCGCTGGTGACATTGCCAATATGGGCTTTGCCGCCGCGCATGACGTGCCGGTGGTGCTGGCGGGCGATATAGACCGTGGCGGGGTGATTGCGCAGATCGTCGGCACGCATGCGGTGCTGGATGCGCCCGACCGCGCGCTGATCGCCGGTTTCATGGTCAACAAGTTTCGCGGTGATCCATCGCTGTTTGATGACGGTTATGCCGCGATTGCCGCGCATACCGGCTGGCGCGGTTTCGGGGTGCTGCCGTGGTTTGCACAGGCCCATGCCCTGCCCGCCGAAGATGCGCTCGACCTGCTTGGCGGCGGGCGCAGCGGCGGTGCGGGCGGCTACCATATCGCCGTGCCCTGCCTGAGCCGGATTGCGAATTTCGATGATCTGGACCCGCTTTTGGCCGAGCCGGGCCTGCGCATTACCATGGTGCGCGCAGGCCAGCCCCTGCCCGGCGATGCCGATCTGGTGCTGCTCCCCGGCACCAAGGCAACAATCGCCGATCTGGCCTTTTTCCGCGCTCAGGGCTGGGATGTGGACCTTGCGGCCCATATCCGTCGCGCCGGGCGCGTGCTGGGCATTTGCGGTGGCTACCAGATGCTGGGCCATGAAATTGCCGACCCCGAAGGGATCGAGGGCGCAGCGGGCGCTGTGGTTGGGCTTGGGTTGCTGGATGTCTCCACCACCATGCAGGCCGCCAAACGGGTGAGCGCGGTTGCGGCTGTGCATGTCGCCAGCGGCGCGCGGGTTGCGGGCTATGAAATTCATATCGGGCAAACCACAGGGGCGGATTGCGCGCGGCCCGTCTTTACGGTGGATGGCGTGGCAGAAGGGGCCAGCAGCGCCAACGGGCAGATCATGGGCAGCTACCTGCACGGCATGTTTACACAAGATGCCTTTCGCCATGCATGGCTGGCCGCGCAGGGCGTGGCGGGCGTGGCGGAATATGGTGCGGGCGTCGAGGCGGCGCTGGATGCGCTCGCTGCGCATATCGAGACCTATCTGGATGTTGACGGGCTGCTTGCCGCCGCCCGCTGACAGGTATTGGCCAGACGGGTTGGACAGACGGGTGATTCCCGCCTAGGCTGCATCAAAAAACCATAGGAGCCGCCATGCGCAACTTCATTTTGCTGATTACGCTATTCTTAAGCCCGACCTTTAGCCCTGCTCTGCAAGCGCAGGCGCTTCACCCGGTAAATGCAACCCTTGCCGCGAATGGTATCGCTGCCGCACAGGCCGAGCTTGCGGGCAAAAGCGATGCCGAATCGCTGTTCTTGCAAGGCGGGCTTGCGTTTTTGCGCGGGGCGGAGCGCAGTATGCAAACCCGCTGGACCTATGGCGCCACCATGCGGGGCACCGATTTTCCAGTGCTGCGCCTGCCCGTTGCGCCCAACCCCGAAGCGCTTGAATTTGAAGCGGCGCTTATAGGCCGCATTTTTGCCGATATGGGCGAAGATATGGCGCTGGCACGCGGCTTTCTGGCGCAAATCCCGCAAGGGGCGGATTTTGGTGCCTCCATCAACATTACCGATATATGGTTTGACGTGAATGCCGACGGGCAACGCCAGCCGGGCGAAAGCATGGCCAATATCGCCTCGGCCGCGCTCGACCGGCGCATGAACGAAGAACAGGCTGCGGTGATCGTGCGCTTTGATTATGCGGATGCCCGCTGGCTTTCCGCCTATACGCATCTGCTTTCGGGTGTCAGCGAAATGGTTGCCGCCTTTGACCCCACAGCCGCCATAAACCAGATCATTGACGCCCGCGAAAGCTTTGCAGCGCTTGGCACCAACCCCATGAATATGGGCGCCATGATGATAGGCGGAGATTTTGACAGCTGGCTGGATTATTTCACCATGGTCTACCAAGCCCTGCGCCAGCAACCCGACCCGGCGCATACCCGCGCCGCACATGGCCATTTTCTGGCGATGATTGCCGAAAACCGCGCCTTCTGGGCGGCGCTGGCGGCGGAAAGCGATAACGAGGCCGAATGGATTCCCAACAAGAACCAGATCTCGGCGCTGGGGCTGGTGCTGCCGGAGGATGTAGGTCAGGCGTGGCAGGCGGTGCTGTTCGACCTCGAAGCCATGCTGCTGGGCGACAAGCTGGTGCCCTTCTGGCGGCTTGGGCCGGACGCGGGCATCAACATTCGCGACATGTTCATGAACCCGCCGCCTGTGGATATTGTCGGCTTTGTGCAGGGATTCGCGCTGCTGCCCTATATGGAGCGCGGCCCGCTGATCGACGCTGCAAGCTGGCGCGCATTTGACAGGATGGTGCAGGGCGACGGGCTGATGTTTGCCGCATTTCTGAATTAGCCGCGGTTTTGTGATCACACTATTTTCGCGTGTGATCACAAAACACGGAATTATCCGCCCAAGCGCGATGATTCCGCAGGAATACGTTTTATGTTGTGCAGGTGCATGGCATAGGGATGGATAAAGCGGGTGAGGTTTTAGCAACCTTTCGGGTGCATTACCGCCAGACCAGACAGAAAGGGCGCTGCCATGAATATCCACGAATACCAGGCCAAGAAACTTTTAAAGGAATACGGCGCGCCCGTATCCGAAGGCCGCGCTGTGCTGCGCGCCGAAGAAGCAAAATCGGCCGCGGGCGAGCTTGATGGTCCGATCTGGGTGGTGAAGGCGCAAATCCACGCCGGCGGGCGCGGCAAAGGCAAATTCAAAGAGGCCTCGGCTGGCGAGGCCGGCGGTGTGCGGATTACCAAATCGGTGGCCGAAGCCGCAGAAGAGGCGCACAAGATGCTGGGCCGCACGCTGGTTACCAAACAAACCGGCCCGGCAGGCAAGCAGGTGAACCGCATTTATATCGAAAGCGGTGCCGATATTGCACGCGAGCTTTATCTGGCTGTGCTGGTTGATCGTGCCAGTTCGCGGATTGCCTTTGTCTGTTCCACCGAAGGCGGGATGGATATTGAGGAAGTCGCCCATAGCACGCCGGAAAAGGTGAAAACCTTCACGGTTGACCCGGCCAGCGGCATTTCCGGCTTTCATGGCCGTCAGGTGGCTTTTGCGCTTGGGCTTGAAGGCAAGCAGGTGAAGCAATGCGTGACGCTGATCAACACGCTTTACAAAATGTTTATCGAAAAAGACTGCGAAATGCTGGAGATCAACCCGCTGATCGTAACGAGCGAGGGTGATTTGAAATGCCTCGATGCGAAAATGGGCTTTGATAGCAACGCGCTTTACCGTCAGGCCGATATTCTGGCGCTGCGCGATGAAACCGAGGAAGACCCCAAAGAGCTGGCCGCCAGCAAGTTCGACCTCAACTATATTGCGCTGGATGGCGAGATTGGCTGCATGGTGAACGGTGCGGGCCTTGCCATGGCGACAATGGATATCATCAAGCTTTACGGCTCGGCGCCTGCGAATTTTCTGGATGTCGGCGGCGGTGCCACCACCGAAAAAGTGACCGAGGCATTCAAGATCATCACTTCCGATCCGAATGTGAAGGGGATTTTGGTGAATATCTTTGGCGGCATCATGCGCTGTGATGTCATCGCCGAGGGGGTGATCGTGGCGGTGAAGGAAGTCGGGCTTCAGGTGCCGCTTGTCGTGCGGCTTGAGGGCACGAATGTTGAACTTGGCAAGAAGATCATCAATGAATCCGGCCTCAATGTGATTGCCGCCGACAATCTTTCGGATGCGGCGGAAAAAATCGTGAAGGCGGTAAAGGGTTGATCTTTCGGTCTGCAAAAGTGGCGCTGCTGGCGCTTGGTCTCGGGCTTTCGGGCTGCATGGCTGACCTGCCCAACCAGCCCTATGATCTGCCCACCCGTGTGGGGCCGGGCAAGGCGAACCTGCCCACCAGCGCCGCCGTCAGCCTGTTTTCACAGGTTTGCGGGGCAACGGCACCCAGCTTTGCGAATGCAGGGCCGCAAATGCGTGCCAGCGGGCAATTCAATGAAGCCCCGATTGATGTGTTTTACCATCGCAGCCTGAACGCGCAGTTCCGCATTTACGACCATCCCGGCAACTGGCGCTGCACGATGATTTTCCGCTCGGATGCGGGCGCAGCCGCGCTTGCCAACAGTTTCGCTGCGCTGCGTATTCCCGGTGTGGGCGTGTTTTTCCAAACCACCAGCGGCGGCACCTATAGCGCCATCGCAAAGGCAAACGGGTTGTGATGATGACAACCCGCATAAACAATAACCGGGCGCGCCAAGCGAGCGTGCCGCAATTGCAAATGGATACCTGAATCATGGCCGTACTCGTTGATAAAAATACCAAAGTGATTTGCCAGGGGCTGACCGGCAGCCAGGGCACATTCCATTCCGAACAGGCCATGGCCTATGGCACGCAAATGGTCGGCGGGGTGACCCCCGGCAAGGGCGGGCAAAGCCATATCGGCCTGCCGATTTTTAACACGGTGCACGAGGCGCGCGCCGTCACAGGTGCCAATGCCACGGCAATTTATGTGCCGCCGCCCTTTGCTGCCGATGCGATTCTGGAAGCGATCGACGCCGAGCTTGAGCTGATCGTCTGCATCACCGAGGGCATTCCGGTGCTTGATATGATGAAGGTGAAGCGCGCGCTTGTCGGCTCCAAATCCTTGCTGATAGGGCCGAACTGCCCCGGCGTGATCACGCCCGATGAATGCAAGATCGGCATCATGCCCGGCCATATCCACAAGCGCGGCTCGGTTGGCGTTGTCAGCCGCTCGGGCACGCTGACCTATGAGGCCGTAGCCCAGACCACCGCCGCCGGGCTTGGCCAGTCGACCTGCGTTGGCATTGGTGGCGACCCGATCAAGGGCACCGAGCATATCGACGTGCTGGAATGGTTTCTGGCCGATGACGAAACCCAGGCGATTATCATGATCGGCGAAATCGGCGGCGATGCCGAGGAAATGGCCGCACAGTTCCTGATCGACGAGGCCAAGCGCGGCCGCAGCAAACCCACCGCAGGCTTCATAGCCGGGCGCACCGCACCGCCGGGCCGCCGCATGGGCCATGCCGGGGCGATTGTGTCGGGCGGCAAGGGCGATGCGGAAAGCAAGATAGAAGCCATGCGCGCCGCCGGTATTGTGGTTGCCGACAGCCCTGCCGGGCTTGGCGAAGCCGTGCTGAAGGCGATAGGCTGAACACCAACGGCCTGCGCGCCGGGGCATCCGGTGCGCGGGCTAATGAACTTGGCCCCGCAAGGGGCCGCATTTTAGGAGCAGGCGCGACCTGACGCTGTTATGACCGAACAATCTCCGAATAAAGCCTTTCACGATTCGTCTTTTCTTCAGGGCCATAACGCGGCCTATGTCGACCAGCTTTATGCGGCTTATACGGCCGAGCCTGGTTCGGTTGACAAAAGCTGGGCGGATTACTTCAAAGAGCTGGACGAGGGCGAGGCTGCGATACGTGCGGCTGCCGGGCCAAGCTGGGCGCGGGCCGACTGGCCCCCCGCCGCAAGCGACGAGCTGACTGCCGCGCTGGACGGGCAATGGCCTGTGATCGCCGACAAGATCAAGGCCAAAGCCGCCGCCAGTGGCGCGCCGGTTTCGGATGTCGGCCACAAACAGGCCGTGCTTGACAGTTTGCGCGCGCTCATGCTGATCCGCGCCTACCGCATTCGCGGGCATCTGGCGGCCGATCTTGACCCGCTGCGCCTGACGACGCCACCCAAGATGCCCGAGCTTGACCCCGCCACCTACGGGTTTGGCGCAGGCGATATGGACCGCCCGATCTATATCGACAACGTGCTTGGCCTTGAATCTGCCACCATGCACGAAATTCTGGACATTGTGAGACGCACCTATTGCGGCACATTCGCCATGCAATACATGCATATTTCCAACCCCGAACAGGCCGGATGGCTGAAAGAGCGCATCGAAGGTTATGGCAAGGAAATCGCCTTTACCAAGCGCGGGCGCACGGCGATTCTGAACAAGCTGGTCGAGGCCGAGGGATTCGAGAAATTCCTGCATGTAAAATACATGGGCACCAAACGGTTTGGCCTTGACGGGGCCGAGGCACTTATCCCCGCGATGGAGCAGATCATCAAGCGCGGCGGCGCGCTGGGTGTGCAGGATATTGTGATCGGCATGCCGCATCGTGGCCGGCTTTCGGTGCTGGCCAATGTGATGGGCAAACCTTACCGCGCGATCTTCAACGAGTTTCAGGGTGGCAGCTTCAAGCCCGAAGATGTTGATGGTTCGGGCGATGTGAAATATCACCTTGGCGCCAGTTCCGACCGTGAGTTCGATGGCAATCAGGTGCATCTGTCGCTGACCGCCAACCCCAGCCACCTCGAAGCGGTGAACCCCGTTGTCATCGGCAAGGTGCGCGCCAAGCAAGAACAGCTTGGCGATACCGAGCGCCAGAAAGTGTTGCCGCTGCTGCTGCACGGCGATGCGGCCTTTGCCGGTCAGGGTGTTGTGGCCGAATGTTTTGGCCTGTCAGGGCTGCGAGGCCACCGCGCGGGCGGCACGATCCATATTATCGTCAACAACCAGATCGGCTTTACCACCTCGCCGCATAACTCGCGCTCTTCCCCCTATCCGACCGATATTGCGCTGATGGTGGAGGCGCCGATCTTCCATGTGAACGGCGATGACCCCGAGGCTGTGGTTCATGCCGCGCGCGTGGCCATTGAATACCGCCAGAAATTCGGCAAGGATGTGGTGCTGGATATTTTCTGCTACCGCCGCTTTGGCCATAACGAGGGTGACGAGCCGATGTTCACCCAGCCGCAAATGTATACCAGCATCAAGAAACACAAAACCACGCTGCAACTCTATACCGAGCGGCTGGTGGGTGACGGGCTGATCCCCGAAGGCGAGATTGATGACATCAAAGCCAAGTTTCAGGCGCATCTGAACGACGAGTTCGAAACAGGAAAGACCTATAAGCCCAACAAGGCCGACTGGCTGGATGGCCGCTGGTCGGGCATGGAAAAGCAGGGCGCTGATTACGACCGTGGCAAGACCTCGACTCCGCTGGAAACGCTCAAAGAGGTCGGCGCGGCCCTGCACCGCCTGCCCGAGGGTTACAACCCGCATAAGACCGTGGCGCGCCTGCTGGAAACCCGCAAGGGCATGATTGACAGCGGCGCGGGCATTGACTGGGCCACCGCCGAGGCGCTGGCCTTTGGCAGCCTGTTGCTGGAAGGCTTTCCGGTGCGCCTGTCGGGGCAGGATAGCACGCGCGGCACCTTCAGCCAGCGGCATTCCGGCATTATCGACCAGAAAACCGAAAAGCGCTATCTGTCGCTCAACCATATCCGCGAAGGCCAGGCCCCTTACGAGGTGGTGGATTCCATGCTGTCGGAATATGCCGTTCTGGGCTTTGAATACGGCTACTCGCTGGCCGAACCCCGCGCGCTGACCCTGTGGGAGGCGCAGTTCGGCGACTTTGTGAACGGCGCGCAGATCATGATCGACCAGTTCATTTCCTCGGGCGAGAAGAAATGGCTGCGCATGTCGGGCCTCGTGATGCTGCTGCCCCATGGCTATGAAGGTCAGGGGCCGGAGCATTCAAGCGCGCGGCCCGAACGCTTCTTGCAGCAATGCGCCGAAGATAACTGGATTGTGGCCAATTGCACGACTCCGGCCAACTATTTCCACATTCTGCGCCGCCAGCTACATCGCAGCATTCGCAAACCGCTGATCATCTTTACGCCAAAATCGCTGCTGCGCCACAAGGGCGCGGTAAGCAAGCTGAGCGAAATGGCCGAAGGCTCGTCCTTCCACCGTGTGCTGTGGGATGATGCGCAATACGGCAACTCGGACACGAAGCTTGTGGCCGACAGCAAGATCAAGCGCGTGGTGCTGTGTTCGGGCAAGGTCTATTTCGACCTGCTGGCCGAACGTGATGCGCGCGGACTGAACGACGTTTACCTGATGCGGGTGGAGCAGTTCTACCCCTTCCCCGCACAGGCCATGTCCACCGAGTTGAAGCGCTTCAAGAAGGCCGAAATCATCTGGTGCCAGGAAGAGCCGAAAAACCAGGGCGCGTGGAGCTTTATCGAGCCGAATATCGAATGGGTGCTGGAACGCATTGGCGCAACCCATACCCGCCCGCGCTATGTGGGGCGGGCGGCGGCCGCATCGCCTGCCACGGGCCTCGCCAAGCTGCATCAGGAACAACAAGCCGCGCTGGTCAATGACGCGCTGACTTTGGAAGGATAAGACAATGAGCACCGAAATCCGTGTCCCGACGCTGGGCGAAAGCGTAACCGAAGCCACGATCGCAACCTGGTATAAAAAGCCGGGCGATGCCGTGGCGGTTGATGAAATGCTCTGCGAGCTTGAAACCGACAAGGTAACCGTTGAAGTGCCCGCGCAGGCCGCTGGCACTTTGGGCGAGATCGTTGCCGCCGAAGGTGAAACCGTAGGCGTGAACGCGCTGCTGGGCACAATCATCGAAGGTGCCGATGCGCCCGTCAAAAAACCCGAGGCGCTGGTTTTGGGTGAAGCGGCCAAGACCGAGAAAAAGACAGAAGATGCGCCCGAAGGCAAAAAAGATGTGGAAGACGCGCCTTCCGCCAAGAAAGCCATGGCCGAAAAGGGGCTTAGCCGCGACGATGTGAAAGGCACGGGCCGCGACGGGCGCATCATGAAGGAAGATGTGCAGAGCGCCGCCAAAAAGGCTGATTCCAAACCTGGCCAAGCGCCTGCCCAAGCGCCTGCCGCACCGCGCGCGCCCGTGGCCGCCGATGATGAAAGCCGCCAGGAGCGCGTGCGCATGACCCGCCTGCGCCAGACCATCGCGAAGCGCCTGAAAGACGCGCAGAACACCGCCGCCATGCTGACCACCTATAACGAGGTGGATATGAGTGCGGTGATGGATTTGCGCAATGAATACAAGGAGATATTCGAGAAAAAGCACGGCGTGAAGCTTGGCTTCATGTCCTTCTTCACCAAGGCCTGCTGCCACGCCCTGCGCGAAGTGCCCGAGGTAAATGCCGAGATTGACGGCACCGATGTGGTTTACAAAAACTACGTCCATATGGGTGTGGCCGTGGGCACGCCCACCGGGCTGGTTGTGCCAGTGCTGCGCAATGCCGATGCGATGGGCTTTGCCGAGATCGAGAAAAGCATTTCCGAACTGGGGCTGAAAGCGCGCGATGGCAAGCTTTCAATGGCCGATATGCAGGGCGGCAGCTTCACCATTTCCAATGGCGGGGTTTACGGCTCGCTCATGTCCTCGCCCATTCTGAACCCGCCGCAATCGGGCATTCTGGGCATGCACAAAATCCAGGAACGGCCCATGGTCGTGAACGGCGAAATCACCATCCGCCCGATGATGTATCTGGCGCTGAGCTATGACCACCGCGTGGTGGATGGCAAAGGTGCGGTGACGTTCCTTGTGCGGGTGAAAGAAGCGCTGGAGGATCCGCGGCGGTTGTTGATGGATTTGTAATGACTGAACGCAACACAGGGCAGCGCCCGACCCTCGGACGGCCTAAAGCGCCGGCCTTCTCTAGTTGGTGTGGTACGGCACAGGCAAAGGCGTGTGCGAAAACGAACAAGACGGTAAAACATGAATGAAATGGAAAAAAGCGAAATGGTAATCGCCCGCATTCTAAATCTTCTTTTGGAATGGGGTATTCAGCATAGTACCTTAGAGTTTAAAGAGCTGCAGCTAGAAGATGAATTTGCGACCTTCTTTTATCCATGTCTGGAGTGGTTAGAGTCTGAAGGACTTATTCGAGTTAGGGCTTACGACCGCACATTCGGCGGAGCTGCGGGCGGATCAGTTAATCAACCTATCCTAACCTCTTACGGCATGACGGTTCTTGGGCAAAAGAAAATAGTGGGCGATAGTAGCGAACAGCTATCTGACGGAGTAAAGAAGGTTAGTTCGGGTGAAACATCCCTTTGGCAATTCGGGGACGCTATAGGCGGGATCCTCGGCGGGCTGACAAAGTCAATGGGTTCCTAAGCAATGACCCCCGAACTCACCACCCTCGCCCTTGCCGAATGACCCTTGAACCAAAAGCACACGCCGCCACTGCGCTGGCACACGACCAAACGCGTGCGCCTTGGCTGACAATGGCGGCGCAATGAGTGTAGAGCTTTGGGGGCTAGTCGGGCTCGCCGTTCTGGTGCTGGTCTATGTCGGCGTGCAGGGGCTGATCATCGACCTGCTTGGCGGCATCCGCTGGGGCACCGGCCCGCGTGACCTTCCCCCGCCCGCGCATGCGCTCATCGGGCGCGCCAACCGCGCGCTGCGCAACCTGCTGGAAACCGCCCCCGCCTTCATGGCGCTGGTGCTGGTCGCCGAACTTTCCGGCCGCGCCAATGTTGTAACCAATACTGCGGTTATGGTTTACCTTGCGGCGCGCAGCCTTTACCTTCCTCTTTATCTTGTGGGCGTGCCGTGGCTGCGCTCATTTGCATGGAACATCGCGACCGGCGCTATCGTGGCTGTGCTGGTTGGCATATTTATCGCCTGATCCGGAGGATTTTACATGGCTGACTATGACGTAATCATCATCGGCGGCGGCCCCGGCGGCTATGTCTGCGCCATCCGTTGCGCGCAACTGGGGCTGAAGGTGGCCTGTGTAGAAGGGCGCGGCGCGCTTGGTGGCACCTGCCTCAATGTTGGCTGCATCCCCTCCAAGGCGCTGTTGCACGCTAGCCATAGCCTGCATGAGGCCGAGCATAATTTTGAGAAAATGGGCCTGATGGGCGGCAAACCGGAGGTCGATTGGGGCAAGATGCTTGGCTATAAGGATGATGTCATCAAAACCAATACCCAAGGTATCGAGTTTCTGTTCAAGAAAAACAAGGTCGACTACATCAAAGGCTGGGGCAAGATCACCGCAAAAGGCGAGGTGACGGTTGGCGATGATGTGCATAAGGCCAAGAGCATCGTCATCGCCACGGGCTCCGAGCCCTCTACCCTGCCGGGCGTTGACGTGGATGAGAAAACCGTCGTCACCTCGACCGGTGCGCTGAGCCTGCAAAAGGTGCCAAAGACGATGGTGGTGATCGGCGCGGGCGTTATCGGGCTGGAAATGGGCAGCGTTTATGCCCGCCTTGGCACCGAGGTCACGGTGGTCGAGTATCTGGACGCGATCACCCCCGGAATGGATGGCGAAGTTTGCAAAACCTTCCAGCGGATACTGACCAAACAGGGGCTGAAATTCATCATGGGCGCTGCGGTGCAGGCTGTGAAGGCCACGAAATCCAAGGCCACCGTAACCTATAAACTGCGCAAGAATGACAAAGAGGCCGAGATCGAGGCCGAGACCGTGCTCGTGGCCACCGGCCGCCGCCCCTATACCGAAGGGCTGGGGCTGGACGCGCTTGGCGTGGAGATGACCGAGCGCGGGCAGGTGAAAACCGATGCGCATTGGCGCACGAATGTTGATGGCATTTACGCGCTCGGCGATGTGATTGTCGGCCCGATGCTCGCCCATAAGGCCGAAGATGAAGGCATGGCCGTGGCCGAAACCATTGCCGGCCAGGCAGGCCATGTGAATTACGGCGTGATCCCTGGCGTGATCTACACCGCCCCGGAAGTGGCCAGCGTGGGCCAGACCGAAGAACAACTGAAAGAAGAAGGCCGCGCCTATAAGGTGGGCAAGTTCAGCTTTATGGGCAATGGCCGCGCCAAGGCTGTGTTTTCCGGTGACGGATTCGTAAAAATCCTTGCCGATAAAGACACCGACCGCGTGCTCGGCTGCCACCTGATTGGGCCTGCGGCGGGGGAACTTATCCACGAGATTTGCGTGGCCATGGAGTTTGGCGCGAGCGCCGAAGACATCGCCCGCACCTGCCATGCGCACCCGACATTTTCCGAAGCGGTGCGCGAAGCGGCGCTGGCCTGCGGTGATGGTGCAATCCACGCATAAGCCATCTTTTGTTTAAAAATATCCCCGCCGGAGGCATCTGACGGGTGTAGCCGCGCGCTTGAAATTGAAGCGGCGTGCGTTTGAACTTGAAGCCCTTTTGACCGTCTAGTTCGATATGATCACCTCACCTACCTTCTTGGCGGCGGATTTGCTGATTGTATAGGTCGTTTCCACCTCCTCGATGTCGAAGCCAGAGAAGGTTTCGCGCACTTCCGGGCGGTCGTTAAGAGACAGAATAAAGCGACCTGAGAGGCCTCTTAGAAGCTCTGAAAGCCGCGCGAAGTCCTCCCGGCTGAACAGGTCTTTGCCATAGTCGTTCTCGCTTCCCCAGTATGGCGGGTCGAGATAGAACAGCGTCGCCGGCCGGTCATAGCGCGGGATGAATTGCTCATAGGGCAGGCACTCGATCACAACGCCAGCCAGCCGGTCGTGCAGGTCTTCCAGCATGGGTGCCAGCCGGGTGATATCCAGCCGCGCTGGCCGGTCAAGCGCCACCCCGAAATTCATGCCAGAGGGTTTGCCGCCAAAGGCGGTGCGCTGCAGATAGAAGAATCGCGCCGCGCGCTCGAGGTCGGTAAGTGTTTCAGGATCGGTGCGCACCAGGCGCGCGAAATTGTCGCGCGAGGTGATCTGGAATTTCATCATGTCCATGAAGGGCAGGTAATGCCGTTGGAGCACGCGAAAGAAGTTAGCCACATCACGGCCATAATCATTGATCACCTCGCTCTTGGGTGCGCGGGCGCGGCGCAAAAACACCCCGCCCATGCCCACGAAAGCCTCGGCATAGGTGGCGTGCGGTATGGCATCGATCCGCGCGATCAGGCGCTTGGCCAGCGCCCGTTTGCCACCAATATAGGGTGCGACCGGGTTGGTCGGTGCAACAGCTCGGTAATCAAACATTAACCAGTTTCCTTCCATATGGTCCTGCGCCTGGCGCAGGTGTGACGGCCGCGTCTGGCCATCGTTTCCGTGGAAGTTATGGCTTCCGTTTGGGCTGCTGGAACAGCCCGAACCGCACCTGGCGCTAAGGTGTCGCGAGCGTGTAGCCGAGCAGCTTCACCTTGCCAGAGGCGAGTGTGCCGCTATTGGCGAAAACACGCACTGCTGTCGGCACGGCCGTGACCGCAAGCTTGCCCCCGACAAAAACACGCCCATAATTCGCGCTGGTATAATTGTGTGCAAACTGGCCGTAGACTGGTTTGAATGCCGCTGCACCCGGCCGCCAGATCAATAGCTTTCCCGAAACGCCATCGGCCGCCATCAGGTCAAATGCACCACTGCCAATGAGGCGAAAATGGTTAGTGTAGCCACTGGTTGATGAGGTTGTTCCGCCACTTGACTGATCGACGCTGTAATGGCGATGAGCACCGGTGGCAGGCCCGTCTGCGGTTGATATCTCGACAAAAACCTGCCGGTCATTCGATGACGGTCTTACATCGGCCAGGATCAACTCAATCCAATCGTAGCCACCCAAACTTAGGCCAGTTGCGTTGAACTCGCCGCCGGAAAGCGCGATGTCTGTTATCAGCGCGACCATTACAAACCCCCTACCAAAACTGCCCGGCCCGCTGACACTGTTCCTGTGCTGGCTTTAATTCGAATCCCGGTTATCGCGTCTGCGGTGGTCAACTCGCCTGTGCTGGCGTTAAGCTTGGTATCGCCTGCCGTGTCCTGGCAGCACAGGTTGGCGGTAATGGCCTTATCGCCCGCGCCACCCGGATCAATGATATCGACCTGCCCGGCAGCATACTCAGAAGTGCTGTTACCCAAAAGGCCGACCCGAATATAGGACATGCCAGCACCACCCGCAGATAGGTTGCCGCTGGCGGTGGAGTAGAGATAACCGCTGGTATGCCATCCAGATGCTGTTTGGAATTCCAGAGCCAGCAGTGCGCCATCGTCGCTGACGGTTATACCATGCAAGATCAGTGATGCCTGATGCCAACTGCTTAGGCTCAGGCCGGTCATTTCGATCACGCCGCTGGCTGCATCGCTCGCGGCGATTTCATTATGTTTTACGCCGATGATGCGCATGTTTGCAGTGCTGATATTAGGCGTCGCTGCGTCAGCTATGGTGATTCCGGTCAGCGCACCCGCCGCGCGAATCCGCGCCGCTCCATTAACAAACAAAATACCGGAACCTGCGGAATCCGAACCACCTGTGTAAAGTGCGACCCAATCATCGGTCAGGGCATCCTTGCGCATCCGGATAATGACATTGAGTTGGTCATCAGTGTCCACGCCGATTCCAGCTGCGCCACATAAGGGGAAGCTGTCCGCGCTGGCACCTATGTCGCCAGCACCGCCATCTGACTTCACATACCAGTCGACCACGCCGGTTGTGGCAACACCGCCAATTTCGGGGCGTAAAGAAACAAGCAGCCCCGCGCCTGTTGCGGTCAGGTTCTCTAAACCAAACCAGACCTCGTCATATTGGTCCACATCGAGCAGCCCGCTAGAGAGTGTGCCGGAAGATGCGCTTGCGGTGCCTAAGTGGTAATGCCCGGGCAAAAGCGTGGGAATGCCGCCACTAAATGCGCCGCCGGATTTGCCGGTTGACAGCAGCATCAGACGGCTCCCAGCAGTGTAAATGAGATATCAGCGATTGTTGCATCCACGGTTGATTGCGCGATTGCCCGCAGCAACGAGCCTGCAGCCACGGTAATTTCAAGTCCACCGGTTGATGAGAAGCTCACAGCCCCGCCCGTCGTGATATCGACTGTCCCGATCTGTGTAGCGTCATCATATATATCGATCGAGAAAGCCGCGGTCGGCAGTGTTCCGACAAAGCCAACCGACCCCGCAAAATCGGCGGGGAATACCAGCGTGCGCACAATGGTCGGCCGCCCGAGTTCTTCACTTGATGTTGGCGTGCCGCCAAAAGTAAAAGGCACATCATAGGCTATGCCAGCCGGTGCCACCTCGACCCACACCCCATCCTTACGCCCGTAGGCATTCCCATCAATAGGCGCTTCCGAGGCCAGCGCCTGCCATGCAGCGCCGGTATAAACCAGCAGCACCTTGCCCGCATCATCCCAACAGCGCCAGCCGGTGGCGGGCTGCACGCGCAGCCATGCGCCCGCTATAAAGGTGGCAATACTGCCCTCCCATCCAGCCCAGTCACCGGTGGCCGTCGCAATCACAAGGTGGCGATCACCCTCGGACGGGCTGCCGGGTGGCGTGTCGAGCTGAGAGGTGATCGAGAGGTGGATGATGGCATCCAAGAGGTCGAGTGCCTCGTTATGGGTAACGTGCTTTTGCGCCTGCGCGGCGGCAAGGTGGGGCAAGCCCAGATGCGTGGTCTCGGTCATGTCAAAGCTCCTGAATAGTTGGCGGCGATCCCGCGCCCATAGCTGGCCGAGATCTGGTAGGCATGAAAGGTGATGCTGGTTTGCGGCGCGCCAAAATCGGTGGTCTGCTCGGCGGCTGTGTAAGTTGCTGCGGGCGTCGCGGTGCTGATCGTGCGCAGCACCGTGGCCCCATCCATGATGTCGATCTCATATGCTTCGATCGCCTCACCCAGCGGGATCTCGACCTGTTCCCAGTTATCCGCACCAAGGCGCGACCGGCGCACCCAACTCAGTGCGATGTCGCCACCGGCCGCCGCGCTCGCGCGCAACTGGGCGGGAGCATAGGGGCGGTGGCCCTTGCCGTTGAAGGTGAAGCTCGTGGCTGTAAAGACAGGGTCGGCGACCAGCCGGTCGCTTGGCCCCATGCGCCAGTTGAGCGCGGCACCCTTGCTGGCCGATGTCAGCCCGGTCTGCACCACGCCGCCATCAATAACCACCACGCGTGCACCGCTGGGCAGCGGGTCGCGCATGGCATGTTCCGAGCCGCGCACCCCGCGCAGCAATCGCGTCAGCCGGTAGCTGTGCGGCGCAACCAGCTCGGCAGCGCTGAACTGAACGATCTCCCACTCGCCCTGCTCGTTTTCCACAGCCAGCGCATTGGCTCCGGCGAAAACCGAAAGATCGTCCGTGCCCGCCAATTCGCCTTGAAACAGCTCCACCACCAGCGCATTGCCATTATCCCAACGATCGGCCGGGCCGGGGCCAAAAGCCTCAACCGTGCTGCCCATGATGCTGTAGATCGGCAGCACCTGGTCCAGCGTGTAATTCTCTGACGAGGGCGAGCGATAGGCCGCGATGCCCGCGCCAAAAGGGCGCATCCAGCCGGCCATGTAGCCAGCATCCGGATCGTGACCATCCAGCAGCAAGGGCAGGTCCATAAGTGCCACAACTGGCGAGGCCGCAGCACTGCCCGCCAGCCCGTCAATCGAACCACCAACCGGATGCTTGGTGCGCCGCGCAAAGCGCAGTGGCGTATAGATGCGCGGGTCAAACCGCGTCAACATCGCCGGGCGCTGCGCCCCGTCGCCAATCGTGCCGACGCGCCACAACCCGCGCAGCCCGGACAGGGCCAGAAGGTCGCCGACCTCCACGCGCAGCGCGCTCATGGGCAAGGTGCATTCAAGCTGTTCGCGGCCGTGCCAGGCCTCGGCCAGCGCAATCTCGGCCAGCGCAGATACCCGCGCCGCATTGCCGGTGATAGGCAAGGTAATCCGCGCTGTGCGGTCGCTGCCGCCCACGCCGCGACGCGCTTCAACCGTGGCGGTCTGATCATCGGTGACCAACTCGCCATAGCTCATCTCGATCACCAGTGGCAGGTCGGTTTCCTGCGCGCGCTGCACGGTCCAGGGCAGGTCGTCTTCACGCTCCACCAGACTGTCGGCCGACAAGGCTATCAGCGGCCCGCCGCGATGCTGAAACCGCAGATGCCCGGTGGTCTCCACCACGTCAAACAGCAGCGCCGGTTGCAGCCCTTCCAGCACCGCACGCGCCGAGCTGCCGCCCTGGCTCGTCGCCCCGTCAACCACCGCACCAAGCGCGCCGATGACATAGGCGCTATAGCCAAAGTCGGCCAGCACCTTGCGGATGGTTCCGGCCGCATCGGCCACACCGAGCCTGCCGTTAAGCGTGGTGCCATATTCATAATTGTCGGCATCAGCAAACCAGCGCCCGTCAATCGGATAGGCGGGGAAGGGCCGCGTATCCCATGGCCCGAAGGTCAGCGCATCGGCATCGACCATGCGCCCGGCATACACGCCGGAGGTGGGGTTGTTTGCGGCATCAGCCCAATAATCGGCCACCGCCTCAAGTGCTGCGCGCTGGATCGCATCGTCGCGCGCGCCGCTGGAATAGGGCGGGCGCGCATGTGCGGCCGAGATCGGGTCAAACAGCGCACCGGGCGCATTGGTGCCCTTGTCGATCGCCGGGTAACTTGCGCCAAGCCGGATCGGTTTGGCCTCGGCCAGCCAATCGCTCGGGCTTGCCTCCTCGCTATCCGCCGCAGCGCGCGGATAATGCAGCGCGCCCCACCAATTGCGCAAATCCTTGGGGCGAAACACCCATGGCTTGCCGACCACCGCGTCGGCAATTGTGGTGCGGCTCTGTGCATCGCGCGCGGCTTTGTCGGCATAACGCCAGTCATAAAACTCGCCACCCTCGATGCCTGATTTAAGATAGTCGATGTCATAGATGGTCGCCGCACCAGCCTGTGCATCCAGATGCTCCAGACCATCGCGCCAGTCGCTCAAGGGATAGGCGGCATCGATGCCGATGAAGTCGATATTGCCATCAGCCCAAAGCACATCAAGCGGCCAGCCCACACGGCCATCGGCCAGCGTGTAGGCCCCATATTCGCGCCAGTCAGCCGCATAGCTGATCGCCACACCGCCACCCAGCACCGCGCGCACATCGGCTGCCAGTGTCTTCAGCGCCTGCACAACCGGATAGTCTGCCGGATCGATCGGGCTGTCGGCCAGGCGCAAGCGCGTCAACCCGGTCAGCCCCGCGCCGATGTAAAAGCTGGCAATCGTGCCGGGGACAGCACTGTTGAGCGCGGCAACAAGCTTGGCATAGTGCAAAATGAAGCGCCGATACCCCCAAGCCACAGGGCCTGTATAATCAAGGCTGACCGCGCCGGTCGCGGCATCAACACTGGTTGTGAAATCACCCGCCGCCGCCGTGCCAAAGAAATCATCCACCTGTGTGCCAAGCTCGGTCGTGTCGCCGCCCGCATCCGGGCTGCCCACCTCTCCGGGGGCTGGCTGGCAGCTCAGCGCCGCCAGCGCCGGTTTGTAGGTGCTGTTTGAAATCGCTAGGCTTGCATCATCGGTAATGATGAAGCGGGCAAGGTCAGGGCACCACAGCATCTGGCCAGCCGTCAGCGCGGTGTAAGGCGATGCCCGCGGCACCCATGTTACTCCATCAGACGAGGCATAAAGCGTGTCCGAATGACCCGCATAGGCAAGGAACAACCCGGCCTCGGGTGCCCATGCCAGATTATTAAAGATGTTGAAGCCAAGGGTTTTTGCCGTCGTCCAGGTAATGCCATCGGGGCTGGTCTTGATCTGCCGATTGGAGATGAACTGCCCGATCGAAACAAAAAGACCAAGGCTCTCCGACCAGGCAACCCCGCGCTGCCAGGCCGTGGTGCCGCCACCGCTGGTAGCCCGGTCAACCCATTTCTTGCCATCGCTGCTTGTCATCACATTGGTCGAGCCGGTATCCAGCGCCAGAAACATCTTGAGCGCCGGTGCATATGTGAGCAACCCCCAGCTACGCGCCACCGCACCTGTGCCTGCCGTCCAGCTTGTGCCGCTGTCCGACCACATCACATACGGTGCGGCTGTGCCAATGGCCGCAAAACGGCCAAGGCTCTCGCTCCAGACCACCGCGCGCCAGGCCCCGGCAACAGCGCTCGCCGCGGTCCAGATAATCCCGTCGGGGCTGGTGTAAATTGTATCGCCGGTCAGATCGGATGCGACCGCCGCAAACATGCCGCGCGCCGGTGCCCAGCAGATAGACTTCCAACTGCGTGCGGGCATTGAATGTGCAGCCCAGCTGATGCCATCCACCGAGGTAGCACCCGTGCCGGATCCAACACCGGCAAATCGTGCAAGTTCCGGCGACCAGGCAATCACAAGGCTGGCGGGCAGTGCGGGTTTTTGCCAGGCATAAACAGGGGCCGGGTCAAGCATCAGCTCGGGGCGCAATGTCAGGCTGAAGCCACGCGCCGCCGCCTCCAGTGCGCCGCGCACAAGTGCTGCGTCATCCGACGTGCCACCAAACAGCGGCTGCCCGAATACACGGGTCACCGGGGCTGCCGTGGCGCGGCTGGCGGTATGGGCGGCAAAGGGCAGCGTGCTCACGCGATCTGCCACGCCTGGGCGGATCTGGCAATCGCCGCAGTCTATATTGTCAACATACCATTGCGGGCGCAGCTCAAGTGCTGCAACAGCGGGTGCGAGTTCTGCAAGCTCGCGCAAAGAGGCACTAAAGTCACTGTCATCGGTCAGCGCATGGCGGTTGTCGGTCTGGGCTTCGCCGTCGCTATTCTGGCTCTGCTCAAGCGGGTCATACCCAAAGCCGCCACCCACACCGCTCAGCGCAACCGCCTTCAGCTTTGGCTCGAGCGTGCCGGTGGCGCGCCACAGCTCGGCGGTAATTTGCGGAATACGCCCGCCATATTCGGTGACCGAGAGCCGCTCAAACACAATGTAGGCCGTGCCGCGATAGGCCGAGACAGCACCGGCACCCTCTTTGGCCTCGATCAACTCGTCGGGCATCTGGGTCTCGGTGCCAAGATAGCGCCGGATGGTCGTCTTGGTCTGGTCGATCTCCTTGCCATCGATCCAGATGCGCCCGATCCGGCTGACTTCTCCTTCACACAGCGCCACGGCAAGGTTGGCATAATACTCGTATTCGGTGATATTCACCTTCGGCCCGCCCTTGCCGCCGGTGCGCTCGGTGCGCTTGATCACCTCCTCTTCAAGCCGTGTCGCCCAGATGATATTGCCCGCCATCCGCGAACGGCCCCAGAGCATGGTCATGGGTGCACCCTCGCTTGACGAGGTGACATCCTGCGCCTTCAGCCGTGGCCCTTCGCGCTCGGCCGCTGGCTTGAGCAGCGTGTTGATATACTCGCCCGCAATCGCCCCGATCGCGCCGCCAATCGCGGTGGCGACAGCCCCGCCGATCGCGCCACCAAGCGCCTGTCCAAGCGGGATGAGGATGAGCTGCGCCATCAGGATGCTGCGGGGTTCAGGGTGAATACCAAGGCGATGCGCTGCCGCCACCAATGGCTGATCTCGACCTCGGCCACCGCGCGCTTGTCATAGGCGTGGATCATCCGGTCCGGCCCTGTTGCAATAGCCACATGGCGCGCTGGCAAATAGCGCCGGTAGCGAAAGGTAATGATGGTCCCCGCGTCAATCCCGGTGGCCGGGTAAAGCCGCGTGGCCAGCCCGCGCAGCAAGGTTTCGGCGCCACCATCCGCCCAGCTTGGCCCATAGCTTGGCAAGGGCGGCGCAGGCCGGCCGGTAACCTCTTCATAAACCCCGACCAGCAGGCCGACACAATCACAGCCAAGGCCGCGCGCCGATTGCGCATGGTGGTAGGGCGTGCCGATCCAGCCGCGCGCCGCGGCACAGATCCGCGCATCCATATCGTTCAAACAGGTCTGCGGCATGGTGCACGTCACTCCCAGAAATCAAAATCAAATGGTGGCGGGGTCAGCCCGAACCGGCCAAAATAGCTTTGCAGGCTCAAAGGATTATCTGTGTCACCGGCTGCTTTTTCAGTCGGCACCGGCCCGGAAAAGACCGAACTGCCGTCGTTGGCATATTCATCCTCCTGGTCGACTGGCCGCAAAATGCGATCATTGCCGGGGATCAGGTTGAAGCCGCGAAAATTCAGCCGGTTTGCAAAGATGCGATGGCAGGTCGCCATCAGCTTGTCGCAGCCCACCGTGGCAGTGAAGCTATCGCCATCGGCAATCTCAAAAGGTGTCGGGCCATCCAGCACCAGCCGCGCGTCGCTGCCTGTGCCAATGTGCTGGCGAATGCCAAAGGCCAACCCGCTATTGGCACCGCTGGTAAAAACCAGCTTGCCCCGCGAAAACAGCCCCTCGGCGGCATTGTTTGATACCGTCTTCATCTCGAGCGGATAGATATGCATCGCACCATCGCTGCTGGCGACCGCGCCAACTCCTTTGTAACGGTCATCAGTGAGATCGACGCCGCAGCGCACATCACCGAGTGCCGCATCGCAAACCGTGTTGTAAAACCGCCCGCCCGCCTGGTTGAGCGCATGGCTCTGGCCGCGCAGTTCGGCGGCAAAGCCCAGCGAACTGTTGCGCACCTGGCCGATGGAACCAACACGCAGCAACATCCGGTTTGCTATGGCTGACCAGTCGACCAGATAAAGAGTGATCGTCGCATTATCCCACAGCCCGGCACGCAGATCATCCTCGGTAATCACCGCGCTATCCAGCACGCCCTCAACCTGGTCGGTCGATATTGCCAGCCCCAGCGAAAGCTCCACCTCAGAGGGTGTAAAACCGCTTTGCGGCGCATGCTCGATACCATCAAAGCTCAAGCTCCGGTCGTGATTGGTAAAGCCAAACTCCCGCCCGTCAGCCAGTGTGACCTGCCAGCAATAACACAGCGTTGCCGCACCCGCATCAAGAGCCGCCTGAATGCCCGCAGGGATGCTTCTCATAGCCGCAACTCCTGCAGATAGATCGACGGGATATCGCCGATCGGGCCGCGCAAGGTGATCTGGTCAAGCTTGCAGTCAAAGCGCACAGGCACATGAAATACGCCACCCCATGTCAGCGCCACATCCAGCGCAGGCGGGGCATCAAAGGTGACAATGCCGGTGGCGGCATCAAGGCTCCAGCCGCTGGCCGTAGGTGTGCCATCAACCGCGATCAGCACGGTGTCAAATGGCTTGGTGATGTTGCGCACAAAATCCGGCGCGCCACCCACCGAATAGGTCTTCATGAGCTGGAAACTGTCGGTTGTGCCATCGCCTGTGCCCAGCACCTGGTCAGCGGCCGCAGGTGCAGCACTCGGCAGGCAGCTTTTGTAATCAGACCAGTCGAGATAGCGAAACCCGTAAAGCCGCCCGCGCACCGCATGGTAAAGCTGCAGGATCTCGTAAAGCTCATCGGCGCTGCGCACACCCCATTTTGCATCATAGGTCCGCAACGGCGATGACCATGGCGTGATCCGCTCCTCAAACCCCGAGGCCAACCGGCTGATCTGCGCCGGCCAATCCGGCCCGCCCAGGCTTTCGCGCGATATATGGCTTGGAAAGATGACAGCATCCAAAAATCCGCTCATGTGAACCGCCCCATCTGGCCAAGCATCCGGCTTGCACCGCGCACCGCAGTGGCGCGGTTTTCCGCAAAACGGCGCGGATCAGGCGTTGATATGTAAAAGTTTGTCACGCCGCCATGGCCGGTTGTGGCCCCGCGCCCGGCCGCTGTCGCAGGCTCGCTGGTCTGATTGCGCGGCGCAACCGGCCGGTTTGCCGCCCCGAAAATGCCGCCAAGCGCAAACGGTTTGATCTCGACACCAAGCTTGCCAGAGCTCAGCCGCGTCAGCGGCAATGTGGTTTCCCGCCCGCCAAGCACCGCACCCACACCCTGGCTTGCCCCGCCATGGGTCAGCGGCATGATCGCCTCTGGCCCGGCCTCGCCCATCAGCCCGGTCTGGCCATTGTTAAAGCCAAACAGCGCCGGGCCATTAACCACGCCACCATCGGCGAATTGAAAGACCGAGCTGAACAAATCACCAAGCACGCCGCCAATGGCCCCGCCATCGCTTGAGCCAGATGATCCAAACAGCGCATCCATCAGCGCGTTGCCAGCCATATCGGTCAGGCGCTGGCCGATGCCATCAAGGATATTGTAGAAAATCTCGGCCGCCGTGCTGCCCTCGCGGATATTCGAGATCAGCGTGCCCCAAATTTCCTGCCCCATGGAGCGGATCGTATCCAGCCGCTCTATGCTGGCTTCCATCGCCTCACGCTCGGCATTGCGCTCGATGATCAGCGCACGCACCGCCTCGATCTCGGCCTCGGTCGCCCCGACCATCTTGTCGCGCAGGCGGATCATTTCCTGATTGACCGGGTCCAGCTCGCCCAGCAGCTCGATTTCGTCTTCAAGCCCGGCGATCAGCTTTTGAATGGCCGCAGCCTCGGCATTGGTGGCTGTAGCACCGCCGCTGCCACCCCCAGTGCCTGAACGCCTGTTCTCGGCCTCACGCCGCGCAACAGCGATGCTGCGCTCGCGCAGCGCGGCGCGCTCAGCCAGAGCCGCCGCCGATTGCCCCCGCCCGATCGGGTTATCCCGATCAAACGACACCCCCGCCTGCGCCCCGGCCAGCCCGACACGATCATCGCCATATTGCGCTGCCAGTTCGACATCGGTTTCGCGGGTGAGCAGCGTGGCCTGTAAGGAACTGATCCCCGAGGCATAATCAAGCGCATTGCGAAAATTGAGAGCCATAAGGCCTGCGGCACTGGCGGCGGCAGCCACACCCTCGGGCAGTTTTTGCGTCGTGCCCAAAAGTCGGGTCGCCGCCTCCTCGCCCTTCAGGAGCTTGTCGAGCAACTCGCGCTGCGCCGTATTTAGCCCGTCATAACTACCGGCAATGGCCAGCAACTCCTCGCGCGCCGCCGCATAGGCGGCACGTTGTGCCTCTGCGGCCTCTGCCCCCTCCTTGCCGAAATCCGACCCTGAGATTTCAAAAAGCGTGTTCAGAAGCCGGTTAGCCTCTTGGCGGGTGATTGACATCTCGTCGGCAAATTCTGCCAAACCGCGCCGCCGAGCAGCCATGTCTTGTGCTTCTTGCCCGCCACTGTCCCACCAGCTCTCGCTATAACCAAGGCCAGCGAGACCAGTGCCGACAGCGTCCAGATCAGCCTGCGCTGTTACGCGCGCGAGCTCGCGCTGCGATTCCAGCATGCCGCGCAACTGCTCATCGACAAGACCATATTCCTCGCCAAGATCTCGCAAGGGTTGGAGCGAGCGATCGGTAATGGTCGTAAAGTCAGTTACCGAGCCGGCCAGCGCGTCGATCGTGGTATCAAGATCATCCGCCTCTTCTTCTGCATCAAATAAAACCCGTGCCAGCGGCACGCCGATGGCCACAACCGCACCCATCACCGCGCCCAAAACGCCGAAACCGCCCAAAAGCTGCGGCAACTGCTGACCAAGGGCGATGGTCGCCGACTGGCCAGACCCGACCTGGGTGGCAAAGTCGGCAAATTGGAAGGACATATTCTGGACGGCAATTCCAGCACGACGCTGGACACTCACACCATTTGACAAGCGGCGCGACAGACTTTCAACCGCCGCACCGCCACCAGCCGTTGCCGAATTGTAGGTCCGCATCGCCTGCGCAGATGTCAGATGCGCTGCTGCGGCCTGACGCGCCGCATTTGCGGCTTCGCGCTCCGACTTTACCAGCATGTTTTGGCTGAGAACGAGTGGCTTCAGGGCGGCCTGTGTTGACCTATAGGCGCGTGTTGCCACTTCTGCACCACGCTGAGCAGTTGGCCCATATTGCTGCGTGCTGCGCTTAAGCTCCTCGACCGATTGACCGGCCATATCCGCGGCGCGCTTGGCACCCTCGGCATTGCCGGTAATGGTCATTCCAACTGTAAAGCTCACGCCTGCCTCGCATTCAATGCGGCCACGGCCGCGTTTTCCATCAGGCGCAACTGGCCCCATTCATCCGGGCTGAGCTTGATGCGCGCGGCCTTCAGCCCGGCGCGCACCCCTGCATAGTCAAGCCCCAGAAACATCAACCCATCCATCGAGCCAACCACCCGCCACTGGCTGGTGATCGCCACAAAGGCCCGCACGATCTTGAAGTTCTGTGGCCATACGCCGAAATCCTCCGGTTCCGCCTTGGCGGCTTGCGCCCAGGCCTGTTGCACCTTGGGCGGCGCGCCCCATCTGGCAAGGTCATCAAGCGCCTCTTGGTCCGGTCTTATCGCCTTCTCGCCGCACGCCCAGAACCGTGCGGCGTCTGTCAGTTTTTTGCTTGTGCCGCGGTCATGGCCGCCAGATAGCCCTCGCGGATCGCGCCGAACGCATAGGGCAAGGCCAGCAGTTGTGCCTTAACGGTATCATTCCATTCCAGCGGCTTGCCGGTCTCATCAACCAGCTCATCCACCCGCACGCAAATGGCCGAAACAAAGTCGCGCATGCCCTGATTGCCGCGCTTGATATCAAGCAGCGCCTCGGCCTTGTCGGAGGCAAGCGTTTCATAGGTGACCTTCATGGTCTGGTTTTCAAAGCCGCCATCAACCGGCACGCGGGCGGTGATTTCGCGGGTAAATAGTGCAGGGGCAATCTTGAACATATGGGCGTCCTTTAGGTGAGGGTGAGGGTGAACTGATCATTGCCCGCATCGGGCAGCGGCACCATTTCCAGCGGCCATTCGGCCACGTTCTGGTTGTTCTCATAGCCGGTCAGCCGCTTCATCTGGCATTTGGGTGCGGCCAGCGACACGATCGAGCCGGCCACGGTGCCATGGGTCAGTGCGGCGGCAAATTGTGTTTGCGCCTGTGCCAGCGTGTAAGGGTCAAACGTGGTCAGCGGCACAGCCTCGACCTTGGCCGATAGCTTCTCGGCCCGATCGGTGATGCGGATATCCTCGCGCCCGATCAACAGCCGCGGCTCCACCTGGTTGCCAAGATCAAACATAAGGCTGCGCAGCACCAGCGAAACCGCATTCAGCGTGAAGACCGGCGTATTGGTTGTGGTGGCCAGAACCGGCGGCATGAAATCGCTCAGATCGACGGTCGCGCGCGCCACCTCGGTCGGCGTTGCAAACAGCCCGGTCATGGTGATTTTAAGCACCGGCAGGCCTTGGGCATTCAGCTCGATGACACCGGTGCCGCGCGTGCCCTTTAACACATGCCGCGTGCCGCCAACCCAGAAATGGATGGTAACGCTTTCGATCGCATCGGAAATCGGCGTATAAACGACATCGGTGGCCGGGGTGACCACTTCGGCCAGCCCGCAAGCCCGTGCCAGTGGGCCCCATGCCGGTGCGGTGCCCGCCGCGCCCGAGCCAGCCAGCTCGATCGAGCCGGTGAGCGTGGCGCGCAACCCGGTCGGGATCATCGGTTGCGCGCCGAAATACGGGCGCTCAAGGTCGCGGCTGACCTCTTCGCCTTCCATAGGCCGCAACTCGACATTGGTCAGCAGCATGGCATTGTCTGCACCGGTGGGTGCGGCATCAACACCGTAAGAACTCTCGATCTTGCAAAGAATGATCTTGCTGGTCCAGCTGATCGGATCTGGCATCACTTGGCCCCTTTCGCGGGTTTGGACGCGGGCGTGGCGTCACTGGTTTTCGGTGTGTCTTGCGGCGCGCGCACCGTGTCGCCGCGCGTCAGCTTGCCATCGGCGCCGCGGATATAGCTGCCGCCGCCTTTGGGCATTTCGGGTGTGTTCTTGCTCATCGGGCTATCCTGATCTGAAAGGTTGTCTTGAATTCGAGCTGATAGATGATCATCCCGGCATTGAGGCTCACGAGCCGGCCGCGCAGAACTTCAAGCACGACGGCACCACTCCCCCAGCCGGCCAGCGCGGCAATCACCTGGTCACGCAGCCCCGTCACATCGGGCACGCCAGCCGCACCGCGCGCATCATTGGCCGCGTTGGTGATGATGACGACACCGAAGGTCTCGCTCATGCCCTGGCGATACATGCCAGCCACAATATCGGCAGCCAGGGCCTGCAGGCCAAGCGGCAGCACATAGGCCGAGGGTGTGCGGTTGGGCAGCCGGCCACCCTTGACCAGCGATGACAGGTCCGCCACCGCCTCGATGCGCGACTGAAACGACGCCACCTGCGCTTTGAGCCGGGTGATGATCTCTTCAATCTGCACGGCCAAGCCCCTCAAAATGAGACGCCAGCTCATCGGCGATGATCGTGTTGATCTCGTCCTCGTCCTCGTCATCCAGCCCGATAAAGGGCCGCGCGGGAATCGTGACCGATTTGCGCTGGACATGACCGATGCCCGGAATGGTGAAATGCAGCGCGCCTGCATCCTTGGCAGCAATGGTTGCGCCAAACTGGTGCACGGCAGCCCAAACCACACTGGTGCCCCAGCTTGCGCTCTGCGGCCCGGCCTCATGGCTGATTGAGCCCACAAGGTTGCCGCGATCGACAAGCGTGCGCCCGCCGTCAAACAAAGCCCGAAGGCTCGGCGGCCATGGGTTGCCATCTGGCCCCGCCCCGGCATCAAAGCGCAACTTGGTACGTGCAACCATGCGATTGCCGATTTTGTCATAAACCGGCGTGCCATCAGTCAGTGCAGCCGAAAGCGCGGCAAGCGCTGCGGCGGCGGCATCGGCATTGGTCAGTGTGATCCCTGCGCCGGCCATCAGATCAGCCCTGTCATGTTTTCGGGCGTCATGGCGCGCGCGCGGTCCTGTGTGCGCACACCCTCGCTGTTATTGCCTGCAGGCGGCAGACCATCGGCTGGAATGGCCACATCGCCCTTGGCAATATCGGCCAGCAGCTTCAGCGCGGCCGTGTGGTCCTTGTCAATTTTCTCCGGTGCCACCAGCGTGTGCAGCTTGTAGATGCAAATCGTCTCCGCCAGCGTCACAATCAAGGCTGGCACCGCTGAAAGCGGCAGCGTGTAGCGCCGCGCCAGATAGCCATCAATCAGCGCATCGGTATCGGCCAGCGCCGCCTCGATCACCGCAGGCACAATGGCACCCGTGGGCACGGCTGCGCGGTCGGAGAGATCAATCAGCATGGCCTCGCCAAAGCGATCGCTCAATCCTGAAATGCTCGCATAGGCCATGGCAAATATCCTGTTAGGGCTGGGTGGCCCGCCGCGAACATGCCGCGACGGGCCTTCTTGGGGGCGGGAGCAACCGCCCGGCCTAGCGGGTGGGCTAGGTGTTCTCGACCGGCTCGATGATCAGCGCCGGATCAGCCTCAATCGCGGCCTTCTGTTCATCGCTCAGCATGGAAACATCGATGGGCACCGCCTCCGGGCCAAAACGCATGCCAGCGCGACGCCGTGTGACCTTGCGCCCCTTGGTGCGGATGGTGACCCAATACGCGGGCACGACTTTCGCACCCTTGTCTGCCGGGGCCTTGTCTGCAGGTGCCTTGGGTGCAGCCGGGGCGGTTGTCTCGCCGCCTTTAGCTGCACCCGACTGCCCCTCAGCAATCTGCTCGCCCTCTTTGCCTGTCGTCGTGCCTTCCGTCTCGGGTGCAGTTGCGCCCGAAAGGGTTTCATCGGCTGCTGGCGCTTTTGTCGCCGCAGCCTGTTTTGGGGTTTTAGGTTTGCGTGCCATATCGCCCCCTTATGCCAGCAGCGGCGCGACAAGCACCTCGGCTGTGCCGGCCCATTCGTTGGTCTCGCCACCAGATGCCAGCATGTTCTTGAGCAGCTTGTTTGCGGCCCCTTCCAGCGATGGCGGCACAACCAGCAGGTTCGGCACAATGCCGAGCGGCTTGCCGTGATCGGCCTTCAGGCTCATCATCGCGCTGCGCGCTGCGGCATAATTGGCAGCATTCAGCGTCTGCTTGGAGCCGTAAGCCTGTTGCCAGAAGCCATAGCCAACATTGCAGCGCCCATCCGAGCCATAGATGAACTGCTTCTTGTTGAAGACATTGGCGTCGGTTTCCTTGTCCAGTGCCACGAACTTGAACGGCGCGCGCTCCTGGTAGATGATCGGCTTCAAGGCGCGACTGGTATTCAGCAGGAACCAGGGCGTGCCAGAGCCGCCACCATGGTTGCTGACCGACACCTCCGCACCATTTTCCCCCAGCACCGGGTGATCGGTGTCAAAGAAGAACTGCCCGTCAAAGCATTCGGTTGCGAAACCGGCCGCCAGAAGCGCAAAGACCAGGCTGTCGGGGTGGCGGGCGGTCTGCTGGCCAAGATCGGTGAACATCGGGCCATAGATGCCCAGCGTGTCATCGGCGATATCATTGCGATCGACCGCGACCGTGACCTCGAAATCCTTGTTCAGGATCGTGTAATCATGCTCGGCAAGGTTCTGGACGACACGATCGCCGATCCATTCGCGCACGCTCGGCATTTTGCCAAGCCAGCCGTAGCGCTCGGATTTCGCCGAGGATTTCACAACAGTGGCCAGCGCGGTATATTGCGGCTTGATCTCGTCAAACGCGCCCTGAAATGCCAGGCTGAACCCGACACGAAGCTGGGCAAGATTTGGGGTGGTAAGTTGCATGGTGCTGCGCTCCTTTAAGCGATTTTGACCCAGACGCCGAGATCATCGACATGAAAGATCGTTCCGGCCACCGAGCGCGTGCTCGTGCCATCGGTTTTGGCAACCGTCTGATCATCGACCGCGTAACATGCGTCACCGATCTCGGCGGCGGTGATTTCATCCGCGTCGGCCGAGTTGGCATAGCGAAAGATGCCGGTGCGCACATCGCAGGCCAGATCGCCCGCGCTGCCGTCGGTATTGTCGACATCAGCCTCGGCGCGGCCAACAATGGTTAGCGTGGTGGCGGTGCTGGCCGGCACAAGTGCCCCGGCCGCGTTGAGCGCCACAAGGCTACCCGCATAGATCATCGTGCTGGCAGCCAGCCCGAAATTGCGAATGTCACCCGAACGCTCGGGCGTATTGCGCCCCTTGATAAGTGCAGCCATTACACGGCCTCCTGTTCCATGCGATCAGCGGCCAGCGCCTTCGCATATTTGTCGGGATCAATGCCCATTTGCGCGATGATCTGGTTTGCAACCCCATCAAGCGCGGCTTCGCCCGGTTTGGCGGATTGCGGTGCAATCATCCCGGTGCCCGAAAGGCTGATCATCGCGGCGATTTCAAGCTCGACGGCCTTGGCACCTTCAGTGCTCGCCATATGGCGCGCGATGAAATGCTCGCGCAGCGGCTTCACATTGGCCTTGCCAGCCTTGATGGCCGCATCAACCACCGCTTCCGCGCGCTCCTTGGCCAAGCCGCTGGCAAGCGCCGTATGCTGGGCCTGCAGCGCCTTGAACTCGCTTACCGGCACAAAATTGACGGGATCGGCCGTGGCAGCCTTCAGACCATCAATCGCGGCGATGATCGCTGCGGGCTTGGCATCCTTGGCCACACCCAGATGCGTGGCAACCGATTGCATGGCGGCCTGCATTACAGGCTCACCGCTTTCGGCCTTGTCGCCTTCAAGCGCCTTTTTGACCGCAGCCAGAACATCCGCCTCGCTCGCGTCATCTGACAAGCCAAGCGCGGCTGCCAGGGATTTCAGGAATTCCATGTCCGTCTCCATGTGTAGGGAAGCCAGCCCTTTCAAGTTCGGCGCATTGGTCAGGCTGGCACGCAGAATGCGACCGATGCGGAATTGCTCGTCATGCATGATCACCGGGCTAACGCCGCGGTAAGACTTGTCGGCCATCAGCTCGAGGCCAAACTTGGTCCACTCGACGCGACCCCAAATGCCGTCATCCCGGCTCTGTAGCTCGGTGATCCAGCCCGCGGCGCGTGCCGCGTGGCCATTTTTACTGGCAGTGTCGGTGGCGTGGTTCTCGTCAACGACCATGCGCCCGCCCGCATCTTCAAGGCTCGCCTGAAGCACCGCTTCGGGGTTTGGCAGGCTGTAAGGCCCGCGCCCGTCCTGTGTGACCATCTGGCCCGAGGGCAGCAAATGCACCCAGTCCGGTGCCGCGCCTTTGGAACTGTCCGGATTACTGGCCATGGCCATCATGGCCAGGGTCGCTTTGGATGCATGTTGGATGGCGCGCGATTTTGTCATGTTACATCTGGTGCTCCGGGTGTTTGAGGTCCAACGGTGACAGCGTTGTTGCTTTTCGATTTCTGATGGGGCTAATCTCGCCCAAGCAGCACCGCGCAAACATGCGGACACCTGTCCGGGCCTGCATCCAGCCAGCCGCGCGCAAATCCAGCGAATTTGACGATCATGCAGCAGTAGGCGGCAGTCCGGTGCTCGCCTGCCCCCCAAATAGCCTTTAAGAGCCAATAAGAGGCCAGAAGTGCCACTATGAGAGGCTTTCAGGGATGGTGGTGGCGCTCAGCCCGGTGCTGCGCCCTGTGCGCGCAAAAATCGCGCTATGTCATTTGAGTGGAATTGTTGGGGTTTCGAGCGCTGCGGCATGCAAAGCGATCCGGGCCGCTACAAGCGCACGTTCGGCCAGCGCTATCAGCTGGCATGGGTCCATCGCCAACAGGTGTTGCTCACCATTGATGGCCACGACCAGCCCGTGCGGATGGATGTGGTAGCTCGGCGGTGTGCGGTAAATTGACATTTGCGAGCTGCGACCCTAAATTATGACCACGCGATGCAGTGGGACCGATTTCCAATGGCTGTATGGTGTGACAGGACATAATCGGATGGCCGAGGTCGCGCCCCTCAATCCAATCTTCGCCAAATGCGGTGTCCGGTTCTTAGCGCGGCCACATCTTCAGGCTGACCAAGCCAGAACTTGATTGATGACCAACTCGACCCATCCGCGTCGCCAATCAAAGTAAGCACCTGGTCATCGGCCAGTAGCAGCACCTTGATATAACGCCGCCGCACAATCGTGCGCCCGGAATTGAGGTTGCGCGCAAATCCGATCCAGATTTCGGCCGGATCTTCAACGAGCTCTGGCAAGAAGCCAAGAAAGCGGCCAAGTTGATCGGCCAACCAGTCCGGATTGGCCATGATCTGATCGACAACAGCTTGGCTGACATGCACAGGCGCACCCGCTGGGTCCAGAAAGGTGTGATCCAGCCGGCCTCCCAATACATCAACAAGCTGCGCCCGCAGCTCATCCTCATTGCTGATCGACGGCAGAATCGTCCCCCGCGCCGCGGCGGGTGCAATAGGTGTCGTCAGCAATAACGGTGTTCCAGGTGCCTCCAGCCCTTCAAACTTCGCGCCGCGTTCCAAGGCCGCCAAATCGGCACCACGGCCAAAACCGGCAAGCCCGGGATTATAGGCAAAACCGGGCGAAACACCCCTTGGCACCTCAACCCGCACATCGCCATCACGCGTGGCAATCGTATGGGTCTCGTAAACGATCTTCGGATCATCCGAGACCTTGAGCTTGTAGCGCTTCAAATCGCGCTCAGACAGGCTCACAGTCCAGCAGCGGCAATTCCAGCCATTCGGCGGGAAATGCGTCAGCCAGAACGGATGATCGACGGGCAGCACAACATGATGCCAATGGCGGTGCTGCTCGCGCGTGCGCCGGTCCATGACTGCGAAATACCCAATATAGGGGCTGCTGTCCTTCAAGCGTTGCATGGTCTTCCATTGGCCGGCGGCCCTGGCCGTGGACATGTTGGTCTGATAGATCACCTGGCTGCGCCAGTCACGGCTGCCACGATAGCTCCAGCCATGGCGCGCCACGATGGCATCAAAATCCTTGCGAAACATCTCCAGCGTGCTGCCGTTTTCCAGTGCATGCAGAACCGCATCATGAAAATCGGCAACAAGCTGCGCTTTGGTTGCACCGGCCACCATGAAGGCGCGGCTATGCGCATCCTGCCAAAGGTCCGTCCAGCTTTCGGTCGGCACATTGATCTTGTTGCGCAAAAACTCAATGGCGGCGCGGGGTTTAACCGAGAATGCGGATGGTTCAGCCAAGATCGTCTCTCCCCAACAGATCCGCCCAGGCGAAAGCCATCTGCAACGCAGTAGCCATCTGCTCCTCATCCATATCGGCATAGATCTCAAGCAGGCGGTCGCGGAATGCTTCAAGCGTGTCAACATCATCCAAAAGCGTGCGCACGGTGTCAATCATTCCATCCATCGCCTTTGCGCTGACCGCCTCGGCCCCCTCCACAAGCATATCACTCGGATCTTCACCGCCCGGCAAATCCTCGCCCGCGCCCGTTGCCTGCAAGGATGGCTTGGCGAACGGCACAACCGGCGCAGGCGGTGCGGCCGGCGCGCCAAGCAGCATATCGTCGGGGTCTGCATCCGGCAGGCCAAGCAGGTCGGTCATGGTCGATTGCGCCACCCGCAAGCCAAGCGGCACCAGGCGCTCGACCGATTCCACGATCAGCTTCACGTCCTTTTCTTCCGGCCGCCCAATGACAATCCGTGGATATTTTGCCTGCGGGCCATATTCCAGATTGATCCAAGGCCGGATCAGATCGCGATTGAGGATCCCGCTCAGCGCCTTGGCATCCGAGCGCTCGATATCGCCCTGCACCTCGCGGTGCTCGCGGCTCACCGCATGCCCGCCCGAAATCGCATCCGTGGTTGTGGTCTGGCCAAGCACCGCCTTGGACACCTGCTGATCGAGGTGATCAACGCGCTTGAGGTAAAGATCGCTGCTCGCGCCCACGGTCTTGTTCTCGATGAACTCGATCAGCATCGAATCCGGCACGATGGCCGCACAATCGCCTGCGATATTGGCCACCGCGCGCCAGAGCGTCTCTTTGTCATCATCCGAGGTATTGGGTCCATATTTGCCCACCCGGATCGGCTGGCCAAAGGTTTGGGTGAAGATCGCCCAATCGCGCGATGTGAAAGCCTTGAACATGTAAGACCAGGCCGCAATCCGCGCGATACCCGAGCGCACAGGAAGACCGGATTTGGCCTTGATGGTTGTCGTAATGAATTTGTAGCCGGGCAGCGGCACAGGCCCGGCCTCGGTTTGCATCATTGGTGTGCGCAGATCGGTGCGATCAAAAGTAAACCAGCGCGGGTCGCGCAATTCCAGCCTCGCAGGCTGCCACTGGCCCATGGAACTGTCCCAGATAATCTCGGTCAGGCTGATGCCCTTGCCGATCGCATCCAGAATATCAAACAGCTCTTCGCTCAGTTCATCGCGCAACAGCCAGTCACGCACCATGTCGGCCATGGCCACATCGCGGGCTTCATCGCTGGCCGATTCCACCGTGATGTCGATCTGCGCGACCGATCGGCGGCGCGTGCCAAGCACGCCGGCATAATGCGGATCGCGCTCCTCCATGGTTTCGGCCAACTCGAAAAAGCGCAAGGGGTCGCCCTGATCGGCCTCGCGCAGGATATTGGCCAGCCGCGCCGGATTGAGCCCGTCACCCGGATATCCCGATATCGGCGAGCGCACGCCCACGGTTTGTGCCGCCGCCACCTCTTCGCTCAGCACGCGGCGTTTCACCGCCCGTCCATATTGATCCAATAGTGCCATCAGTTGATCCTTCCGCGAATACCGCTGCCTGCGGGCTGCCGCCACCAGGGCCGGTCGTCATCTCTGCTAGATAGCGCGCCGCGCTCATCCCTACTGGCCGCTGAACGATAGCCGAACTCGACATAATCGCTCTTGATGGCCGCACGCGCCAAAGCAAGGCCAATGGCAAAGTCGCCGTGCCGCTGGCCACTATCGGCCCCTTTGGTTTTGCTTTCTGGCACCAGGGGAATGCCGCGCACCAGTTTGACATGGCGCAAATCACCTTTCAGATCAGCGTCCTTGGGTATGCTCAAATCGCGGTCCTCGAAATTGGCTTTGAGCGGCGGCATGTTTTCCAGATACCAGGCCTGTGTGGCCATCACTGATTCAATGCGCGCCGCGCCATAGCGCTGCTGGGCATATTCACCGAGATATTGCCCGTTGCCTCGCGCATCATGCTTGCCGGCAGAAAATTTCGGCAGCAGGTCAGTGCAATAAAAAACAACCTGCTCTTGCTCACGAAACGGCACATTGCGCATTTCCAGCACAAACGGCACGCGCAGGCGCAGGTTTTGCTCTTCGGCAATCGGTACATAGATCGACAAGTCGCCCGAACGTGCAAAATCAAGGCCGTAGCCGTGGCGCTCGGCCTTGTTAAGCTTGGCCAGCACCGGTGCCGCATTCTGATCAAGCCATGCCTGCACATAAGCGCGCCGCTCAACATCCGGCTTCAGCTCAAAGCCTTTCGGGCATTCAAGGCGCAGCACCGGCAGGCTAACGTCCATCGCCGCCTCGATCTGGGCCGTGGTCAGCCACACACCGCTGCCTTTGGAGGGCACACAATCAAGCTCTTCATCCGCCGAGCTGCCATAAAAGCCACGAATTTCCGCCGCCCATTCAGCCTCGGCCTCAGCCGACCACGGCTTGCCGCGCACCATGCAGATACGCTTGTAAAGCCCCTGCGCCAATGCATCATCAAAGGTGACGCGCACAACCTTGCCTGGGCGACGCCCGGCGCGGATCTCCTGTATCAGCTCGTTAAACGGATTGTCCTCGCCATTATGGGTCGAGATCACCAGCACCTTGCCACCCCATATCAAAAGCGCAATCGCCGCCTTTAGCAGTTCGGACGCATCATCATGAAAGGCGAACTCGTCAAGGATGACATAGCCCTGCCGGCCACGCAGCGAGCGCGGCTTGCTCGACAGCGCCTGAATTTCAAACCCCGAGGCAAAGGTGATCCGAAAGGCCTTGATCGCCAGGCGCTCGCCCTTCTCACCCTCTTCTTCAAACAGGAACTCACCGATTTCTGAGCAGCCAAAGGCAAAGCTCTTGGCCCACATCGCGCAGGTGTCGATGAACTCGCGTGCCATATCAAGGTTATAGCCAAGGTAAAGCGTATCCATGCCACCCTCGCCGCGCGCCGCACCGCTGGTCAGAACCGCATCTGAACCAACCGCCCAGGTCATGCCGACGCGGCGCGATTTATCGGTGACCACCAGCTGGTGCGCCGCAGTGGCCGCCAGCAGCTCTTGTTGATAGGACAGCAACGCGGTGACACCCGAAAGCCCCGGCAGCACCTCGCTGCGCGCATCGCGGCGGTGCTTGTCCCATTCGGCCTGGCTGACCGGACCGGTCATCACGACACGCCCAAAATTTGCGCCTTGATCTCGGCGATGGTCTCAGCCGTAAGCCCTTTGACCTTGGCCACAGATTGCAGCGCCTTGTCGGTTTTGGCGGCAAATTCGGCTTCAACCTTGCGTCGCCGCTCGCTGCTCACCGATTGCGCGGCCGTGGCCGCGCGCAGCGCATTTGCCAGCTCCATCGCCCCTTTCGGGCTGATGCCCGCCTCGCCCGCGCCCTGCAGCACCTCAAATACAAGGCTCTTGATCGCCTCTGCGGCCATCAGGGTCAGATCATCGCTGGTTTCCGCATCAAACCGGTCGCTGATCGCCTCGGCAATCTGGCGTGTCTGTTCCAGCCGCCGCGTCATACCCGCCAACGCGATCGAGTGCCGGTTGAAGGCCGATCGGCTCGGCGTGGCGAAATGAAGGCCATGCTCGTCGCGCAGCTCGGCAAGCTTTTGGCTGAACTCGATATAGATCTCGGTTTCTGTGCGGTCACGCGCCGCCAGCTCGCGTGCCGCCCAGGCAACGATCTCGCTGGCCTCATCAGGCAGAAGATCGATGCCCGAAAGCCGCCCGCGCCCGCGCCGACGCGCGCCGCTCATAGTGCACCTGGCTCGGGCTGCGCCACACGATCGATGATGGCACGCCCGCTCAGATGATCAAGGCCGGTGCGGGTCAGCGTGGCAATCAGCAAATCACCGGCTTCGCGCAATGTGACAGCGCCGGTGCTTTCAAGTGCGCGCATCTGGGTGCGGGTGTAATCGCGCGCCCGCACAATGCCAACGGCATCAAGCGCCGCCTGCAACAATTGCTCGTTATGGCTGCGGCTGGCCTCGCGGACCAGCGCCTGCAGGATGGCAAGGCGGGCATCGGCCGCAACGATCTCGTGAAAATTCATAGCCTATCCTCGCTGGCCTTTGTGGTCTTCAAACAGGTGCTTTTCCACCCGCTGCATGGCGCGGGTCTGGGCGCTGATCAGGTCTTCCACCCGCTGCATCCCCCCATCAAGCTTGGTAATGGCGATGCGAATTCCGGCAATCTGCTCATGATCAGGCATATGCTTGAGATCGGATTCGATCGACTGGATGCGCCGGTCATATTCGACCAGCTTCTTTTCGGCCTGCGACAGGCGGCCGGAATTTTCAGTTGAGCGCCGTGTCAGCCAGGCATAGGCGATAGCGCCAAGCGATAGCACCGTCGCCAGCACCGATAGCCAGTTTTTCAGGATCGCAATATCCATCAGATTGCAACTCCGCGCCCAGGGCAACGGCTCAGCGACCGGTTATCGGCATCCATGCGCTCAAGCACCGGGCGCTCACCAAGATCGATCAATGCCGACACGCTCGCCGGGTTGGAAAACATGAACGGGCCATGCGAAACCTCGCAGAAATCACCGCTCATCTGGGGGCACGCGCCGAGCATCAGTGCGAGTGAGCCGACTGCCCAGTTCTTCATCTGTAAGATTTTGCGCATCCTCATAGTCCTTTCTGGCCGCGGCGGCAGATTTCAGCCGGGCCTCGTTTTGTTGTGCGGCAAGATCATCGGCACCCTGTTTGCGCCAAAAGCCGCGTAAGCCCAGCACAAGCACAAGGGCTGCGCCAAGCTTGAGCAGCCAGCCCGGCCATTGGATCGCCCGAAACCATGCAATCAGGCTCATTTGCGCTTCTCCAAGAACCACCAGCCAAGCGTGGCAATGCTCATCGCGCCGCCAACCAGCTCGGCACCGATTTCCGGTGGCACGGCACCACTGCCCACAAGCAGGCCCGCGCCCAGTTGCAGCGCGTGGCGCAATACCGGGCGCACAAGGCTAAAAGCCGGTCGCTTGCGCTGCTCGGCAAACCACCAGATCAGCGTGGCAAGGCTCAGCCCGGCACCAATGACCTCAACGCTCAGATCGGCGCTCATCAGCCCGGCGCCAACCAGATATCCGGCCAGCAATTGCAGCGCATGGCGCAGGATCGGCAGGATCAGATCAAACATCAGCCATCTCCACTTTTGGTTTGCGCGCGCCCACCAGCCCAAGCCGGCCACGATTGCGCCAGATCCAGCTGCCAGCCAGCACGCCAACAACAACACCAAGGCCAATCGCCAGCGGCAGCAATTCAGTGAGCAGATCGCCGGTATTGGCACCAATGCCCGCAGCGAGCGAGCCACCAGTGCCGGCGGCACCGCTTCCTGCGGCAACGCGGGTGCTGGTCTGCGCGGCAACGGCGCGGCGAAGTGTGGCGCGGGTGGCAGGCCCGATGATCCCGTCAACGACAAGGCCATTATCCGCCTGGAATTCCCGCACATTGTGATAAAGCGCGCTACCTTCGGGTTGGCTGCTGCTGGCATAACCAAGCTTTTCCAGCATGGCGCGATCATTGCGCCAGGCGCTGGCATCCGTGGTGATATGGCTGGGCCAGATATCGCGAAAGATGATATCGGCCTCACGCGCACGGCGCTTGACAAGGCCCTCAACACGCTTGCCGCCAGCCTTATGCCAAAGTTTGAAGCGACGCTCGGCTTCATTGTGCGGAGGATAGGTTACGGTCCAACTGTCAACCCAACTCGCGTGCTTGATAGCGCCTGTGTTGAAATCAAAGCTGGTCGCGCCTTCAAGTTCATGGCTCAGCGCATTTGGGCCCATCTTGGCCTGAACGCGGCCCCAGAACATTTGCAAGTCAGCCCGCAACAGCTCCAACGCCTGGGCGCGCGTAATTTCCATGCCGGGTTTCACCTGCAACCCGCCAGCCGCCGAAGTGTGGCCAACACCAATGGTCAGAATGCCCACCACATCGCGATAAGCGCGCGTGACGACACCCTCTTCAGAGGCTACCAATTCGGTCAATCTGTCAGATACTTGCACGGTTGATTTCCTCGTGTATTGTCGAGGTTCAACCTACCCTGCCAGCCATCCCGAATAACAACCGGACAGGTGTCCGGTGTGGCAGTCAAGACGGCTGATTTTGGGCAGAAGATCACCGCACAATTATGAACGTGGAAATCGGCTCCTGCGACAATTTGGCTGCGCTTGGCTGTTGTTTCCACGGCGCACTTCCGCCTAAAACCAGCGAAAACAGGCGAAATATTGCGTTTGCAGCCTTCTGTGATCAACTTAAAGGTTTGTTGCCCAATTTTTGCCACAATATGCTACGCTATGTGACATCATGACTCGGAAACCGGGCAAATCACTGAAGATATTTCAGGAGGAAAGTATGCTGCAAAACTACGAGACCGATCCAAATCTCGACCGCGATTTGAGGATAGCTGCCCAACAAAAAATGACCGCTGCCGAGATCTACCGGCAGCGCGTGTCGTTCATCCTCGGGTCGGTAAGTGAAAAGAGCCATGTCACAAAGGAAGACGTTGTGCGCATCCTCGCAAAACAAGATGGTCGGGAGCTTGTTGCCGAGTGATCTTGTTTGATATTCTGGGTGGAGAGGACAATCCAACGTATAAGGAATTGGAGGTGTCGAACACAGATCGGCACCTCTCTTTTCTGAAGTCAATCACCGAGACTGCTATTCGCGTTAAAAAGCCATTCCTTTCAAGTCAGGTGCTGCGCGCACTGAACTATCATGCCATTGCGTGCCTTCACACACATCCAGGCGAGTATCGACCGTGCGAGGTTGGTGTTGGTGATTATGTTCCACCGCAAATGTATCGCGTCCAAGGCTTGATGGACGACTTTATCAATACAGTGAACCTCAATTGGACTTCACTTGATGCCGTTTCACTGGCTACCTTTGCGCTTTGGCGGCTCTGTAACATCCATCCCTTCATTAACGGAAACGGCCGCACGGCACGGGCGGTCGCCCATTTCATCATTTGCACCAAATACGATGGCTGGCTACCCGGCGATAAGGTGTTACCGCAGTTACTTAAGGATAATCGCCCGGAACTGATTCTCAATTTGCAAGCGGCCGATGAAAGCGTGAAAAAGGGATCGCTAGACCTCAGCTCATTGTTCGATATGGTTTCACGGCTGCTACAAGAACAGCTGAACTCAGCTAAACCAGCAGCAGCCCCCTAAAACAACCGCCCCTGCCGCTTGTCATCTGCCGCCCGCTGCCGGCGGCGCGCGCGGCGCACCGATCGCTCGGTAATGCGCAGCCGCCGCGCGATTTCAACCGCCGAGCCGCCCTTGGCAACCTCGCTGGCCAGTTGCGCACGATATTCGGTAAATCGGCCCGCTGGCCCGCGTGACAGTTCCACCTGGGCACCGCCATGGCCGGTGGCAACATGGGCGCTCAGTGCGCGCGCAGCACTGCTGCCAAGCAGGGCCACAAGCCAGTGGTCATCGGGCAATTGACTCGGCACATAAATGCGCCCGCCGCCTTTTTCCGCCAATAGCTTCAGCGCCGGGCCTGCGCCGCAAATCTCGCTCAGCGTGGCAAGGTCGAGATAGTCACTCATCGCCGCCACCGAACCTGTCAGCCTCATTGCCCCAGGCATCCCAGCCAGCCGTGCGCTGGCGCGCGAACAACTCGACATAAGGGCCGCGGCAAAGGCGCATCAGATCATCGCGCACCCGGTCCGGCTTGCGGCTGTGCTCGCGCTTGGGGGCCACTATAAGCTGGCGCACAGCATGATCCAGAATCTTCGGGCTGCCGCGCGTGGCAAACAGGCACATCTCCGGATTGGCGCGGGTGTAATGCCCCATGCCGATCGGGAAATGTGCGGCCATATCGCCGCTGCTGATCGTGTCAGCCAGGCGCTTGGCAGGCTTCACCCATGTAAAACCGACGGTCTTGTAGTCAAAGCCCCAATCCCAAAGCACATCCATGGCATGCGCCAGGAACGGATCGGTCACCCACATCGCCAGCAGGCAATCCTCATGCGCAAGGTCGGCTGGCCGCAGGGCCTTGATCCCGTCAAGCGTCATGGTGGGATAGGGCACCGCACGGTTGCCGCCATTGCCGCTATATGTCTCGAACTTCCACGGCGGATCGACATAGATCACGCGATACTTGAACGCGATCAGCCCACCCCATGATTTGAGCACCATGCCGTTCATTTCAGCGCCCGCACCCGCTTGCCAAGATCGGCCTGCACCTGGTGAATGGTGTCAACATGAACCTCGCGCAGCCGCGCCATGGTCTCGGCCCCAAGATAATCGCCCAGCAAGGCTGCAGGCGCAGCACCGGCCGCAGCCAGAATATCCCACTGCGCATCCAGCACCTGCAGCTTGGGGTTATTGTGCCAATCCGGGCGGCCCTTGATATAGCGATACAGCTCATCGCATCCGCTCTCACGCCGGATCCATGCCTTCAGCGCTTCGATGGCCCGCGCAGCGTCAGCCGGGTCTTTGACCCAGTTCAAATGGTCAATCTGCGTCTGGCGCGCCACAAAGGCGATCAGCGCCTGGTCATCGCGGTTGCGGATCACGCCAAGGTTCCAGGCCGAAAGCCAAAGCGCACGCAACACAGGCGCATAACGGCCGCTAAGAGCGCGCTGGGAGCCCTTTTTGGCATGTGGCTCAAAGCCCTGGCGCTTCATCTCCTCGATCACCGCGCCATGCTCGTAAATTGTCATGGCGCGCAGGCTGCGCTTGCCGGTCACCCGCTCATACAAATCGCGCGCGGTCTCCTCATCGATGTTGAGCAGCCGCCGCGCCACATGAATGGTTGCAATCGCACCGCCCATGGTCAGCCCGCCGCCCGAACTGCCGGCTTGAGCGCATGCTCATGTGCCAGCCTATCAATGCTATTGGCCCATTCAGGCAGGCGAAGTTCAACCGTGCCGGCTGCAATATCATAGGTAACAACCGGGCAGATCGTGGAGGCCTGCTTTGTCTGGCCCAGCTCGCGCCAACCTGCACACTTGATCATGACAGACCCGCGCATCATCTTGCGCACTTCGATTGCACCTGGCGCATCGTCGGGCCCGGCAATCCGCAATTGCAGCTTGCCAGCATCAGCCGCGCGGCCAAGCAATACATGAATGGCCGCGCCGATGAGTGACCGGCCAAAATAACGCTCCTGCAGCGCCTCCGACAGGCTGATGCGAAACACGCTGCTGCCATCTTTGTGAAGGCTCAGAGATGCCTTGATGCCGATCCCAGCCGATGATTTCTGGGCGGGTTTCAGGGGTGTAAATGTCATGTCGATCTCCTATTTGTTTGGGGGAACGGGACTGTTACGCCGCAGCTCCGGAGTGCCCGGTGAAACGGCCCCGCCTGTAACGTGTGAAACTGTGCCGCCGTGGGCGTAGTAAACAGGCGGTCTGGCTGGGATAATGTCATCGCCAGCCAAATCAGAAACCACCTTAATCATCGACTGCGGCGTGATGAACGTCGTGCCATCCTCATCGGCCTCAACCATGGCAGTCGGCTCAACACCGGCCTTGGCACCGCCAAAGGTGATCTCCCTGATCGTTCCGATCACATAGCCCACCTCGGCATAGCCAAACCGCACCCGCTGGCCGACATGGAACCTCTCATTCGCTTTCATAACGTCTCTCCGGCTGCTCTTCAGGCCGGGGCAACCACGCCCCGACGACCGCCCCCGCAGGGGCGGTTTCGCTTATCCGTTCACCATGTCCTGCAAGGCCTTGGCGGGCTTGAAGCGCACCTTCACCTTGGCCGGTGCGATCAGGCTTTCGCCGGTGCGTGGGTTGCGCGCATTGCGCGCGGCCATATGGACAGGCTGGAAGATCCCAAAACCGTGGATCGAGACCTCCTCGCCATCGGCCACAGAATTGGCGATGGCACCAAAGGCCTCCATCATCATGCGCTCAACATAAGGGCGGTCCGCTACGCTTGGCGCAATCATGTCCACAATGTCGGTTTTCGTCAGTTTGCTCATCTCGGTATCCTTTTCAAAGGGGTTGGGTCAGGCGACCTTGGCAAGGTCGATCGTTACCGCCGACCAGGTATCGGTCGGCGTCTTACGGCGGTAAAACCGCACGTATTCCTTGGAGCCGGTCACGCGCATCGCGTCGCGCACGGCATCCATGGCACGCAGCCAGCGGGCATCGGTGATATCGAGCCGCAGCAGCATGAAAATCTCGGACCGGTTGATCTGCCCGGCCTTGTCGGTATTGAAGGCGCGCGTCACGATGGCGCGGATCTCCGGCCCGCTGTCGGCAGACCATTCATTCAGGCACTCATCGACAATCGCCTTGGCAATCTGCAACTGCGGGCCAAAGTCGATGTAATCCGCCACCTGCACCTGAATTTTCAGACACCCGTCATGGCTCTGATAGGTGCGGTTGCCCTTGGCACCGCCGCGTCGCTCGCCATATTCCTGCGCCAGCAGCGCATCAAACTCGCCAAGATCGGTCATGGTATGGCCACGAAACCGCCCGATCTGGCCCGACAGATCACCGGCATACCCCATGATCTTGCGCACCAGCTCATCCTCGAGCTTGGCGGCGGGCTTCACCAGTTCCAGCGGCACCAGCGCGCCCTTGGCATCGCGCATATAGCGCTGGCCGTTGAACCGCTCGACACCCGGTTCGGCGTCTTCAGGATGGTCTCTCATAATGCTTTCTCCATTGTGTTTTGGGCCTCAAGCACGCGCAGCGCGCACCGAAACCAGTTGAGGCAAAGCTCGTCCTCGTTGATGCCAGTGGCGCTGACGCCAAACAGCGAGATCGAGTATTCGTGATCACCAAAGCCCGCATGGGGCGCACACCACATTCCGCCAAGCTCCAGCACAGCTCGGCGAAAAAGGGCCGGGCGCAGCGAAGGTCGCGCCAGCCGGAGCGCCGCCAGAAAACTGTGCAGATCCATATCAGCCATGCTGACCGGCGCATCCTGCTGCGCCTTTAAAGCGTCATGTATCCGGTTGATGTCATTGATCAGCGCATTCGGGCCCGCAGGCTGTTTGGTCCCTTTGGCTATTATCTGGTCAATCTTCTGCACTGTGCTGATGACCGTCGAATAGTCCCGGTTAAGATGGAGCCCGATCTCGGCAAATGTCTTGTGCATCTCAACGCGCGCAATCCAGCAAATCAGATGGCGCGGATAAACCGAACCATGATCACGGCGCGCAGATAAAAGTTGCGCGCGGGTCACGCCAAACACTTCGCATGCGGCATCAATCAAGCGGTCGATATCATGGGCCATCACGCTGCCCCCCCGCCGGTATGTCCGCCATGCTCAACACCGCGTTGGCGGGCTGGAAAGGCCACGACATTCGGCGCATCCAGATCATCGCTCAGCGCAGCACGCACCAGCTTGGTCTGGCGCGTATGGCGATGCATCAGCACCTCATCTTCAAGCGCCCCGGCACGCCGGTGCAGATCGGTCAACGCACCAACAATATCAAGAATGGCCTCATCGGTAATGCTGGCCCGGATCGAGGCGGCGTCAGATTCGCGAAAGAACTCCAGAAACAGCGCCACGCCCTCAGCGACCCGCAGATCATCCTGCATGCTCATAGCCGACCTCCATTGCTTGAAAGCTGCTGATAGGCAGCGATGATATGGGCCTTGCCGCGCGTCTCTTTTTCGCCCGAGGCAATGACGCTCGCCAATTGCAGCACCTTGGTCATCACGCGCAGCGCTCCCGCGCGCTTGGCGATCAGGCGCAGCGTCTCGGCAGCCTCGGCATCGCGCTCGATGCCCCAGGCATCAATCAATATGTCAACATCGCGCGGATTGGCTGATGCTTTGCGAATGCGAAAACCCACACGGCTGATCAGCTGCGCATGCGCGCTCTCATTGATGCCGCTGGTGATGCGTGAATGCACGGTCTCGTTGCCAAGCAGCGCAAGGCCAACCTGCAACCGGTCATGGATCGAGCGCAGCTGCTCGAGCGCCTGCATCTCAAGGTGCTGCACCTCGTCAACAATGATCAGCGGCCGGTTACGCTCAAGCTCCTTGAGCACGCGCTCGTAAAGCGCCGCTGGCATGCCGTGCACAATGCCCAATGCACCGGCCAGCTCGCGCAAAATGGTGTTGCCTTTGGAGGTGGCCGGGCTGGCCGTGATCATCAGCACATTAGGTGTGATATCGCGGTAATGCATCGCCGCCATGGTTTTGCCGATGCCCGGAGGCCCAACAATCAAAGCGATGTCAGGCAGCGTATGCGCAAAGCGCAAACTGTCCATGAACTCAAGCGTGCTCGGTGTGGGCACAAAGCCCGGCGCGCGCGGCACCTTCATGACCGCAGCCTTATGCGCCTCGCGCGCATTCAGCCACATCTCGACACGGCCGGAAACGCGCTCCATCCGCCCGCTATATGTACCGCCCATCCAGGCGGTGAATGTGCCGCGCGCAATGCCGGATTCGGCCGCCAGTTTCTCCTGGCTCAGCTTCTCGCTTTCCATGATCGCGCGGCATTGCGCCTGTAAGCTGCGTGTATGCGCCGCGTCATGCATCGGCACGCGGTCATCTGTGCCGACCGCCCCGTCTGCATCATTGTGCTGCGCCGTTTCTTGTGTATTATCCATGCTCGTTTAGCTCCTTATGTTAAGCACCGGCGGGAGGGTGCTGTGAACACCCCCCGCCATCAGATTTCGTCATTGTTTTGGTAAAGCGTGATCCCACGGCGCAGCGCGTCGAAATTGACGCCTTTCACCGGGCGGTCCAATTCGGCCTCAGCTGGTGGCAGAACCTCCAGATCCCGCCCACCGGCCACCTTCACCATGCGCACCGTCTTGGTTTGCGGTGCTGGCGCAGGCGCACCGGCCTCGGGCATCAGCTTCAGATATTCATCAAGCGACATGCTGTTCTGGATGCGCTCGGCCTCGCGCAGGGTGCGCAGGTAATCGCGCCTTGCCTTGCCATGCGTGCGCGCCGCCTCGACCGAATGGAAACCGGCCACCTCAAGCGCGGCAGCCTCACCGATGAACCGCCCCTCTGCGTCATAAACCAGCACCGGCACCGTCAGATTGTCCGGATCGAACCGCAGCGTCAGTTGCTGGCCAATATGCTGGTTGAGAAATGGGCTCCAATAGCGGTTGCCAAGCAGGTGCACCTCGCCCGAAGGCTTGCGCGCCGTCACCTTGGTGGCGGTCAGCATCGCCATTGAAAGCTGTGCAGGCAGCGCCTTGCGGATCGGCACATCGGCGTAAGATGCCGCAAAAGCCGCATCAAAGCTCAACTTGCCATCACACACCGCAGAGCGCCGACCATCGCGCGCATTATAGGCGTGAATACCCGCATCAAATACCGCCATAAAATCGTCAAATGGCACGGCCTTGCTGCGCGGATCATGGGTATAGCCGGGCTTGTTTGTCGGGCTGTTGCCCGCATAAGCACCCGCAAATTGCGGCGCTTTGGCGATATAGTCACACACACTGCGAAAGTTGCGCTCGATCGGCTTGGACTGGCCAGAATACGGCGTCGCCCAATGCACCCTGATACCAAGCGCGGTCAATATACCCTCGTTTTCATCAGGGTTGACCTTGAAGCGGAACCGCGTCTTCTGCCCCCCCGAAATCTGCTTGCTGGCAAAGGCACGGCCATTATCCAGCAGCGCCCAATCCGGAATGCCCCAATCGCGAAACAGGTCATGAAAGGCCAGCCGCACCGCCGTGGCGCTTTCGCTCTTGTCAATCCGCCAGGCAAGGAACTTGTTGGAATAGATATCCGCGATCATCGTCGCAACCGGCCGGATCACCTCGCCATCATGCCACTTCACCCACACATCGAGCGTATGGCCGTCGGCATTCACACCCTCAAGCGCATGCAGATCACTCCGGTCACGCTCCTGCGCCGGGAACAGCCCCTTCGCCGCCTTGGCACCCTTGCGCGCCAATATCTGCTCGCGCTCCGGCACCTCGCGCGCCAGCTTGCGCTTCACCGCATAAATGCTCGGAATAATCCAGCCATGCGCATCCGCCATGCCCTTCAGCCGCTCATAGCAGGCCGTGGCCGTTGGCTCCTCAAGCCGCAAATAATCGGCCTTGAACGCATCCCATGCCGCAGGCGTAAACGCCGACGTTTTAACGCGGCCTTTGTTTGCGGGCAGCAAAAACGCAAGCCAGTCGCGCTCGGCCACACGAATGCAATCGTTACGCCAATTGTTGATCGTGCCAACGCCAAGCTTGAACCTGCGCGATATATCGAACTGCGCAATCTTGAACGGCACATTCTGATCGCGCAGCACCTGAAACGACTTCACAACTGCCAGCTTGCGCCGCGCCTTGTCCTTCTTCTTTTCCGAAGCCGCCGTGAACATGGCCCACTGGTCTTTTACCGCCTGCGGCGCATCCGGCGCAGCGCGCTCGGCGGGGTCGCCATCCACTTGGGCAACCGCCGCCTGCTGGCGTTGGTAATAGGCAATCAGGTCCAGTCGCGTGAGTTCAGAAAACGCATAGTAGTGATATTCGAATCCACCGCCCCGCCCTTCACGGCGGCGCGAGCGAGGCTTCCCTTCGGGGCAAACCTTGCCCCGAATTTCCCCGAGAAGGATTGCTAGCGCACTTTTTGAATCCGGCAGGCCACGCGGATTAGCATCAAGCAGCTCTCGTGCTGTCCACCACTGCTTCATGTCCGTAAGTTCCAGCATGATCAGCTCCGGCCTCCCTTGCGGGCCAAATACCGGGCCGCTTCAAGTTGGGCATTGATCTGGTCGCGCTCATCCGCCAACCGGCCCACATCGACCCATGGGAGGTATTTATCCGCCACCACCGAATGCCCGAACAGCGCAGCGCCAAGCTGCATCAGCCGCACATCACTGGTGACATGCACCAAGGCCAGCAGCCGCAAATACGGAATGGTATGGTCCTCGCGCGCTTGGCTGGCATAGGCATTCAGCATGTTGGCGCTGATCTCTTCACCCAGCCAGTTGCTCATCTGCTGGGCAAGCACCTCGCGCGGC
>JBBDJE010000065.1:0-10532 GCA_040880065.1 Paracoccaceae bacterium | reverse complement strand
CGCGTTGCCGTCACAAGGGCCGCTGTCCTCGACGGAAGGCTGACCGTCGCAAACAGAAAACACACCGCATGACCCCCAAGTTTTGTCCACTCCCGCGCAACGCCTCTTCGGCCACGGCCAATGTTTCGGAATGGGTTTTTGGGCGGGCCAGCAACAGGCGCTGCGGGTCGAAAAAGGCACTAAAGCCCACAGGGTTAAGCGCGCGCGCATTCCACGAGGCCCCGACCCACATGACAGCGCCGCCAAGCTGCCCTGCAAGCGCCAGCGCAAAGCCCGTGGCACCGGGGCCGCAGCTTTCATGCGTCCGGCCCTTGCGCAGCGGGAAATGGGCAAAAAGATCTACTGTCATTTCGGAACCATAAACCGGCTTTAGGCAGAATTGAACATCAAGCGTATCGCCCCCGCCATGTGCAGGTGCTGTGGACAGGGGAAGGGGATGTGATGGTGGCGAGGGGGGGACTTGAACCCCCGACCCCACGATTATGAGTCGTGTGCTCTAACCAGCTGAGCTACCTCGCCATCGGTGCTGCTAAGTAGTGAAGGCGGTGCAAAGGGTCAAGCGGAAATTGGGGTTCGACGGCACACCATGGTGCGCATTTATTGCGCACCATGGTGTGGGGTAAAGGTGCGCAATGAATGCGCACCCTACGGGCTTGGCCTGGTTTACTCCGCCGCATCGGCATAACTCTCCAGCGGCGGGCAGGAGCAGATCAAATTCCTATCCCCATAGGCATTGTCGATCCTATTCACCGGCGGCCAGTATTTATTGGCAATCAGGCTTTCCAGCGGAAACACCGCCTTGTGCCGAGAATAGGGGTGGTCCCATGTCTCGTCCGTCAGGTCGCGGCCAGTGTGGGGCGCGTTGATGAGCGGGTTGTTATCGGCGGGCCAGTCGCCACGTTCCACCGCGCGAATTTCATCGCGGATCGCCTTCATCGCGGCGATGAAGCGGTCGAGTTCCACCTTGGATTCACTTTCCGTCGGCTCGATCATCAGCGTGCCAGGCACCGGGAAGCTCATCGTCGGGGCATGAAAGCCGAAATCGACCAGCCGCTTGGCGATATCCTCGTTGGAAATGCCGCAGACATCCTTGATGGGGCGAATATCAAGAATGCATTCATGCGCCACACGGCCATGCGCACCGCGATACAGTACCTTGTAATCCTCGGCGAGCGCATCGGCGATGTAATTGGCGTTGAGAATGGCCAGTTTTGTCGCCTGCGTCAGCCCTTCGGCCCCCATCATCTTGATATAGGCATAAGGAATGGGCAGGATCATGGGTGAACCGAAGCGCGCCGCTGAAACCTGCCGCGCACCATTTCCGCCCTCAATATGCTCCGGCAGATAGGGGGCCAGATGCGCACCAACGCCAATCGGCCCCATGCCCGGCCCGCCGCCGCCATGCGGTATGCAGAAGGTTTTGTGCAGGTTCAAATGGCTGACATCCGAGCCGAACTTGCCGGGCTTTGACAGGCCGACCTGCGCGTTGAGGTTTGCGCCATCCATATAAACCTGCCCGCCCGCCTCGTGCACCATGGTGCAGATCTTGCGAATCTCGGTTTCAAACACACCATGCGTGCTGGGATAGGTGATCATGATCGCGGCGAGGTTTTCGGCATGTTGCGCAATTTTCGCGGCCAGATCGTCGATATCGACATTGCCCTGCGCGTCACAGCCGGTGACCACAACCTTCATCCCGGCCATTTGCGCCGAGGCAGGGTTGGTGCCATGGGCCGAGCTTGGAATGAGGCAGACATCGCGATGCGCATCGCCATTGGCGCGATGATAGCCGCGAATGGCCATCAGCCCGGCATATTCGCCCTGCGCGCCGGAATTTGGCTGCATCGACATGGCGTCATAACCGGTGATCTCGCACAGATCGGCGTTCAACTCGTCGATCATCCTGATATAGCCCTTGGCCTGTTCGGGCGGGCAAAACGGGTGCATGCCGGCAAATTCCGGCCATGTAATGGCGGCCATTTCGGCGGCGGCGTTCAGCTTCATGGTGCAAGAGCCAAGCGGAATCATCCCACGGTCCAGCGCCAGGTCCTTATCCGACAATTTGCGCAAATAGCGCATCATCTCGGTTTCTGTGCGGTATAGATGGAACACCGGATGGGTCAGAAACTCGGTTTGCCGCACAAACGGTGCGGCGTAATCGGGGATCACTTCGGCATCGAGCGTAGCGAAATCCGCCTCCACGCCCAGCACCGCCCAAAGGGTTTCAACCGAACGCGGGAAGCTGGTTTCATCAAGGCTGATACCCACCGCCCCCTCATAGCGGCGCAGGTTGATGCGCGCATCCTCGGCCTTCGCGATTGTTGCGTCTACATCGGCAACCGGCACGCGGATCGTGTCAAATACCGGGCCGTCAATGCCAAGGCCACGGGCGAGCACGGCGGTCAGCCGGCGCACACGTTCGGCAATGGCGCGCAGCCCTTCGGGGCCGTGATAGCTGGCATACATGGCGGCGGTAATCGCCAAAAGCGCCTGCGCAGTGCAAATGTTCGAGGTGGCTTTTTCGCGGCGAATGTGCTGTTCGCGGGTTTGCAGCGCAAGGCGGTAGGCGGCATTGCCGCGCCGGTCGACCGACACGCCGACAATGCGGCCCGGCAGCGCGCGCTTGAACTTGTCTCGCGTTGCCATAAAGGCGGCATGCGGGCCGCCAAAGCCCATGGGCACGCCAAAGCGCTGGGTCGAGCCGATGGCGATATCGGCCCCCAATTCGCCGGGGCTGGCCAGCAGGGTCAACGCCAGCAGATCGCAGGCCAGCACGGCCAGCCCGCCGCCCGATTGCACGGCGGCAATGGGGGCGCGCAAATCGCGCAAGCGGCCATCGGTGCCGGGATATTGGAAGATTGCGCCAAACACGGCGCTTGGATCGACATTATCGGGATTGCCGATGATCACATCCCAACCGAGCGGCTCGGCGCGGGTTTGAATAACGGCAATGGTTTGCGGGTGACACGCTTCATCAACAAAGAACGCATTCGCCTTTGACTTGCCCTGCCGCTGCGCCATGGCCATGGCCTCGGCGGCGGCGGTGGCTTCATCCAGCAGGCTGGCATTGGCCATATCAAGGCCGGTCAGATCGGCGACCATGGTCTGAAAGTTCAGCAAGGCTTCCAGACGGCCCTGGCTGATTTCGGGCTGATAGGGGGTATAGGCGGTATACCATGCGGGGCTTTGCAGCAGGTTGCGCTCAATCACCTGCGGGGTGATGCAGTCGTAATAGCCCTGTCCGATATGGCTGGTGAACACCGCGTTCATATCGGCAATTTCGCGCATATGCCGCAGCAGCGCCCCTTCGGACATCGGGGCACCCAAAGCCAGCGGTTCCGGATTGCGAATGTCGGATGGGACTGTCTGCTCGATCAACTGGTCAAGCCCGTTGGTCTTGCAGGTTTTCAGCATTTCGGCCACGTCATCGCCATTCGGCCCGTTATGGCGGGCGATGAAGGCATTGTCGCGGGCGGCAGAATAATCGGCGCTGCGCATGGTATATTCCTAGCTTATTGGGTTAGTCGATCAGCGCATCATAGGCGGCTTGGTCCAGCAATGCGTCGAGCTGGCTGGTATCGGTCGCGGTCATCTTCACAAACCAGCCACCGGCTGTCGGGGCCGCGTTGACGGTGCCCGGCTCGTCGGCAAGGGCCTCGTTTGCGGCGGTAATCTCGCCATCAAACGGTGCGTAAATGTCCGAGGCGGCCTTGACGGATTCGACCGTCGCCATCACATCGCCCTTGGAAAAACTGTCGCCCACTGCGGGCAGTTCCACAAACACGATATCGCCAAGCGCCTCTTGGGCGTGGTTGGTAATGCCAATGGTAAAGGCATCGCCATCGGCTTTTATCCATTCATGGTCATCGGTATAGCGCATATCGGGCTCCTATCGGGCGTAGTTATGGGGGGTAAAGGGAAGGGTGGCGCGGTTCATCGCAAGGCGGCGGCCGCGCACTTCGGCGTAGTATCTTTCAGCATCATGGCCCGCATCGACCAGCGCCAGCGCGCAGGGGCCGCCAAGGCTGGGGCCAAACCCGCCCGAGGTGACATGGCCGATCGCCTCACCGCCCTCGGCCCGGGCAAAAACCTGCGCGCCTTCGCGCACGGGGGCGCGGGTTTCGCCCGTCACCGCCACCAGCATGCGCTTCGCGCCATTGGCCATTTCATCAAGAATACGCGCAGCACCCGGAAAGCCGCCTTGCCGCGCGCCACCGGCACGCCGCGCCTTGTTAATCGCCCAGCCAATGCCGCTTTCAATCGGCGTCATATCCAAGCCAAGCTCGTGGCCATAGAGCGAAAGGCCGGCTTCAAGGCGCAGCGTGTCGCGCGCCACAAGGCCAATGGGGGCAACAGCTTCATGCGCCAGTAGCTTGCGCGCAAAGGCTTCGGCATCGGCGTTATCAAGCGAAATTTCGAACCCGTCTTCGCCGGTATAGCCTGCACGCGCCACAATCACATCGGCCCCGCCAACGGTCATTTCGCGCACATCCATGAATTTCATATTGGCCACTTCAGGGGCGAGACTTGCCAGCGCTTCCACCGCCTTTGGCCCTTGTAGCGCCAGCAAGGCGCGCTCATGCAGCGCAAATTCCACACCCTGCAAATGCGCCTGCAAATGCGCCATATCAGCGGCTTTGCAACCAGCATTCACCACCATGTAAACGCGGTCACCCAAATTGGCGACCATAAGGTCGTCAATCACGCCGCCATCGGGCGTGGTGAACAGCCCATAGCGCTGGCGTCCGGGCTTCAGCGCCAGCAAATCAACGGGAACAAGCGCCTCCAGCGCCGCCATCACCGCAGGCACGCCGTCGGGCGCGCTCAGAAAAATCTGCCCCATATGCGACACATCAAACAAACCTGCCGCCGTGCGGGTGTGCAAATGCTCGTCCAGCGCGCCCATCGGGTAGCGCAGCGGCATATCATAACCGGCAAACGTGGTGAATTGTGCGCCAAGCTCTTGATGTAGAGGGTAAAAAACGGTCTTCAGGGCTTCGCTCACATCTATTCCAATCATCCGCTGTGTTTCCGATACGAAACCTAACGAGGAAATATATCAGGATCAAGGAAAATGTGTGCCGCTGTATACGTTCATTTGGCGCGCGATATGACCACACTTCAGGGTATTCTTTACTGAAGCACAGGCTTGCCACGCTGCCAGATGCGCCGAATATCGAGCCCCGCACCCAGCCACAGGATATCGGCCTGCGCACCGGGGCACAGCGTGCCAATCTCATTAGCGCGGCCCAGCAGTTCGGCGGGGTAGGTTGCGGCCATGCGCAGGGCTTCATCGCGCGCCACGCCCATCACATCAACCATAAAGCGCACGGCGGAAATCATATCCAGATCCGCCCCGGCCAGCGTGCCATCGGCCAGCGTAAGCCGACCGTTTTCGCGCAGAATTTCGCGCCCGTTGAGCGTGAAGCTGCGCATATCTGTGCCAATTGTGGCCATCGCATCGCTTACCAGAAACAACCGCCCCGGCCCTTGCTTGGCCGCCAATGCCACGCGCAGGGTGGCGGGGTGAACATGGATACCATCGGCAATAATCCCGGCAAAGGCCCGCCCTTCATTGAGCAGCGCGCCCACCATGCCGGGTTCGCGGTTGCTCAACTGGCTCATCGCGTTGAACAAATGCGTGGCGGCTTTGGCACCGGCATCATAGGCGGCGCTGGCAGCGCTGTAGCCGCAATCACTATGGCCGAGCGACACGACCGCGCCCGCAGCGGCAAGTTGCCGGATTTGCGCAGGGCTCACCGATTCCGGTGCCACCGTCACATAAAGGCTTGGCAGGGTTTGCGCGGCTTCACAAAGCGCGGCAAGGTCTTCATCCGACATCGCGCGGATGAGCGAGGGGTCATGTGCGCCCTTGCGCGCAACTGAAAGATGCGGCCCTTCCAAGTGCAGCCCCGCCACACCGGGCACCGCCACACCGGGCACCGCCACACCGGGCACCGCCACACCGGGCGCGGTGCAGGCATGCGCGGCAGCAATGGCGGCGCGCACATGTGCGGGCGTGTCGGTGATCAGCGTGGGCAGCAGGCTTGTTGTACCAAAGGGCAAATGCGCTTTGGCAATCGCCTCCATTGTGGCGGCCTCGGGCGCATCGTTCAGCATAACCCCGCCACCGCCATTTACCTGAACATCGACAAAGCCGGGTGCAAGCAGCCCGCCATCCAGCGCGCGCAACTCCACAGCCTCGGGCAATTGCCCCGGTGGCAGCACACCAACAACGCGGCCCGCATCTATCAAGAGTGCATGGCCGGTTTTGCGGCTGTCGCCGTCAAATATTTCGGCCCCGATCAGTGCAAACGACATCAGGTTGTCTCTGTCACTTTACGCAAATTGGCGGGGGTATCGGGGTTGCGGCCGCGCGCGCGCGCTAACTGCTCGATAAAGGCATAAAACCCGGTGATCAGCGCCAAAGGCTCGGTCAGCGGGTGGCCAGTGGCAACGAAAGGCAGGCGCGTTGCTGCATTGGCCATGTCGGATGTGGCAAAGACCTGCGCACCTCGGCTGGCAAGCTGCTCGGCCACGCCCATCGCCGCGCCTTCGGCGGCATCGCGCGCCGCCAGCACCAGCACCGGATAAGCCCCGTCGACAATTTCGACCGGCCCGTGCAGCACCTCGGCGCTGGAATAAGCCTCGGCATGAATACCGCAGGTTTCCTTGAACTTCAGCGCCGCTTCGCAGGCCATGGCATAAGACGGGCCACGGCCCAGAACATACATCGAGTCTCGCTCCAAAAGCGCCTCGCGCAGGGGCGACCAATCAAGCGTTGCAGCTGCTTCAAGCTGGTCGGGCAGCGCATCAATCGCGGCGATAAGCGCATCATCGCGCCCCCAATGCGCCAGCACGGCAAGGCCCGCAAGCGCCGAGGTAACAAAGGTTTTTGTTGCCGCAACGCTTAGCTCTGGCCCGGCCATAATCGGCACAGTGTTGCGGCTGGCACGTGCGAGCGGTGAACCCGGCTGGTTGGTAATGGCCAGAGTGCAGGCCTGCGCATCGGATGCTGCCTGCGCCATGGCCACGATGTCGGGGCTTTGGCCCGATTGTGAAATCGTAAAACAGGCTGAACCAGCCAAGCGCAGCTTCGCCCCGAAGATCGACGCAACCGACGGCCCGATCGAGGCGACAGGCAGGCCAAGTGACAACTCGCAGGCATATTTGAGGAATGTCGCAGCATGGTCCGACGAGCCACGCGCCACGGTTGACACAAAGGCCGGGTTTTGGGCGCGCAAATCGGCGGCAGCCGCTTCAATCGCGCTGCGCCCCTCGCTCAGCAACCGCCGGGATGCTGCCGGAATTTCCATAACTTCACGCGCCATATGGGTCTGGGTCATGTCTTATCCTGAGATCTGGAGTTCTGCGACGAAGTCATAGGCATCGCCGCGATAGATCGACTGGGTAAACTCGACCACCCGGCCGCTCGGAAGGTAGGATGTGCGCTCGATCCGCAGCCCGGCCGCGCCCGGTTCCACGCCCAAAAGCTCGGCATTACTGCCGGTCAGGTTGGTGGCCGAAATGCGCTGGATAGCGCGTACCGGGCGGTTGCCGTCACGTTCAAGCACCGCATAGAGCGAGGCTTCAACCTGCAGCGGGTTTGGCAACAGTTCGGCCGACAGGGCGGCACGCTCGATCGCCATGGGCTGCCCGTTGGCACAGCGCAGCCGCGCAATGCGCGCCACCGAATCGCCACCGCGCAACCCCAGCGCCACCACCTCTTGCGGCGAGGGCATGAACAACCCGCGCTCCAGCCATTTGCTTTGCACAACCATGCCGCGCCGCGCCATATCCTCGGTGAAAGATGTCAGCCGCGAGAGCGATTGCTCAACCCGTTGCAGCTTGGAGGCCACGAAAGAGCCCGAACCGCGCCGCTGCACGATCAGCCCGTCATCCACCAGCGTTTCCACGGCCTTGCGAACAGTTACGCGCGAAAGCCCGGTTATTGCTGCAATTTCGCGTTCAGCCGGAAGTGGGCTGGCAGGGGCCAAAGCGCCATCCTGAATCGCGGCTTCGATATGGCGGCGAAGCTGCAAATAGCGTGGCCCGCCATTGGGTTGCAGCCAGCGACTGGGCGCAAGCAGTTCGTCGATTTTCATGCGCCACCCTTTCCGCAACCGGTCATTTCAATACCAAACCATAAATTAGATACCGATATAATACCTATAAAGTTTCAGCGCGCAACACCTTTGCTTAAATGGGTTAAACTTACTGCTCACACTGCAATTTTTAACAATTTTTTGCCGCTTGTCAGAAAGTTGTAGACAAATGGTATTGTTTTGGCATTGTATTAGGAATGGCAAAGGAATCACCATGACTCTGCGCAAGACCGAACAGCCGCATGACCTTGCACTCGGGCTAGATACCCTGGCGCCGTCGGCGATTCTGTTAGCTTTGGTTGACGGGCAACTGGCCGCTTTGGCCAGCCTGCACCCGGCCTTGCCCGCGCTACAGGAAGGCGCCGAGGCGATGGCCACGGCCATTCGCAATGGCGGGCGGCTCATTTACGCGGCGGCGGGCAGTTCGGGGCTGATGGGTATGGCCGACGGGCTGGAGCTTTGCGGCACGTTCGGCCTGTCACCCGCGCAGATCGTCATCTCGCTTGCCGGGGGTGCGGCCAGCCTGCAGCATATGACCGGCAACACCGAGGATGACGCCAAGGAAGCGCGGCAAGCGGCCAGCAGCGTGCAGCCGAATGACTGCATCATCGCCGTTTCCGCATCGGGGGCCACACCCTACCCGCTGGCGTTTTTAAAAGCCGCACCGCAGGCCAAGCGCATTGCCATTGTAAACACGCCCGCCAGCCCCATGCTGGCGCTGGCCGATATCGGCATCTGCCTTGAAACCCCGCCCGAGGTTATTTCCGGCTCTACCCGTCTGGGGGCGGCGACCGCACAAAAGGCCGCGCTCAACGCCATGTCGAGCCTGATGGGCGTGCTTCTTGGCCATGTCCATGACGGGATGATGGTCAACCTTGTGGCCGATAACGCCAAGCTCAAAGACCGCGCCGCGCGCATTGTGGCGCGCATTTCCGGCTGTGATCTGCCAACCGCGCACCTGCATCTGACAACGGCCAACGGTGCGGTGAAGCTGGCCGTTCTGCTGGCCAGCGGTGCGCGCAACACAGAGCATGCCACAAAAATTCTGGAGGCGGCGCAAGGCCATCTGCGCGCCGCCCTCAATGAAGTGTGACCGGGACAAAGCCCCGCGTTCAACAACCGCGCCACGGCGCAAAACTGGGAGAGAGAAACATGACCTCGCATAAACTGACAGGCCTGCTGCTGGCCACCACATTTCTGGCCGTTGGCCAGACCGCAGCCGCCGAAGAGGTGACGATTTATAGCTGGCGCGAGCAGGAAATCCCGCTCTGGCAGCATATTTCAGACAATAACCTCATTGATGGCGTGACCATCAATTTCGTGCGCCTGAATTCCGATGACTATGACACGAAACTGCGCATTGACCTGCAATCCGGTGGCCCCGACATTTTTCAGGGCCGCGCCGGTGCTGCATGGCTGGCCAGCTTCATTGATGCGGGCGTGATCGTGCCGCTGGCAGGTGTCGATCTGTCGAGCATGGCCCCCGCCGCGATGACCGCCGCCATGGGTGCCGATGGGCAGATTTACGGCGTGCCCTTCGCCATCCAGATGGAAAGCATCATCTATAACAAGGGCGTATTCGAGGCCAATGGCATTGCCCTGCCCACGACGATGGAAGAGCTGACCGCCGCTGCCGATGCGCTGGCTGCTGCGGGCGTTACCCCCATGGCGTTCGGCGCGCGTTCCGGCTGGTGGCTCAATCAGGTTGTGGGCGAGGTGATGACCGCCGGCATGGTGGATGACGCCACCGCACAAGGGCTGATCGACGGCACCATCTGCTTTACCGACCCGGCCTTTGTGGCAACGCTTCAGGCCGTGGCCGACTGGCAAGCGGCAGGCTATATGAACCCCTCGCCCATGGCCGATGATTACGGCGCGATGCGCACTGCTGTTGCCTTGGGTGAGGCCGCGATGATGATCGACGGTGTCTGGTCTTCCGGCCCGACCTCGCCGATGTATGAAATCGACCCCGATCTGGTATTGGGCTTCATGCCGGTTCCCGGTGACAATGGCAAGGTTTATGCCTTTGGTGATGGCACCTATCTGGCCAATGCTGCCAGCGATAAAGCCGATGCTGTTGCCGCCGTGATGGCCTATACCGCCACGCGCGAGTTTGCCGAGTTGTTTGTGGCCCAAGTGGGCGAGCTTCCGGCATACGGTGCGGAATACACGGTTGAAGATGAGCGGCTGAACATGGTTGCCGGCATGATCGCCGACAATTCCGCTGCCCCCACCCCGTTCTTCGCCTATGCGCTGAACGCAGGCGAGCCGTCCTATGGCCAGTTGGTTGCCGATGGCTACCAGACGCTGCTGTCAGGCGGGTCTTCGGCTGAGGAGGTTGCCGCCAGCATTCAGGCAGGCCTTAACAGCTGGAACTATGTCGGCGCGGCAAATTGCCAATAAGCTGATATGATCTCGGCGCGCGGC
>JBBDJE010000064.1:0-65971 GCA_040880065.1 Paracoccaceae bacterium | reverse complement strand
ATCCCATCGCCGAAGCCCGCAACCTGAAATTCAATGGGGCGTAGACGCCGCATACGGAATATCGGCAAAGCGGGGCAGGTTGGTGCGTGCTTCGGCCAGCCCTACAGCCGCGCGGGCCATATCAGGCAGATAGGCATATGCGGCCTTATGTATCAAACGCACCAAGAAAAGAGAATCCTTTGCGCGCCTGATCGGCTACCCTGCCACCATGCAGGACAAGACCATAGACAACGCGCTACAGGCGCTTCGAAAACAGGGGGGTCAGCAAGGCAAGCTGGCTGAGGTGTTGCTCGATATGCGGGGTGTGGCCCCTCGCCTGTATATGGAAACCAAGCCGCTAAAGCGTGGCGACACAAAGCGGCTGATACTGGCCGCTTTGAAACACGGGCCAAAGACGACAGGCCAGATCGGGGCCGTGATACGCAGGCTGCGGGCAGACATAAAGCCTAGAGGCGCTGCAAACAGGGCTTATCAGGCGTTTCTGCGGTTAGAGGTTAAGGGGCTGGTGTGTAGGGATGGGGCGTTGTGGGTGCTGGCCCAGTGAAGGGCCAGCCAAAGGTCAGCCCGCGACACGGAACCTTGTCATAACAGGCGAAGATGGAAAACGTGGTGCAGGTTGTGCTTTGAGTTCACGAATCGCCCGATTCGCTACAGCCAAGTCATTTTCAAGCTTCTGGATGTAGTCGGCCTGCTCCCGCATCTGTTGATCAATTCTTTCACTCTCTTCGCCGGGCTTTGGTATCTCTGCGCCACGCTCTTGCTGCGCTTCTACCCAAGCATGTGAGGCAGATATTACATCTACCACAGCATCTTGTGGGGTTTCGCCATCACCCATGCACCCTTGAAGGTCGGGGATGTAAGCGTAGTATCCGCCATCCTCCTCATCAGGAACGACAACAACAGTGTATCTTGTATCAGTCATTCTTTTTCCTCCTTTCCGCTTGCCGGTGTGCTTCAGCATAACTCACCAAACTCTTAATGTATCCCTGTTTTATAGGTCTCTTGTGGGGCACTGTGACATTTCCAAACAGATGATGACTAGAGGTCACGTGGTGCGACCCTCCATTGGGTTTTCGAAAATCTAGACCGACTTGCTTACAAAGCGCCTCAACGTCATTGATTGTCCAGTCATCCCTTGGGTTGGCCTTCATTCTATCAAGTAGAGATTTTTTCTGCGCCATCAAACACCCTTCACCCAATAGTGATCTTAATATCTTAGGACTTTAAACGATGGTGGTGCAACTAATTGATCAATTTATCCGCACCATAGCAGCACAATGCCACACTGATTAAGCTGCCCGCTGCCAATACCCTTTCCAGCTACGGCTGATAGGAGCGCCCATCGCGTTGCTGACCACGATATGAGCCATAGTGCCGTTATCGGTGCGGCGATTGTCTTCTAGCCATGCAGCGTGGTTCGCATACTGGTGCAGGTATTTGGGGCTAACGCCGTGGTGCTGGCCTTCGACCATGTTGCGCAGGCGGCTAAAGAAGCTTTCCACCATATTCGTGTGCTTGCCGTGGTCGCTGTAGATTTCGGAATGGTTCACGCGGTCGATCATCCAGCCATCATGCTGCGCAATCCGCGTGTGCGCGCGGTTTGGGATATGCTGGCACGCCACCTGCTGGCTTGACGCGCGCGGCCCAATTGTCTAGCCCTGCGGCTGTATTTCCAACAAATCAGGTGCATCCATGTCCAACCCCTCATTGCTCATACTCCCCGGTGACGGGATCGGCCCGGAAGTCATGGCCGAGGTTCGCAAGGTCATTGCATGGTTCGGCGATGCGCGCGGGCTGACGTTTGATCTCAGCGAAGACCTTGTTGGCGGCGCAGCCTATGATGTACATGGCACGCCCTTGCATGACGACACGATGGCCAAGGCCCAGGCGGTGGATGCCGTGCTGCTTGGTGCGGTTGGCGGGCCGAAATATGATAGCCTCGATTTCAGCGTAAAGCCCGAGCGTGGGTTGCTGCGCCTGCGCAAGGAAATGGACCTGTTTGCCAACCTGCGCCCCGCGCAATGCTTTGATGCGCTGGCCGATTTCTCCAGCCTCAAGAAAGACGTCGTGGCCGGGCTTGATATCATGATCGTGCGCGAGCTGACCTCGGGCGTTTATTTCGGCGAGCCGCGCGGTATTTTTCCCGATAACGAGGGTGGCCGCGTTGGCATCAATACGCAGCGCTACACCACCGAGGAAATTCGCCGCGTTGCGCGGTCGGCCTTCGAGCTTGCGCGCAAGCGCAGCAACAAGGTCTGCTCGATGGAAAAGGCCAATGTCATGGAAAGCGGCATTCTGTGGCGCGAGGAAGTGCAATATGTGCATGATAACGAATACCCCGATGTCGAGTTGAGCCATATGTATGCTGATAATGGCGCCATGCAGCTTGTGCGCTGGCCCAAACAGTTTGACGTGATCGTTACCGATAACCTGTTTGGCGACATCCTGTCGGATTGCGCCGCCATGCTGACCGGGTCGCTCGGCATGTTGCCCAGTGCAAGCCTTGGCGCGCCGATGCAAGGCGGACGGCCTAAGGCGTTGTATGAACCGGTCCACGGCTCGGCGCCGGATATCATGGGGCAGGGCATGGCCAACCCGATTGCCTGTATCCTCAGCTTTGCCATGGCGCTGCGCTATTCGTTCGATATGGGCGCCGAGGCTGACCGACTGGAGGCTGCGGTGCAAACCGTGCTGGCCAGCGGTGCTCGCACCGCCGATTTGCTGGGGCCGGAAGGCGGCAGCGCAATCAGCACCACCGAAATAGGCGATGCGATTGTGGCAGCGCTGCAGGCTAGCCTCTAACTACACCAAAAGCGACGCCAAACGACAACTAAAAAGGGCCGCCGCGAGGATGGCCCTTTTGCTTTTTTTCGCTGTGCGCTTAGGGCTTGAAGGCGGCGATGGCCTTAACTTGCACCGTTGCCAGCTTCACAAGCTTCGACATTTTATCGCCAAGTTTGGGGTCGTCCTTGCTCAAACCAAGTGTCGTGGCGTCAAACCCCTTGAACTTTTCAAAGTCCTTCCAGAATTGGGCGCGATATTCCTGCAACTGGGCAACCGAGTTGGAAACACTGCGACCTTGCTGTTTGACGTTTGAATCCCAGCTTTGCCAGGTTGGGTCTGACAAGAAAGCCTTGGCGCCAGTCGCCCATTTGGAAATTGACTGCTTCATCAATTTGGCGGCGAGCATGTTCTTCTTGTCAATATCGGCCTTCACCTTGGCAATCGGTGTTTCAAGATCGAGACTTTTGCAGGTCACGCGGAATTGCTCGGCCATTTTCTTCACTGCGTCTGCTGCTTTGGCAGCGCTTCCACCGCCGACCGCCTTTTTCAATTTGGCCGAGGCTGCGTCGGCTGCTGCAATAATTTTATCCATGTGCTTGGATACGGCCAGCACCTTGTCAGCATAGTGTGCTTTTGCGGCCTTTACCGCATCTGCAAGCGATTCATAGGTTTTATGCGGGTTTGACGACGGGTCTAGCACCGTTTTGTCGACCGATTTGAAGAGCGCCTCGCCCCTTGTCAGTTCGGCCCCAAGCCCGGTTTTATGCAACTTGCCAATTTTACCCTTGGCCTTCTGCCAGTCAGCATCGGTAAGTTCCTTTGGATAATCGAATTTATAGATATCAATACCGGCCATGCGCGCTCCAATGATCTAAGTTAAAGCGAAAAACTAACATGACTGTCGAAGAGGTCAAACCTGAATTTCCGACCCGCGCAGAAGATTTCCAGAATGATCTTGTGCGCCAGAGGATTTGGCAGTAAATCCGACCCCGTCGGAGTGTAGCGCAGCCTGGTAGCGCACCTGCTTCGGGAGCAGGGGGTCGGAGGTTCGAATCCTCTCACTCCGACCAGTCCCGCCAATCCAATACCCCTGCCAAAAGGTCGCGTTCGCGCACCGCGCAGCTTGTAACCTAATCCGCTGTTACCGGCTTACCACTGCGTTGGGCAATCGCCTTCAGCATCCGTTCGTTCTGCCCGGCAAATCCGGGCAAAACCAGCACATGTTCCTTGCCGGATTGATCGGTGCGCACCAGCCGTTCAATGGTGATGGGAATAGGCAGTCTTCGGCCGCGCCATGACTTTTCAATCAATTGCCGGCGCGTGCTCCAGCTTACAGCAGTGGCGAAGGGCCAAACCACGGTCCCCCCCCAGAATGGCCGCACCACCAACTGGTCAGCCCCAACGGTCATGCGCGGCAACAGGAAATGCCTGCCAAGCCGTGTTGCCAAAAACAGGCAAGCCGCGCCAAGCAAAACCAGCACGACGCCGTCGGCATCCGGGTTATCAAACAGCCCCGCAAGGCCGCCCAGGAAAAACGCCAGACCTATCAACCCGACAAAGCCTACGAAAAACCACGCTGCGGCCTTGCTTGCCTGCACTTTGATGTGAATATCGCCTTCATCCATCGTCATGGCTTTCCTGTCCTGCGGGCTGTTCAGACAATCTCTATCGCACAGCATCCCTGCACCGCAAAACACAAACCTGCGGTTTTACGGTGGTCATGGCGTTTTGGCGTTTATTCTTGGCAAAACAACCGCTAGAACCGCGACGCATCCGCCCCGTATTTTCAGGAGAATCGCGTAATGGGCTATAATATCGTCGTTGTTGGCGCCACAGGCAATGTGGGCCGCGAAATGCTGAACATTCTGGCCGAACGGGAATTTCCCGTCGACAAGATCGCCGCTGTGGCAAGCCGCCGCTCGCTTGGCACCGAATGCAGCTTTGGCGATAAAACCCTGAAATGCGTAGACCTTGACGGGTTTGACTTTGCCGGATGGGACATGGCACTATTTGCCATCGGCTCGGAGGCCACAAAGAAATATGCACCCATCGCCGCCAAGGCTGGTTGTGTCGTCATCGATAACAGCTCGCTTTACCGCTATGACCCGCTTGTGCCGCTGATCGTGCCCGAGGTGAACCCGGACGCGATCGAGCAGTATAAGAACAAGAACATCATCGCCAACCCAAACTGCTCCACCGCGCAAATGGTCGTGGCGTTGAAACCGCTGCACGACCGAGCGCGCATCAAGCGCGTTGTCGTCAGCACCTACCAGTCTGTTTCTGGCGCGGGCAAGGAAGGCATGGACGAGCTTTGGCTGCAAACCAAGGGCATTTACGTGCCGGGGCAAGAGCATGAGGCGAAGAAATTCACCAAGCAGATCGCCTTCAACGTGATCCCGCATATTGATGTGTTTTTGGAAGACGGGCAGACCAAGGAAGAATGGAAAATGGTCGCCGAAACCAAAAAGATCGTCGACAAAACGATCAAGGTCACCGCAACCTGCGTGCGTGTGCCGGTTTTTGTTGGCCATTCCGAGGCGATCAATATCGAGTTTGAAGACCATCTCGACGAGGCCGAAGCGCGTGACATTCTGCGCGAAGCGCCGGGCGTTATGGTTATCGATAAGCGCGAGGATGGCGGCTATATCACGCCGGTGGAATGCGTGGGCGAGTTCGCCACCTATATCAGCCGCATCCGCCAAGACCCGACCATTGATAACGGCATCAACCTGTGGTGCGTGTCGGATAATCTGCGCAAGGGTGCCGCGCTGAACGCCGTGCAAATTGCCGAATTGCTGGGCCGCCGGGTTCTGAAGAAAGGCTAGGCGCGCAATTCCGCGCATTGCCTGCGGCGCCTGTGGGCGCCGCTTGCTTTTGCGGCCGCATTCGGCAAGGCTTGTGCTATCATTGATTGCGGAGCCAGCCAGATGAAAACGCTCGTTTATACCAGCATTATTGCCCTTATGGCCCATGCGGCCTGGGCTGAAGATATTCCCGTTAACAGCGCCATTACGGCGGCCACGGTCTACCCGCAAGGTGCCAAAGTCACCCGCATGGTGCCGTTTGATGTGGATGCAGGCGCGCATCATGTCATCATATCCGACCTACCCGATGCGTTTGACTTTTCAACCCTGCGCATTGTCGGGCAGGGCGATTTTACGCTGGGCACATTCGAGATGCGCCGCAACAACCTGCCGCCAAGTGAACCCGTTGCCACCCCCGAAAGCCGCGCGATCGAGGCCGAGATAGAACGGCTTGAAGCCGCTGTGCAGGCCAAGGATTATGAGGTTGAGGGCGCAACCCTTCGCCAGCGCGCCGCCGAAGCGCAAATCGCGTTTTTGAACGCTGTCGGCCAGACAAAGGCTGCCGACCAGCTAGATAGTGCAAGCGCCGAAGACCTGCGCGCCATAGCCGCGATGATTGGCGAGGAAACCAATGCCGCTTTTGCCGCCGCCCTGCAGGCGCGCATTGATGCCACGGCTTTGCGCGCCGAGCGTAACGAATTAGTCCTAGAAGTAGCCAGGGCCCGCCAGCGCCTTGCAGCGCTGCTGCTGCCGGAAAATGACAGCCCGCGCCTTTCCATCGCCGTATCAGCCGAAGCGGCAACATCGGGCATGCTGGAAATCAGCTATCTGGTCGGGCCGGCCTTTTGGCGGCCGCTTTACGATATCAGCCTCAGCCTTGGCGAGACACCGGCGCTGTTGGTTGAGCGCAACATTCAGGTGCTGCAGGATACCGGCGAAAACTGGGAGGATATTGCGCTGACGCTTTCCACCGCCATGCCAAGCGCCCAAAGCGCGCCCAGCGAGATTTATGCGTTGATCGCGCGGATAGATCCACCCATGCGGCTTGAAGCTGCTGATGCGATGGGGGCGATCGCGATGGCCGCGCCGCCCGCACCCATGGTCAGGGCAGAAGAAGCCCCACGCGCCCGCGTTTTGGCGGCTGTAGCCAGTTTTCAGGGGCAAACGGTTGTCTATTCCATGCCCGATGCCGTATCGCTGGCCGGTGATGGCACCGAGGTTCAGCTTGCGCTTGATCGCAAGGAAATGGATGTCGAGGTGACCGCCCTTGCCGTGCCGCGCAGCGATGCCACGGCGTTTTATATGGCGCAAGTGACCAATGGCAGCGACGAGGTTTTGCTGCCCGGCAATGCCCGCCTGTTCCGCGATGGTGCGATGATCGGCGCGTTTCAACTCCCGCTCACAGCCGCCGGAAACACGATTGATATACCCTTTGGCGCAATTGAAGGTCTGCTTGTCAGCCACCGCATTCTATCACGCGAAGAGGGCGATACCGGCGTTTTCACCTCGTCCAACCGGCGCGGGGATCGTTTTGTAATTACCGCCGAAAATGTAACTGCCATGCCGTTTGATCTGCGCATTCTCGACCGCATTCCAGTGTCGGAACAAGAAGACCTGACGGTGAATGTTTCTGCCAGCCCACGCATTACCGAAACCGGAGTTGACGGCAAACGCGGCGTTGTGGCGTGGGATCTGACCCTTGCTGTGGGCGCGCAACAGTCCATCACCTTTGGCTACGAGCTTGGCTGGCCATCGGATATGGAACTTTATATGGAAGGCAACTAGCGCCAAACGGCCCCGCTTCTGCGGGGCCAAACAGGGCTAGACCGAGCGGAATGTGCCGCTGGCCGCATCGTAAAATTCCAACTCGCCATTGCGGATTTCGTTCCACAACCCGTGCAGACTCAGCGTGCCAGCCTCGACCGCATCCGCCACAAAGGGAAAGCTCATCAGGTTTTCCAAGCTTACCAATACGGCATTTTTCTCAAGCTGCGTAAGCCGTTTGCTGCGGTCGGTTTCGCCTGAGTCCAGCTTCTCGTAGCCGGGCCTCAGAATTTCCATCCAGCGGCCAATAAACTCTGACTCGCCGCTTAATTCCTTGCCGGTATTGTCGCACAGGTCATGATAGGCGCTCACGCCGCCACAGTTGGAATGCCCGACCACCAGCAAATTGGAGACCTTCAAAAACCGCACCGCATATTCAATGGCCGCCGATGTGCCGTGCAAATCATCATCGGGCATATAGGGCGGCACAAGGTTGGCAATGTTACGGTGAATGAAAAACTCGCCGGTTTCCGCGCCGAAAATGCTGGTCACATGCACGCGGCTGTCACAACACGAAATGATCATCGCACGCGGGCGCTGGCCCTCATCGGCAAGGCGCGCATACCAGGCGGAATTTTCGGTATAGGTCGTTGCCTTCCAGCCAGCGAATCTTTTGCTCAGAAATGTTGGCAACGGCTTTGCGTGTTTCATGATCAACCACCCATTTTGTTTGGGTATAAATGATGCCTTTTTCGTCAGAACTCAACCCCATCACTGCACTTCACCTTCCTTTGGCAAGGGACTAAGCTGCGCGTAGTCACAAAGGAGTTTCCATGTCTGCCAGCTTTTCAAGCGCCGAAAATGCCACACCAATTCACGCCGTTACCCCGCAAAACCTGCCCCAAACGCTGGCGGCACTCGACGATGCGGCGCACGCTTGGGTAACGGGGTCGGGCTTTGCGGCCAAGCTGGGGGAGCTTGCGCTTATTCCCAATGCTAACGGCAGCCTGCGCGCCGTGCTGGTTGGTTGGGGCGATGAAGCCGCGCGCGCGCGCGGTCGCTTCCATATGGCGACAATCGCCGCCAGACTGCCTGAAGGTGACTATCGTTTCGCCGACGGGTTGGATGCAGGCGAGCGCGCCGAAGCTGCGCTGGCATGGCTGCTTGCAGCCTACCGGTTTGACCGCTATCGCAAGCAGGCAAGCCAGGCTGCGCGGCTTGTTGCCCCCAACGGGATAGATGCCGCACGCATTCTGGCAGAAGCACGCGCCACCTACCTGACCCGCGATCTGATCAACACCCCCGCCAATGATATGACGCCCGCAGCGCTCGAAGCCGCGATTACCGCGCTTGCGCTGCGCCACAATGCAAGAGTTTCGGCTATTGTGGGCGATGATCTGCTGAAGGAAAACCTGCCCATGATCCACGCGGTCGGCCGCGCCGCTACAGACGCGCCGCGTTTGGTCGACCTGATCTGGGGGGATGAAAACCACCCGAAAATCACCCTTGTCGGCAAGGGCGTTTGCTTTGATACCGGCGGGCTGAACCTGAAGCCTGCCGCAAGCATGGGGCTGATGAAAAAGGACATGGGCGGCGCGGCCACAGCCATCGGCCTTGCGCAGATGATTATGGAGCTGAACCTGCCGGTGCGCCTGCGCCTGCTTGTGCCTGCGGTTGAAAATTCGGTCTCGGCCAATGCGTTCCGCCCGCAAGACATTCTGACCTCGCGCAAAGGTCTGACGGTCGAGATCAACAATACCGATGCCGAAGGCCGCCTTGTGCTGGCCGACGCACTTACCCTGGCCGACGAGGAAAGCCCCGAGATTCTGCTTTGCCTTGCCACGCTGACCGGCGCAGCGCGCGTGGCCCTTGGCCCCGATATCCCGCCATTTTACACCGATGACGATACTTTCGCCGGGCAAATTTCCGAGGCGAGCAGCATGAAGGCCGACCCGCTCTGGCGCATGCCATTCCACACGCCCTATGACTCGCTTATCGAACCGGGTATCGCCGATCTTGACAATGCACCAAGCGGCGGCATGGCCGGTTCCATCACCGCGGCGCTGTTCCTGCGCCGCTTCGTGGAGCAGGCCCGCACCTTCGTGCATTTCGACCTTTACGGCTGGGTGCCCGCCGCGCTGCCAGCCCGACCGAAAGGTGGCGAAATGCAAGCTGCCCGCGCCATGCTCGCCGCGATCGAAGCGCATTTGAAATGAGCGGCCCGCGGCTGACCCCCATGCGCGGTTCACCCGGTGCCAAACAGCGCATTCTGCATGCAGTTGCCGACCAAATGGCAACACCCGGCGGTGCGCGTGAAAACCAGTTGCTCTGGGGCGAAGGCTTTACGCCATTCGCAACCGAGAGCGGCTTCACCTACGGGCAGGCTGATTGCGGCTATATGGGCTGGGTTGCATCATCTGCGCTTGGCGCATGGGCCGAACCAACGCATCGCCTGAACGTGCAGGGCAGTTTTTTGTATGAACGGGCTGATCTGAAATCACCCGCAAATGCGCGCCTGCCCTTTGGCGCGCGGCTTTTTGTGGTTGCCACAAGTGGCGCGTTTTCAAAAACGGCAAAAGGGTTTGTCTTCACCCAGCATCTGACGGATGCCGCGGCAAAAGACCATGTTGCCGTTGCCACCGCGTTTATTGGCGCGCCTTACCTGTGGGGTGGGCGGGCGGATACAGGGGTTGATTGTTCGGGCCTTGTGCAACTTGCCTTGCAAGCCGCCGGGCAATCTGCCCCGCGTGATAGCGATATGCAGGAAGCGCTGGGCGCGTCGGTTGTCGGGCCGCTACGGCGTGGCGATCTGGTGTTCTGGCGTGGCCATGTGGGCATCATGCTCGATGATGAAAACATGCTCCACGCCAATGCCTATAAAATGCAGGTGGCGGTGGAACCGCTAAAAGCTGCAACCGTGCGCATTGCGGATTCGGGCGGTGGGCCGGTCACACATCGCCGCCGCCTGCCTAGCTAACGGTATATTCCTGCCGCCCAAGGCCGGAAATTTCCAGCCGCAAAATATCGCCCTTGGCTAGAAAGCGGGGCGGTTTTGCGCCAAGGCCTACGCCTTCGGGTGTGCCGGTGGCAATAATATCGCCGGGGCGCAGCGCGAAAAACCCCGACATGTAGGCAATAAGATGCGCGACATCAAAGACCATATCCGAGGTGCGGGCCGCCTGTCGCATTTCGCCATTCAGGCTAAGGTTCAGCGCCAGCGCCTGCGGGTCGGGCACCTCGTCGGCAGTCACCAGCCATGGGCCGATAGGGCCAAAACCGGGGGCGGATTTACCCTTGACCCATTGGCCGCCACGGTCTTTTTGCCAGTCACGCGCCGATACATCGTTTACAATGCAATAACCCGCCACATGGGCCAGCGCCTCGTTGCGAGAAATATTGCTGGCCGCACGCCCGATAACCACACCAAGCTCGATCTCCCAATCGATCTTGTCGCTGCCCTTTGGTAGTGGCACCGCATCAAACGGGCCGGCAATGCAGCTAGTGGCCTTGTTGAACACCAGCGGTTCGGTTGGAAGCTCCGAACCTGTTTCAGCGGCATGAGCGGCATAGTTGCGCCCGATCGCATAGAAGTTCGGCGCATCGGCCAGACAGGCGCCAATGCGCTGCTGGCCGGAAACAAGCGGCAGATTCCTCGGGTCTATCCGGTGCAGGCGTTCAAGGGCTGAAATAGCCACGGTGCTGCCGGCAAAGTCGGTCACATGGTCGGAAAGATCGCGAATCCGGCCTTCACCATCTATCATGCCGGGGCGTTCCTGCCCCAATGGCCCGTACCGTAAAAGCTTCATGGTCGCCCTTCCAGAAACGCGCCCTATTGCGCGCCTAGCAGATACCCCGTGCACCAGATTGGTGCAAGGCGTTTAGGCGCGCACGGCACCAAGGTTGCCAATACCCAGAACGTCGAGCACCTTGGCTTCGATATCGGCTGCCGACAGTTTGGCAGCACGATACATCGCAGCCGGGCTGTCATGATCCAAAAAGGTGTCAGGCAATACCATCGAGCGGAATTTCAGACCAGCATCAAACACACCGGATTCAGCCAGATGCTGGGCAACATGGCTGCCAAAGCCGCCAATCGCGCCCTCTTCAATGGTGATCAGCGCCTCGTGCCGTGCGGCCAGATCGTCAATCAACGCGGTATCAAGCGGCTTGGCAAAACGCGCATCGGCAAGGGTGGGGGTAATGCCGCGCGCCGCCAGCGCCTCGGCTGTGCGCTGGCATTCTGAAAGTCGCGCACCAAAGGACAGGATCGCCACGCGGCTGCCCTCAAGCACAACACGCCCCTTGCCGATTTCCAGAACCGTGCCGCGCGCAGGCAGCTCCACGCCCTCGCCCTCGCCACGCGGAAAGCGAAAGGCGCTGGGCCGGTCGTTGATGCTGGCCGCCGTGGCGACCATATGCATCAGTTCGGCCTCATCCGAAGCCGCCATGACCACGAAATCTGGTAGGTTGGCAAGGAAGGCAATATCAAAACTGCCTGCATGCGTGGCACCATCGGCCCCGACAAGCCCGGCGCGGTCAATCGCAAAGCGCACCGGCAGGCGCTGGATGGCAACATCATGCACAATCTGATCATAGCCGCGCTGCAAGAAGGTGGAGTAAATGGCGCAAAACGGCTTCAGCCCGCCCGCGGCCAGCCCTGCACAAAAGGTCACACCATGCTGCTCGGCAATGCCGACATCGAACATCCGGCGCGGGAATTTGGCGGCGAATTTATCCATACCGGTGCCATCGGGCATGGCGGCGGTAATGCCCACGACACGGCTGTCGGCCTCGGCCTCGGCAATCAGCGCCTTGGCAAAAACGCTGGTATAGCTTGGCGCATTCGGCGCGGCCTTGGCCTGCTCGCCGGTGAGCACATCAAACTTGGCGCGGGCATGGCCCTTGTCGGCAGCCTGCTCGGCAGGGGCATAACCTTTGCCCTTGGTGGTCAGCACATGCAGCAGAACGGGGCCATCGGCGCGGTCATGCAGGGTGCGCAAAATGCTTGTAAGCGCGGCAATGTCATGGCCATCAATCGGGCCGATATAGGAAAAGCCCAGTTCCTCGAACAATGTGCCGCCCACGGTCATGGATTTCACCATTTCCTTGGCCCGGCGCGCGCCCTCAGCCAGCGGTTGCGGCAAAAGCTGCGCAAAACCCTTGGCGGCCGATTTCAGTTCCTGAAACGGTTCCTGGCTGTAAATGCGCGACAGATAGGCCGAAAGCGCGCCCACCGGCGGGGCGATCGACATTTCATTATCATTCAGAATAACGAATAGCCGCTTGTTCATATGGCCGGCATTGTTCAGCGCCTCAAAGGCCATGCCCGCGCTCATTGCGCCATCACCGATCACCGCGACGGCATCGCCCACACCGGTTTCGGGCGCGCCGCCAAGGTCACGCGCCGCCGCAAAGCCAAGCGCTGCTGAAATAGAGGTTGAGGAATGCGCCGCGCCAAACGGGTCATACGGGCTTTCGCTGCGCTTGGTGAAACCCGAAAGCCCGCCGCCGCTGCGCAGGGTGCGAATACGGTCGCGCCGACCGGTCAGAATTTTATGCGGGTAGCACTGGTGCCCGACATCAAAGATGATCTTGTCATGCGGTGCATCGAATATCGCATGAAGCGCCACGGTCAACTCCACCACACCAAGCCCTGCACCCAAATGCCCACCGGTGACCGACACGGCCGAAATGGTTTCGGCGCGCAGCTCGTCGGCCAACTGGCGCAACTGCGCTGTGCTCATACCCTTCAAATCAGCCGGGCTTGAAACGGTATCAAGCAGTGGCGTTGCCGGGCGGCTGGTGTCGGGCTGTGTCACGTCGGGCCTTTCGGTTATGCGCGGCGCGTTACGATATACTGCGCTGCTGCGCGCAAATTATCGCCGCGCGGGCCATAAGGTGCAAGCGCGTCACAAGCGCGCGTGCTCAGGTCTTGTGCGCGGCGGCGGGCAGCTTCCAGGCCAAGCAGCGAAACGAAGGTCGCTTTGCCGGCGGCCTCGTCCTTGCCAAGCCGTTTACCGGCCAGCGTGGCATCGCCTGTAACATCCAGCACATCGTCATGTATTTGAAAGGCCAGCCCGATGGCTGCCGCATAATCGGCCAGCGCCGAAGGGTCATCACCCGCCACAACCGCACCTGCCGTTGCAGCCCAACTGATCAGCGCGCCGGTTTTAAGCGATTGCAGATGGGTGATTTCATCCAGCCCCAGCGGCACGGGCGCGGTCTCTGCCGCAATATCCAGCGCCTGACCCTGCACCATGCCGCGCCCGCCTGCCGCGCGCGCAAGGCCTTTGATTGCCACCAGTAAACCTGCCGGATCGGGCGCATCCAGATTGGCCAGAATGTCAAAGGCTTCCGCCTGTAGCGCATCCCCCGCCAGAACAGCCGTGGCCTCGTCCCATTTTATATGCAGGGTCGGCACACCGCGGCGCAAATCATCGTCATCCATAGCAGGCAGATCATCATGCACCAAAGAATAGGCATGCAGGCATTCAACCGCCGCCGCCAGCCCATCGCCTAATTGGGCGCCCAGCCCGTGCAGCTCTGCGCCCTCGATCGCCAGAAACCCGCGCAACCGTTTGCCCTTGGCAAGCGCTGCATAGCGCATCGCCTCGGCAATGCGGCCATCTGAAACAAGCGGAAGCCGCGCTTTAAGGCAGGCCTCGCTGCGCGCCGCCGCACGTGCCAGCACTTCGGCAAATGTCGGGCCACCAGCGCGCATATCAGGAAATGTCGACCGGCTCGGCCCCGTCCGGCTTGCCATCAGGGCCAAGCGTGATGCGTGTTACCGCCTCTTCCGCCTCTTTAAGCCGCGCGGCGCAATGGGCTTTGAGCGCGCCGCCGCGCTCGTAAAGCTTGATGGATTCATCAAGTGGCACTTCGCCGCTTTCAAGCTTTTTCACCACATCTTCCAAAGCAGCCATGGCCTCTTCGAAGCTCATTTTTTCAACCGGTTTATCGCTCATTCGCCTGCCTCCATCAACGCGCGCATATGGGCGGTAGCGCCATCGGCCAGCCCGTCGAGACTATAGCCGCCTTCCAGCACGGAAACCACGCGGCCTTGCGCGAATTCCTGCGCCAGTTTGCAAATTTCAGCGGTGATCCAGTGAAAATCATCGCCTTCAAGGTTCAAATTCGCCAGCGGGTCGAGCCTGTGGGCATCAAACCCGGCAGAAATGAACAGCAATTCCGGGCGATGGTCGCGCAAAAAGGGCAGGGCAAGCCGCTGCATTGCGGCCCGAAACGCCGCACCATCCGCCAGCCCCGGCAGCGGAATGTTCAATATATTGCCATGCGCGCCACGCTCATCTGCCCGCCCTGTGCCGGGGTAAAGCGGCATTTGGTGGCTGGAACTAAAGGCTATCCGCGCATCATCCCACACCAGATCTTGCGTGCCATTGCCGTGATGCACATCAAAATCCAGAATAGCCACCCGCGACAGGCCATGATGATCAAGCGCGTGTTTGGCGGCAATTGCGACATTGCCCAAAAAGCAAAAGCCCATCGCCTCGGATTTTTCGGCATGGTGGCCGGGCGGGCGCATCATGGAAAATGCGTTTTGCGCTTCATTCGCCATCACCATATCAACCGCGCGAACCGCAGCACCGGCACCGCGCAACACCGCCTGCCAGCTTGCGGGCGACAAATGCGTGTCGGGGTCGATCGCCGCAAAACCTTCGCTGGGAATGCGCGCCTTGAGGCTGGCAAGATATTCCGGCGGATGGGCGCGAAGAATCGCGGCATCTTCCACCGCGGGCGCTTCAGCGCGCAGCAGGCTGGCATAGGCGGGTGCGGCAAATTCTTCATATAGCCGCGCAATACGCTCAACCCGCTCGGGGTGGCCATGCGGGGTTACGTGATCCAGCGCCGATTTATGTGTGATGAGTGCTGTTGTCATGCCCGCAACTTGGCCCAAGGCGCGGCATTTGCCAAGGGCGATTGCAATTCACGCCCGCAGGGCTAGAGATAAGCCAAACAAAGGAGCGCTGATGCCCGAATTGCCCGAAGTTGAAACCATCCGCCGCGGTTTGCTGCCGGTAATGGAGGGCGCGGTCATCACAAAGCTGACCCTGCGCCGCGACGGGCTGCGCTGGCCCTTTCCTGCAAATATGGCCGAAATCGTCAGCGGTGCGCGGGTTGTGCTGCTACGCCGCCGCGCCAAGTATATTTTGGCCGATCTGGAAAACGGCCACACATTGCTGTTTCATATGGGCATGTCGGGGCGCATTCTGATTGACGGTGCAAAACCCGATATGCGTGTGCATGAACGCGCATCCCCCGCCAAGCATGACCATGCGCTGTTTGATATGCAAAGCGGTGCGCGCATCACCTTTAACGATGCCCGCCGCTTTGGCATGCTCGATGTTTTTGCCACTGCTACCGAAGCTGGCCAGCCCCTGCTCGCCGCTTTGGGGCCAGAGCCTTTGGGCAATGATCTGAATGCCGCATGGCTGCACAGCAAATTCGTCCACCGCAAAGCCCCGGTCAAAACCGCGCTGCTCGATCAGCGAATCATCGCCGGGCTCGGGAATATTTATGTGTCTGAAGCGCTGTGGCGCGCGCAGATCCACCCCGAAACAGCGGTGGGAGCGTTGGCGCTTGCGCACACCGAAGACCTGATCCGCCATATCCGCGATGTGTTGAACGAGGCGATTGCGGCGGGCGGCTCCAGCTTGCGCGACTATCGCCAAACCGATGGTGAACTTGGCTATTTTCAACACGGTTTTGCAGTTTATGACCGCGCCGGATGTTCCTGCGCCAAGCCGGGTTGCGCAGGGCAGATCATTCGCATCAGTCAGGCCGGGCGCTCCAGCTATTTCTGCCCTGTCTGTCAGCCAAAGGGTTGATCCGCGCGGCAAAATGGCACAAGACTCAAACCCGAACACGGCATCAAAGGAGCCTTAACATGGCCTATGAAACCATTCTTGTAGACGTTGAAGACCATGTTGCCCTGATCCGGCTTAACCGGCCCGAGGCGCTGAATGCCCTGAACTCCACCCTGCTCGGTGAGCTTGGCGCTGCACTGGCCGCCGCCGATGAAAACCCCGATATCCGCTGCATTGTGCTGACAGGGTCGGAAAAAGCTTTTGCCGCCGGTGCCGATATCAAGGAAATGGCGGACAAATCCTTTGTCGACATGTTCAGCGGTGACTTTTTCACCCCCGAAACCGAGGCGCTGATGCGCATTCGCAAGCCCATCATTGCCGCTGTTGCAGGCTATGCGCTGGGCGGCGGGCTGGAACTGGCGATGATTTGCGACATCATAATCGCTGCCGACAATGCCAAATTCGGCCAGCCCGAAATCAACCTTGGCGTTGTGGCCGGCATGGGCGGCACGCAGCGGCTTACGCGCTTCGTTGGCAAATCCAAGTCGATGGAAATGAACCTGACGGGCCGTTTCATGGATGCCGCCGAGGCGGAAAGCTCGGGCCTTGTCAGCCGCGTGGTGCCACTAAAAGACCTGCTGACCGAGGCCCGCGCAACGGCCACCAAAATCAGCGAAAAATCCATGCTCACCGTGATGGCCGTAAAAGAAGCGGTCAACCGGAGCTACGAAGTCAACCTGCGCGAAGGGCTGTTGTTTGAACGCCGTATTTTCCACGCGCTTTTCGCCACAAACGACCAAAAAGAGGGCATGAATGCCTTTACCGAAAAGCGCAGCCCGCAATTCCGCGACAACTAGTGCCAGATTCTGCTGTCTGGCGTGTTGACATAGCCCCCGAGTCGGATGTAGAGGGACGCTTCATCTTTCGACCATTCGACAGAACCGGAAATTAAACATGGCCAACTCGCCCCAATCCAAGAAACGCGCCCGGACGGCCGAGCGCCGCACCGCGATCAACAAATCGCGACGCTCGCGTATCAAGACCTATATCCGCCGCGTTGAAGAGGCGATCACCTCTGGCGATCAGTCCAAAGCGCAGGAAGCGTTGAAGAGCGCACAGCCTGAAATCATGCGCGGCGTTACAAAAGGTGTTCTGCACATGAACACGGCAAGCCGCAAGGTTTCGCGCCTGTCCAGCCGCATCAATGCGATGTCTGCATAATATAACGCATTAAGCTGTTGAAAACGCGTCCGAATTTCGGGCGCGTTATTTTTTTGTCATGAATCTTCCATAGTTGCCAACCTGTTCTATTGTCCGAATCTTTGGGCTTGGGTATGGTGTCTCACGCCTTGCGATTCCCTGGTGATCGACTGCTCTGGGCGCTGCCAAATTTGAAATACCGATGCCGCGTGTATGGCTATCCCTAGCACGTGATAGAGAGATTTTGCCTTGTCAGCCCTTGTTGCACCACCATGCTGAACCGCTTTTGGGGCAAGACGCTGGGAATGGTTATGCAAAAAGACATAGGCGAGGTTGGGCCACAACTGGCTTGGGACATTCTGAGCAATGATCCGACCGCGCGGCTGGTTGATGTGCGCACACGCGCCGAGTGGAGCTTTGTTGGTGTGCCGGATCTATCCACACTTTCGGGCCAGACCTTGCTGGTCGAGTGGAAGAGCTTTCCCCAAATGCAGCGCAACGAGGCTTTTGTCAGCGAATTGCTGGCAGGGCTTGATGGTGCCCCAGCCCAAAAGCTGCTGTTTATATGCCGCTCGGGCGCGCGTTCGCTTGAGGCTGCTCGCCTTGTAGCAAGCGAGTTTGCCGACCAAGACAATGCGCCCGAATGTGTAAATGTTGCCGAAGGCTTTGAAGGCAATCTCGACCTGTCCGCGCATCGCGGCCAATCAAATGGCTGGAAGGCCGCTGGCTTGCCCTGGCGGCAATCCTGACAACAAAAAGGCTGCCGCGCGCATTGGCGTGACGAGCGGGCCAAACCGGAACGGACAGATGAATGAGTAACGAAATTTGGGGAAAAGTGCGCATGTCGCTGCAATCGCAGCTTGGCGCACAGGCCTATGGCAACTGGATCGAGCCGCTGACCTTTGAACGGTTCGAAGCCGGAATCGCCCATATCGCCGCCCCAACGCGCTTTATTGCCACCTGGGTGCAGCGGCATTATGGCGAGAAGATTCACGGGCTCTGGGCTGAACAGGGTGTTGAGATTAACCGTGTTGTCCTGTCGAACGCCACAACACCCGTTGCCGCCAGACCGGTTGCCCCTGTAGTTCAGGCCAATGTCGATCAGGGCGATACCGAATTGCCCTCGATGCCGCTGAACAATAATTACACATTTGATGCTTTCGTTGTGGGCAAACCCAACGAGCTGGCCCATGCCGCCGCGCGCCGTGTGGCCGAAGGCGGCGATGTGGCGTTTAACCCGTTGTTTTTTTATAGCGGTGTCGGGCTTGGTAAAACCCATTTGCTGCACGCAATCGCCCATGAAATTCGCGCCAAACGCCCCAGTGTGCGGGTGCTATATGTTTCCGCCGAGCAGTTCATGCACCGTTTTGTGCAGGCCCTACGATTCAAAGACATGCACGGCTTCAAGCAAATGTTTCGCAGCGTAGATGTGCTGATGGTTGATGATGTGCAGTTTATCGCAGGCAAGGAATCTACCCAGGAAGAATTCTTCCATACGTTCAATGCCTTGGTTGAGAACCACAAACAGGTTGTGCTATCGGCCGACAAGGCCCCGAGCGATATTGACGGGCTGGAAGAGCGTATTCGTTCACGCCTGCAATGCGGCCTCGCGGTTGATCTGCACCCCACCGATTACGAGCTGCGCCTTGGCATTCTGCAATCCAAGGTGGAAGGCCAGTTGCAGCATTACCCTAATATGGTGCTGCAAGATGGTGTGCTGGAGTTTCTTGCCCAGCGTATTTCACAAAACGTGCGCGTGCTGGAAGGCGCGCTGAACCGGCTGTTCGCCCATGGCGGGCTTGTAGGGCGCGAAATTACCCTCGATCTGGCCACCGAATGCCTGTCAGACCTTCTGCGCGCCAGCGAACGCAAGGTGACGATTGATGAAATCATCCGCAAGGTCGCTGTGCATTACAACCTGCGCATGACCGATCTGCTTTCCGCCCGCCGTGCGCGCAGCGTGGCCCGTCCGCGCCAGATTGCCATGTATCTCAGCAAAACGCTCACCTCCAAAAGCCTGCCGGAAATTGGCCGCCGCATTGGCGGGCGCGACCATACAACCGTTATCCATGCGGTTAAAAAGATTGAAGAACTGCAGATGAGCGATTTTCAGATCGCAGAAGACGTGGAATTGCTGCGCCGGATGCTGGAAGCCTAGGCCAAAAGCGTCAGCAAAACCGAGCTTGCGGCAAAGGCGATAAGCAGACCAGCGGCAATCTGGATGGCCGGAAAGGCCAGACGCCCGAGCTTGTGAACCCCTGTAACCCAAGCCAGTGTCGTGTCGCGCACCATCACCCCGGCATTGGCGGCAATTATAGTTACAAGTGCCGTGCCAAAAGCCATGGCCATAACGGCCCAGAAACCCGTGGCGACCAGCCCGATCTGCCAGCAAATCACCAAAAGCATAATCGCGCCGGTGCAGGGGCGCACGGCAATCGCGACAATCAGGGCCAGCACCGCTTTGTAGCCAGACAACCTGTCAATATCGGCCATATCGGGTGCATGTTTGTGGCTGCAGCCACACTCTTGGTCATGATGATGGTCGTGGCTTTTATGTGCGGCGGGCGCGGCGGGCAGGCTACGCAGCCCTCGCCAGATCAGGAACAGCCCGATCAGCCCGATCAGACTATATGAGAGCGGCATCAAATACTGGTCGGCAGCAGTGTTGAGCTGGCGCGCAGTTACAACGGCCAGCCCCAGCCCGCCATAAACAAGCACAACCGCCCAAAGCCCTTGTGCCATACTGGCTGCAAACGCGATCAATGACAGTTTTCGCGCAGCAATTTTACTGCCCAGCGCCGCGCCGCCCATAAGCGCCTTGCCGTGGCCGGGCCCTGCCGAATGTATAAACCCGTAGGCAAATGCGACGCCGATTAACGCCATTTCTGCCCAAGCCACACCGGCTTTTATGTCGCGCACCTGCCCTGCCATGCTGTTTTGCAACTCGCGTTGCAAGGCCAGAATCTGGTTTGCCAGATCATTTCGTCCCCAAAACCCGAGCGCGAGCGCAAACAGAACCAGCAGGCCCAGAAACAAAGCTACGGCGCGCATCGCAGCACCACACGGTCGGAAAACTCGGCCCCGACATTCGGATCATCGGGGGTTTCATCAATGGTCAATGACATCAGGTCCGTCAGTTTCAAGGCCGCTTCGGGCGTTAGCCGGAACTTGATAATTTCGGCCTGACAATCATCGCGCCCCGTAATGCGCGGGCGCTTCACAATGTCATACTGCGCATAAAAGCCGGGGTCATAGATCAGCATTTCGACCGGCCCGCCGCTCATATCAACCGGTTGCAGCACCGGGCGTTCAAATACGACAATAAGCCGGCCATCATAAACAGAGGCAATGGCATTGCGCGGATCACCCAGCGGCACGTTCCGGCCCTGTGCGTCGTTCAGATAGGCATCACCGTCCCATTGTTCGGCAGTCCAGCCAACCTGCGTCAGCAAAAGCGCATCCAGCGCATCGCCCTGCGGCGAGACTGTCGGGTCCAGCCCATGCTCGCTCAGCACATAAAGCGAGGTAAAGGCATCATATATCCAGACAATGCGCACCGATGCGAGCCGACCCTGTTCATCAAATGTGAAATCGGCGCCGGAATCATAAAATTCATGCGGATGCGCCATAAGCTGCGTGCAAAGGCAGCTTAGCGCGGCTATCAGATTGAAACGCATCTTCTTCATGCCGCCAGCATATTTGGCTTGCCTGACAGTTGCCAGCGTCGGTTTGAACATAGTTGCGAAAATCACGTATTTGCCTTTGATCTGGCCGGAAATTTCGCTAGGGTCATCCTCCGAACTGCGCGGTATTTTGCGCCTAAAAGACGGTGGAGACCATGAAAGCAAGCATCGAGCGTTCTGCGCTTCTCAAGGCGATGGGCCGCGCCCAGTCAGTCGTCGAACGGCGCAACACTATTCCCATCCTTGGCAATGTTCTGATTGAAGCCGAAGGCGCGCATATTGCCTTTCGCGCCACCGACCTTGATATCGAGGTCGTCGACCGCGCAGCTGCCGTTGTCGAACGCGCCGGCGCAACCACGGTGGGGGCGCATACCTTGCACGAAATTGTGCGCAAACTGCCCGATGGTGCAATGATCGAACTGCATGACGATGGCGCATCGGGCCGGCTTGAAGTGCGTGCCGGGCGCAGCCATTTCAGCCTTGCGACCCTGCCGCGCGAAGATTTCCCGATCATGGCGAACTCGGAATATGCCTGCAATTTCGCCGCCAAAGCTCCGGTGCTCCGTCGCCTGTTTGACAAGGCAAAATTTGCCATTTCCACTGAGGAAACCCGCTATTACCTCAACGGTGTGTATATGCATTCCGCCGAGGGCAAGCTGCGCTGCGTGGCCACCGACGGCCACCGCCTTGCGCGCATAGATGCCGACCTGCCCGAAGGCGCCGAAGACCTGCCCGGTGTTATTGTGCCGCGCAAAACCGTGGGCGAGTTGCGCAAACTGCTTGATGATGATGATGCGCAGATCGCCGTTTCGGTATCGGAAACCAAAATCCGCTTTGCCACGCCTGAAATTACGCTGACATCGAAGGTGATCGACGGTTCTTTCCCCGATTACACGCGCGTCATTCCCACCGGTAATACCAAGCGCATGGAAGTCGACGCCGCCGAGTTTGCGCAGGCGGTCGACCGTGTTTCGACCGTTTCAAGCGAACGGTCGCGCGCTGTCAAACTGGTGCTGGAAGATGACCGGCTTATCCTGTCGGTCAACGCGCCCGATGCCGGTGCCGCCGATGAGGAACTGGCCGTGGCCTATCAGGATGAGCGGCTGGAAATCGGGTTCAACGCCAAATACCTGTTGGAAATTGCAAGTCAGGTTGACCGCGAGAATGCGGTATTCATGTTCAATTCATCGGGCGACCCGACCTTGATGCGCGAAGGCAATGACGAATCCGCCGTCTATGTCGTGATGCCCATGCGCGTTTAGGCGCAATGCCAACCACCTATATCCGCCAGCTGCGGCTTTCTCATTTTCGCAGCCATAAGGCCGCCCATCTTGACCTTGATGGGCGGCCGGTTGTGCTTTATGGGGCCAATGGTGCGGGCAAAACCAATGTGCTTGAAGCGCTGTCGCTGCTCTCGCCGGGCCGTGGTTTGCGCCGGGCTGACAGTGCCGAGCTTATGCGCCGCCCCGAAACGCTTGGCTGGCGGATTGATGCGCTGCTGCGCGCCGATGGCCGCGACCATGCACTTGCCAGCCGCGCGACGCCGGGCCAGCCCCGCACGGTTGAAATTGACGGAAAACCAGCCCCGCAAACCGCACTCGGCCAGTTGATGCGCGTGCTGTGGCTTGTCCCCGCGATGGACAGGTTATGGACCGATGGCAGCGCCGAGCGCCGCCGTTTCATTGACCGACTGGCGCTTTCCTTCAACCCCGCCCATGCCGAAGCAACGCTGATTTATGAAAAAGCCATGCGCGAGCGCAACCGCCTGCTCAAAGACCAGGTGCGCGACGCGGCATGGTATGAGGCGCTGGAACACCAGATGGCTCAAAGCGGTGCTGCAATCAGCCAAACCCGCAATTGGGTGGTAAAGCGTCTTGCCCGCGCGCAGGACGGTGCCGCCACCACCTTTCCGGTGGCACAGCTTGCAATCAACCCGGGCGATGATACGCCCGATGACGATCTGGCCACAGTTCTGGCCCGTGGTCGCAGCCGCGATATGGCGGCGGGGCGCACATTATCCGGCCCTCATCGCGCCGATTTGCAGGCGGTCTATGCTGAAAAGTCCATCGCAGCACATCTCTGTTCCACCGGCGAGCAAAAGGCGCTGCTCATCTCGCTTGTGCTGGCGGCTGCGCGTGCCTTGCTGGAAGATACCGGCGCCACGCCGCTGCTGTTACTCGACGAGGTTGCGGCCCATCTTGACGCCACGCGCCGCGCCGCGCTTTATGACGAGATCTGCACCCTCGGCGCTCAGGCATGGATGACCGGCACAGGCGCGGAACTGTTTGAAGATTTAGGGGAACGCGCCATGCAGTTTGAAGTATCCGAGCGCGATGGCGCCTCGCAGTTGCGCGTGCAATCTTGAACCTGCACCTTTCCGATCTGGTCCTTTATGCGGGCGCATTGGCGGTGCTGTTTCTCACCCCCGGCCCGGTCTGGGCAGCTATGGTTGCGCGGGCAGTTTCGGGCGGTGCGCGCGCCGCTTGGCCGCTTGCACTTGGCGTTGCCGTGGGCGATGCGCTTTGGCCGCTTGCCGCAATTTTCGGGGTGAGCGCGCTGGTCGCGCTCTATGCCGATTTCATGGTCTGGCTGCGCTTTGCCGGCGCGGTGATGCTGGCGCTGATCGGCTTGCAAATCATCCGCCATGCGCGGGCTTTACCAGACAAGGACCGCAGCCTCACCCGCCCCGGCTGGCGCGCGGGGTTTTTTGCCGGTGTCATGGTCATACTGGGCAACCCGAAGGCCATTTTATTCTATATGGGCCTTCTGCCCGGGTTTTTTGACATGGGCAATCTCACCGCGCTCGATATTGCCGCTATTTGCTTTCTGTCCTTCGCGGTGCCGCTTTCCGGCAATATGGTGCTGGCCGGATTGCTGGGCCGCGCACAGCGGTTTTTATCAAGCCCCAAGGCGGTATTTCGCACCAATCTGATCTCGGGCAGCCTGCTGGTTCTGGTCGCTCTTGGCATTGCGCTTACATAGGCAAAACAACACCGTCAGCGCGTGACAATCCTGCGCAGGGGCAGTAGTATTGCCACCACAATATACAGGATGTGATACATGTCGGAAATCGAACAACCGCACGAAGAATATGGTGCGGATTCTATCAAAGTTCTCAAAGGCTTGGAGGCGGTGCGCAAACGCCCCGGCATGTATATTGGTGACACCGATGACGGATCTGGCCTCCACCATATGGTGTATGAGGTTGTGGATAACGGCATCGACGAAGCGCTTGCCGGCCATGCCGACACGGTTTCGGTTACAATTCATGCCGATAGCTCGGTTTCTGTGGCCGATAACGGCCGCGGCATTCCGGTGGATATGCACAAGGGCGAGGGTGTGTCCGCCGCCGAAGTCATCATGACCCAGCTCCATGCGGGCGGCAAGTTTGACCAGAATTCCTACAAGGTTTCGGGCGGTTTGCACGGGGTTGGCGTTTCGGTTGTCAACGCATTATCCGATTATCTGGAGCTGACGATCTGGCGCAACGGCAAGGCGCATTTCGCGCGGTTCGAGGGTGGGTTCACCACCGAATCCTTGCGCGTAATTGGCGATGCAAATGGCCAGAAGGGCACAAGTGTGCGCTTCATGGCCTCGACCAAAACCTTTTCTAACCTCGATTACAGCTTCAAGACGCTCGAACACCGCCTGCGCGAACTGGCTTTTCTCAATTCCGGCGTGCGCATCACATTGCGCGACGAGCGCCCCGCCGAACCGATGGAAACCACCTTGGTCTATGAAGGCGGCGTGCGTGAATTTGTGCGCTATCTCGACCGTTCGAAAACTCCCCTGATCCCCGAGCCGATCTTCATGACCGGCGAAAAGGACGGAATCGGCATTGAGGTGGCGATGTGGTGGAATGACAGCTACCACGAAAATGTGCTGCCCTTTACCAACAACATTCCCCAGCGCGATGGCGGCACGCATATGGCGGGCTTTCGCGGCGCGCTAACCCGCACCATCAACAACTACGCGGCCAGTTCAGGCATTCTGAAGAAGGAAAAGGTTACCTTTTCCGGCGATGATGCCCGCGAAGGGCTGACTTGCGTGCTATCAGTCAAAGTGCCCGACCCGAAGTTTTCAAGCCAGACGAAAGACAAGCTTGTCAGCTCCGAAGTCCGCCCGGCCGTTGAAGGGCTGGTGAACGAAAAACTGGCCGAGTGGTTCGAGGAAAATCCCGCCCATGCCCGCACGATTGTTGGCAAGATCGTCGAGGCGGCGCTGGCGCGCGATGCAGCCCGCAAGGCCCGCGAGCTGACGCGCCGCAAATCGGCCATGGATATTGCCAGCCTGCCCGGCAAACTGGCCGATTGTCAGGAAAAAGACCCCTCCAAATCTGAAATCTTCATGGTCGAGGGCGACTCGGCTGGCGGTTCCGCCAAACAGGGGCGTTCGCGCCAGAACCAAGCCGTGCTACCACTGCGCGGTAAAATTCTGAATGTCGAGCGCGCTCGGTTTGACCGAATGCTCTCAAGTCAGGAAATCGGCACGATCATCACCGCGCTTGGCACCGGCATCGGGCGTGATGAGTTCAACATTGCAAAACTGCGCTACCACAAAGTAGTGATCATGACCGACGCCGATGTGGACGGTGCGCATATCCGCACCCTGTTGCTGACTTTCTTCTTCCGCCAAATGCCGGAATTGATTGAAGGCGGCTATCTCTACATTGCGCAACCGCCGCTTTACAAAGTAGCGCGCGGTCGCTCGGAGGTTTACCTGAAAGACCATCAGGCGCTTGAAGACTTCCTGATCGAACACGGGCTCGACGGTGCGATGCTGCAACTTGGCAATGGCAGCCAGCTTACCGGTGCCGACCTTGCGCGCGTGCTGAACGAAGCCCGACAGGTGCGCGGCATTCTCAACAATTTCCCCATGCACCACCCGCGCTTTGTGCTGGAACAGGCGGCAATTGCCGGTGCACTCAAACAAGGCGCACTTGATGCCGATGCCCAGGGCAATGCCGACCGTGTGGCCAACCGGCTCGACTTGATCGCCACCGAATATGAAAAGGGCTGGACCGGTCGCCCCACTCAGGATGGCGGCTTGCGTTTCAGCCGCGTGTTGCGTGGCGTGGAAGAGGTGCGCACGCTTGAAGCCAGCGCGCTGCGCTCTGCCGAGGCCCGCAAACTGGCCGCGCTCACCGAAAGCTTGCGCGAAATCTATGAACTTCCCGCCAAGCTGATCCGCAAAGACCGCGACATGCAGATCTTTGCGCCCAGCACGCTGTTGATGGCCGTTCTGGCCGAAGGCGAAAAAGGGCTGAACCTGCAACGCTATAAAGGCCTTGGCGAAATGAACCCCGGCCAGCTTTGGGAAACCACGCTCGACCCCGAGGCGCGCACGCTGTTGCAGGTGCGCATCGGCCATGTCGATGATGCCGACGAGATTTTCACCAAGTTGATGGGCGATGTTGTGGAACCCCGCCGCGCTTTCATACAGGAAAACGCGCTCAACGTGGAAAACCTCGACACCTAAAGCCTGTCGCACCGCGCCCGCACGCGCCAATGGTGCTTGCGCGGTTTGCCGGTGGCGGCGCGGCAAACATGGTGCTTGCGGCACAGTCTCGCCCGCGCCGCCCTGCAGCATGGCGCATGTTGCTCCATGCTGCACCCATGGTTTGGCCCATCTTTTGTTTCTAAATATCCTGCGGGGGTCCGGGGGTGCAAAACCCCCCCCTCTGCCCTCTCAGCCTACCTTGCAGGCAGCCATAATGGCCATGTTCACGATGTCATTCACTGTGGATGTGGTCGAGCACAGCTTCACCTGCCGATCAATGCCCGTCAGGATGGGGCCGATCACAGTAACATGGCCCAATTCCTGCAACAGCTTCACCGAGATCGAGGCCGAATGCCGCGCGGGCATGACCAGAATATTGGCCGGACCCGTCAGTCGACAGAACGGAAAGGTTTTCATGACATCGGGGTTCAGCGCGACATCGACAGTCATTTCGCCATCATACTCGAAATCGGCGCCACGCGCGTCGAGCACTTCAGATGCCCGCGCCATTTTGACAGCACGTTCCGAGACCGGATAGCCGAAGTTCGAAAAGCTGCAAAAGGCCACGCGCGGCTCCAGCCCGAGCGAGCGGGCAACAGCGGCGGCGCGGGTGGCAATATCGGCAAGGTCGGTCTCGGTTGGCCATTCCTGCACCAGCGTGTCGGCCAGCAGCACCAGCCGCCCGCGCGCCAGCAATGCGGTTACGCCCACCGCCCCATCGCCCGGCTCGGCGTCAAACACATGGTTGATAAGGTTCAGCACATGCGCCGATTTGCGCGTTGCACCCGTGACCATGCCATCGGCCATATCATGGGCCAGCAAGAGTGCTGCAAAAACATGCCGGTCCCGGCTGGCCAGCTTGTGACAATCGCGCTGGTCAGACCCTTTGCGATGCAGGCGCTGATAGAGAAAATCGGTATAGGTTTCCAGGTTGTCGATCATTGCCGCGTTGACGATTTCGATCTCGTCAATTGCTTCGGGCATGCCCAGCGTTTTCAGAAAACCGGCAATCTGCTCGGGGCGGCCCACCACAAGTGGCTGGCCCAGCCCGCTGCGCTTGAAAATGACAGCCGCGCGCACGACACGCTCGTCATCCCCCTCGGCAAAGATGATCCGCGCCTGTTCACGCCGTGCCCGCACCGAAAGCGACTGCAGAATGCTCGCCGTCGGGTCCATCCGCGCACGCAAACTATGCTCATAGGCGTCCATATCCACGATCGGGCGGCGCGCCACCCCGGTTTGCATGCCCGCCCGCGCCACGGCAGGCGGAATCACGTGGATCAGCCGCGGGTCAAACGGTGTAGGGATAATGTATTCCGGCCCGAAACGCAGCTTGGTGCCATAGGCCATGGCCACTTCATCGGGCACATCTTCACGCGCCAAAGCCGCCAAAGCCTCGGCACAGGCAATCTTCATGGCATCGTTGATGGCGGTGGCGTGAATGTCGAGCGCACCGCGAAACAGATAGGGGAAACCCAGTACATTGTTCACCTGATTGGGGTAATCCGAACGGCCTGTCGCGACAATCGCATCGGGGCGCACGGCATGGGCCTCTTCGGGGGTGATTTCAGGGTCGGGGTTGGCCATGGCGAAAATTACCGGATTCGCAGCCATGCTGGCCACCATTTCAGCACTGACAGCGCCCTTGGCCGACACGCCCAAAAACACATCGGCCCCGTCCATCGCCTCGGCCAATGTGCGGGTATCGGTCTTGGCCGCATGGGCCGATTTCCACTGGTTCATGCCCTCGGTGCGGCCCTGATAGATCACGCCTTTCGTGTCACACATGATGCAATTATCGTGCCGAGCGCCCATCGTTTTCAGCAATTCAAGGCAGGCAATGCCCGCAGCACCCGCGCCGTTCAGCACAATGCGGCAATCAGCTATCTTCTTGTTTGAAATATGCAGCGCGTTGATCAACCCCGCCGCGCAAATCACCGCCGTGCCGTGCTGGTCGTCATGGAACACCGGAATATCCATCAGCTCTTTCAGCCGCTGTTCGATAATGAAGCATTCCGGCGCCTTGATATCCTCAAGGTTGATGCCCCCGAATGTCGGCCCCATCAGGCGCACGGCATTGATGATTTCATCGGCGTCTTCGGTATCGAGCTCGATATCAATCGCGTTCACATCGGCAAAGCGCTTGAAGAGCACGGCCTTGCCCTCCATCACCGGCTTGGAGGCAAGCGCGCCGAGGTTGCCCATGCCTAAAATGGCCGACCCGTTGGAAATAACGGCCACAAGGTTACCCTTGGTCGTGTAGTCATAAGCGGTGGCGGGATTGTCGGCGATGGCCTGCACCGGCACGGCCACGCCGGGGGAATAGGCCAAAGACAGGTCGCGCTGCGTGGCCATGGGGGTCGAGGCGGAAATTTCAATTTTGCCCGGCGTTGGCTCTAGATGATAGGCAAGCGCCTCTTCGGGGGTAACTTTGGTGCGCGGCGGCATGGGCATTCCTTTGGCTTGTCAGACAGAATTGGTAGCCCGCCCACAGCCCCAGCGCAAGAATAGCGTTAACCCGCGCCGATAAGCACACCGGCGGCCAGCACCAGCGCACCGCCAAGCACGACCTGAAAGATCGCGCGCAGCACCGGGGTTTCCATATAGCGTTTCTGTATCCAGGCTATCGCCCAAAGTTCCAAAAACACCACGATGAAGGCCACAACGGTCGCTGTCCAGAAATCGGTGATCAGATAGGGCAGCGCATGGCCAAGCCCGCCGATCAGCGTCATCACCCCCGAGGCGATACCGCGTTTCCACGGCGCGCCGCGCCCCGAGATCACCCCATCATCATGCGCGGCTTCGGTAAAGCCCATGGAAATGCCCGCACCAACACTGGCCGCCAGCCCCACCAGAAAGGTTGTCCATGTATCTTGCGTGGCAAAGGCGGTGGCGAAAATCGGCGCGAGTGTCGAAACCGAGCCATCCATCAGCCCGGCAACCCCGGGCTGCACCCATGTCAGCACAAACTGGCGGTTGGCCGCTTCGGTCTCTTCATCGCCTTCCGGCCCGTCAAGTTCGGCCTTCATCTGTTCGGCGGTTTTGGCATGGCCCGCTTCAGCGGCGGCCAACTCGCTTAGCAATTTGCGGGTATCGGCATCCGAGCTGCGCTGTGCGGCGGCGAGGTAGAAGCGGTGCGCATCCATTTCCATTTTATGCGCTTCGGCACGGATTTGCTCAAGCCCCAGGGTTTTTGACAGCCAGACCGGGCGGCGCGAATAATATCCGGCCACATGTTCGCGGCGGATAAGGGGAATAGTTTCGCCGAACCGCGTCTGAAACCGCTCGATCAGCCTTTTGTGATGCGTGTTTTCCTCGGCAACCATACCGTCAAACATTTCGGCGGTGGTCGGATAATCAGCCCGCAAACGCGCCGCATAACCCGCATAAATGCGCGCGTCATCCTCTTCCGATGATATGGCGAGCGCAAGAATTTCTGCCTCGTTCAATTCCGAGAAATGCCGACGGTTTTCACCTAACCCGAACATGATCTGCCTGTTTGTTTTTACGTTCAATCAAAGGTAAGCATCACGAGGTACAAGTGCAACAGGCAGCATAAGGGCGCAAATGGCCAAGGAAGATTCCGGCACCACCCCGATGATGGCGCAATATCTTGCGCTAAAGGCGCAATATCCTGATGCCTTGCTGTTTTACCGCATGGGCGACTTTTACGAGCTGTTTTTTGACGATGCTGTAGCCGCCGCCGCCGCGCTGGATATTGCGCTGACAACACGCGGCAAACACCAAGGCGCCGATATTAAAATGTGCGGTGTGCCGCACCATGCTGCCGAGGGGTATTTGCTCACGCTCATTCGCAAGGGGTTTCGTGTTGCCGTGGGCGAGCAGATGGAAAGCCCGGCCGAAGCCAAGAAGCGCGGCTATAAATCGGTGGTCAAACGCGATGTTGTGCGCCTTGTCACCCCCGGCACGCTGACCGAAGACAGCCTGCTTGACGCCCGCGCGCATAACTATCTGGCCGCTTATTGCACGGTGCGCGATACCGGCGCGCTGGCATGGGTTGATGTCTCGACCGGTGATTTTCATATTTCCGAATGCACTGGCGTGATGCTGCCGCCCTTGCTGGCCCGCCTCGCCCCGCGAGAAGTGCTCTGCCAGCCGCTGGAAGAAGAAAACCTGCGCGAACTTGTAGAGGAGCTTGGCGGCGTTACCACGCCGCTTTCTGCCGCCAGCTTTGACAGCACGAATGCCGAAACCCGCCTGAAAGAGCTGTTCGGCGTCGCCGCTCTCGACGCATTCGGCACATTCAGCCGCGCAGAGCTTGGCGCACTTGGCGGCATTGTCGCCTATCTCGACCTTACCCAGCGCGGCAAATTACCCGCTTTGCGCCCGCCCCTGCGCGAGGCCGCAGGCCGCGCCATGCAGATTGATGCCGCCACGCGGCGCAATCTGGAACTGGTGCGCGCGCTGTCCGGCGGGCGCGCGGGCGCGCTTCTGGCTTGCATAGACCGCACGCTTACCGGTGCTGGCGCGCGGCTGCTTGAAACCCGCCTGCAAGCACCATCGACCGACCTTGCCACCATTCATTCCCGCCAGTCGGTGCTTGGTTATTTCGTTGAAAACCGCAATGTTTCCGAAGATGTGCGCGACTGTTTGCGCCGCCTGCCCGATATAGAGCGCGCGCTCACGCGCCTGATGCTGGAGCGTGGCGGCCCGCGTGATCTTGGTGCGCTGCGCATTGCAATTGAACAGGCGCAGATTGTGCGCAATTTCTTTTGCACCACCATGCAGCCTGACACGCTGCGCGCCGCGCTCGATGCGCTAACCGGCCATGACGACCTTGCCGCGCTGCTTGGCCAGGCCCTGCAACAAGACCTGCCCGTGCTGGCCCGCGATGGTGGCTTCATAGCCACGGGATTTGATGGCGAACTTGATGAGGCCCGCCAATTGCGTGACGAAGGGCGCGGCGTGATTGGCAAACTACAGGCGCAATATACAGCCGATACCGGTATTCAAAGCCTTAAGATCAAGCACAATAACGTGCTGGGTTATTTCATTGAAACCACCGCCACCCATGCGGAAAAAATGCTGAACCCGCCGCTTTCCGCCCAGTTCATCCACCGCCAAACCACGGCCAATGCGGTGCGTTTTACCACGGTCGAACTGTCTACGCTTGAAACCCGCATTGCAAATGCGGGCGCACAGGCGCTAGAAATCGAGAAGACCCTATTCGCCGTTTTGCGCAGCGCCGTGCAGGAACGCGCCGCGCAATTGTTGCAAACCGCCCGCGCCATTGCCGAGATCGACCTTGCCGCCGGGCTGGCCGATTTGGCAGTTGAAGGCGACTGGACCTGCCCGCTGGTTGATGCCAGCCGCGCCTTTGACATTACCGCAGGCCGCCACCCGGTGGTCGAGGCCGCCTTGCGCGCCGAGGGCAAGCCGCCCTTTGTAGCCAATGATTGCGACCTTGGCGCCGAGGGCGACGCAGCCCGCCCGATCTGGCTGCTGACAGGGCCGAATATGGCCGGTAAAAGCACCTTCCTGCGCCAGAACGCGCTGATTGCACTGCTCGCGCAAATGGGGGCCTATGTGCCGGCAGACAGGGCGCATATCGGCATTGTCGACCAGCTTTTCAGCCGTGTTGGCGCTGCCGATGATCTGGCGCGCGGTCGGTCGACCTTCATGGTGGAAATGGTCGAAACCGCTGCAATTCTCAATCAGGCGGGTGAACGGGCGCTGGTCATTCTCGATGAAATCGGGCGCGGCACGGCAACCTATGACGGGTTGTCGATCGCCTGGGCCTGTCTGGAACATTTGCACGATGCCAACAAATGCCGTGGCCTGTTTGCCACGCATTACCACGAATTGACCGCGCTGGCCGGGCGGCTTAAAGGGTTGCGCAATGCCACGGTGAAGGTGCGCGAATGGCAAAATGATGTTATTTTCCTGCATGAAGTGATCGAAGGCGCGGCAGACAGGTCATATGGTGTGCAGGTTGCGCGGCTGGCCGGCCTGCCCGACACAGTGGTCGAGCGCGCGCGCGCCGTGCTGGACCTTTTGGAAGAGGCGGAACGCTCTGGCGGAAAATCGGCGCGGCTGGTCGATGATCTGCCGCTCTTCTCCTCTCCCGCCGCCAGCAGCCTAAAGCCAAACGCCGATACCGCGCTACAAGACAAGCTGAAAGGCATTTTGCCCGACACGCTCAGCCCGCGTGAAGCGCTTGATCTGGTCTATGAATTGCGCGATCTGGCGCAAGATCCGGAAACCTGAACAGGGGCCGAAGCCCCCGCCATTACTCAGTTTTCGTTCGGCCCTGCAGCCGGTTCCGGCGTCGGGTCGGGGTTGATCCAGCCAACAGCCTTGTCCTTCAGCTTTTTGAACTTCTTAGTCAGCTTGGTCAGGCGTGCATCCCATGTCGGGTCGGGCGTTTGACCTTCGATCGCCTTGAAATAGACCTGCATCATGCAGGCCACGGCCAAAGGTTCGATCAGCGCCTTATGCGCGGCAATTGCAAATATAATGGCGACAACAAAGCCGCCCGCCGACCAGGCACCGGGAATGAGATAGGCAATGCCGGCAGCAGGCGCGAGCATCAGCAGGAAGATGATAAAGGTCAGACCATACATCATCACCGCCAGCCAAGCGGCGTTTTTCAGCATGTGTTTGCCGTTTTGTGCATACAAAACCAATGCCTCTTGCGCCGAAGCCCAGGGGTTTTCCGCCTTGGTGCGAATGGCATGGGCGAGGATGATTTCATCAAGAAAACCGACCGAGACCTGCAGGAAAACCTTAAAAATACCCACAAGGTTTCTGAGCGCCGGTATAGGGATAAGGCTGACAATGCCTTCCATGATGCCGGTTATCGCGCGGATAACGCCCTTGATGAGCTGATCGACCCCGAACAGCACATTTGCGGCCATAAAGCGCTGCTTCACAATGGCTGTGGCATGGTCGATTTGCGCACGCCCTGCAGGAAGCGGGCGGCCGTCTATCAGTTCCACCAGCACCGCAATATGCCCGGCTTTGACCATGTAAAGAATGTATTCGCGAATGAAATACAGAATGGCGCTTGCCGCAATCAGCCCGAACACGCCGCCATAGGCGGTAGACGTGGCCTGAAAATCAGCCTCGCCCATCGCACCAATGCCCCAACCAACACCAGCGCCCACGCCGGTGATCAGCACAAAGGCCAGCGCAATGCCAAAATAGACAACCAGCCGCAGCACAACAAAGGGCGCGGTCTTGAACATCAACCCGAAACTTTTAGAAAGGCTAAAGTCCCACATAATCCTACCTTTATTCAACCAATTAGAGATTTATGGCAGGATTCTAGCGCATTCCTCAGGTTTCAGCATCCGTTTTTTTATCGACCGGCGCTGTGTTTGACGACACACCCACATGAGCCGCACGCAACAGCCTGTCGCCAATGGTGAAGCCGGGGGCCATGACCTGAATGATGGCACCTTTCTGGGTGTTGGGCACGGGGGCCTCAAACATGGCCTGATGCAGCTTTGCATCGAACTTGTCGCCGATTTCGGGCGCAACCATCACAACGCGGTGGCGCTCGAACACCGAAAGCAATTCGCGCTGGGTCAGCTCCAACCCTTCGACCAAACCGCCGGCTTTGTCGCGCAGCGTATCGTCGATCGCCTCCAGAGCGCGGCTCAGATTGTCATGCACGCTCAAAAGATCGCGCGCCAGTTTGGTGCCGCCATACATTTCGGCATCGCGCCGGTCGCGCTCGGCGCGTTTGCGGATGTTTTCACCTTCGGCCAAGGCGCGGATCAGCCGGTCCTTTAGCGCCTCGATTTCATCGAGCATTTCTTCCGGTGTCAGCAGGCCGTCTTCATCGGCGGCCTGTTCGGCCTCGATCTCTGCTTCCAGCTCGTCAATATCGTCGAGAAACGGTTGATTCTTATCGTCCGCCATAACATCCTGCCTTCTTTCCACTCAATGTGAACGGCTGTTGACCAGCCGCCCCATCAACTGGGCGGTATAATCCACAATCGGCACGATCCGGGCATAGTTTAGCCGGGTCGGACCTATCACGCCTACAGCGCCCACAATCTTTCGCTCGGCGTTCATATAGGGAGAAACCACCAAAGCGGAACCCGAAAGTGAGAAAAGTTTGTTCTCAGAGCCAATAAAAATGCGCACCCCCGCGCTACCTTCGGTTAATGAGAGCAATTGTTCCAGATCGCGCTTTTGTTCGAGGTCGTCAAAAAGCTGGCGAATGCGCTCAAGGTCAGCAGCCGAGGCTGAATCTTCAAGCAGATTCGCCCGCCCGCGCACGACAAGGCGGCTGCCTTTACCCAAATCATCAGCCCATACAGCTAGGCCCGATTTGATGAGGTTCTGGCTCAGCGTATCCAGTTCGGCACGGTTTTTGGTGATTTCACGTGAAACAATGCTGCGCGCTTCAGACAGTGTATGCCCTTCCAGCACGGCATTCAGAAAGTTTGCCGCCTGCCGCATGGCCGATGGCGTCATCCCCGGCGGCGGGGTCATCAAGCGGTTTTCAACCTGCCCGTCGGCGGTGACAAGCACCACAAGTGCGCGTTCCGGCGACAAGGACACAAATTCCAGATGCTTGATCGGTGCTTCCAGCTTTGGCGCCATCACAAGGCTTGCGCCACGCGTAAGGCCCGACAGCATGGCGCCTGCGCGCTCGATCGCGCCGGTCAGGTCTGATTCATTACCGTCGATCGAACGGTCAAGCTCGGCCCTGTCGGGCAACGGTACGGTGTCAAACTCCATAATCCCGTCGACAAACAGCCGCAGGCCAAGCTCGGTAGGAATGCGCCCGGCCGAGGTATGCGGCGCATTCAGCAGCCCCAAAAGCTCCAGATCCTGCATCGTGTTGCGAATGGTGGCGGCTGACACACCTTCAGACAGGCTGCGCGACAAGGTGCGCGACCCGACAGGTTCGCCCGAGGCGAGGTAGCTTTCAACAACCAGCCGGAACACTTCGCGTGATCGGGCCGTCATATCGCTGAGTGGAGACACGGGTATCGTCATAGTGCAAATCTAGGGACTGCGAGGGGTTTGGTCAATTGCTGGCGCTTTACGCGCGGGGCTGGGCCATGTATGAGCGCAAACAGAAAAACAAGGAGTTTACCATGCGCCCATCCGGCCGCGCGACCGACGCGCTACGCGACATTTCGATTGAAACCAACGTCAACAAGCACGCCGAAGGCTCGTGCCTGATCAAGATGGGCGACACGCATGTGCTGTGCACCGCATCGCTTGAAGAACGCGTGCCGCCGTTTTTGCGCAATTCCGGCCTTGGCTGGGTTACGGCAGAATACGGTATGTTGCCACGCTCCACCGGTTCGCGCATGCGGCGCGAGGCAACAGCAGGCAAGATTGGTGGCCGCACCATGGAAATCCAGCGCCTGATTGGGCGCAGCCTGCGTGCTGGTGTTGACCGTATAGCGCTTGGCGAACGCCAGATCACTGTCGATTGTGATGTGATTCAGGCCGATGGTGGCACGCGCTGTGCCGCAATTACCGGTGGTTGGGTTGCGCTGCGCTTGGCTGTGAATGCGCTGATGACGTCGGGCGCTATAAAATCTGATCCGCTGATCGACCATGTGGCTGCCGTATCGTGCGGCATTTATGCGGGCCAGACGGTGCTGGACCTTGATTACCTGGAAGACAGCAACGCGGGCACAGATGCAAACTTTGTGATGACCGGCAAGCTCGGCCTTGTCGAGGTTCAAGGATCGGCTGAGGGTGCGCCCTTTTCGCGTGACGCGTTGAACACGCTGATGGACCTTGCCGAAAACGGCATCACGGCGCTGGTCGCCGCGCAGGCAGCGGCGGTCGCGTAATGCGCAAGCTGGTGGCGCAAAAGCTGGTTGTGGCAACGCATAATCAGGGCAAGCTCGAAGAAATTGCCGCGCTGCTTGCGCCGTTTGGTGTGGTGGCGGTATCGGCCGGCCAGCTTGGTCTGCCGGAACCTGTTGAAACCGAAGACAATTTCATCGGTAACGCCCGCATTAAAGCCCATGCCGCAGCCAGCGCGACCGGCCTGCCCGCCCTGGCCGATGATAGTGGGATTTCGGTGGATGCACTTGGCGGTGCGCCCGGCGTTTACACTGCCGATTGGGCTGAAACGCCAAGCGGGCGCGACTTTGTTATGGCGATGACAACCACATGGGCCCGCGTGCAGGAGACCGGGGCCACCGCGCCCTTTGCTGCGCAGTTCAACTGCACGCTGGTTCTTGCCTGGCCTGACGGCCATGACGAGGTGTTTGAAGGCGTGATGCAAGGCCAGCTCACATGGCCACTGCGCGGCGATCAGGGCCACGGCTATGACCCCATTTTCCAGCCCGACGGATATGATGTTACCTTTGGTGAAATGGAGCGTTGGGAAAAGAACAAGATCAGCCACCGCGCGCGGGCTTTTGAAAAATTCTTGCACCAATGCCTGAAAGGGCCCAGCACATGACCCGCCGCCTTATTTCAACCGGATCCTCTTTTGAAAAATCCATGGGCTATAGCCGCGCCGTTATAAAAGGCGACTGGTGCTTCGTGTCGGGCGTGACCGGCTATGACTATACAACAATGGACATGCCCAAAGACGTTGCCGCGCAGACCGAGAATTGTTTTAAAACCATCAGCGCCGTTCTGGATGAGGCCGGTTTTGCGATGAGTGATATTTTGCGTGTGCAATACACGATTATTGATGCGGGATTGGTCGATGTTATTGCGCCCGTTCTGGAGCATTGGCTGGGTGAGGTGCGCCCGGCAGCCACGATGATCGTCGCAGGGCTGATCAGACCGGAAATAGCGATCGAGATCGAAGTTACGGCGCTGCGGGGATGAGTGCCGATTGGCAAAATGGCGGCTTTGGCATTTATATCCACTGGCCCTTCTGCCTTGCCAAATGCCCCTATTGTGATTTTAACAGCCATGTGCGCCGGCAGGTGGACCATGCAGCTTGGCAAAACGCGCTTATCACCGAGTTGCGCGCAAATGCGGCGCTGACCGGGCGGCGACATGTCAGATCCATCTTTTTTGGTGGCGGCACACCAAGCCTTATGCCGCCAGCGCTTGTGGGCGCGCTGATTGACGAGGTCGCCAAGCTTTGGGTTCTGGAGCCTGATGCTGAAATCACGCTTGAGGCCAACCCGACCTCGGTTGAAGCGGAACGGTTTCGCGGGTTTGCGGCAGCGGGCGTAAACCGCATTTCGATGGGCATTCAGGCGCTCAATGACCCTGACCTCAAGGCGCTCGGCCGCATGCATTCAACCGCAGAAGCCATGCAAGCATTTGATATTGCTCGTAGTTTATTCAAGCGTGTCAGCTTTGATCTGATCTATGCACGACAGAACCAAACCCTTGCCGCATGGGAGGCCGAGCTTGGCACCGCGTTGAAAATGGCTGTCGACCATTTGTCACTTTACCAGCTCACCATTGAAGACGGGACCCGTTTTGGCGAGCTTGCAGCGCGCGGAAAATTGCGCGGCCTGCCGAGCGACGACCTTGGCGCTGATATGTATGAGCTGACACAGTCGCTGTGCGATGCGGCCGGAATGCCGTGCTACGAGGTGTCAAACCACGCGCGTGCTGGCGCTGAAAGCCGGCATAATCTGGTTTACTGGCGCTACGGCGATTATGCGGGCGTTGGGCCGGGGGCGCATGGGCGGCTCAGCCTGAATGCCGGCCGTTTTGCCCGTGAAAACCTGCGCAACCCCGAGGCATGGCTGGCGCGGGTCGCCGCACAAGGCCATGGCGGCGTTGCGCAGACATTGCTGAGCGCTGGCGATGAGGCAAGCGAATATTTACTGATGTCGATGCGACTTGTCGAGGGCTGCGACATCGCGCGCTATAGCGCGCTTGCCGGACACGCACTGAACATGGCTGCGGTCGCGGATTGTGTGAACCAGGGGCTGCTCGTGCACGAAGGCACGCAACTCGCAACAACAGCGCGCGGGCGGATTGTGTTGAACGCGATTTTGCGGGAAATTTCACCATGAAACCCGTTCACCGTGGCGTTTGGTTGGCGATTGGTCTGTGCTTTACGGCGCTGGGCCTCATCGGCGCCGTACTGCCAATTTTACCGACAGCGCCGTTCCTGATTGTTGCCGCCTTTGCCTTTAGCCGCTCCTCAAAACGGTTTCATCATTGGCTGATCAACCACAGGGTTCTCGGCCCGCCGATTAAAGACTGGCAGGAGCACAGGGCGATTTCCCGACAGGCAAAATGGATCGCAACGCTTTCAATGGCAGCAGGGATCGGCATAAGCCGCTTTGTAGGGCTTTCATGGATTTTTATTGCAATTCAAATAGTTGCAATTGCAATAGCCTGCGTTTTTATATGGACAAGACCCGATGCAAAACCAGATTAGAGCCTGTTGCACAAAAGTGGCAGCATGCGCTAGCGCGACAGCAGTTGGCACAGCCCATCAAGCTCGTCGAGTGATTTATAGCTGATCGTGATCTCGCCCGATTCACCGCCCGGTCTGTGACGAATATCGACCTTCAGCCGCAGATGTGCCATTAAATCTGCTTCAATCGCGCGCGTGTCGCTGTCTTTTGCGGGCTTGAGCGCGCGTTTCTCTTTGGGCGCCTGCCCCTGACGGGCCAAAGCCTCGGCCTGTCGCACGTTCAGACCCTTTTGAATAATGAGTTTGGCAAGCGTTTCGGGGTTTTCGGCAGTGACCAATGTGCGTGCATGTCCGGCCGAAAGCCGCCCGGCGCGCAGATGCTCCAACACACTGTCTGGCAGGTTGAGAAGGCGGAGCAGGTTGGCGATATGGCTACGTGATTTGCCAAGCACGATGGCCAATTGTTCCTGCGTATGCCCGAAACTGTCCATCAACTGCCGATAGCCCGCCGCTTCTTCTGCAGGGTTCAGGTCGGTGCGCTGGATGTTTTCGATAATCGCAACTTCCAGAACCTCGGAATCGCTAAAATCGCGGATGATGACGGGGAGGCTGTGCAGTTGCGCGCGCTGCGCGGCGCGCCAGCGGCGTTCGCCCGCAACAATCTGATAGCGGCCAGACACATTCGGATCTGGCCGCACGATAAGCGGCTGCAAAACGCCCTTTTCGCGGATCGAGGCGACAAGCTCATCGAGGTCTTCGGGTTTGAAATTGCGGCGCGGCTGGTCGGGGTTTGGCGCGATCTTCTCAATCGGTAGCGTGGTGTCAGCCGCGCGTGCACGACCCTCACCGCGCGTGCCCGACGGTGTATCGGCGTTCAGATCAACATCAGCCAGCAAGGTCGACAATCCACGACCCAGATTTTTGCGGGGGCTAGGTTTGCTCATGGATTTCTTCCTCTTGCATGATCGGGTCATTCAGGCGGCGCAGCAATTCGCCGGCCAGTTTTTGATAGGCCACAGCACCAGAGCTGCGATGATCATAAATGAGCGCTGGCACCGAATGCGATGGCGCTTCGCTAAGCCGGATATTGCGCGGAATCGTGGTTTCATAGACGAGATCGCCGAGGTTTTTACGCGCATCCGCCTCGACCTGAAGCGACAGGTTATTGCGCTTATCATACATTGTCAGCACAACACCCTGAATAGATAGACCAGGGTTAAGTGTTTGACGAACCTCGCGAATTGTCAGCATAAGCTGCGAAAGCCCTTCAAGCGCGAAAAACTCGCATTGCAACGGCACAAGCACCGAATTGGCGGTGACCATGGCGTTGACAGTGAGCAGGTTGAGCGATGGCGGGCAGTCGATAAGAATATAGTCATAACCGCAGGCCAGTGCTTCGGGCGTATTGAGCGCGCGGCGCATGCGCAACACGCGGTTACGGTCTTCCACAAGGTCAACATCGGCCGATGACAAATCAACCGTCGAGGGCGCGACGAACAGCCCCGGCACAACGGTTTCGACAGAAACATCTGCCAAAGTCGCTTCGCCAAGCAGCAAATCATAGGTGGTCAGCTCGCGCTGCGCCTGATTGACCCCCAACCCGGTCGAGGCATTGCCTTGCGAATCGAGATCGAGAATCAGCACACGCCGCCCAACCGCTGCCAGCGCTGTGCCCAGGTTAATGGCTGTCGTAGTTTTACCCACCCCACCCTTTTGGTTGGCAACGGCAATAATTTGGCGCTGGCGGTTCTGGTTACGCTGGGACACGGGCAAATTCTCGGATTTTAAGGATTGTTGCATTTGGGTCACTCTGGCTTGGCACCAGGTCACATTCAATATGCCAAGCCTTGCGGGCCGCGGTCAATTCCGATTCGGCCTGAATACCCTTCGGAAACACACAAATGCCGCCTTTGGCGAGATGTCGCTCGGCATAGGTGAGCAATTGATCAAGCGCGGCAAGCGCACGGGCTGAAATGACCAGTGCCTTAAGCGGCGGGATCTCCTCGATTCGTTGCGCAACGACATTTACCGAGAGCCCCATTTTTTGTGCGGTGTTCAAAAGGAAGGCACATTTGCGCTGATCGCTTTCAACGAGGGTTATCTGGCGCGCCGGGTCCATTGCTGCAATCACCAACCCGGGAAAGCCAGCGCCAGCACCAAAATCGGCCCACAGACCTTTATGGCCGTCTGCCAAGGTCAAAAGTTGTGCCGAATCAGCGAAGTGGCGCTGCCAGATTTCGGCAACACTCGCGCGGCTGATCAGGTTGATACGCTCAGTCCAGCGGACCAGTTCACCGTGGTAAATATCCAGCCGTTCTAGTGTTTCACGTGAAACACCAAAGAGAGTCTGAAACCGATCACGGCCAGTATTATCATTAAACATCAGGCATTTGCCAGCATGGGTGAAGACCTGAGGCGCGCAAGAATCAATGTCAGCGCGGCGGGTGTCATCCCGTCAATACGTTGGGCGTGCTCCAGTGATTGTGGGCGTGCCTTTCCAAGCTTTGCCTGCAATTCAGCCGATAAGCCAACGATGCCGGCATAGTCAAAACCGTCGGGAATGCGCCGCGCCAGATCACGCCGCATAGCCGCAACATCCACGGCCTGCCGCTCGATATAGCTGGCATAAAGCGAATCATAGGAAAGCTGCGTCAGAATTGCGGGTTCGATTTCGGCGAGTTCGGGCCAAAGTGTGAAAAGCTGTTCGCGGCTGGTATCCGGCCTTGGCAACAGTTCGAGGGCCGAGCGTCGCTGGCCATCCTGGTTGAGGTTTAACCCGATATAGCCTGCTGCTTTTGGTGTAACGGTGAGCATTTCGCAAAGCGTGCGTGCTGCATTCAGCGCTTCCATTTTTGCCTCGAACACCGCGCGCCGCGCTGGTGAAACGCAGCCCAATGCAACGCCCATAGGTGTTAGCCGCTGGTCGGCATTATCCGCGCGAAGCGATAGGCGGAACTCGGCGCGCGAGGTGAACATGCGGTAGGGTTCGGCCACGCCACGTGTGACAAGATCGTCGATCATCACACCAATATAGCCTGTAGCCCTGTCAATAACCACAGGTGCAAGGGCGCGCGCAAGGGCGGCTGCATTCAATCCGGCAACCAACCCCTGTGCGCCTGCTTCCTCATAACCGGTCGTGCCATTAATCTGCCCGGCAAGAAACAAACCGCCAATGGCTCGAAGCTCCAGTGTAGAACTAAGTGCGCGCGGATCGAGATAGTCGTATTCTATGGCATAGCCCGGTTGCAAAATGGTGACATTCGCCAACCCCTTGATCGAGCGGACATAGGCGTGCTGAACATCCTCGGGTAACGAGGTTGAAATGCCGTTGGGATAGATCGTCGGGTCATCCAGCCCTTCAGGCTCCAGAAAAATCTGATGCGAAGACTTGTCGGCAAACCGCACTACCTTATCTTCGATCGACGGGCAGTAGCGCGGGCCCACACCGTCGATATGGCCGCCATACATTGCAGATTTTGACAGGTTTTCCTGAATAATTTCATGCGTTTGTGAATTTGTATGCGTTATCCCGCAGCTTATCTGCCGCGCGCTTGGCGCCTTGGACAAGAAGGAAAACAATACCGGATCGTCATCCGCCGGTTGGCTTTCGAGCACCGACCAGTCAATCGTGCGGCCGTCAAGCCGTGGCGGTGTGCCGGTTTTCAACCGCCCCATTGGCAGGCCAAGCCCGCGCAAACGCGCGGCCAGCGGAACCGCCGCACCATCGCCCATACGGCCACCCGTATGCCGCTTATCGCCAATATGAATAACGCCGCCCAGAAATGTTCCGGTTGTCAGCACAACAGCGCGCGCCAAAATTTCCGACCCGTCGCCAAGGACGACACCCGATATGGTGCTATCCTCAACACGCAAATCCGACACTTCAGCTTCGATCACATCAAGACCGTCGCGCCCGCGAAACTCATCCTGTATCGCCAAACGGTAAAGTTTACGGTCGGCCTGGGTGCGCGGGCCCTGAACTGCAGGGCCTTTCTTGCGGTTCAGCAGGCGAAACTGGATACCGGATTTATCAGCAGCACGGCCCATCAACCCGTCGAGCGCATCAATCTCGCGCACAAGATGGCCCTTGCCCAAGCCACCTATCGCCGGATTACAGGACATTTCACCAAGCCGGTCGAACCGGTGGGTTACGAGTGCCGTGCGTGCACCACGACGCCATGCGGCATGCGCTGCTTCAGCACCCGCATGGCCACCGCCAACGATGATGACATCATAATGTTTCACGTGAAACACATCCTATTTGCCAATACAGAAGCTGGAAAATATCACATCCAGCACCTGTTCGACATCCACTTTACCGATCAATGAGTCAAGTGCGCGCAAAGCCACGCGCAGGTCTTCCGCCGCCAGTTCAGCATGCGCGCTGCCCCAACTGAGCTGCTCACTTGCGGCTTCCAGCGCCGTAGCAGCCCGTTGAAGCGCCAGCATATGGCGCTGCTTGACGGCTGTGCCAATCGTCGCAATGCGGTGTTGCAGCGTTTCGGCAATGCGCGCAAGCAGGCCATCGATGCCTTCGCCTGTCAGCCCTGAAACAGACGGGCTATGAGTTGGCGCGCGATCAGCTTTGGCAAAAACGATCTCGTCGCCATCACGAAAACGAACGCCAAGAGCTTCCATTTCGCCGGTATCGCCTAGCAGAAATACCCGAAGATCAGCGGCATCAGCACGGTTGCGTGCACGCTCCACCCCCATGGTTTCTATTGCATCCTCGCTTTCGCGCAGCCCCGCTGTATCGAGCAAGGTCACCGCCAGCCCGCCAAGGTCGATCCGCAACTCGATCACATCGCGCGTGGTGCCGGCTATGTCAGAGGTAAGCGCGACTTCGCGGCCAGCAATCTTGTTCATCAGCGTTGACTTACCGCTGTTGGGAAGACCGAGAATAGCCACCTCGAATCCGTCACGAATCCGCTCCGCAGCGCCTACACCTTTGACTTCTTTATGGAATATTGCCACCAAACTTTGCAAAAGCGCATTTACTTCCGGGTAAACATCAACCGGAACATCTTCATCGGCAAAGTCTATCGAAGCTTCCAGAAGCGAAAGCGCGCGAAGCAGATCGGCGCGCCAGAGCGCTGTTTTCTGGCTAAGGTCACCCTGCATCAACCGCATCGCCTGGTGCCGCTGCACTTCGGTTTCCGCGTCAATCAAATCCGCCAAACCTTCAACTTGCGCAAGATCTAGGCGGCCATTCTCCATGGCACGGCGCGTAAACTCGCCCGCTTGCGCAAGGCGAAGGCCATCAAATGCGGCAAGTGCGGCAAGCACCGATGAGACAACTGCCGCGCCCCCGTGAAGATGCAATTCAACCACATCTTCGCCAGTGAATGAGGCCGGCTTGGGAAAGCTAATCACCAGTGCTTCATCAAGCACCGTATCGCCCTTGCGCAAGGTCTTCAGCGTAGCGACGCGTGGCGCGGGAAGGTCGGCAGCGAGTTGCAACAGCGCTGCCTGTGCGCTTGGTCCTGAAATACGCAGCACCGCAACGCCAGACCGGCCCCGCGCCGATGCCAAAGCGAAAATCGTGTCATCCATCGCGGCCAAAGCCTCGTTGTCAGCCAACCCGTTCAGGCATTCATCGAATCAAAGAAGTCACTATTGGTTTTGGTTTGCTTGAGCTTGCTGATCAAAAATTCGATCGCATCGGTTGTACCCATCGGGTTAAGAATGCGGCGCAGCACGAACATTTTCGTCAATTCGTTCTTGTCGACAAGCAGCTCTTCCTTGCGTGTGCCCGATTTCAGAATATCAATCGCCGGGAAAACGCGCTTATCAGCGACCTTACGATCAAGCACAATTTCGCTGTTGCCGGTGCCTTTGAACTCTTCAAAAATCACCTCATCCATACGGCTGCCAGTATCAATCAGCGCGGTGGCGATGATCGTGAGGCTGCCACCCTCCTCGATGTTGCGCGCCGCACCAAAGAACCGCTTAGGACGCTGCAGCGCATTGGCATCAACACCGCCGGTCAGCACCTTGCCAGAGCTTGGCACAACAGTGTTAAACGCGCGGCCCAAGCGGGTGATGGAGTCCAGCAGAATCACAACATCGCGCTTGCATTCCACAAGTCGCTTGGCTTTTTCAATCACCATTTCAGCAACGGCAACGTGGCGTGTCGCGGGTTCGTCAAAGGTTGAAGACACAACCTCGCCCTTCACGCTGCGCTGCATATCGGTAACTTCTTCGGGGCGCTCGTCAACCAGCAAAACAATCAGGAAACATTCTGGATTGTTCCGCTCGATGGAATGCGCAATATTCTGAAGTATAACGGTTTTACCCGTGCGCGGCGGTGCCACAATCAGGCAGCGCTGGCCTTTGCCGATGGGGGCAACAAGGTCGATAATCCGCGCCGAACGGTCTTTGATCGTCGGGTCTTCGACTTCCATGTGGAACCGCTGATCGGGGTAAAGCGGCGTTAAGTTGTCGAAGTGAATTTTGTGCTTGGCGACCTCTGGGTCATCAAAATTGATCTGGGTCAGCTTGACCAGCGCAAAGTAATTTTCACCCTCACCCGGTGCGCGGATAACGCCCTCGATCGTATCGCCGGTGCGCAGCGAAAACTTGCGGATCTGCGCGGGGCTGACATAAATATCATCAGGCCCGGCAAGATAGTTGGCCACGGGCGAGCGCATGAAGCCAAAGCCGTCTTGCAGCACTTCAAGCACGCCATCGCCGGAAATTTCGACACCCTCTTCGGCCATTTCCTTGAGGATCTCAAACATCATCTCGCCCTTGCGCATCGAAGCAGCGTTCTCGATTTCGAGTTGCTCGGCCATCGACAGCAGGTCAGACGGGGTTTTGGCTTTTAGTTCAGCAAGCGACAAACGCTCGATCGTATCAAGTTCAAACATCAACATTGTTGGTGGCGATCATGCCACGCTCTCCAACTTCAAGGGGAAAACCATACGGTCAGAAAGACCAGGTTCGCGTACTATGAAGATTCGTGGCTAAATGTCAATCAAAACGGCTTGATAACTACCATAAGGACGATAACGGCCATCAAAATAGTGGGAACCTCGTTGGCCATCCGGTAGGTTCTGCCGCTACGCGAGTTTTCATCGCGCGCAAATTCCTTGCGCCTACTCGAAAGCCAACCATGAAACCCGCTCAAGCCTATGACCATCGCAGCCTTGACCCATGGCCAGACCTGTCCCCAATCAATCACACCGGGCGTGAAAACCAAGCACAGGCCGAACACCCAGCTGGAGATCATCGCGGGATTGATGATCACCCGCAGCAATTTCAGCTCCATAACCTTGAAGATTTCCGACTGCTCGCTGCCAATCGGTGCGCGTTCGGCATGGTAAACAAACAGGCGTGGCAGGTAGAACATACCCGCCATCCATGCGATGACCGACATTATATGAAATGCCAGCACCCAGCGATAAGCATCAGCCAGTAAATCGGCAATCATGGTATTACCCTTTGATAATATTCAACAATTCTTCAACATGGCGCGGTTCTGCCTCGGGCGTTATGCCGTGGCCAAGGTTAAAGATCCAGCGCCCTTTGCCCAATATGTCTTTTAGCCGCTCCACCTCATTGCGCAATTGCGCCCCACCGGTGATCAGCAACATCGGGTCAAGGTTGCCCTGCACGGCCACTGCGGGCTGCAGCACATCACGCGCCCAAGCAGCAGGCACCGAGCTATCCAGCGCCAGCGCATCAAAAGCGCCACTTTCGGCAAACTGAACATAACCACCGCCCACACCGCGCGGAAAGCCGATCACCTTTACATGCGGGAACCGGTCTTTGAGTGCGCGGGCTATCTTTAGCATTGGTTTTAGCGAAAAATCTTCAAATGTGCTGCCAGATAGCGCGCCGGCCCAACTGTCAAACAATTTTACGACTTCGGCACCGGCCTCGATTTGTCTGGCCAAATATTCGGTCGTCGCAACAGTCAGCAGTTCGATCAGGTCGGCAAACAACGCACGATCATTATACATCATCCGCCGCGCCGGTCCCTGGTCGGGTGTTCCACGACCGGCGATCATATAGGTCGCGACAGTCCACGGCGCACCGGCAAAACCGATCAGCGTTGTTTCTTTTGGCAACTCGGCAATGAGCCGGCGCACGGTTTCATAGATCGGTGACAATGTGTCATGAATGGCGTCGACCGGATTGAGCCGCTTGAAATCTTCCCGGGTTTCAACGGGTTTCAGGCGCGGGCCTTCGCCGGTTTCAAACCAAAGCTCGGCACCCAATGCCTGTGGCAAAAGCAGAATATCGGCAAACAAAATTGCAGCATCAAAGCCAAAACGGCGGATGGGCTGCAACGTGACTTCAACAGCATGATCAGGCGAATAGCACAGCTCCAGAAAGCCACCTGCAGTGGCGCGCGTGGCGCGATATTCCGGCAAATACCGCCCCGCTTGACGCATAAGCCAAACCGGCGGTGTAGCCAGAACCTCGCCATTCAAAACCCGGAGTAGGCTTTTTTCAATCTTCGCTGCCATGCCTTCTTCTTTCTTAATATATAGAAAAATATAGTGGTTGTTGTAGAACCCTATGAATTATGGGGATTACCGTAAACCATACGTTTTGCACAGGGTTTTCCACATAAATTTCACAGCTAAATGCATTGAATCGGCAATGATTTCGCGGGTTTTCAACAATTGTCCCAAAATGTGGAAAAATCGCTCCCCTGTTGTTGACCAGCGGTTAAGCAAGCGGCAGAACGGGTATGGTATGCCGTTTGTCAAACAATACAATTTAACCACCAGACTTTTCCCTTTGCTTGTCCCCGGTTTCATCCACAGGGTGGGGTTACGCTTCAGGCTGGTCAAAACAGGCTACTATGCTAAGAGCAAGCTATGACAGTGCCATTCATTCTTGCCTCATCTTCGCAAACCCGCGCCGATATGTTGCGCGCCACCGGTATAGCGGTTGAAATCGCTCCCGCACGCGTGGACGAAGCCGCCATCAAAGCCTCGCTTCTGGCTGAAGGTGCCCCGGCGCGCGATATTGCCGATGCCCTGGCCGAAGCCAAAGCGCGGCGCATCGGCCAAAAACGACCGGATGCAATTGTTCTGGGTGCCGATCAGGTTCTGGTCTGCAACAATGCGATGTTTGACAAGCCCGAAGATCTGGCAATGGCACGCGAACAGCTTAAACGATTGCGCGGGCAAAAGCATGTGCTTCTCTCGGCTGCGGTGGTTTTTCACGAGGGCCGACCGGTCTGGCGGCATATCGGGCGGGCTGAACTGGTGATGCGCAGCTTTAGCGATGCGTTTTTAGAAGACTATCTGGCCAGCGAAGGTAGCAACTTGTTTGCCACAGTTGGCGCTTATCAGCTTGAATTTCGCGGCGCACAGCTTTTCACTTCGGTCGCGGGCGACTATTTTTCAATTTTGGGGTTACCCCTACTCGAATTGCTCGATTTTTTGCGCGACAGGAAGATTTGCCAGCAATGAATGAAACGCTAGAAATTCAACCGCCACAGCTTGCCGGGGTTATCGGCTACCCTATCGGGCATAGCAAATCACCGCGTTTGCACGGCTATTGGCTGCAACGCTATGATATCCGCGGCCATTATATCCCGATGTCGGTGCGCCCTGCCGATTTGGCCGAGGCCTTGAAAACCTTGCCAAAACTGGGCTTTCGCGGGCTCAACATTACCATTCCGCATAAAATTGCCGCTTTGCAGTTGGTTGATACAACAACCGATCGTGCCGCGCTTATCGGCGCTGCGAATACGATATTCATACAGCCCGATGGCTCGCTGCGCGCTGATAATACCGACGGCTACGGGTTTATCCAGAACCTGCACCAGAGCGCGCCTGACTGGCAGCCGAGAGGCGGGCCAGCTTTGGTGATTGGCGCAGGCGGTGCTGCGCGAGCGGTTGTTGCGGCATTACTGGGCGAAGGCGTGCCAAAGATCCTGCTGTCAAACCGCACGCGACAAAGGTCCGAGATTTTGGCAGAGGATTTCGGGGCGCGTGTTGAGGTGATTGACTGGAACCGTTCAGCCGATGCGATGGACGGTGCGCAAACAATTGTAAATGCTACCGCTTTGGGTATGAGCGGGCAGCCCGACCTGCCCTTCGCGCTTGATGCCGCACCGCGCAATGCTTTGGTGACCGATCTGGTTTATACCCCTATCGAAACCCCGTTTCTGGCGGCTGCGCGAAGCCGCGGTCTGCAGGTGGTCGATGGTTTGGGCATGTTGCTGCATCAGGGTGTTCCGGGGTTTGAAAACTGGTTCGGCCAGCGCCCCGAGGTTGATGACGCGCTGCGCGCGCATATGCTAAAATGAGCAGACGCCCCTACCTGCTGGGGCTGACCGGCTCGATCGGCATGGGCAAATCGACCACGGCTGCGCTTTTTGCCCAAGCAGGCGTGCCGGTCTGGGATGCCGATGGGGCTGTTGCAGAACTGTATGCAGCCGGCGGCGCTGGCACGCAGCGCATCGCGCAACTGGCGCCCGAAGCCGTGGGAGCCAACGGGGTTGACCGTGCTGTTTTGCGCCGCGAAATACAAAATAACCCCGCCTTGCTTGCAAAGATCGAAACCGCAATTCACCCGTTGGTGGCTCAAAGCCGCGCGCAGTTTCTGGCGCTACATAAAAACGCGCCGCTGGTGCTGTTCGATGTGCCATTGCTGTTTGAAACCGGCGCAGAAAACTGGCTGGATGGCGTGCTCGTCGTCTCAACCGCGCCCGAAATCCAGCGCGCCCGTGTGCTGGGCCGTGAAGGGATGAGCGCGGAATTTCTGGACAATATCCTGTCGCGCCAAATGCCCAATGCTGAAAAACGTGCTCGTGCCGACTGGGTGTTTGATACGGGCCACGGCATCGAGCCTGTGCGCAAAGCCGTGCTTGCGCTTGTTGCCACGTTGAACGAGAGTGCGCGCCATGCGTGAAATTGTGCTTGATACCGAAACCACCGGACTGGACCCTGAAAAGGGTGACCGGCTGGTGGAAATTGGCTGCGTTGAACTTCTCAACCACATGCCGACCGGCAAGACCTATCATCAATACATCAACCCGCAGCGCGACATGCCGATCGAGGCGTTCAATGTGCACGGTCTTTCGGAAGAATTTTTGTCTGATAAACCGCTATTTGCTGAAATTGTGCCCGCATTTCGCGAATTCATCGGTGATGCGCGGCTGGTCATCCACAATGCCAGCTTCGATATGAAATTTCTGAATGCCGAGTTGCGTTGGGCAGAACTTGATCCCATTCCCATGGCGCAAGCGCTCGATACGCTTGAAATTGCGCGGCGCAAATATCCCGGCGCACAAAATTCGCTCGATGCACTCTGCCGGCGCTTCAATATCGACAATTCATCGCGCGTTTTGCACGGCGCTTTGCTCGATTCCGAAATTCTTGCGGAAGTCTATCTGGAACTGATTGGCGGCCGTCAGCCTGATTTCGGCCTGTCGGTCGTGCATAGCAGTGGCGGCAATTCACCAAGCACAGCGGCCCCGATCCAAAGGCCGAAACCCTTGCCCTGCCGAATTACCGATGAAGAGCGCACCGCCCATGCGGCCTTTATTGCCGAGCTGGGCGATGACGCGCTTTGGAACAAACTTTAGGTAATTGTCGCGTTCGCGGCTTCGGCCTGCGCGCGGCGCTGCACTTCCTGACGGTAGATGTTCAGAAAATCCATCGAATCAAGGTTTAGCGGCATAAAGCCGCCATCTTGGGTGATGTCACCAACAATGCGGCGCAGATAGGGGAAAATCATGCGCGGGCATTCGATCATCAAAAACGGGTGCATCTGCGCGTCGGGCACATTGTCGACCATGAACTGGCCGGCATAATCAAGCTCCAGAATAAAGATCGGCGTTTCGGCGACCGAAGCTTCGACCTTGAGCTTGATCGCAACTTCAAAGCGCTTGTCGGCAATCTTTTTGGCGTCAAGCCCGACCTGCACCTTGTATTCCGGCTTACCCTGCTGGGCATTGCCTTTTTGGGCGGTAATGTTCTCAAAGCTCAAATCGCGAATATATTGCGCAAGCACATTAAGCTTGGGCGGCTGCGGCTGGGCAGGCTGGGCGGGCTGGGTTGGAGCGGCGGCTTGGTCTTCGGCCATGGTTTTTCCTTAGGTTTTTGCGTTTTGCGCGGCTTACCACCTCTGGCGGCAATCCTCAATCGTCATTGGTGTTTCGGGGTTGCTGTGGCGGGGTTTCCGGGTCGATCTCGACAAATTCACCCTCAACCACATCGGGGCTGCGGGTTGTATGCGCAAAGCCGGCTACTTTTACCTGCGCGCGGATGGCGCGGAAAATCAGGAAACGTGTGGGCGCAAACAGCAGGGCCAGCCCCAAAGCATCAGTGAAAAACCCGGGCGTAAGCAATAAAGCGCCTGCCATGAGAATGGCGGCACCATCAGCCAAAGCGCCGCTCGGGTCTTGGCCGCTTGAAAGTGCTGCGCGCAGCCGTTCCATTGCCGCAGCACCCTGTGCGCGGATCAAAAACGTGCCTATAAAGGCCGTGGCCACAACAATTCCCAATGTTGGCCAAAGCCCAATCGCCCCGCCCACCTGAATAAACAGCGCGATTTCGACAATCGGGATTGCAACCAACACGACAAATAACAGCATCTTCCTGCCTTTCTTGATGCGCCGTGCCATAGACTTGTGGCGCATGGCACCTTACATAGGAACCTTAAGAACAGAAATAAACCCAAGCTTGAGGCTCCTATGTCCGCTCAGATGATAGAACTGGTCATATTGGCCGCCGTTTTGTTGTTTTTGGTGCTTCGCATCAAAAACGTTTTGGGAACCCGTGATGGGTTTGAACCCGACGAAGACGCGCAAACAGGCCCCCGCCGCCGGTTTGAGGTGATCGACGGCACGCCCGATCAGGATATCGCCGATTTTGCCTCTGCCGATAGCGAAACCGGCAAAGCGCTGACAGCAATGAAGCGTGTCGAGCCGAGCTTTTCGGTTGACGAGTTTATTCGCGGGGCGCGCGCAGCCCATGAAATGGTGCTGATGGCCTATGAATCGGGTGATCTGAGCGAGGTTCGCGGGTTTCTTGCCCCGGATGTGCTGGCCGCTTTTGAAGAGGGTATAGATGCCCGCGCTGATCAGGGCCTGTCCGTCGAGGCGAATTTTGTCGGCATCCGCGAAGCCAGGCTTTCCAACGCCAGCTACAACCAGTCTTCAGGCCATGCCGAGTTGAGCCTGCATTTCATTGCCGAGATGACCTCGATCGTGCGCGATCAATCCGGCGAGGTGGTTGAGGGCGATGATACCACCGTGCGCCGCGAGGTGTCCGACTGGACATTCGCGCGGATCATGGGCAGCGATGACCCGAACTGGCAATTGGTCGCAACCGGGGAATGATGGCGGGGCGCTGGTTTAAGCGCCTTGCGCTTTTGGCGGGCCTTGCGCTGGTAACACCGCATGCGGGTAACGCGCAATCGCTGCAATTTCTGACATTTGATCAGTTGCAAAACTGGCAGGCCGATAACCATCTAGCGGCCTTGCGCGTGTTTCGTGCTGGTTGCGGGCGCATTCGCGGCAACACTTACAGCCATGCGCAAGACTGGGCCATGCCTTGTGCGGCCGCATCGGGTGTTGTTGAAGAGCCTTTCGCTGCGCGCCTGTTTTTTGAAAGCTGGTTTGAGCCTGCGCTCATCACCGATGGCAACCAGCCGCAGTTTACCGCCTATTTCGAGCCGGAATTGCCCGGCTCTCGACAACGCACCGAACGTTTCCGTTATCCGCTTTACCGCGCGCCGCCTGAAGTTGCAGGCGGGCGGCACTGGGCCAGCCGGGCTGAAATTGAAACACAGGGTTTGCTGCGGGGTCGTGGGCTGGAGATCGTCTGGCTCGATGATCCGGTTGATGCGTTTTATGTGCATGTGCAGGGCTCGGCGCGCATTCGCCTGCCTGATAACTCGCTCATCCGCATTGCCTTTGGCGGGCGCAATGGCCACCAGTTCCGCTCGGCAGCGCGCGAGCTTATTCGCATTGGCGCGCTTAGCCCGAATAATGCCACGCCAGATGGGTTAAAGCGCTGGGTGCAAGCCAATCCGCAGCGCGGCGCGGCGGCATTGTTGCATAATCCGTCTTATATCTTCTTTCGCGAAATAGAGCTTGCCCCGTCGCTTGGCCCCGTCGGGGCCTTTCAGGTGCCGCTTACGGCGATGCGCTCAATTGCGGTAGACCCGCGCTATATTCCTCTGGGTGCGCCGGTCTGGCTGGAAATGAATGCGGGCGGTGAAAGCCTGCGTAGCCTGATGGTTGCCCAGGATACCGGCGGGGATATTCGTGGCGCACAGCGGGCCGATATCTACTTTGGCGAAGGTGCTGATATTGGCCTGCGCGCGGGGCGCATTCGTTATCCGGGGCGTGCTGTTACCCTTTTGCCGCGGGCGGCAGCGGCGCGGTTTCAATGAGCCGGCGGCGAAAGCGCACGCTTACGGCTGAGGAGCGCGCCTTGTGGGATGAGGTGCGAAAATCGCTCAGCAAGCACACGGCCCCAGCCGCCGCTATTGCGCCGGAACTGACCAAACCCATCCCGCCCGTCGCCCATCCGCGCCCCATCGATTTGCAAAAGCTTGCGACGTTTCGCCTGGGCGCAAGCCGCGCCGCGACAACGCATATAGATACAGCACCCGACCCTTCGCAGGCACCGGGGGTGTCGCAGCTTGACCGGCGCACCATGGCTAAGCTGCGCACGGGGCGCGAGCGCCCGCAAGGCCGGCTGGACCTGCATGGCATGTTTCTAAACGAGGCACATGAAGCGCTGAACGGGTTTGTTCGCCGCAGCCATGCCGAAGGCATGAAAATGGTGTTGGTAATAACCGGCAAGGGCCGCACAGCAGATCAGGAATTTCACCATACGCCGCATCGTCCCGGCGTGATTCGTCATTCATTGCCGCAATGGCTGAATGCACCCGCCTTGGCACCGCTGATCTTGCGCATCGTTCCCGCTCAGCAGCGCGATGGTGGCGCAGGTGCGTGGTATATTTGGCTGCGCCGGTCGGGCAAATAAAAACCCCCGCAAAAGCGGGGGCTTTCAGTTCTGGTTTACACCGGATCAAAACGGCAGCGGGCTACCATTAGCGGTGACGCCGTTGGGCGAAAACTCGATATCCGATACGAAGTGGTCGGGCCCTTCATTGCGGGCAAGACCCATAAGCATACCCATGGCCATACCAGCGTCCTGTTGGGGCACGAGGCCAAGCTGCACAAGCGTATTGACCAGCGTTTGCACGCCTTTGGCGGTGACTGTCACCATCCCTGTCGGGAAGGGAACGCCCATGGAGTTGTCAACCGTTGCATCACCCGTTGCGGAAACTTCAGCGCCACCGGCGGCCAGCAGAATCTGGCGGATGGTGATGTCTTGCACTTCGGCAACATCCATCGGGTTACCGCTGTCAAACGAGCTGTCCGGATCATCCCAGTTGATGCGGGAAATCACATTTGCCAGCACGTCGATGTTCAGGTTCAGCGGGGTGCGTGGAATGCTGGCGCTCGGGTCGACCATTGCCATAAGCGAATCCGGCATCGTCAGGTTTTCGAGCTTCAGCTTTAAGCTGGCTTCTTCGACATTGCCGGAATTGATCAGCGGCAGGCGCAGGCCCATATCAGCCGCAGTCAGCGCAATTATGAAGGGCGGCACGGGGGTGCCTTCGATCACAAGCTCGTTGAACTGGTAGTTTGTCACGCCATTTTCAGCGCTGAACGTGAAGATCCCGTCGCTCATGGATGCTGCCAGTTCGGATTGAACCGATTGTGCAGCCATATCAACAGCCATATCGGGGCCGGCAATCGTCATTTCGATCGACTGGCTGCCGGTGCTGAGGTTGAAATGCGCGTTACGCTCACCCTTCATGTATTCGGGCATCTGACGCTCATCCACCGCATCAAAGGCGAACTCATAGGCAAAATCGACCATGTTGCCGGATTCAGCAATACGCTGGTCGTCGGGCGTTTCGATGTCAAATGCGAAAATAAACGCATCCCAACCGCCTTCCGACGCCACAGTCAAGCTTGCCGGTGTAAAGCTCGACATGGTGGTCAGCCCGGTAATGGCGAAGTTAAGTTCTTGAATGACCGGGTTGTCGCCGGTTCCGGTCAGTTGCAGGCTGGGGATGTTCACCACATAATTCCAGGTTGCGGCAGCATCGCCGCCCGCACCGGGGATCATATTGTCCAGCGTGGCGGTAACACCATCGCTGAGCACGTCGATAGAATAGGGCGGCATGCCGCTTTCATTAACGGTGATATTCGCGCGCGGGGAGACCGAAATCGTTATCTGCCCCGGAACCGCGGCGCTGGGTTCGACGCGCAGCCAGTCAATCGCGATAATGGTGCCATCTGCCGCGTCTTCTTTAATACGAAGGCCGGAATATTCAACCGAGTAATCGGTGCCAACTGTTTTGTTGTCATACTCAACAACCGTATCATTGTAGACAGCCATCGCTTCGAGGCCCTCCAGCAATGCCGGAAGCTGGGCCTGTGATACTGCAGGCGCAGCCCAAACCAGAGCAAGCGCTGTTGATGACGCCAATATTACTTTTTTCATGAGACTTCCCTTCGATTAGTCTTTTTGTTTCAAAATTCCCGCACGTTTTGCGTGCGAATAGCCTATTGGCGCAACACTAAAGCACATAGCGGCTAATATCGGTGTTGCGGGCCAATTCTCCCAAATGCTTATCCACGAATTGTGCATCTACAATGACCGATTCGCCACTACGATCCGGCGCAGAATAACTCAATTCCTCAAAAACACGCTCTAAAACGGTGTAAAGACGGCGTGCACCGATATTTTCGATGGCGGAATTTACTTCGGCAGCAATTTTCGCGAGCGCGCCAATTCCATCTTCCGTAAAGGTCACATCCACGTTTTCCGTGGCCATCAGGGCGGTGTATTGTCGGGTCAGGGCATTGTCGGTTTCGGTCAGGATACGCACGAAATCTTCTTCCGAAAGGGCGCGCAGTTCAACCCGAATGGGCAGGCGGCCTTGCAGTTCGGGCAACAAATCCGACGGTTTTGCCACATGGAATGCGCCCGAGGCGATAAACAGGATATGGTCGCTGCGCACGGGGCCGTATTTGGTCGATACGGTTGTGCCTTCAATCAACGGCAGCAGGTCGCGCTGCACGCCTTCGCGCGAAATATCGCCACCGCGCGCATCGGCACGCGCGCAAACCTTGTCGATCTCGTCCAGAAACACAATGCCGTTTTCTTCAACGGCAGCAATTGCCTCGCGTGTCACCGCTTCTTCATCGAGCAGTTTATCGGCCTCGACAGCCAGCAAAATATCGTGGCTGTCCTTCACCTTGACGGTTTGGGTTTTGGTGCGCCCGCCCATGGCCTTTGACAGCATATCACCAAGATTCATCATGCCCATGCTGGCACCGGGCTGGCCGGGGATATCGAACATCGCCGGGCCCTGGTTGGCGGATTCGGGCAGTTCAACTTCGATCTCGGTTTCATCAAGCAAACCGTCTCGCAGTTTCTTGCGAAACATTTCACGGGTTTGTTCGCGCGCACCTTCACCGGCAAGCGCTTCGATCACCCTGTTCTCGGCAGCTTCATGCGCTTTTGCGCGCACATCTTCGCGCATCTGCTCGCGCACCATGACAATGGCTGAATCCATCAGATCGCGGATGATCTGTTCCACATCGCGGCCAACATAGCCCACTTCGGTAAACTTGGTCGCCTCGACCTTGATGAAGGGCGCGCGCGCCAGTTTGGCAAGGCGGCGGCTGATCTCGGTTTTACCAACGCCGGTTGGTCCGATCATCAGAATGTTCTTGGGGTAAACCTCGTCGCGCAGGTCATCGGCAAGCTGCTGGCGGCGCCAGCGGTTGCGCAGGGCCACGGCCACCGCGCGCTTGGCATCAGCTTGGCCAATGACAAAGCGGTCAAGCTCCGAGACGATTTCGCGGGGGGTAAGATCGGTCATTCGGTATCCATAATCGTGTCATAGGGGGGAAGACGGTTCTTGAGGGGGAAGACGGGCAGCGCACGCATGATGGCGGCGCGGATCGCACCCCACCAGGTGCCAAGCACGGTGATGAACACGCCGAGAACAAGCAATGTCAGCACGATCGCCCATCCTTCGTTTGACGTGCTGCCAAAGGCGGAGATGAGCAGCGCGGCCATGTAAAGAATGCCGGCCGTCAGAAACGACCGCCGGTCAACCACCAGTGCCAGAAGCGAGATCAGCGCGAGTGCCAGCGCCGTCAGCAGATAGCCGGCCGTGCCACCCATATTGTAAAGGCTCAGCGCAATGGTGTTTACCAGCGCCGGGGCCGCGATGAGGTGCAGCCAGAATCCGGCGGCGGATTTGCGGCCAATGCGGTACGGGTCCTGCGTGTCAAACCACATGCCCACAGCAAAGGCGACAAGGCCGAAGACCAGCGTCGCATACGAAAAGATCGACGCATTGTTCAGATCAAACGGGTTCTGATACCAGCTTCTGGCGATGCCAAAGGCCGAAGGCTCTATCAGCGAGGCCAGCGCATAGGTCACGGCAATGCCGTAAAGCCCTGCCAGAAACATGGTGAAGGGCAGGTGAAACACCCGATACCAGACCAGCATGGCCCCAAAGCCCAGAAGGCTGACAACCAGCAACATGGTTTCGTCAATCCGCAACGGGTCAAACAGCAGCACACCAAGAAAAATGCCGATGCCAGTGGCAAAGACCGTAGCCAGCCACATGCTTGGCAGGTTCATCCGGCGTTTCAGCGTGAAGTAAAAGGCCAGCGCAAAGGCAAGCCCGGCCCCGAAAAAGGCCACAAACGCTATTTCGCCGCTGATCATCAGCAACCCGAGGATGCCGGTAAACAGGATGGACAGGCCGACGGTGATGAAGATTTCCGCAAAGCCCGAGAAGAACTCGAACGGTTCATCTTCTTTTTGCATGAATTTACGAAAGCCGATGCGGTTTTCGACAAGCACCCGCAAGCGCGTAGCCTGCTCTTCGGTAATGATGTCTGCAGCGACGGCGGCGCGCAGGTCGTTCAGTTCCATGTCAGCCATCAATGGTTTCCACTGTAATATTGCCGTTGGTATAAACGCAAATTTCGGCGGCAATTGCCATGGCTTTGCGGGCGATCGCTTCGGCATCCAGCTTGCCATCCATCAGCGCACGGGCTGCGGCCAGCGCATAATTTCCACCCGAACCAACGGCGGCAATGCCATGTTCGGGCTCCAGCACATCACCCGCACCTGTCAGCACGAACATATCGCGGCCATCGGTTACAATCAGCATGGCTTCAAGGTTGCGCAGGTATTTATCCATCCGCCAGTCTTTGGCGAGTTCAACGGCCGCGCGCGCCAATTGGCCACTGGCGGCTTCAAGCTTCTTTTCGAGGCGTTCAAGCAGGGTAAAGGCATCGGCGGTGGAACCCGCAAAACCGCAAACCACATCGCGCGCGCCGGGGGCCGTGCTGGGCGTTAGCCGGCGCACCTTGCGGGCCGAACCCTTAATGACGGTTTGCCCAAGGCTCACCTGCCCGTCGCCCGCCAAAACAACCTTGCCGCCCTTTTTCACGCCAATAATCGTGGTGCCGTGCCAGCCCGGAAATGCGTTTGTGCCCTGCATATGTAACCCCTTGTTTGAACTGTCACCTATGGTGTGCAGCCAATAATTGCAAACGAAGCTTTGAGAATTCTTATTCCAGCGTTGCAGGGCGAAAGCCGCGGGCGGATAATGCCCGCACCAAGGGCGCCCAATGGCCGCAGACCTTGCTGGAAATCGCCGTATCGGGGTGGCGCACAAACGGGCCGATATGCGCAATCGCCTTGCGGATATCTTTACCCGTATACCCGGCACCGTTGCGCAGATAGATATGCCAGTCGACCTTGGTGACCTCGGCTTCATGGCGGTCAAAAAACCCCAGATAGGGCGCGATCAGCAGCGTGCCGGGGCGGGCCTGTTCAACGATCCGCACCTCCATTTCGGCCAGCAGGTCGATATCCGACATGGGCTTGTAGAAATAGATGATGTCATATTCATCGTAGTTTTCAAATTCCAGCGCATTGGCCAGTATAGAGCGGCAGTTGAGCGTGTATTCGGTGCCAAGCAGGCGGTTGGCGCGGTCATGAAAGCCGGGGTCAAATTCTATTCCGTGCACAACCGGAAAGTAGCGTGATGCCATAAGCAAAGTGGTGCCGCGCCCGCTGCCAACATCAAGATAGCGCAACGGTTTTTCATGCGCGACGGCAGCCTTGGCACGCATCGCCCCGTGCATCAGCGCCATATACAAATGCGGCAACATCGGAATATCGCGATAGGCACCAAAGGCGGCGGCGGCGTCATCCTGATCGGTCGAGTTTAAAATCTGGTCGACAAGCACAAAGGCGCGGGCCAGTGCATCTACCTGCGTCTCTGCCATATCCTTCAGCCATGTGGGGTGGATTTCATCTTCACGTGCAGCCAGAGCGCGCGCCAAACAATCGCGCAGCGCCTGCCATGCCCGAAGGCTGCGCCGCGCAATGTATTGCACGCGGTTGACCAGCGGGCCGGAATGCACGGCGCTTGGCGAGGCAATGAAATCACCGCTGCGGCGCAACTCAAACTCCAGCGCGCGGGTCGCGCGGCGAAACGGGGCCTCCAGCGCGTCGATATCACCCAGAACTGCGGCACAATCGGCGGTGGATGGTGGCGTGAGTGGTGTGGCAATCAGGGCTACGGCGCGGTCAATCAGCGCGGCAAGCTTGTCAATTTCGCCTTCCAGTGTTGCCAGTTTGGCGGCGATTTTGCGTTCAGTATCCATAATAAAATCTTTAGCTGCAAAAAGCAGACCCTAACAGATTCGTCAGAAATTCCATAAAAAAACGGGCGCCCGGTGCCCCGGACGCCCGCCAATAGCAAACACGGCCTTATGCAAGACTGCGTTCAATTTCCTGCGTGGTGAAAATCTCGATGACATCGCCCACGCGAATATCTTCGTAATTCTCGAAAGCCATGCCGCATTCCTGCCCCGATGGCACCTCTTTGACTTCGTCCTTGAAGCGCTTGAGCGTTTTGAGCTTGCCTTCGTGAACTACAACATTGTCGCGCAACAGGCGCACGCCGGCTTGGCGGCGGGCATAACCGTCGGTAACAATGCAGCCGGCAATTTTGCCTGCGCCGGTGATCTTGAACACTTCTTTAATTTCGGCATTGCCGACAAAGGTTTCTTTGATCTCGGGGCTGAGCATGCCGGACGCGGCCAGCTTGATATCGTCAACCAGGTCATAGATGATCGAGTAATAGCGGATCTCGACACCTTTTTGGTTGGCGCTTTCGCGGGCTTGACTATTGGCACGCACGTTAAACCCGATGATCGGCGCATTCGAGGCCGAAGCCAGCGTCACGTCAGATTCGGTTACGGCACCAACACCCGACAGCAGCACGCGAACGCGCACTTCGTCATTGCCAATTTTTTCCAGCGCTTGGGTAATCGCTTCGGCAGAACCCTGCACATCGGCCTTCACCAGAACCAGCAGTTCGGTGACGTTTTCATTGGCCTTGGCTTGTGCAAGCAGTTGATCGAGCGTGGTTGCGGCACCGGCAGCGGCGCGTTTGTTTTTGGAAACGCCGGCACGATATTCGGCAATTTCGCGCGCGCGGGCCTCATCGGGCACCACGTTCAGCGTATCACCGGCTTCGGGCGTGCCGTTCAGGCCAAGTACTTCAACCGGCACCGAGGGGCCTGCTTCATCAATACGTTCGCCGAGGTCATCAATCAGCGCGCGCACACGGCCCCATTGTTCGCCAACCACGAAAATGTCGCCCTTGCGCAGCGTGCCGTATTGCACAAGCACGGTTGCAACTGGGCCACGGCCCACATCGAGCTTGGCTTCAATTACCGCACCCGCTGCCGGGCGTGCCGGGTTTGCCGTCAGCTCAAGCAGTTCCGATTGCAAGGCAATGGCTTCAAGCAGGGTATCAATGCCCTTGCCGGTTTTCGCGGAAAGTTCGACATCCTGCACATCGCCCGACATTTTCTCGACAACAATTTCGTGCTGCAGCAAGGCGGTGCGCACGCGGTTGGCATCGGCATCGGGCTTGTCGCATTTGTTGATGGCAACAATCAGCGGCACTTTGGCCGCCTTGGCGTGCTTGATGGCTTCAATCGTTTGTGGCATCACGCTGTCATCGGCGGCGACAACCAGCACGACGATATCGGTCACTTGCGCACCGCGCGACCGCATCGAGGTAAAGGCTGCGTGGCCCGGTGTATCAAGGAAAGTCAGCACCGCGCCGCTGTCGGTTTTCACCTGATAGGCACCGATATGCTGGGTAATGCCACCGGCTTCGCCCGTTGCAACCGTGGTTTTGCGAATCGCATCCAGCAGCGAGGTTTTGCCGTGGTCGACATGGCCCATGATGGTAATGACCGGCGGGCGTGCAACCTGTGAGGCTTCGTCATCATCGGGGGTTGCCACGATAATGTCTTCGACCTGACTGTCAGACACGCGCACAACACGATGGCCGAATTCTTCGACAATCAGCGTGGCGGTTTCGTGGTCGATCGACTGGTTCTGTGTGGCCATAATGCCATTGGTCATCAGCGCCTTGACCACCGCAGCCGAACGCTCGGCCATACGGTTGGCGAGTTCCTGCACGGTAATCGCGTCGGGCACCTGCACATCGCGGCTGACCTTTTCACGTTCGCCGCTGCCGGTCATCTTGCGCTTGTCGCGTTCCTGACGGCGCTTCATGGCGGCCATCGAGCGGTGGCGGTTGCCCTGATCACCCAAAGCCTGCGTGATGGTCAGCTTGCCCGAGCGGCGACGGTTGTCATCGGCTTTCGCACGGGTGTTGCGCTTGTCATCATCACGATCGGTACGTTTGGCGGCGGGGGCCGAATCAGTTGGTGCCTTATCGCGCGAGCGCACGGGCTTGTCGCCCAAGGGCGCATCGGCAACCGGGTCAGGCTCGGCAGCAACCTTTTTGGGTTTGGCAACCTTGGCTGCCTTGATGGCTTCGGCCTCGGCCAGCCGTTCGACTTGCAGGCGTTCGGCTTCCGCCTCTTCAACGGCACGGGCTTCGGCGTCTTTTTCAGCGCGCAGGCGGTCGCGCTCGCGCTCGCGGGTTTTTGCTTCTTCCTGTTCCTTGGCGGCGCGGTCGGCCTCGTTGGCCAATGCGGTTTCAAGCGCCTTTTTGCGGCGGTCGAACTCGGCATCCGACAGGTTTTGCGCCACGGCGCCTTGCGCATTGGCTACCTTTGCCGCGGTCGAGCCGGGTTTGGGAATAGCGACTTTACGCCGTTTCGTTTCAACAACGACACTTTTGGTGCGGCCATGGCTAAAGCTTTGCTTTACCGTGCCAGCACCACCCTTGATGCTCAGGGTCTTTTTACCGTCGCCGTTATTCTGATCGCTCATTCTTCGCCTTAACCTTTCCTCACTGCGCCGGATCGCGCAGGGTCTTTGCATTCGTCACAACTTTTGGCGTTGCGCCATTTGGCATTTCGCCAGTCAGGTTGGCAGAACGCAAACCAGACAATCGCGCCGCTTCAACTTTGATGCGCTTCGCTATACCGCCCGGTGTCAGCGCGGCATGTATCACAGTCTCCCGCCCAAAGGCCATGCCCAATTCTTGTGCCGAAAGGCAAAGAATATGGGTATTGGCCCCTTCGGGCGGGCGCAGAGCGGTTTTTCCCCGTGCGGAACCATCCGAGGCTTGTAAAAGCAGTGCAGCTTTACCGGCCACAAGTTCCGCCTTGGTCTTTTCCAGGCCACACATTGCCTGCCCGGCTTTTCGCGCCAGCGATACAAGGTCGATCACGCGGCGCGCCAAGCCGGCTTCCACCTGATCGGCCAGATCATCGGGCAGCTTTACAGCCGCCTTGGCCGCGCGGGCGAACAGCCCCTTTTTGGCAGCTTTCTCAATGGCGCCGCGATCAGCCGAAACCCAAATGCCGCGCCCGGGAAGTTTTTCGCCAAGGTCGGGCCAGATCATACCATCCGGCCCCAGCACAAAGCGCACGAGCCCGCATTTGGGGCCGCTTTCGCCGGTGGCTATGCACCGGCGTTCGCTTTCACTGTCAATGTCCTTGCGGGTGCCTCGTGTCATAGGATCTCAGAGGCCGCGCATCAGGCCTCCGCCTCCGCGTCACCCGCTTCATCCGCATCGCCCGCGGCTTCAGCTTCGGCGGCGGCTGCATCGGCAGCAAGGTCTTCAGCGGTGACCCAGCCCATCAAGAGCCGTGCATTCATGACCAGTGCGCGCGCCTCATCAAGGTTCACATCGAATTTTTCGAGCAGGCCAACCTCTTTGATGCGCTTGCCATCATCATCGGTGGTAATACCGCCGGCAAGCTCCCAGTCGGCGCATTGTGCGAAATCTTCCAGCGTTTTTACGCCATCTTCCGCCAGTGCTACAAACATTTGGGGGCTGAGGCCCTCAAAGTCAAACAGCGACTGCTCAACGCCAAGCTCACGCGCCTTGTCGAGAGCCTGACGGTTGATCTCGTCAAGGCTTTCACGCGCTCGGGCCTGCAACTCTTCTGCGGTGTCTGTGTCAAACCCGTCGATCGAGGCAAGCTCTTCGCTATCGACATAGGCCACCTCTTCGAGCGTGGCAAATCCTTCGGAGACCAGAAGCTGCGCCACCATTTCATCGACATTCATTCCGTCCATGAAAAGCTGTGTGCGGTCGGAAAATTCGGTCTGGCGGCGCTCGCTTTCTGCCGATTCCGTCATGATATCAATATCAAAGCCGGTCAACTGGCTGGCAAGGCGCACGTTCTGGCCGCGCCGCCCAATGGCCAGCGAAAGCTGCTCATCGGGCACAACAACCTCGATACGGTCGGCCTCTTCATCAAGCACAACCTTGGACACTTCGGCGGGCTGCAGCGCATTCACAAGGAAAGTGGCGGCATCTTCATTCCACGGGATAATGTCGATTTTCTCGCCCTGAAGCTCGTTCACAACGGCCTGCACGCGGCTGCCGCGCATACCAACGCAGGCACCCACAGGGTCGATCGAGCTGTCATAGGAGATAACGCCGATTTTCGCGCGGCTGCCGGGGTCACGCGCCACGGCTTTAATCTCAATCACGCCGTCATAAATTTCCGGCACTTCCATTTTGAACAGCTCGGCCAGAAATTCCGGTGCGGTGCGGCTCAGGAAGATCTGCGGGCCGCGCACTTCGGAGCGCACATCCTTGACATAGGCGCGCACGCGGTCGCCGTTGCGGAACGGTTCGCGGTTGATGAGCTGGTCACGGCGCAAAATCGCCTCGCCACGGCCGACATCGACGATCACGTTGCCGTATTCAACGCGTTTGACCACTCCGTTGATGATGGTGCCAACGCGGTCTTTGAACTCTTCGAACTGGCGCTCGCGCTCGGCTTCGCGCACCTTTTGCATGATCACCTGTTTGGCGGCCTGTGCTGCAATGCGGCCCATATCCTGAATGGGCAGAATATCGGACAAAACCTCGCCGATTTCCGCATCGGCCTTGTCCATCCGCGCCTCTTCAAGCGTGATTTCGGTGAAGTGATTTTCCAGATCAGCCACCACGGTGCGGCAGCGGGTCAGCGTCAGCTCGCCCGATTTGCGGTCTATATGGGCGCGAATGTCATATTCGGTGCCGTAACGATGGCGCGTGGCCTTGGCCATGCTTTCTTCCATCGCTTCAATCACCAAGCCGGGGTCGATCAGCTTTTCACGGGCGACCGCATCGGCGATCTGCAAAAGTTCCAAGCGGTTTGCGCTGGTTACGGCCATTTCAGTTGTCCTCTTCTGTGGTCGAATCGTCTGACGACTCGGCGGTCGATTCATCGACCTCGTCAAAATCTGCTTCGTTGAAGGTGCCGGCATCCTTGCGGGCGCGCAAAGATTCGGCGATCAGCTCATCGGTCAGCACAAGCTTGGCCTCGGTCAGCCAGTCAAATTGTAACCCAATTGTGCCTTCGGGGATATCAATCAGTATTTCACCATCTTCAACACCGCGCAGCACACCCGTAAAGCGCTTGCGCCCGTCGATCAGTTCCGATGTTGCCAGTTTTACCTGATAGCCTTCATAGGTTTCAAAGTCTTTCAGGCGGGTCAGCGGGCGGTCGATGCCGGGGGACGACACCTCAAGCGTATATTCCTCGACGATCGGGTCTTCGACATCGAGCAGAGCGGAAACCGCAGTCGAAATTTTTGCGCAATCTTCAATTTCAATCCCGCCTTCGGGGCGTTCGGCCATAATTTGAAGGGTGGTCGATTTGCCGCCCATCAGGCGCAGGCGCACAAGCTCGTAGCCCAAACCTTCAATAGTCGGGGTGATAAGCTCGGCGATGCGACGGTCAATGGCCGCTTTGGCGATGAGTTCAGACATGGGTGTGTTCAGACATGGGTTTGGTCAATTTCGTTAGGGGTAGGCGCATGGCATAAAAAAAACGGGCGCGCGGCCCGTTCTATGTTCCGGTGGTATCGGGTTTGGACGCCGACGCCGCTATTAACGGGGCATATACGCCCGGCAAGCATGAATTGCAAGCCGCAAATGGCTTAGCCGAACCCCTCCAAATTCAGCACGAGCGCCAGAATTCGGTCACCGCGCCCTGTCGTGGCACCGGGACGGCGCGAAAAGCTCAGCGAAACCGGCACCAGCGCGCCATTGGCGGCAACCAGCTTGCGCTCCACGCTGGTTATACTGCCCGCCAGAATTTTGCGCCATTCACCCTGCAAAGCCGCATCAGGCTGTGGCTGGCCGCAAAGCGCATGGTAATCCTGCAACAACATCCAGCCCGGATCGGCCCGCAGCATCCGCGCCGCATGCAGGTTCAGATCAACCACATGGCCCTGCCTATCAAACCAGAGCAGCCCCTGGGTCAGCAGCGCGGCATGTGGTTTGGCGATGGTTTCGATATTCATAACCGGCCCCCAATGGTGGTACGGTTCATGATGCGGCAGAGGTGCTAAGAAGGGGTTACTACGGTTGGATGAACAGCAGTTATGCGACGTTGAAGCTATACGCATGGCGTCGTTATCCTCAGCGCCGTAAGGGCTGTAGGCCGTGCGCTCCACCAGCGTCACCTCCCACCAATCGGGCTGGATGAACCGGCCGAGGTCGGGGTCGTAGTAGCGGGCGTTGAGGTATTGCAGGCCGGTTGAGGCGTCAAACCGTTCGCCGATGAAGCCGTGTTCTTCGGGGGTCGGGTTGGTGAGGGTGGGGTCGTTATCCTCGGCGCCATAAGGGCTG
>JBBDJE010000063.1:0-11676 GCA_040880065.1 Paracoccaceae bacterium | reverse complement strand
AGGTGGGATTCGAACCCACGGTAGACTTTCACCTACGTCGGTTTTCAAGACCGGTGCATTCAACCACTCTGCCACTCCTCCGACGCGGTCCTTCTAGCGTCGGCGAAAGCCCGCGTCCAGAAGAAGAATTGCGATCCTATGCTCTTTATTTTCGCAGGTTGATTCGATAGAGTTGCGCTCAAAGTTCATCTTCAGATGGCGAGAACAGAGCAGACGATGCGCGGGGCCGGGAATTTTCGGTGATTTACCCGGCACTAAGGGGATACCTATGCAGGCGCAGAAATATAAGTTTCATACGGTCGGAATGCTGTGTTTGCTTTCAGTTGCACTCGCGGGGTGTGAAGGGTTGCCAGCGCCCACAGCGCCAAGCGCCAGTGCACCGGCAACTGCCGCCGCAACCGCAGAACGCGATATTGTGCGCACCGATCTGTTCAGTGTGACAGAGGCGGCGATGTGGGACGGTCGCCCGACCTTTGGCGGCGTTTGGGTTGCCTATACCGGCGATATCCAGCCGGAACGTGTGCGCATTACCAACCGCGATAATGGTAAAACCGTTATCGGGGCGCTGTTTCGCCGCGAACGTGAAACACCCGGCCCGGCGCTTCAGCTTTCGGCCGATGCCGCCTCGGCGCTGAATGTGGTGGCAGGCACCGCGGTGCAATTGACAGTGACGGCGCTGCGCCGTGAAGCCGCGCCCGTTGCAGCGCCGGCACCACCTGCCGAAACGCCCGCTGACGCTGAACCTGCTGCGACTGCCGCCGAAGCGCGGCCAGTTTCGCGCCCTGCCACAGCGCCAGCCACAGCGCCAGCCACCGCACCTGCAACGCCACCTGCCGCCATTAGCGAAGCACCGCTTGCTGCAACGCCACCTGCCGCACCTGCAGCGGCACCCGAGGGTGCGCCTTCGCGCCCATATGCGCAGGTGGGCACCTTTGCCACACAATCCAACGCCAACGATCTGGTGACCATTCTGGCCACCAATGGTGTGACCGCCGGCGTGCGTCAGGTCGAGGTTGACGGCCGCACGCTTTACCGCGTTATTGCCGGGCCTGCCGATAGCGCTGCCAGCCTTGCGGCGCTTGTCGCCAAGCTCAAAGAGCTCGGTTATACCGATGCTTTCCCCATTCGATAAACGGACTGCCTTATGCTTTTTCGCGCCCTTGCCCTGCTTGTTACCCTGTTCGCTCTTCCGGCCTATGCGCTGGAAACGACCGCGCGCGCGGCAATGGTTATCGACTATGACACCGGCATCGTGCTGTTGGCCAAAAACGAGGACGAGCCTTTGCCGCCGGCGTCCATGTCCAAGCTGATGACATTAAACATGGTGTTTGAAGCGCTGGAAGACGGGCGGCTGACACTGGATGAAGTGCTTCCGGTATCCGAGCACGCCATGTCATATGGTGGCTCCACGATGTTTTTGAACACGCGCGACAGGGTAAGTGTTGAAGACCTTATTCGCGGGGTGGTTGTGTTGTCGGGTAATGATGCCAGCGCCGTGCTCGCCGAAGCGCTGGGCGGAAGCGAGGCCGAGTTTTCCCGCCGCATGACCAACCGCGCACAAGAGCTTGGCATGCTGAATTCCGTCTTTGCCAATTCCAATGGCTGGCCCGCCGAAAACCACCGCATGTCGGCGCGCGATCTGGTGTTTCTGGCGCGGCGACTCATCAAGGAATTTCCGCAATATTATGGCTATTTTGCGGAAACAGAGTTCGGTTTTGATGAGCGCGCCTCGCAAAACCGCTTTAACCGCAACCCGCTTTTAGCGCTGAATATAGGCGCAGACGGGCTGAAAACCGGCCATACATCCGAAGCGGGCTACGGGCTTGTCGGCTCGGCTGTGCGCGACGGACGGCGCGTTGTTTTCATGATTACCGGCTTGGAAACCGCTGCCGCGCGCGAAGCCGAAGCCGAACGCTTGATCAACTGGGCGTTTCGCGAGTTTACGCAGCGCACGTTGTTTAATGCAGGCACGCGGCTGGCCGAGGCCGAGGTGTGGCTTGGAACCGCGCCGCATGTGGGGCTGACCTTGCAAGAAGATGTATCGCTGCTGCTGCCCTTCCAGCAACTCAACAATATCAGCGCGCATGTGCGCTATACCGGCCCGATTGCCGCACGTGACGGTGCGCGCGGCCAGATCACCATGGGTGACATGTTGGCCGTGCTCGAAGTCTCTGTCCCCGATTTTGGCGATTATTCCTTTCCGCTTGTCGCAATGGAATCTGTGCAGCCGGCGGGCTTTGTCGCGCGGTTTGGTGCCGCCTTCAACCAGCTCAAATCGCAGCTATTGTCTGCATTGTGAGCGAGGTGCGCGGGCGGTTCATCAGCTTTGAGGGGGCCGATGGTGCGGGTAAATCCACCCAGGCACGGCTTTTGGCTGAAAAGCTGCGGGCAGACGGATATGAGGTTACGCTCACGCGTGAACCCGGAGGCTCGCCCGGGGCCGAAGAAATTCGAAAATTGCTGGTAGAAGGTGATCCGGCGCGCTGGTCGGCGCAAACCGAAATTCTGCTGTTCAACGCAGCGCGGCGCGACCATCTGGAGCGGACAATCGCACCGGCTTTGGCAGCCGGGCATATCGTTATCAGCGACCGTTTTGCCGATTCAACGCGCGTTTATCAAGGTGTGGCGCGGGCTGAATTGCGCGGCGTGGTCGACAAGCTGCACGCATTGATGATCGGCACGGAACCCGACCTGACACTGGTGATTGATCTTGACGCGCCAACCGGCCTGTTGCGCGGGCTGGCGCGGCAATCGGGCGAAGACCGGTTCGAAGACCTTGGTGCCAGTTTTCAAACCCGCCTGCGCGCGGGGTTTCGCGCATTGGTAAACGAGTTTCCCGACCGTGCGAAACTGGTTGATGCTGCGGGCAGCCCCGATGAGGTCGCCGCACGGCTCTGGCCGCATGTTGCGGCGCTGCTTTGATGGCGGATGAACTCGATCTTCCCGAACCCGACAGGGTTGAGGGTGCGCCGCACCCGCGCGCCACGCTGGCGCTGTTCGGGCAGGAGGCGGCTGAACAGGCATTTCTGGCGGCGCAAAGCGGCGGGCGCATGCACCATGCCTGGATGATTACCGGGCCGCGCGGCATTGGGAAAGCCACGCTGGCATGGCGGATTGCGCGCTTCGTGCTGGCCGAAGGCGGCGCAGGCGGGCTGTTTGGTGCCCCCGAAAGCCTTGATATCCCCCCCGACCATCCCGTCGCGCGCCGCATGCTGGCGCTTTCTGAACCTGGCCTGCATTTGGCCCGGCGCGGCCATGACGAAAAGACCAAAAAGCTGAAAACCGTGATCTCGGTTGACGATATTCGTGCGCTGAAATCCTTTTTCAACCTAAGCGCAACCGAGGGTGGCTGGCGCGTTGCCATTGTCGATGCTGCCGATGAGCTTAACAGTCAGGCTGCCAATGCCTTGCTGAAAATTCTGGAAGAACCCCCCGCACGCGCCTTGATCATTTTGGTCTGCCACCAGCCCGCGCGGCTGCTGCCAACCATCCGTTCGCGCTGCCGCGCATTGCGTTGCCAGCCGCTAAGCGATGCCGATCTGGGCCGCGCGCTGATGGCTGCGGGCCTTGATGCGGGCGATGATTTACCAGCGCTTGCAGCGCTTTGCGAAGGCGCGGTCGGCGAGGCCGCACGGCTCATGGCCAATGGCGGTGTGGCGCTTTATCGGGGCATTATCTCAATGTTGGCGGGCGCGCCGGGGCTTGACCGTGCTGGCATATCCAAACTTGGCATGGCCTGCAGCGGCGCTGCGAATGCCCAAATTTACGATAATACAATCCGGCTGACCCTGCTTGCCCTGTCGCGGCTCGCGCGGGCGGGCGCTGGTGTGCCGCTCAACGTGGTTGATGCGGTTGAGGGGCGCATGCTTGCCCGGCTTTCACCCGATCAGAACGCCGCGCGGGGCTGGGCCGAGCTAAGCCAGACCCAAACCGCACGGCTGGCCCATGCCCGCGCCGTGAACCTTGACCCCGCGCAAATGATACTTGATACCTTCCTGCAAATAGATACCGAGGCGCGCCGCTGCGCGAGTTGATATGCTGACTGACAGCCACTGCCATCTGGATTTCCCCGACTTTGACGGGGAGCATGCCGAAATTATTGCCCGCGCGCAGGCCGCAGGCGTAAAGCGGATGGTGACGATCTGCACCAAAATGGCCGCGCTCCCCGCCGTGCTGGCCATTGCCGAGGCGCATGAAAACGTATTTTTCGCGGCTGGCATTCACCCGATGAGCGCGGCGACCGAAGCGCCTGTAACTGTTGAGGATTTGCTCGCCATCGCCCGCCACCCCAAAATGGTGGGCATTGGCGAGTCCGGACTGGATTATCATTACACCGCCGATAGTGCAGCGCAGCAGAAAGCCAGCCTTGCTGTGCATATAGAAGCGGCGCGCCAAAGCGGGCTGCCGCTGATCATCCATGCCCGCGCGGCGGATGAGGATATGGCCGATATTCTGACGGCAGAGCATGAAAACGACGCATTTTCCTGTGTGATGCACTGTTTTTCATCCGGCCCTGAACTGGCGCGCGCGGCATTGGAGCTTGGATTTTACCTGTCCATGTCGGGCATCGTGACATTCAACAAATCGCAGGCTTTGCGTGATATTTTTGCGGCGGCACCGCTGGAGCGGATTTTGGTGGAAACCGATGCGCCCTATCTTGCGCCCATGCCGCACAGAGGCAAGCGTAACGAGCCCGCCTTCACCGCGCATACTGCCGCAAAGGGCGCGGAGATGTTCAAAATGGGCCTTGAGGATTTTGCCGCCGCGACCGAGGCGAATTTCAACCGCCTGTTCACAAAGGCTGCATTATGAGCCTGCGCGCCACCATCCTTGGCTGTGGCTCGTCCGGCGGGGTGCCGCGCATTGGTGCCGGCTGGGGCGATTGTGACCCGAATGAGCCGAAAAATCGACGCCGCCGGTGTTCCATGCTGCTGGAACGCATCGGTGATGCGGGCACCACCCGTGTTTTAATCGACACCGGCCCGGATTTGCGCGAGCAACTGCTTTCGGCTGATATCGGCACGCTGGATGCGGTGGTCTATACCCATGCCCATGCAGACCATGTGCATGGTGTGGATGATCTGCGCATGGTGGTCATGGCCATGGGCCGCCGGTTGCCGGTTTGGGCCGATGGTGCCACGGCCGATGCGCTGGTCAGCCGTTTTGGCTATGTGTTCGTGCAGCCCGAAGGCTCGGCCTATCCGCCCATTCTCGACCTCAACATCATTGAGGGCAATATCACGATTGACGGGGCTGGGGGTGCAATTACCCTGCAGCCTTTCCGCGCCAAACATGGCCGGATAGATGCGCTCGGCTTTCGCATGGGCGGGTTGGCCTATCTGCCGGATGTGTCCGCGCTTTACGATGAAACCCGCGCCGCATTGACAGGCTTGGATACGCTGGTGATCGACGCGCTGCGCCGCCAGCCGCACCCGACCCACGCACATCTGGAGCAGACATTGGCGTGGATCGCCGAGCTTGCGCCCAAATGCGCCGTGCTGACCAATATGCATAACGATCTTGACTATGCTACATTGCGCGATGAAACCCCCGGCCATATCCTTCCCGCCTTTGACGGGATGGTGCTGAAGCAAGCATTATGATTTTTACCTTGCTGCAAGTCGTCATGCCGGTATTTTTGGTTATCGGCGGCGGGTTTCTTGCGGCACGGTTCAATGTTCTTGGCAGCGCCAGCTTTGATGCCGTCATGCGCTTTGTGCAACAAATCGCCATTCCCTGCCTGCTGTTTCGTGCTGTCTCCACGCTCGACCTTGCAGCGGTGTTTGACTGGCGGTTGCTGGCATCGTTCTACATTGCTGCCACGGCCAGCTTTGTTCTGGGCATAATCGGCGCGCGCCTGTTTTTTGCCCGCAGGCCGGGCGAGGCCGTGGCCATTGGCTTTGCGGCGCTGTTTTCCAACTCGGTGCTGCTTGGCCTGCCCATTATGGAGCGGGCATTTGGCAGCGATTCACTCGCGCCAAACTTCGCCATTATCGCCATTCATGCCCCGTTTTGCTACCTGCTCGGTATTTCCGTGATGGAGGTTTCACGCGCCGACGGGCGCGGGGCGGCCCAAACGCTGTTGGCTATTGGCAATGCCATCATCCGCAATGCCATTACGGTGGCTCTGGCCTTGGGTTTAACGGTGAACCTGAGCGGCCTAGTGCTGTGGGAGCCAGCAGCCGAGGCGCTCGACATGCTGGCCCGTGCGGCCTTGCCCGGTGCTTTGTTCGCGCTTGGCGGCATACTCATCCGCTACAAGCTGCGCGCCAATCTGGCCGAGGCGGGCATGATCACCGTGCTGTCACTCTTGTTTCACCCGGCGCTGGCCTGGTTGCTGGCCGGTCCGGTATTTGATTTGCCCATTGGCTATATCCGCGCGGCTGTTGTAACGGCGGCCATGGCGCCCGGGATAAACGCCTTTATCTTTGCCAGCATGTATGACCGTGCAAAAGATACGGTCGCCAGCAGTGTTCTGCTGGCGACCGGTTTTTCGATACTGTCGGCCTCGGCCTGGTTGTGGCTGATCGGCTGACTAGCCTTGGCTCATCCCGCGCAGGCGCTCGGATCGGCGGCGCAGCATTTCCACGGTAATCAGCAGCAGCACCGAAATGGTGATCAGCACTGTGGCTGCGGCCAGAATGGTGGGGCTGATTTGCTCGCGCAGGCCGGTGAACATTTGCCATGGCAGAGTTTTCTGGCCGGCCGAGCCGACGAAGATCACCACGACAACCTCGTCAAACGAAGTGATGAAGGCGAACAGACCCCCGGAAATGACCCCCGGCAAGATCAGCGGCATCTGCACCTTGAAGAAGGTTCGCACCGGACCGGCGCCCATATTGGCGGCTGCGCGTGTCAGGCTTTTGTCAAACCCGACCAGCGTAGCCGTAACGGTGATGATCACGAAGGGAATGCCCAGCACAGCATGGGCAAGAACAACGCCCCAATAGGTGCCCTGAAGCCCGATGGAGGAGTAAAAGAAATACATCCCCGCGGCCGAGATGATCAGCGGCACAATCATTGGCGAGATCAGCACCGCCATGATCGCACGGCGAAACGGAACATGGCTTTGGCTAAGGCCAATCGCGGCCAATGTGCCAAGTGATACCGAAACAATCGTAGCCATAGGGGCAATCTTGAGCGAGTTCAGCAGCGGGCGATACCAGTCGGGATTGTTGAAGAAGTCATCGAAATGCTTCAACGAATAGCCCGCCGCCTCAAAGCGCAGCATTTCCGGCGTGAAGGTGAAGAAGTTCTGCGCGTTGAAGGCTAGTGGCACGATCACCATGATCGGAAAGATCAGGAAAAAGAAGATCAGCGCGCAGATCGTCAGGTAGCTGTAATGCCAGACACGTTGGCCTGTGGATGCGTAGTTCGGAAGTGCCATGCTTTACCCCAGTTTCACGTTGTCGATGCCGACGATCTTGTCATAGACCCAATAAAGGATCAGAACCGCCACAAGCAGGATGGCGCCAAGCGCACCTACCAGCCCCCAGTTGCCCGCACCCGACCATTGATAGGCGATCCGGTTCGAGATGAACGACCCTGTCGGCCCGCCCACAAGTTCGGGCGTGATGTAGTAACCCACCGACAGGATGAACACGAGGATCGCGCCCGCACCAATGCCGGGAATGCTCTGCGGAAAATAGACCCGCCAGAAGGCTGTCCAGTCATTCGCACCAAGGCTTTTGGCAGCGCGCACATAGCTAGGCGGAATAGTTTTCATAACTGAATAGAGCGGCAGGATCATGAAGGGCAGCAAGATATGTGTCATCGCGATGATCACACCCAGCTTGTTATTGATCATTTGAAAGCGGTTATCGTCGGCCAGAAAGCCGATGCCAACCATAATGTCGTTGATGACCCCTTGTTCCTGCAACAGAACTTTCCAGGCCGATGTGCGCACCAGCAGCGATGTCCAGAAGGGCAGCAGCACAAGGATCAGCAACAGGTTGGCGTGGCGGGCTTTCAGCGTGGAAAGCAGATAGGCGATAGGATAGCCCAAAAGCAGCGTCATGAAGCAGATCAGCGCCGAAACCCAGGCCGTGCGGCCAAAGAGCATCAGGTGCAGGCGCTCGTTCTCGGGGCGGTTCTGGATCTCGCCGGATATCTTGGTTTTGTCGACCGCAGCTAGATAATAGCCAATGGTATAGCTGCCCGAATAAGCCTGAATGGCCGACCAAAGCGCAGGGTCACCCCATTCATCGTCAACCTCGATGAACTGTTCGCGGTAAGGGCCGTCATTGGGAATGTCCCAATCGGCCACTGCGCGGCCAGCTTTACGAAATAGTGTTGTGACACCGGAATATTCGAAATTCAGGCGACGCGCCAAGGTCATGCTGGTGCGCGCTTCGTTTGCAACCTGCAAATCGGCGGCCAATGCGACGAACACCTCTTCGGGTGGTGCGACGCCGCTGTCGTCATCCCAATCACGTAGCGCTTCAACGGTTAGCGGGATCGTGTCGGTCACAACCGAGTTGTCAACCGAACGCATGAGCATTTGCCCGATCGGAAAGACGAACCCGACGATGACGAAGGCCAGAAGCGGTAGAATTAGCCCGAGGGCGCGGAGTTTCTGGCGGCGCAATGCCCGCGCAAGGCTACGTTTTAGCGGCGTGCCATCGGCGGCGCGCATCGGTTCATTTGCGGTTGTTTCACTCATCCCTGAACTTACCCTGCTGTGTTTTTATTATTGAGGGAGAAACGGGGCCAAATGGCCCCGTTCCAATTTTCAAACGCGTTTACTGAGCCAGCCAAGCCTGGAATTTCGCGTCGACTTCGTCGCGATAATCAGCCCACCACAGGTAGTTGGTGACAAAGGCACCATCCATGTTGTCCGGGTTGGTCGGCATATGCGGGCCCATGGCGATACCAAGAACAGCATGGTCACCTACCAGCGGTGCCGAAGAGGCACGTGCAGGGCCGTAGCTGATATAGGCAGCCTGATCAGCCAGACGCTGGGTGTCGGTCGCGAAATAGAGATAATCCAGCGCGCGTGCCAGACGTTCATCGCTCAGGCCGGTCGGGATGATCCAGCCGTCAAGGTCGAGCATCTGGTAGCCCCAGGCCATGCCAACAGGCTGGTTCTGCTCGGCGATAACCGAAAACAGACGGCCGTTATAGGTCGAGCCCATGAAGATTTCGCCATCAGCCAGAAGCTGCGGGGTTTCCGCACCGGCAGTCCACCACACGGTGTCAGCCTTGATCGTGTCGAGCTTGGCAAATGCGCGTGCCACACCTTCTTCGGTTTCCAGCAGGTCATAGACATCTTCCATGGCGACGCCGTCACAGATCAGCGCCCATTCCATGTTGCCAATCGGACGCTTTTCAAGCGAACGGCGGCCCGGATAGGTTTCCTGATCGAACACATCGCAGGCACTGGTCGGTGCGGCTACACCTTCCGGCACCATGTCGGTGCGGTAACCGAACGTGGTCGAGAACACGATCTGCGGGATGTAGCAATTCGAGATCAGCGTATCCCCGAAATCTTCGGTTGCGGTCGAACCATCGGCACCCGGCGCAAGTATGGTGTCAAAGTCGATCTCAAGCGCCAGACCCTCGTCGCACAGGCGCATGGCGTCGGCGGCGATAACGTCAACAACGTCCCATGTGATATTGCCGGCTTCGTTCATGGCGCGCAGCTTGGCCACTGCCTCGCCCGAGCTTTCATCGTTGATGATGGCAACACCGGTATTTGCGATATAGGGGTCATGATACGCAGCCTGCTGGCTGGCCGAATAGGCGCCGCCCCAAGATACGATGGTCATTTCGTTTGCCATATGGCCTGCTGCATTTGCAGCACCCGCCATGGCAATGGCGCTTGTCGCGCCAAGTAGAATTTTTGTAAGCTTCATTAAGCCTCTCCTTGTTTACCCGTTTTGTTGTGTCCGCGCCTCGGGTCACGGCAGCGGATCATTGCATTGCGTGCGCTCGACTTAGGCGTCAAGCGCGCGGCAATCCTCGGTCAGCCAGGAAATGGTAGATTCGGTGCCCTCTTGCAGAGCACCCTTCCCGGCGGAATTGGGCACTTTCACGATGAACTGGTCATCGCCCGCAACCGCCATGCGGCAGCGGATATGGTCGCCCAAATAAATGCGCTCAAGCACTTTGGCCTGCATCACGTTTTGGCCCTTGCCATCAAGCTCCACCCGTTCGGGGCGGATTGACAGCATTGTCCGGCTGCCAACATCGCCGCAATTGATAGCAAGCGCGTTGACCTTCTGGCCGTTGTCGAGCTCGACATTGGCAATGTCGCCATCCAGGCCGCGCACGGTGCCCAGCAACTTGTTATTCTCGCCGATGAACTGCGCCACAAAAGCATTGGTCGGGCGTTCATACAAATCATCGGGCGGTGCCAGTTGCTGGATGCGGCCATCGTCAAACACGGCAACCCGGTCTGACATGGTCAGCGCTTCGCTCTGGTCATGCGTGACATAAACCACGGTCACGCCAAGGCGTTCGTGGATATGTTTGATCTCGTATTGCATATGCTCGCGCAACTGTTTGTCGAGCGCGCCAAGCGGTTCATCCATCAGCACAAGCTCGGCATCAAACACCAGCGCGCGCGCAAGCGCGATGCGCTGTTGCTGCCCGCCGGAAAGCTGCGCCGGGCGTCGGCCACCAAAATCGCCCATTTGCACCATATCAAGCGCATTGTTGACCTTGGCTTCGCGATCCGATCTGGACATGCCGCGCACTTCCAGCGGAAATGCAAGATTTTCGGCCACTGTCATATGTGGAAACAGCGCATAATTCTGAAAGACCATGCCAATGCCGCGCTTGTGCGGCGGGATGTTGTTGATGGATTTACCATCGAGCAAAATCTGCCCGGATGTCGCGGTTTCAAACCCTGCAAGCATCATGAGGCAAGTTGTCTTGCCCGAACCTGATGGCCCGAGCATTGTAAGAAACTCGCCTTTTCCGATATGCAGGTTAAGGTCTTTTACGACGATAATTTCACCATCGTAACTTTTCTGAACATGATCGAATGCGACAAAAGCATCCGATGATTGATCTAAGGCCAACCCGTCTCTCCCTGAATGATCTGGCTTTTCGCCATTGTTGCGCAAGGGTAACAACACACGCCCCTGCCGCGCAACCTTTTAGCACGACTAAGTGCATTTTTACCAAAAGCAGGGGGGCAAACAGTTAAAACAGACCAAATTTTGCGTGAACACGGCATTTTCAAGCCTTGCGGCGCGCATTTGCCATGAGCCAGGCAGGCTGGTTGCGGACGCTTTTACAGCTTTGTGACCGAATCCTGCAGCATTTCCACGATTGTTGGCACATTTACCGGTATTCGGGGCGGCTGATTGCCGGGGCGATATCATCTACCGCCGAGCTACAAAGGCGTCCGCCAAACTTGGAGCGCGGGAAACTGCGCCGCCGTTCCGGTGATGGCGTCTGCGGCCTGATTGCTCTGAACTTGTATCGCGTATTGGCTGAACCAGAGTCAAAACTTCCATCCAATACAAGCCAGACAGGCCAAGCGTTGCACAAATTACGTTCGGCAACTATTCACACAGTCATGATAAACCGCCAAAGGCAAAAAAAACCTCTTGTATCCCCCCCCTTGCCACGGATAAACCCGCCAGCGGAGAGGTGGCCGAGTGGACGAAGGCACGCCCCTGCTAAGGGCGCAGGCGGGAAACCGTCTCGAGGGTTCGAATCCCTTCC
>JBBDJE010000062.1:52253-66403 GCA_040880065.1 Paracoccaceae bacterium | reverse complement strand
CGCGGCCTTATTTCCTTATAGTTTTACTCATCTATTCCACGGAATTTATCTGATTTTACCAGTTGATAAAAAAACGAATCGCGCCTAGCATTTCCTGACCAAATGATCAGGTATTGGGCGACCTCTCAAAAGCCAGGCCTGCTCAGAGCCAGAAGGGACCAACAGGGATGGGCACTATGCAGCCGGGTATTGCCGCAGGACGACTAGGCGCTGAAGCGCTATCAGAGAATTTTTCCGACCTGCATCCGCCATTGGATGCGCATGAAGCGCGCGTGGCGGCGGACCGCTGTTATTTTTGCCATGACGCGCCCTGCATGACCGCCTGTCCGACCAGCATCGACATTCCGATGTTCATCCGCCAGATCGCCACAGGCACGCCCGAAGCCGCCGCGCGCACGATATTCGACCAGAACATTCTGGGTGGCATGTGCGCCCGTGTCTGCCCCACCGAAACGCTCTGCGAAGAGGTTTGCGTGCGCGAAGTGGCCGAAGGTAAGCCGGTGATCATCGGCCAGTTGCAGCGCTATGCGACCGATACGCTCATGGCCAAAGGCACGCACCCCTATGCGCGCGCTGCTGCCACGGGCAAATCCGTTGCGGTGGTTGGTGCCGGGCCTGCCGGGCTTGCCGCCGCGCATCGTCTGGCCATGAAGGGCCATGATGTGGCGCTGTTTGATGCGCGCCAGAAAGGCGGCGGGCTGAATGAATTTGGCATCGCCTCGTATAAATCGACCGAGAATTTCGCGCAGGCCGAGCTGGACTGGCTGCTGAAAATCGGCGGCATCACCCCGCATTACGGCAAAAAGCTGGGCGATGGGCTGACACTGCAAGGTTTGCAGGCTGAATATGACGCCGTGTTCCTTGGCATCGGGCTTGCGGGCGTGAATGCGCTGGATGTGCCGGGGCACGATCTGCCCGGCGTGCAGGATGCAGTAGAATTCATCGCCACATTGCGCCAGAGCAAAGACCTTGCCACCCTGCCGATTGGTCGCCGCGTGGTGGTGATTGGCGGCGGGATGACAGCGATTGACGCCGCCGTGCAGGCCAAGCTGCTTGGCGCCGAAGACGTGACGCTCGCCTATCGCCGCACGCGTGAAGATATGGGCGCAAGCCGCTTTGAACAGGATCTGGCCGCCAGCCACGGGGTGAATTTGCTGTTCAACGCCGCACCGCGCGCCATGACCGGCAATGGCAAACTCGAAGCCATCGCGCTTGAGCGCACCGATGCCAACCTCAAACCGACCGGTGAGGTAACCACACTACCCGCCGATCAGGTGTTTTGCGCCATCGGCCAAACCCTGATGGGCGCGCCTGAAGGGCTGGCTATTGAGCGCCGCAAAATTGCCACCGACACGCGCGGCCGCACCAGCTTGGCCGGTGTCTGGGCGGGTGGCGATTGTGCGCTGGGCGGCGATGATTTGACCGTGACCGCCGTGGCCGAGGGCCGCGACGCTGCCGAAGACATCCACACCACATTGATGGGGGGCTAGACATGGCCGATATTCGTAGCAATTTCGTGGGGATCAAATCTCCCAACCCGTTCTGGCTGGCCAGCGCGCCGCCAACGGATAAGGAATACAACGTGCGCCGCGCGTTTGAGGCCGGCTGGGGCGGGGTGGTCTGGAAGACCCTCGGCTCTGAAGGCCCGCCGGTGGTGAATGTGAACGGCCCGCGCTATGGCGCGATCTGGGGGGCCGACCGCCGCCTGCTGGGGCTGAACAATATCGAGCTGATCACCGACCGTCCGTTGGAGGTGAACCTGCGCGAGATCAAATCCGTCAAGCGCGACTACCCCGACCGCGCGATGATCGTGTCGTTGATGGTGCCCTGCGAGGAAGAGGCGTGGAAGGCGATTTTGCCGCATGTAGAGGCCGCCGATGCCGACGGGATCGAGCTGAATTTCGGCTGTCCGCATGGCATGGCCGAACGCGGGATGGGCAGCGCCGTGGGGCAGGTGCCGGAATATATTGAAATGGTCACCCGCTGGTGCAAGCAATATACCCGCATGCCTGTAATTGTGAAGCTGACGCCCAACATCACCGATATTCGCAAACCCGCCGCAGCCGCGCATCGTGGCGGGGCCGATGCGGTCAGCCTGATCAACACGATCAACTCCATCACCTCGGTCAACCTTGACCATTTCGCACCCGAACCGATGATTGATGGCAAGGGCGCGCATGGCGGCTATTGCGGCCCGGCGGTGAAGCCGATTGCGCTGAACATGGTGGCCGAAATTGCCCGCAATGCCGAAACCGCCAAGCTGCCAATCTCGGCCATTGGCGGGGTGACCACATGGCGCGACGCCGCCGAGTTCATGGCGCTTGGCGCGGGCAATGTGCAGGTGTGCACGGCGGTCATGACCTATGGTTTTCGCATCGTGACCGAGATGATCTCGGGGCTGAACCAGTGGATGGATGAAAAGGGCCATGCCGATCTGGATGCGATAATTGGCCGCGCGGTGCCGAATTGTTCAGACTGGAACAACCTCAACCTCAACTACATCACCAAGGCGCGGATAGATCAGGATGCCTGCATCAAATGCGGGCGCTGCTTTGCGGCTTGCGAAGATACCAGCCATCAGGCGATTACCATGTCGGCTGAGCGGGTGTTTGAAGTGCAGGATGATGAATGCGTGGCCTGCAACCTGTGTGTGAATGTCTGCCCGGTTGAAGGCTGCATCACCATGGAAGAGCTTGCGCCCGGCATGGTCGATACGCGCACCGGCAAGGTTGTAACAGCCACGCATGGCGACTGGACAACCCACCCGAACAACCCCGCCCGCGTTGCCGCCGAATAGCAGTAATGCATAGCAGCAATGCAGGGCACCTCGCGATGCTGGCCTATTCGGCTGTCGTCGCGGGGTCATTTGCGCTTGGGGCGATTGCTGCACCGCATATCGACCCGTTGGCGCTGAACGCACCGCGCATGCTGCTGGCGGTGGTCGTGTTGGCCGCGCTCGCGCAGGCGCGCGGTGTGCTCAGCCGCGCCAGTTTTACAGCGCCGTGGCGCTACTTGCTGATGGGCGGGCTGATGGCGGGTTATTTTGCCAGCATGTTCTGGGCCTTGCAGCGCACCAGCGGTGTAACAACAAGCGCGGTGTTTACGCTTACCCCGATCATGAGTGTGTTCTTTGGCTGGTTGCTGCTGCGCCAGCGCACGAGTTTTGCAATGCTCGCCGCCATGGCGCTTTCGGCTATCGGTGCGCTTTGGGTGATTTTCCGCGCCGATTGGGGTGCGTTTGTCGCCTTTGATGTCGGCATGGGCGAAAAGGTTTTCTTCATCGGCTGTGTTGGCCACGCATTTTATGCGGCACTCGTCAAAAAGCTCAATCGCGGCGAGCCGCTGCTCACATATACGCTTGGCGTTCTGGCGGGCTGCGCGTTTGTGCTATGCGTGCTCGGCCTGCCTGCACTTTGGGCAACCGACTGGGCCGGGCTGCCTGCGATCGTCTGGATCACCATTGTCTACACCGCAATCTTTGCAACCGCGCTTTCGTTTTTGCTGGTGCAATTTGCGGTTATGCGCATCGGGGCGGGGCAGGTGATGGCTTATACCTACCTTACGCCGGGGTTTGTGCTGCTTTGGAACCTTGCGCTGGGGCTGGATACCGCTGCCGGGGCTGTATGGTTTGGCGCGTTGATCGCGGCAAGCGGCATGCTGGCACTGTTTGTGGCGGGCAATGCTGCGGCCAAACGCCTAGCCGGGCTTCAGGCCGCCAAAAAATAGCGTTTCAATGCTCTGCGCAGCGGTTTTGAAACGGTCCTTGTCATCCGCACCCAAAACAACCGAAATTTGCGCATCAAAATCGGCATAGTGCTGGGTTGTTGCCCAGATGGCAAAAAACAGATGCCGCGGGTCGATCGGGCGCATCCGCCCCTGCGCGATCCAGCCTTCAATCACCTTGCATTTTTCGTTCACGGCCGTGGCCGATTTTTCCAGAACATCGCCAATAACCGGCGCGCCGCGCAGCATTTCATTGGCGAAAAGCCGCGATTCGCGCGGGTATTCGCGCGCCATTTCCAGCTTCAGGCGGATATAGCGGCGGATTTCGTCGAGCGGGTCACCCTCGGGGTTGAAGCTGTGCAAAGGTGTCATCCATAGCGCCAGCGTTGCATCAAGCACCGTGCGGTAGATTTCTTCTTTGGAGTTGTAATAGTAAAGCAGGTTCGGCTTGGACATGCCGGCAGCCTGCGCGATATTCTCGATCGTTGCGCCACGAAAACCGTCGGCTGAAAATACATCCAGTGCGGCTTGAAAAATTTTCTTGGCATTGGCACGCTGAATGCGCGTGCGGGCTGGGCGCGGGGTTTGCTCCATCGGGCTCACTTCTTGTTGCTCGCCATATGAAAGCGGAATTTGACCAAATGGTCAAACCGAAAACGCCGCAGCCTGCTAAGCGCTGCCGAAAACCCCGCTTTCGGTTATCTTGCGCCCCGAATGGCTGGAATAGGCATGGCGCATGCGGTGGTCGAGCATCTTTGATGCAAGGCGCAGTAGTTCGGGCGCGAATGCCGGGTCGGGTGCGAGGTTGCAAAGCTCCTCCGGGTCGGTGTGCAGATCGTAAAGCAGCGGTGGCAGGCCGCCGTTGAAATGCACATATTTGAAACGGCTTTCGCGAATAACCGCAAGGTTACACGCGGCCAGAGGCAGGCCAAGCCTGTCTTGCGCCACGGTCGGGCTGTCGGGCTCACCGAAATCCAGCTCGTAATAGACATAGTCGCGCCAAGCCTCGGGCGGGGCTTCGCTCAAATGTCCAAGCAGGCTGTGCCCGTTCATTGCCGCAGGCGGTGTTGCGCCAAGCCATTTCAGAATAGTCGGGGCAATGTCGATCGCTTCGCTAAATGCCGCGACCTTGCGGCCATGGCTGGCGGGTTGCTCGGGGTCGCGGATGAAAAGCGGCACATGGAAGGCAGGCTCGAACACGGTCTGCTTGCCCCAAAGGTAATGGTCACCGAGCATTTCACCATGATCGGCGGTTACCACCAGCAGCGTGTTGTCAAGCTGGCCAGACTCGCGCAGGTAGCGCATGATCCGCCCGAAATGGTGGTCTACTTCCGCTGCCAGCCCCATATAGATGGCGCGCAGGGCTTGCGCATCTTCGGCGCTGTCAACCGAAATGCGGTTGCCTAACCCAAAGATGACATTGTTGAGATGCGACGCGCCAACCGTGGCGGCGAGGTAAGGATGGGCGGCACCTTCTGCGCTGCGCGAGGCGGCGCGGGTTGGCGGTGGCATATCGGCAGGGGCGCAGAGCGTGTTGTAGGGCGCAGGCGCACAAAGTGGCGGGTGCGGGCGAATGAAGGTTGCATGCGCAAACCAGCTTCCATCCTCGCGCACGGCGAGCGATTTGAGAAGCTCGTCGGTCAGGAAGGCGGTGTCGCTATCCTCGGCCGCATAAAAAGCCGGGCTGTTGATTTGCAGTTTTTCGCCGTTCTTGGCCACACCCTGAAAGAACGGCGCAAACCCTTTGGGCAGGTCGTAGCCTTTGGCCTTCAGGTGCGCCTTCCAAGCAAAGCTCTGTTCCAGCCGCATTTCAACAACTTCTCGAAAGCCCGGCATCAGCCCTTCATAGGTTTTCAGGGCGGGGTCGTTTTCATGCATGGTTTCAGGGTCGTGGCTGGTATCGGTATAACCATAAAGCAACGGCTCCATCCCCAGTTTGCGCAGCTCGCGCGGCAGGGTTGCATGCCAGCTTGCCAGCGGCGTGCCGTTGCGCACAGAACGGTGGTTAAAAGCATATTGCCCGGTAAGCAGGCTGGCGCGCGCAGGCCCGCAGGGGTTGACCACGCTGAAATAGCTGGAAAACACGCAAGCTTCCTGTGCAAGCGCGCGCAGGTTGGGCAGCGGCACGGCATTGGCCAAAGCCCCGAAAACGCAATCGGCGCGCAGCTGGTCGAACACGATGAACAGCACATTTTTCTGAGATTTAGCCACGGTGTATGTGTCCTTTCCGTTCCGCTTCCATCGCATCAATAGTGCTGGCGATGGTTTGCATGCCATGGGCGATCATGGCTTCATTACAGCAGCTAAACCCCAAAATCATCCGGTTGTCACTGGCGGGCATGGCGCGGTAACGGTTGACTGAAACAAGGCGGATCTGCCGTTCGGCCAGCCGCCGCTCCAAAGCACTCGGGTCAAGCAGGCTGTCGAGCCGGCCAACCGTATGAAACCCCGTGGTTACGGGGCGAAGGTCGATCTTTCCGGCAAGCTGCTTTGCGCCATGATCAAGCAATAACGCGGCACGATGCGCATAAAGCTGGCGCATATTGCGGATATGTCCGGCATAGTGCCCTTCAAAAATAAACGCCGCAACAACGGCTTGTGGCAGCACCGGCAGGCCTTGAACACAGGCCGACATGGTCAGCCGAAATACATCGACCAGCGCATCGGGCACGACGACAAAGCCAAGCCGCAGGCTGGGAAACAGGGTTTTGGCGAAGGAGCCAACATAGATGACAGAGCCATCGGCATCAATACTGGCAAGGCTTGGTTGCAGGACGCCGGAATAGCGCAGCTCGCCGTCGTAATCGTCCTCCAAAATCCATGCACCCGCCGATTTGGCATAGGCTAAAAGCTCCAGCCGCCGCCGAAGCGACATGATTACGCTGGTCGGGTGCTGGTGGCTGGGGGTGACAAGCACCAGCCTGGCATTTGGAGCCGCAGCGCGGGCGCGGGCCACATCCAGCCCCTCGGTATCTATCGGCACAGGAATGGTTGAAAGGCCCTGACTTTTCAGCGCATTGCGCGGGCCAATGCCGCCCGGGTCTTCAAACACCGCCATATCGCCGGGGTCGGCCAGCACCATGGCGCAGAGTTGCACGGCCATTTGTGCTCCATTCACAATGAAAATGCGGCCCGGGTCGGCATACAGCCCGCGGCCAAGGCGCAGATGTTGCGCAATGGCTTCGCGCAAAGGCGCATGCCCTTCGGCAGGGCCATAGACCATGTGCTGGGTGCCGGAGTTGCGCGAAAACCGTGCCGTTAGCCGCGACCATAGCCGCGCGGGAAAGGCGTCGAGCGCGGGCACGGCAGTTGTGAAGGCGCGCACAAGGTTGGGGCGGGATTCATATGTCAGCGCCATAATATCGCGCCCGCGCGCCGACAATCGGGGCAGGGGGGCTGTTTGGCCGTGCCTGTCATCGGGCCTGCGCCGTTGCGAGCCGCGCCCTTGCAACAGCTTGATGTCGGATGACACATAACTGCCATCGCCCGTGCGCGATGTTACAAAACCCTCAAACACCAGCGATTCCATAGCCTGCACAACAGAGGAGCGTGCCACGCCCATATCTTGTGCAAGGGCGCGGCTGGATGGCAGGCGCTGGCCGGCAGCCAAAACCTTGCCGAGAATCATCTCGCGTATTTCGGTGGCGATCTGCACGGGAATCGGAATATCGGCCGCGCGATCAACCACGATCGTGCTTAGCAATGCCCCTTGCGTTGTTTTTGCCACCGCCAATCCTCGCTCAAATATGCCCTTTGCTCAGTGGTGCACCAGCTAGAGCGGTAAAAAAAGAAAAAAATTGGACTGGCGAATTTTTTAATAATGGACCTTTTGCGCAATCCATTTCCGCACTAGCCTTTGCAGGTGCAACATAGCACACCGGGGCGCTCCCGGAATATGGCCACCTAAAAAAGTGCGCCGACCACAGGAGGGTTCTTTGATGACCACTTGCGCCCAATTCTTGGCTAGGCGCCTGTCACATGAATCTCGATACCCGACATTCCGCCAAGCTGTGCGGGGTGAAATTAACTTTGGCGGTGTCACACGGGCGTCGCATACCACGCCTATGTGAACAACGGTGCGGTGCTAAACCGACGCCCCTCGTCACCTAATTGGAGAGAGCTATGAAACGATATCTTCTTGCAACCGCCGCGGTTTTGATGACCGGCACCGGGGCTTATGCCGCTGGTTGTCCGGAAGTTACCGTGGCCGACGCGATGGGCGTGTCACCCGGTGCCTATCCGCAACAGTTCGATCTGGCCGAGTTTGAGGCCAATGCAAGCTGCACGCTCAGCTTTCAGGAAAACCCCAACATTGCAGCGCATAACGCCCGCATCTTCGGCAATGGCGACCTGCCGCCCTTGGCCGAGCGTTTGCCCGCCGAGCCGCTGGTGATTGCACCTTACGCGGTGATCGGCGCTTATGGCGGCATTCTCAACGGCATGTCGAACGACACCGAGTCCGGCACCTCCGATTTCATGTCCGTGCGCCATGTGAACCTTGTGGCCTTTTCGGACGATCTGCAAACCCTCGTGCCAAACGTGGCCAAGGGGTTTGAATGGAACGATGATTTTACACAACTGACATTCACACTACGTGCCGGTCACAAATGGTCGGACGGTGCGCCCTTTACCGCGCATGACGTGGTGTTCTGGTATAACAACCTTGTCATGGATACCAACATCATCCAAAGCCCGCGTGATTTGTGGCTGGCTGGCGGAGAGCCGATGCTGGTCGAGGCGCTGGACGATGTAACCGTGCGCTTCACCATGGCGGCCCCCAAGCCCGGCCTGCTGGCCGGTATGGCGGTTGACTATGCACAGCCCTTCCAGCCGCGCCACTTCCTTGGCCAGTTCCACCCCGACATCAACCCCGATGGCCATGCCAACGCGCAGGCGCTGGGCTTTGCCGACGGGTTTGAGGCGATCAACTATTATTACGGCGCGTCCGACTGGAAAGACGTTCCCTCGCCGATTCTGCGCGACGCGGCGCGCGTTTCCACCCTACCGGCTGCCGTCGTGCCGACGCTGGAAAGCTTTATCACCGTTGAAGATGACACCGAGCATCGTGCCTATGTGCCAAACCCCTATTTCTTCATGGTGGACACGGCCGGCAACCAGCTTCCTTATATCGACGGGATGTATGAACAGTATGTGCGCGACAACGAGGTGCGCATCCTCAAAATGCTGAACGGCGAGATTGACTACAAAACACAGAACGTCAACCTGCCCGATGCGCCGACCCTGCTTGATGGTCAGGAAGCGGGCAACTACACGGTGGATTTGCGCCCGCAAATCTCGGTGCCGGTGGTCGGTTTCAACCTGACGCCGACAAACTCGGTGAAGGCCGAGCTTTATGGCAATATCGACTTCCGCCGTGCCATGTCTCTGGCGGTCAACCGCGACGCGATCAACTCGGTCGCCTTCTTTGACCTTGGCGCCACCATGCCGGCGCTGGGCATCGACCCGCCGCCGCCCTTTGTGACCGAAGAGCAGCTTTCCTCAAACATCGCCTATGACCCTCAGGAGGCCATGGCCATGCTGGATGCGCTTGGCGTTGTTGATGTCAATGGCGATGGCTGGCGCGACCTGCCCGGCGGTGGCGAACTGATCCTGAACATGCAGTTCACCACGCAGGGTATCTCTGCCGCTGAAATGGAGCTTGTGGCGCAAAGCTGGCGCGAAGTTGGCGTGAATTCCAGCGCCAAAGAGGTCACCTCTGACGAGTATCGGGCCGCGCAATCGGCCAACGAGCTTGACATCGTGTCATGGCGTTTTGGCCGCCCGTCGGCGACCGTTGCGTCCAACCCGCAGGTTTATACCGTGCCCTTCGGCGATTATTTCGATATTCGCACCGGCATGCTCTATGACCAGTGGAACCAGACTGACGGCGCGCAAGGCATCGAGCCGCCGCAATGGATCAAGGATATGGCCGCTGCCGTTCTGGAATGGCAGACCCAGATCCCCGGTTCGGATGGCTATAACACCCTTGGCACTGCGCTGGTTCAGATGATGATCGACCATCAGCCGTTCATCAGCTTGGTGCAGGCTCCGGGGCCGATCTATCATTCCAACGATCTGCTGAACTTCCGGCCGCCTGAAACATGGTCTTATGACTATTACTGGCACTTCCCTTATCGTGCAAAGCAGTGGTCACTGGCCCGATAGTCTGGCGCGAAACACCTTGTAACGGCGCGTCCCAATTCGGGGCGCGCCCACCAGAAAAACCGGTCTAGATGCCAATATTTCTTCGATTTGTCGCTGTGCGCGCTATGCTGGCCGTCTTTACGTTGACGGTGGTTTCTTTCATCGTGTTCTCGTTGATGGAGCTGGTGCCCGGCAACTGTGCCGAGCGTTACATCGCCTACAAGAACACTCAGGGCAATATTGTCACCCAGGCCGATATTACCGCTGAAGAGGTGCGTATGGGGCTGGACCGGCCCTATGTCATCCGCTGGGCCAATTGGGTAAGCGGGGTTTTCCTGCGCGGCGATTTTGGCGAAAGCTGCCTGCGACGTGTTTCGGTCAGCCGCCTTGTCGGCGAGAAATTCATGCTGTCGCTGACGATTGCCATGTCGGCCCTTGTTCTGACCTATGTTATCGCCATCCCGGTTGGTATTGCCAGCGCCAACCTGCGGGGTGGGCTTTTGGATGGTGGTATGCGCATTGTGTCCTACCTTGGCCTTGCCTTGCCGAACTTTCTGCTGGCGCTGATGGTCATGCTGTTCATGACGGTCAATTTCGGCGAAACCCTGACCGGGCTGTTCAGCCCCCAGTTTCGAGACGCGCCATGGTCATGGGATCGCTTTGTTGACCTTTTGAAACACATCTGGCTGCCTATAGGCATTCTGGCATGGGCGGCCACGGCGATTGCGCTTCAAACCGTGCGCGCGCTGATGTCGGATGAAAAAGACAAGCTTTATGTCACCGCTGCGCGTGCGCGCGGGGTTTCGGGCACGCGGCTGTTGCTGCGTTATCCGGCGCGGCATGCGCTGGGGCCTGTGGTCAATTCCATCGGTTATGATCTCAACCGGATATTCAACGACCTGCCGATCGTGGCCATTGTGCTGGTTTTAACTGATGCTGGCGTGCTGCTGTTCGAGGCCTTGGCCATTTCCAATGACCAACAACTCGCCGGGGCGATCATTTTCATGATTACCGGCACGATCGTGTTCATCAATTTCATTACCGACATCTTGCTGGCGCTGATAGATCCGCGCGTCCGCCGGTCCATGTTTTAGAGGCGCGCCATGTTTTTCCGCAAAAAGAAAACCGCCTCGAAAGAGGATTACTTCACCGCCAGCCACCGCCAGCTTATCTGGCAGCGGTTCAAATCCAAGCGCACGGCGCTGATTGCGGGCTGGTTTCTGATAACCTTCATCCTCATGGGCCTGTTCGCGCCGTTCCTGTCGCCCTATAACCCGACCGCAGCGGGCCGCAACGAAAATTACACCAATGGCGCGCCGCAAATTCCGCAGTTTTGCGATGATGCGGGCTGTTCATGGCGACCGTTCATTCATGGGGTGGAACGCTATCGCGGGGCCGATACCAACTTTCGCTGGGTGACGCGGCAAACCGAAGAGCGTAACTACCTGACCTTCCTACCAAGCGATGGCTGGGCATGGCATGTGGGCAAGTTCAACCTCAACCTGCCAGGCGAGCGCTTCGACATCCGCGCGCCGGGGATAGAGTTCACCACGCATTTATTCGGCGTTCAGGACGGCTACATCCACTTTTTCGGCACCGATGCTTCGGGTAAGGATATTCTCAGCCGCACCTTTCACGCCATACGGGTTTCGCTTGCCGTGGGCACAATCGGGGTGTTTATCAGCTTTGTGCTGGCCTTGGTGATTGGTGGTATTTCGGGTTATTTCGGCGGTTGGGTTGACAGCGGCATCCAGGCCTTTACCGACAGTATCAGGGTGATCCCGACCATTCCTCTGTTTATGGCGCTGGCGGCGTTCGTGCCGGATGGATGGACCGCCGAACAAAGGTTTTTCTTCATATCGCTCATACTTGGCCTGTTGGGCTGGACAACGCTGGCCAGGCGTATCCGAACGCATATACTTGCAGAACGCAACGCCGATTATGTGCTGGCGGCCCAGCTTTGCGGGGCAAGTTCCGGCCATGTCATCCGCCGACATCTGCTGCCCAGTTTTACCAGCTATATCATCGTCGATCTGGTGATCTCGTTTCCGTATATGGTGCTGTCGGAAACCGCGCTGTCCTTCATCGGGCTTGGGTTGAAAGACCCGGTAAATTCGCTAGGGGTGATGCTGCAAAACGTCTCCAAGGTCGATGTGCTGCTGAATTATCAATGGTATTTCATCCCCGTGCCGATATTCGTGGCCATTGTTCTGGCATTCGTGCTGGTGGGTGACGGGTTGCGCGATGCCGCCGACCCGTATTCGGAGGTGAATAAATGAGCGCGCCGCTGATTGACGTGCAAAACCTCAACATCCGTTTTCATACCGACGAGGGGCTGATCACCGCCGTTGATGATGTATCCTTCCACCTCAATCCCGGCGAAATTCTGGGGCTGGTGGGGGAATCCGGCTCCGGCAAATCGGTTACGGCCAAGGCGCTTATGAAGCTGAATGCTGCCAATGCGGTTATTGGCGACAAAACCAGATTGCTGCTGAACTACAAAGACCAACGAATCGACATTGCCAAGCTGAAAAAGCCCAAGGAATTGCTCATTGCGCGTGGCGGTGCGATTTCGATGATCTTTCAGGAACCGATGGCCAGCTTTGCCCCGGCCATTACCATTGGCGCGCAAATGGTCGAGCAGTTGCGCATCCATGACAAGTCGTTGTCCAATGCCGGGGCCAAAGATATTTCCATCGACATGCTCAACCGCGTGGGAATTTCCGACGCAACCAAGCGGTTTGAACAGTATGCGTTCGAGCTTTCAGGCGGGATGCGCCAGCGCGCGATGATCGCCATGGCGCTGTCCACCCAGCCTGCATTGCTGATCGCCGATGAGCCGACCACCGCGCTCGATGTGACCATTCAGGCGCAGGTCATCGACCTGATGAAAGACCTCGTGCGCGATTTTGGCATGGCAATTATTTTCATCACCCATGATCTTGGTGTCATTGCCCAGACTGCCGATCGTGTGGCGGTGATGTATCTGGGGCGCATTGTGGAAACCGGCACGGTGCGCGATGTCATCCGCAGCCCCCAGCACCCCTATACCATCGGGCTGCTGAATGCCCTGCCCAAGCTCGACGATCTTGACGCGCCGCTGACGCCTGTGCCGGGCGACATTCCCAGCCCATTGGACCGGCCTACGGGCTGTGTGTTTCATACCCGCTGCCCGCAGGTCATCGCCGGGCGTTGTGCCAGCGCCGTGCCGCAACTGCACCGCATCAAAGACGAGCACGCCGCGGCGTGTTTCGCAACCGAGGTAGAGCCTGCATGACCGCTAAACCCCTGATTTCCGCAAAGGGCCTTTCGGTTCATTTCTTGGTCGGCAAGGGTGTGCTCGGGCGTAAGGCCGTGCTCAAGGCTGTCAATGACATCAACCTTGATATTCCCAAGGGGGCGTTCTTCGGGCTGGTCGGTGAATCCGGTTCGGGCAAAACGACGCTGGGGCGCGCCATGCTTCAGGCTGCACCCATTTCCGAAGGCACGATCACCTTTGATGATGGCAGCGGTCCGATTGACGTGGCCGGGCTGCAAAAGCAGGCGCTGAAAAACTATCGCAAGAAGGCGCAGCTGATCTTTCAGGACCCCTATGCAGCCCTAAGCCCGCGCATGACCGTGCGCGACATTATCGCCGAGCCGCTGGAGGTGATGAAAATCACCAGAACCCGCGCCGAAACCGATATGCGCGTGCGCGAAATTGCCGCCATGTGCCGGCTGAATGTCGAGCATCTGCGCCGCTTTCCGCATGCGTTTTCCGGTGGCCAGCGCCAGCGCATTTCCATTGCACGCGCGCTGGTGGCCAGCCCCAGCTTTCTGGTGGCCGATGAAAGCGTGGCCGCGCTCGATGTATCAATTCAGGCCGATATTCTGAACCTGCTTAAATCGCTGCAAAAAGACCTTGGCCTGACATTTCTGTTCATCAGCCATGACCTTTCGGTCGTGGCGCATACCTGCGACCATGTGGCGGTGATGTATTTGGGCCGATTGGTTGAAACGGCGCCAACCCGCACATTGTTCAACAACCCGCACCACCCCTATACGCGCGCGCTGCTCTCTGCCGTGCCTTCGCTCGACCCCGATGATCGGGGCAAGGGTGAAAAGCTCGAAGGTGAAATTCCCAGCCCGATTGCGCCGCCGCCGGGCTGCAAGTTCCACACTCGCTGCCGGTTTGTTCAGGACCGCTGCAAGCGCGAAGAACCGGCGCTGCGCCAGATGGGCGAAAACCATTTTGCCGCCTGCCATTTTGCAAAAGAGCTTGTGGGCAAGTAGGGTCGCGGGGG
>JBBDJE010000062.1:0-52243 GCA_040880065.1 Paracoccaceae bacterium | reverse complement strand
CTCAAGGCCGCGCGCGCCCTGCCTATTTCAACACGGCCTGAAGCTCCTTCTTGATGCCATCCAGCGCACCGTCAAGCGCAAGCTTGACCTTGCCGCCGGGGCAGGTATCGTCCACGGTCTTGTTATAGGCCTTGCAGATCACCAGCGCCTTTTGTGCCTGCTTTATCTGGTCATCGCGGGTTTTTGCTTTTTGCAGCTTTTCAAGCTGGGCTGCAAAACCGGATTTGAACCCCGTCAGCGTTGCAATATAGGCCTTTGAATCGTCATCATCCTTGCCATATTCCTTGATGAACTCCTTGGCCTTGGTTGTGCAAACCTTCTTGGTGGCCTGCCAGGCCTTGGAAAGGTCCATATTCTTGAACTTGGCAATGTCCTTCAAAGGTGCTGCGTCTGCTTTAGGCATATCTTTTCCTGTCTATTCCTGGGTGTTCAATCATGTGTAATATCTGGCTAACTTTAGGCTAATCCCCTGTTTCAGCACTAAAATCGGTAACATGTTTACCGGGTTTCGCATAGAATTTTCTGGCTGTTGCGCCAAGACTGGCCTTTCATGCCGGACTGCGCCATCATCATCAGCACCAAAAGGAATGTAGCATAATTTTCAGAGTTGATCATACTGTGCGAAATACCACAGAATGCCAGCCATAGCGCAGTTGAGGGGGAATCATGCCGGGGAATCTGAGTTTCGAGAATTTGAAAGCCGCGGTCGCTGCGGGAGCAATTGATACGGTCATCATCGCGGCCGTCGATATGCAGGGCCGCCTTATGGGCAAGCGGCTGACCGGCGAATTCTTCGTCAATAGCGGCCATGCCGAAACCCATTGCTGCAACTATGTGCTGGCGACCGATATGGAAATGCACACCGTTGCCGGCTATGCCTCGACCAGTTGGGCCGCGGGCTATGGAGATTACATGATGCGCCCCGATATGGCCACGCTGCGCCATATTCCGTGGCTGGAAAAAACCGCGCTGGTGCTGGCCGATGTAATGGACCACCACGGCCATGGCGCAATTGCCCATTCGCCCCGCGCTGTTCTGAAACGCCAGCTTGCCCGTTTGAATGACATGGGCATGACCGCGATGATGGCGACCGAGCTTGAGTTCTTCCTGTTTGATGACAGCTATGAGGCGTTGCAGGCGCGCGGTTACGCAAGCATGCAGACCCTAGGCAAATACAATGAAGATTATCACATCTTCCAGACCACAAAGGAAGAGGAGGTGATGCGCGCCATCCGCAACGGGCTGAACGGTGCGGGCATTCCGGTGGAAGGCTCAAAGGGCGAGGCGGATGCAGGCCAAGAGGAAATCAACGTCAAATATGCCGAGGCGCTGGACACTGCCGACAACCACGCGCTGACCAAGAACGGCTGCAAGGAAATCGCATGGCAGAAAGGCCGCGCGCTGACATTTTTGGCCAAGTGGAAAACCGATGCGGCGGGAAGCTCCAGCCATATCCACCAATCGCTATGGTCCAAAGAGGGCGCGCCGCTGTTCTTTGATTCTGCCGTCAAGGGTGGCATGTCAAAGCTGATGGAGCATTATGTGGCGGGCCTGCTGGAACATGCCGACGCGACCACCTATTTCCTTGCGCCCTATATCAACTCTTACAAGCGTTTTGCGGCGGGCACTTTTGCGCCAACCAAAGCCGTTTGGTCGCGCGATAACCGCACGGCGGGCTATCGGATGTGCGGCGAAGGCTCCAAAGCCATCCGCATTGAATGCCGTGTTGGCGGGTCAGACCTGAACCCCTATCTGGCGATGGCGGCGCAAATCGCGGCAGGGCTTGACGGGATCGAGCGCAAGCTGGAGCTGGAAGCGCCATTTACCGGCGATGCTTACGGTGCCGATAAAGTCCGCGAAGTGCCAAAAACCCTGCGCGCGGCGGCGGCGGCGATGAACAGCTCGGCCATGCTGCGCGGCGCTTTTGGTGATGATGTGGTTGACCATTACCACCATGCCGCGATGTGGGAGCAGGAAGATTTTGACCGCCGCGTCACCGATTATGAAGTTTCGCGCGGGTTTGAGCGCGCATAAGGGGCTGAAAATGACCAAGATGATCCAATGTATCTCGCCTGTTGACGGGTCGGTTTATGCCGAACGGGCTGCGCTTTCGCTGGCCGAGGCAACCAAGGTGGCCGAGGCGGCCAAGGCTGCACAAAAGCCATGGGCGGCGCTGCCCTTGCAGGCGCGCATCGACTATGTGCTCGCCGCCCTAAAGGCGCTCAATGACGCAGCCGATGAGATTGTGCCGGAACTGGCGCATATGATGGGACGCCCCACGCGCTATGGCGGCGAATATGGCGGGCTGAACGAGCGCACAAAGCACATGGCCGCGATTGCTGCAGAAACGCTGGCGCCGATTGTGATTGAGGAGTCCGACAATTTCGAGCGCCGGATTCTGCGCGAAGCGCATGGCGCGGTGCTGGTCGTGGCGCCATGGAACTACCCCTATATGACCGCGATGAACACGATTGCACCGGCGCTGATTGCCGGCAATACCGTGGTGCTGAAACATGCCAGCCAGACCTTGCTGGTCGGTGAACGCATTGCCGATGCTTTTGCAAAGGTGGGCCTGCCTGCGGGCGTGTTCCACAACGTGGTGATGGACCATGACACGACGTCAGGCCTGATCGGTGCGGGCCATTTCCGCTTTGTGAATTTTACGGGCTCGGTTGGCGGCGGGCGCGCGATGGAACGTGCCGGTGCTGGCACCTTTACAAGCTTCGGGCTGGAACTGGGTGGCAAAGACCCTGCCTATGTGATGGAAGATGCCGATCTTGGCGCCGCCGTGGCCACATTGGTTGACGGCGCAATGTTCAACGCAGGCCAGTGCTGCTGCGGAATCGAGCGGATTTACGTGACCGCCAAGCATTACGACGCGTTTGTTGAAGCTTTCGCCGCCGAGGTGCGCAAATATAAGCTTGGCAACCCGTTTGACGCGCAAACCACCCTTGGCCCTATGGCCAATATCCGGTTTGCCGCCGAGGTGCGCGCCCAGACCGCCGAGGCCATTGCCGCAGGTGCGCGCGCGCTGATCGACCCGGCCGACTTCCCCGAAGATGACGGCGGCACCTACCTGATGCCGCAGGTGCTGGTCGATGTCGACCATTCCATGCGCGTGATGCGCGATGAAAGTTTTGGGCCTGTTGTGGGCATCATGAAGGTCAACTCGGATGATGAGGCCATAGCGCTGATGAATGACAGCGAGTTCGGCCTGACCGCGAGCCTGTGGACAGCCGATGCGGCCCGCGCCGCCGCCATAGGCGCGCAAATCGAAACCGGCACCGTGTTCATGAACCGCGCCGATTATCTGGACCCGGCCTTGTGCTGGACTGGTTGCAAGAATACCGGGCGCGGGGGCGGGTTGTCGGTTATCGGCTATCACAACCTGACGCGGCCCAAATCCTACCATATGAAGAAGGTGACAAAATGAAGCTGAAAGCCAACTGGTCTTACCCGACTGCCGTGCGTTTTGGCGCGGGCCGCATTGCTGAACTGGGCGATGCCTGCGCGCAGGCGGGCATGAAAAAGCCGCTGCTGGTCACTGATCGTGGCCTTGCAACGCTGCCCGTGACCGCAAGAACGCTGGACATCATGGCCGCTGCTGGCCTTGGCCGCGCCATGTTTGCCGAGGTGGACCCGAACCCGAACGAGAAAAACATGCAAGCCGGTGTTGCCGCCTATAAGGCTGGCGGCCATGACGGCGTTGTCGCCTTTGGCGGCGGCTCTGGCCTTGATCTGGCGAAAATGGTGGCCTTCATGGCCGGCCAAACCCGCCCGATCTGGGATTTTGAGGATATAGGTGATTACTGGACCCGCGCCAATGCCGATACAATTGCGCCCATCGTTGCCGTGCCAACCACGGCGGGCACAGGCTCGGAGGTGGGGCGCGCGAGCATCATCACCAATTCCGAAACGCATGTGAAAAAAATCATCTTCCACCCCAAAGTGCTGCCCACAGTTGTTATTGTCGACCCTGAACTGACCGTTGGCATGCCCAAAGCCATTACCGCAGGCACCGGGATGGACGCCTTTGCGCATTGCCTTGAGGCTTACTGCACCACCTATTACCACCCGATGAGCGCAGGCATCGCGCTGGAAGGGCTGCGGCTGGTCAAGGAAAACCTGCCCCGCGCCTATGCCGATGGCACCGACATTGAGGCCCGCGCCCATATGATGAGCGCGGCGGCCATGGGGGCTGTGGCCTTTCAAAAAGGGCTTGGCGGCATTCATGCGCTATCCCACCCGCTTGGGGCGGTTTACAACGCACATCATGGCACGCTCAATGCCGTGGTCATGCCGATGGTGCTGCAATTCAACCGCGCCGAGGTGGAAGACAAGATCTACCTCATCGCCGCCTATCTGGGTATTTCCGGCGGGTTTGACGGGTTTTATGACTATGTTCTGGCCCTGCGCGCCGAGCTTGGCATCCCGGCCACCCTAACCGCGCTCGGCATTCCCGATGACCGTATCGAAGACCTTGCCGCCATGGCTATCGAAGACCCGACCGCCGGGGCCAACCCGCGCAAGATGACGCTGAGCAACACGATCGAACTGCTGCGCGCCTGTTTTTAGACAGACAGTGCGGCCCCTTGCAGTGCCCCCGCATCGCATGATGCGGGGGTTTTCTTTTGCTTTATTATGTTGGAAAATGTGGGTATAGTAAAAAAAACAAACAAAAATGGGCAAAAGCCCCACTCAACAACGGGCAAAAAATGGGCGAGCATTCTTCACATCGAGAGCGGGCAACATTGGACATGCTGCGCGCGCTTGGCGGTTCCAGCCGCACCGCGGAGCTTGCCAGCGCGTTGAATGTTTCCGAAGAGACTGTGCGCCGCAATGTCAAACGGCTGGCGGGGCAAGGCCTGGCGGTGCGCGTGCATGGCGGTGTGTTTCTCACCGCGCAAACCGGCGAGCCCGCCTTTCGCGCAAGGCTGAATGCCCAAAAGGGCGCAAAGCGGCGCATCGGGCTGGCCGTGGCGGCAATTATTCCCAATGGCGTGAGCCTGTTTTTAGATACTGGCACCACCAGTATTTATGTGGCCGAGGCGCTGGCCACACATAAAAACCTTACGATCATCACAAATTCACTCGAGGTTGCTTGGCGGCTGGGGCGCGAACAGGCCCATCAGGTCATGCTGGCGGGCGGTGCGTTGCGCGCGGCTGACGGCGGCGCATTCGGGGCCGAGGCGATGGATTATCTGCGCCGCTTCACGCCCGATTTTGCAGTCATCAGTGTTGCGGGCATCACAACGCAAGGCTTTGGCCAGTTTGATGCCGCCGAAGCGGATCTCGGCCGTGTCATGCTCGCGCAAGCCCGCACCGCCATTGCCGTTGCCGACGCCACCAAGTTTGAGCGCAACGCCCCCATTTCGCTTGGCGAGCCTGCGCAGTTCTCGTTGCTTGTCAGCGACCAGCCCGCGCCCGAAGCCATTGCCAAAGCTGCCTGCAACTGGGGGGTTGATCTGCATATCGCCCCGCCCAAACCGAAAGACAGTAAATGACAACGCTCACCTTCATTCTGGAACTTGCAGGTGCCACCATGTTGCTGCTTTTTGCAGTTAAAATGGTGCAAACCGGCATCGAGCGCGCGCTTGGGCCGGCGTTCAAGCGCATTCTTACCCGTGCCGAAGGTTCGCGCATGGCCAATGCAGGCGCGGGCATGGTGCTTGCGGTTATTCTGCAAAGCTCTACGGCTGCTGCTTTGCTCACCGTGGGGCTGGCCAGTTCGGGCCTTATCTCGCTGGCCAACGGGTTGGCGGTTATGCTGGGGGCCGATCTCGGCTCGGCGCTTGTGGTGCAAATCCTGTCTTTCCGGCTCGACTGGCTGGTGCCGCTTTTGCTGGCGGTCGGCGGCTGGATGTTTATCAAACTCTCGGCCCGTGGCCCCAAACAAACCGGGCGCATATTGCTGGGCGTTGCCTTTATACTGCTTTCCTTGCGGCTGATCGGCGAAGCCGCCGAGCCTATTCGCGAAGGCGCGTTTCTGCCGGTTGTCGCGGGGTTTTTGGCGGGTGACTATGTTTCGGCCTTTCTGCTCGGCGCGGCCATGGCCTTTATCATGCATTCCTCGGTTGCGGCGATATTGCTATGTGTCACCTTCGTCACCCTTGGCATTTTGCCGCTTCAGGCCGGTATTTCGCTTGTGCTGGGGGCAAATCTCGGCGGCGCGCTTATCGCCATCTGGCTGACCCGCGGGCAGGACCCGGTGGCGCGGCGCATTCCGTTTGGCAACCTTATTTTGCGCGGAACCGGTGCAGTTGTGGCGCTGCTGGTGTTGAACCTTGTGGTGTCGCCGCTGCAAAGCGGGCGCATTGGGGCGGGGCAAGTGCTGGTTTTTGTGCATTTGGGCTTTAACGCTGCGATATTGCTGTTTTGGCTACCGCTTTTGGGGCTGGTTGAGCCGCTTGTCGCGCGCCTGTTTGCCATTAAAATACCGGCCCCCGCGCTTGGCCCGGTTTCCGCGCTTGACCGTAGCCTGCTGACGACGCCAAAGCTTGCGCTTGGCGCTGTTACGCGTGAGGTTTTGCGCATGGGGCAGGTGGTCGAGGTGATGACACGCCCGGTGATGGATCTTTACCAAAGCGGCGATGCCGAACAAATTGCAGCCGTGCGCGCCATGGACCGGCAGGTCAACAAGGCCTTTACCGATATCCGCCGCTATACCGCGCTGATGGGCCGCCAAGAGCTTTGCAAAGCCGATGTGCGCCGCCTGCGCGACCTGTCGGAATATGCGATCAACATTGAAACGGCGGGCGATATTGTGGCCAAGCGCCTGCTGACCCTTGCCGAAGAGAAAAACCGCAAAGGGTTAAAGTTTTCCTCCGCCGGATGGGACGAGCTAAAACGCATGCATGAACGGCTGATGAGCAATATCCAGCTTTCCTACAACGTGCTGCTAACCAGCGATTCCGACCTTGCCCGCGTGCTGTTTGAGGAAAAGGGCGAGATGACCATGATGGAGCGCAAAAGCCGCAAGCAGCACCTGAAGCGCCTGCGCGGTGGCGAAGAGGTGAGCTTTGAGAGCTCGGATATCCACCTTGAAACCCTGCGCGGGATCAAGGAGATCAACTCGCTTTTCGCCACGATCACCTATTCGATATTGCACCGCGAAGGGCAATTGCATGACAGCCGGCTGATCGAGGCCGTGCCAGCGCGCAACCGTGCCACCAGTGATGAATAAGCCCAGCTTATGATACGATCTTATTTAACGATTTTGCAAATGAGTTTGCGTCGCGCATAAGGGCAACAATGGTGCAGTCTTGCGGAGCGTATATGCTACAAATCGAACCTCCACGGCTAGGCGAGCCCTATCTGCTCACCCCCGGCCCGCTGACCACCGCTTATTCGGTAAAAGCGGCGATGTTGCGCGACTGGGGCAGTTGGGACAGCGATTTTCGCTCCATGACTGCCAGCCTGCGCGCCCGGCTTTTGGCCATGCTCGGCGCATCGGCCTCGGCGTATGATTGCGTGCCCATGCAAGGCAGCGGCAGCTTCTCGGTCGAGGCGATGCTCGGCAGCTTCATTCCGAAATCGGGCAAGGTGCTGGTGCTTGCAAACGGTGCCTACGGGCTGCGCGCCGCCGAAACGCTGCGCTATCTGGGCCGCGCGCATGTGGTGCTCGATAAGGGCGACTATCTGCCGCCGCGCGGGGCGGAAGTGGCCAAGCTGCTCGCCGAAGACCCCGCCATCAGCCATGTGGTGGCCATCCATTGTGAAACATCGTCGGGCATCCTCAACCCTATCGCCGAAATTTCAGCCGCCACCTATGCCGCTGGCTGCAAACTGCTTATCGACAGCATGTCGGCCTTTGGTGCCGTGCATCTGGACCCTGCCGAAGTGCAGTTCGAGGCGCTGGTTTCATCCGCCAATAAATGCATTGAAGGTGTGCCGGGCTTTGGTTTTGTGCTGGCCAAACAAACAGCACTTGCGGCGGCCAAGGGGCAAAGCCACTCGCTTGCGCTCGATATCCACGCGCAATGGGCCTATATGAACAAAACCGGCCAGTGGCGCTATACGCCGCCCACGCATGTTGTGGCCGCCTTTCTGGAAGCACTGCGCTTGCATGAGCAAGAAGGCGGTGTGACCGGGCGCGGGGCGCGCTATGCCAATAACCGCGATGTGCTGGTTGCCGGTATGCGCGCGCTTGGGTTTGAAACCCTGCTGGCTGATAAATGGCTGTCCCCGATCATTACCACATTCTTCTGCCCGGCCGATCCGGCCTTTGGCTTTACGCGCTTTTACGATGCGCTCAAATCCAAAGGCTTTATCATCTATCCCGGCAAGCTGACGGCAGTTGAAAGCTTCCGCATCGGCTGTATTGGCCAGATGGATGCAAGCACCATGCGCGCCGTTGTGGCTGCCGTGGCTGAAACCCTTGCCGAAATGGGCGTGCAAAGCGCCACACCCCCCGCTGCGGCCCTGGCCGAACGCGCGAAATTGACCGATTGAAGGACTTAACATGACCATCACCACCGACGTTACCGCCAATAACCGCACTTATTCTGCGCCAAAAACCACGGCGATTGTCATCTGCCTTGATGGCTGCGAGCCGGAGTATCTTGATGTTGCCATTGCCGCCGGGCTGATGCCGACGCTGGAACGCATGCGTGAAACTGGCACCGACCGGCTGGCGCATTCGGTCATCCCGTCATTCACCAACCCCAACAACCTGTCCATCGCCACTGGCGCGCCGCCTTCGGTGCATGGTATTTGCGGCAATTTCCTGTTTGATGTGGAAACCGGAACCGAGGTGATGATGAACGATGTGCGCTTTTTGCGCGCCCCGACCATTTTCAAACAGTTCTACGATGCCGGTGCCAAGGTTGCCGTGGTCACTGCCAAGGACAAGCTGCGCGCTTTGCTGGGGGCAGGGCTGAAGTTTGACGCTGACCGCGCGCGCTGTTTTTCTGCCGAGAAATCAGACAGTACGACACAGGACGAACATGGGGTTGATGCGGCTTCAACATGGCTGGGGATGGCGCAGCCTGCGGTCTACTCCGCCGAGCTATCGGAGTTTGTCTTTGCCGCCGGGGTCAAGCTGCTGGCCGAATGGCAGCCCGATGTGATGTATCTGACCACGACTGACTACATCCAGCACAAATACAAGCCCGGTGATGCCCCCGCCAACGCGTTTTACGAAATGTTCGACCGCTATCTGACAAAGCTCGATGCGCTTGGCGCGGCAATTGTCATAACCGGCGACCACGGCATGAAACCCAAGCATAATGCAACGGGCGCGCCGAATGTGATTTATGTGCAGGACATTCTGGATGATTGGCTTGGCGAGGCCGCGGCGCGGGTGATCTTGCCGATCACCGACCCTTATGTCGTGCATCATGGCGCGCTGGGGGCCTTTGCTACCGCTTATCTGCCGCAGGGCGCCGACCGCGCTGACATCATCAACAAGCTGTCGCAAATTCCTGATATGATAGAGGTTTTGAGCCGCGAAGATGCTTGTGCACGCTACCAGCTTCCGGCCGACCGGATTGGCGATATCACCATGGTTTCGGGTGAGAATATGACCATTGGCACCTCGGCGCATCGCCATGACCTTGCCGCGCTGAACGAGCCGCTGCGCAGCCATGGCGGGCTGACCGAGCAGGTCGTGCCCTTCATTGTGAACCGGGTGCTGGACCTGCCCGAAGCCCCCGTTCTGCGCAATTTCGACGGGTTTTTCTACGCTACAACCGCAGCCGCACAGGGGTAAGCCATGACCGCACCCATCGCCATTCGCCACGAGGCCATGCGCATTGCAGGCCGCAAGGTCGATTTGAAAGACCGCGTGCCCGTCCACTATCCCTATACCGACGAGGTGATCGGGTCGGTGCCTGCGGGGTGCGCAGAACATGCGGCAGAAGCTTTTGCAATTGCAGCGGGTTACACGCCAAACCTCACGCGGTATGAACGCCAGCAAATCTTGTTTCGCACCGCCGAACTGCTGAATGCGCGCAAGGCTGAACTGGCCCCCATCATCACCGCCGAGCTTGGGATTTCCATTTCCGACAGCCTTTATGAAATTGGCCGCGCCTATGATGTTTACACGCTGGCGGGCATGTTGTGCATTCACGATGACGGGCAGATTTTCAGCTGCGATCTAACCCCGCAAGGCAAGGCCCGCAAGATCTTCACCCTGCGCGAGCCGTTGCGCAGCATTTCCGCCATCACGCCCTTCAACCACCCGCTGAACATGGTTAGCCACAAGATAGCGCCGGCCATTGCCACCAATAATTGCATCGTCGTCAAGCCAACCGAGCTAACCCCGCTGACCGCGATTTACCTTGCCGATATTCTGTATGAGGCCGGTTTGCCGCCTGAAATGCTATCAGTTGTCACCGGTTGGCCGGGCGATATCGGCGATGAGATGATTACCAATGACAATATCGACCTGATCACTTTTACCGGCGGTGTGCCGGTGGGCAAGTTGATTGCCGCCAAGGCCGGTTACAAGCGGCAGGTGCTGGAACTTGGCGGGAATGACCCGCTGATTGTTTTGAATGACCTGTCGGATGCCGACCTTGCCAAGGCTGCCGATCTGGCGGTTGCCGGGGCCACCAAAAACTCGGGCCAGCGCTGCACGGCGGTCAAGCGTATTCTGGTGCAGGAAAGCGTTGCTGAACGCTTCGTGCCGCTGGTGCTGGAACGCGCCAAGGCTCTGAAATTTGGCAACCCGATGGATGCAGCCACCCAGCTTGGCACCGTGGTGCATGAGAGGGCCGCGGCGCTGTTTGAAAGCCGCGTGCATATGGCCGAAGCGCAGGGGGCCAAGGTGCTCTATAATCCCTGCCGCAAGGGTGCGCTGCTGCCGCCGATCGTCATCGACCATGTGGACCATGAGAGCGAACTGGTCATGGAAGAAACCTTTGGCCCGATCATCCCCATCGTGCGCGTGCCCGATGATGATGCGGCGGTGATAAAAATTTCGAACGCCACCGCCTTTGGCCTGTCCAGCGGTGTTTGCACAAATGATTTCAACCGCATGCAGGCGTTTATCAAAGGCTTGCAGGTGGGCACGGTGAACATTTGGGAAGTACCGGGCTACCGCATTGAAATGTCGCCCTTCGGGGGCATCAAGGACAGCGGCAACGGCTATAAGGAAGGCGTGCTCGAGGCGATGAAAAGTTTCACCAACGTCAAAACCTACAGCCTGCCCTGGGTGTAGCCCCAATGGCGCGCCGCTTGCAATTACCCAAGCCGACCTAGACCGCGCCCTTCAAATTGTGGAGACTGTCATTTTCACCGCCTAGGAGATGACATATGCCGCTTTACGCCCTTGCCGATAAAACCCCGCAAATTGCCGATGCCGCGCGGCTGTGGCTGGCACCCGGTGCGCATGTCATCGGCGATGTGCACTTGGGGCTGGATGTTGGCATTTGGTTCGGTGCAGCCTTGCGCGGCGATAACGAGCCGATCACGATTGGCGACCGCTCCAACATACAGGAAAACGTGGTCATCCACACCGATATGGGCTTTCCCTGCACGATTGGTGAGGACTGCACCATTGGCCATAGCGCCATTTTGCACGGCTGCACGCTTGGAAATGCCGTGCTTATCGGCATGGGGGCAACCGTGCTGAATGGTGCTGTGCTGGGTGATGGCTGCCTTGTCGGGGCGAATGCGCTGGTGACGGAAGGCAAAGTGTTTCCGGCCAATTCACTAATAGTAGGCGCACCAGCCCGTGTTGCGCGCATGTTGGATGATGAAAATCTGGCCCGGCATATTGCCTCATCTGCGCATTACGTAAAGCGCGCGCAAAATTTTCAACATGAACTATATGAAATTCCACGAAACGACACCGATATTCAATAGCGTTATTACTTGAGGTGTTTTGAATTATTATTATAACTTTGGTTAAAATGACAGTATAACCAACATATATCTTTGGTTTAAAACCTAGTAATAAAATCCGCGAGCTTTAGCTTTCAGCGTGCAGTCAGTGCCACTAGATTCAATGATATCTTTGCGTTACTAAAATGTCTTCACTTTTTGCGCAGCAAAGGTTATATACGACTCTAATTGCATAGTTACTATTTTGAATTCTGGTACAGAAGTAGGATGTCGCATTGCGGTATCGAGGTATGGATTGATAGAAATGACAATAGTGCGCACCTGGTTTGCAGCACGCCTGTCGTCTTATGGTAAAGACGAACGTGGCGCGGTAATTGCCTATATTCTGTTAATGTTTTTGATGATGATCGTCGCCGCTGGCGGGGCGATTGATTTTATGCGCCACGAAAATGTGCGCACGCGGCTGCAAAACGGGCTGGACCGTGGTGTTCTTGCCGCGGCCGCCTTCAACCAGACAATCGGCGAGCGTGAAGTCGTTGCGGGCTATTTGAAAACCGCAGGCTTTCCCGCGCCGGTAACGCTTGTGGTTGATCCGGTTATCCCGTCGCTGAATTCGCGCCGGGTTGAAGCGCGGGCGCAGTTGGTCATTCGCACTTATTTTTTGAAAATCATTGGCATCAACACGCTGACTGTTGCCGCAGCCGGGGCGGCCGAACAGCAGCGCCAGCATGTGGAAATTTCGCTGGCGCTTGATATTTCAGGCTCAATGGCGCGTGAATTGACCGGTGGCAGCGCAACCGAGCGGCGCCTGTCGCTGATGCGTGACAAGGCGGAGGAATTCATCGACCTGATCTTGCACGAAGACACGGTTGCCACGACCACGGTTAACCTCATTCCCTATGCCGGGCAGGTCAATCCGGGCATGGTTGCGTTCAACTATCTCAACAATGGCAACAACTACGGGCATAACTATTCGCATTGCATCGACTTCAATTCCGGCGATATGGATGATATGGACATCCCCGGCTTTCATTCCCGCCCGCAAACCCCGCATTTCCAGTGGTTCAGCTTTGAGGGGGCGAGCGGGCATGAGGCCGATTGGGGCTGGTGCCCGACCGATAGCCGCGCAATTACCTATTTCTCCAACGACCCGGCCGATCTGAAAGCCGAGATCGCATCTTTCCGCGCGCATGATGGCACGGGTTCGAATATCGCATTCAAATGGGCGCTGTCGCTGCTTAACCCTGACAATTCGTCATTTCTTTCGGCATTGCGCAGCGGGGGCGAGTTTTCGCAAACCGACCGCCCAGCCGCTTTTGAAGGTGCAGATGCGCTGAAAATCATCGTGATCATGACCGATGGCAACACACGCTACCAGCGGCGGCCTTACACAAGTCGCTATAATTCCCCATCCGAGGTGGCACATTGGGCGAACAACAACCTGACCAGCGGCTACAGCTACCAGTCAACAACCGAATTTAACGCGCGCCTTGAAATGCGCGCCTTGTGCGACCTTGCGCAGGCAAACGATGTCGTTGTCTTCACGGTTGGCTTTGACATCGACATCGGTTCGACCGCGCATGAAGATCTGCGCTATTGCGCCTCGACCGCCAGCCATTTCTTCGATGTTGACGGCGCCGATCTTGGCACCGCCTTCAAGCTGATCGCGGCAACCATCGCAAACCTGAGGTTGGTCGATTGAGCTGGCTCGCGCGCATATTTCGGCGGTTCCGCCGCGCCGATGACGGGACAAGCACCGTTGAATTCGTGATCATCGCGCCTGTGCTGTTCGGGCTGGTGTTTTCGGTGTTCGAATCCGGCTGGCTGCTGACCAAGTTCATGATGCTCGACCGTGGCCTCGATCTTGCCGTGCGCGACTTGCGGCTTGGCAAAATTCCGGGCGTGACCCGCGTTGATATCCGCGAGCGGGTTTGTGCAAACTCGTTGTTCTTTCGCGATTGCGACACCGATATGATTATCGAGCTGACCCCCATCGATTCACCCAGCGATTTTCCCGCGACCAACGCCACCTGCATTGACCGTGCCGAAGAGCTTGAGCCTGTTGTCACGTTCAACCCCGGCGCTTATGTGCGCCTGCAGATCATGTTCATCCGCGCCTGTGTTGTGACCGACCCGATTTTCCCCGGCATTGGCCTGGGGCTGGGGCTGACCAAAGACCATACCGGCGGCTACCGGATGATCACCTATTCCGCCTTTGTAAACGAGCCGGCATGATGATGAACCGTTCCCTTGGCACCGCGTTCAAAGACTATCTGCGCGATGATCGCGCCACCATGCTGGTGGAGTTCGTCATCTCGGCGCCATTCCTGTTTTTCTGGTTGATCGGCAGTTTCGTGTTTTTCGATGCCTACCGTGCCTCGAACCAGGCCGAGAAGGCCACCTTCACGATTGGTGACATCGTTTCGCGCCTTACGGTGGTTGATGACGACTATGTCGACGAGTTGTTCCAGCTTCAAAACAGCCTGTTGCCAAAATCCCGCAACAATGGCTGGATACGCATCACATCCATCATTTATGACGAAGATGATGATGAATATCAGATTTTGTGGACGGAGCATCGCGGCGAGGGCAGCGTGCCACTATTGCAAGAAGACCTTAACCTTGAGCTTATGCCAACAATGGCCGATGCCGATACGATTGTTCTGGTCGAAACACATGTGCCCTATTATCCGCTCTCGCGCCAGGTGGGGATTACAGTTGAAAGTTGGGATAACCAGCTCACGTATCGCCCACGTTTTGTTGGCTCGCTTGCATATAGCCCTTGATCTCAAATTGAGTTAGAATGGGCATCCGGTGCGAATGCCGCACAGGATGTGATTTGCAGATTGAAACTTTCAGCCCATCTGCGTAGATGCGCGGTCAGAGCGGCAAAGTTTACCGCCATAACCCAGGAACGGAAAACAGATGAAAAAGATTATCATTCTTGTTGTTATTCTAGCGGCCGCCGGTGGTGGTTACTATTACTACACCCAACAACAGGCCGCACAAATGCAGGCCGAGGTTGATGCAGCCGCCGCTGCGGCTGCGGCTGCCGCTGCTGCCGAAGCAGCCGCCGCCGCCGAAGCCGCCGAAGCGCAGGCTGCCGTTGAAGCTGCCGAGGCTGAAGCCGCTGCTGCCGAAGAGGCCTCTGCCGCTGCGCAGGCCCTTGAAGATGCTACCGGCGTTGATGCTGGCACTGTTGAAAACGCCATGCAGGCAACACCCGAGCAACTGGCCGAATGCGGGGCAATGGCTGCTGCTGCGACCGTGGCTGCCGGTGGCGACACCGAAGCCGGCCGTGCTGCAGGCGAAGCTGCATTGCAAGAGTGTTTGGCAAACGCCACAGCCGAGTAATTCAGGCTGTACAAAACCAAGTAAAAGGGGCCACGTGGCCCCTTTTTTATTGCGCCTTGCCGCTAAAGCGTGGCGCGTTCATATCTATTCACGCGCCACGCGCTGACTTTTTGCTAACGCATATTTGCTTCGCAGAAAACCGGCCCCCACTTTTCGCAACATGCTCTAGTGCTTTTCGGGGATCAGCCCTTTGGGACTGAAGCGCAGCACCAGTAGCAGGATCGTGCCCATTACCAGCGGCCGCAGATAGGAGGCTGCATCAATCAGTTGCGCGCGGATAGGGGAATCGGCGGGCAGCATGTCACCAAGGCTGGCGGTCAGCCAACGGCCTACGGGTTCGGCCTCGATCCATAAAAACCAGATCAGGAAACCGCCAAGGATTGCGCCCCAGTTGTTGCCCGAACCACCAACAATCACCATCACCCAGATAAGGAAGGTAAAGCGCAATGGCTGGTAGCTGCCCGGTGTGAACTGCCCGTCAAGCGTGGTCATCATCGCGCCTGCAAGCCCGACAACGGCCGAGCCGAGCACAAACACCTGCAAATGCCGGCGGGTAACGTTTTTGCCCATCGCTGCCGCTGCATCGCGGTTGTCGCGAATGGCGCGCATCATCCGCCCCCAGGGGGATTTCAGCGCCCGTTCGGCAAGCCAAAGCACGATCAGCAGCACAATGGTGAACAGCACCCCGTAGCTCAATTGCACATAGATCGAGGCAAGCGAGATCACATCGCCGCCCAGCCATGCTGCCAGATTGTTGAACCATGGCGCGGCTTGCAAATCCACCTCGTATGGCACGGGGCGGGGCAGGGCGGTAACGTTTTTCACGCCGCGGCTGAGCCAATCTTCGTTCTTCAGGAGTGCAACGATGATTTCCGAAATACCCAGCGTGGCAATCGCCAGATAATCGGCCCGCAACCCGAGCGCGATTTTACCAACAATCCATGCCGCACCCGCCGCAAAGGCACCGCCAACGACCCATGCAAACATGATCGGCATGCCCAGCCCGCCCAAATAGCCGGTGCGCGCTGCATCAACCGATTCAATCGCGTCGACTGCGGGGTCAAACACTTCGCGAATGGCAAAATAGCCGATGATCACGCAGGCGAGTGTTGCCAAGGCGCGTGCACGACCGGCAAGCCTGCTGCGTACGAATATGGTAATGGCAATGGTCGCGATCAGCATCAGAACGGTCAGCCCGATACCCGTGCCGCCCACGGCCCACGTTTCCGCCACAGGCGGCATGGCCACCAACACGGCGGCAACACCGCCAAGTGCTGCAAAGCCCATGATGCCCACGTTGAACAGCCCGGCATAGCCCCATTGCATGTTCACCCCAAGCGCCATCAGCGCTGAGATCAGGCAAAGGTTGAGGATGCTGACCGCCTCTGTCCAACTGGACAGAATGCCAACCGCACAAAGCGCTGCGCCCATAGCACCAAAAAGCAAAACATTTCTCATACCACTTTCCCCCGGAATATGCCGGTTGGCCTTATCAACAACACCACCACCAGAATGACGAATGAAATGGCGAATTTGTAATCGGTCGAGAGCAATTGCGCCAAACCATCCGGTGCCCAGCTTTCGGGCACCAGATAGGTGATGAACTTCTTATAGGCATAGGTCACCGTGACTTCGGAAAACGCAATGATGAACCCGCCCGCAATGGCCCCGATTGGCTGGCCAAGCCCGCCCACAATTGCGGCGGCAAAAATTGGCAGCAGCAGTTGGAAATAGGTGAAGGGCTTGAAGGATTTATCAAGCCCGTAAAGCACGCCCGCAATTGTCGCCAGTGCTGCGGCTAAAATCCAAGCAATCATCACCACCCGGTCGGGGTTGATGCCCGAGAGCAGTGCCAGATCTTCATTGTCGGAATAGGCGCGCATGGCCTTACCGGTGCGGGTTTTTTGCAAGAACCAGAACATCCAGGCCACAACCAGCACCGCCACAACCACGGTGAGCAACTGGGTAGAGCGCAAGGCCAGCCCCTCGTTCAGCCCCGACCATTCCTTGAACTCGTTTGCGCGGATGATGAAGCGGGCGCCATCGGCAAAACGCTGGTCATCGGGGCCGATGATCAGCCGCACAATCCCGTTCATCACAAACATCACCCCGACCGAGGCCATGACCATGACAATCGTGGCCGATTTTTGCTTGCGATAGAAACGATAGACCATACGGTCGGTGAGCAGTGCCATCAGCACCGCCACGGCAATGCCGAAAGGCAGGGCCAGCAGGGCGGTTGGCAACAGCCCGAAGTTCAGCCCCATTGACTGGAACCACCATGTGAACAGAATGGTCGCCATGGTGCCAAAGGCCATAAGGTCGCCATGGGCGAAGTTGGAAAAGCGCAAAATGCCAAAAATCAGCGTGACCCCAAGCGCGCCAAGCGCCAACTGGCTGCCATAGGCAAGGCCGGGGATCAGCACGAAATTTGTAAGCAGGACGATGGCGTCAAGAATGCTGTCCATATTTCAGCCCCCCAGAAATGATTTGCGCACTTCGGGGTTGGCCAGCAAGGCCTCGCCCGTGTCGGTGAAACGGTTGGCACCCTGCACCAGCACATAGCCTTTATCGGCAATGTTCAGCGCCTGACGGGCGTTTTGTTCGACCATCAGAATGGCAATGCCGGTTTTGGCCACTTCCAAAATCCGGTCAAACAGCTCGTCCATCACAATGGGGGAGACGCCTGCGGTTGGCTCATCGAGCATCAGCACCTTGGGTTGGGTCATCAGCGCGCGGCCAACAGCAACCTGCTGGCGCTGCCCGCCCGAAAGCTCGCCCGCCGGTTGGTGGCGTTTATCTTTGAGAATTGGAAACAGGTGAAAGACCTGCTCCAGTGTCGGGCGAATGTCATCCTCACGGATGAAGGCACCCATTTCAAGGTTTTCCTGCACGGTCATCGTGGTGAACACATTGCTTGTTTGCGGCACAAAGCCCATGCCCGCGCGCACCCGGTCTTGCGGGGACAGCGTGGTAATATCGCGCCCGCCCAGCTTGACCACACCTTTGCGCAAGGGCAGCATGCCAAACATGGCTTTCATGGCGGTGGACTTTCCCGCGCCATTCGGCCCGACAATCACCGCGATTTCGCCCTTGTCTACGGCGATCGTGCAGTCATGCAGAATATCGGCAGCCCCGTAGCCGCCGGTCATCGCTTCGCCTATCAAATAGCTCATGCGCTGACCCCCGGTTTGTTTTTCAGGCCCGTGCCCAGATAGGCCTCAATCACCGCCTCGTTCGATTTCACTTCGTCTGCACTGCCTTGCGCCAGCACGCGGCCCTCGGCCATCACGATCACCGGGTCACACATGCGGCCGATGAAATCCATGTCATGCTCGATCATGCAGAATGTATAGCCACGTTCCTTGTTCAGCCGCAAAATCGCATCGCCGATGGTGTTGAGCAGGGTGCGGTTCACGCCGGCGCCTACCTCGTCGAGAAATACGATTTTTGCATCCACCATCATGGTGCGGCCCAGTTCCAGCAGCTTTTTCTGCCCGCCGGAAAGGTTTCCGGCCAACTCGTCTGCCACATGTGAAATTTCAAGGAATTCGATAACTTCATCGGCTTTGCGGCGCACTTCGGCTTCCTGATTGCGCACGGCCTTGCCTTTGAACCAGGCGTTCCACAGTGTCTCGCCAGCCTGTTCGCCCGGCACCATCATAAGGTTTTCGCGCACGCTCAGCGTAGAAAATTCATGCGCAATCTGGAAGGTGCGCAGCAAGCCGCGATGAAATAATTCATGCGGGGGCAGGCCGGTAATATCCTGGCCATCCAGCCAAACCGTGCCCGATGTCGGGGTGTAATGCCCGGCAATCACGTTGAACAGCGTGGTTTTTCCCGCGCCGTTCGGGCCGATCAGCCCGGTGATACTGCCTTTGGCGATTTCGATGCTTGTGCCATCAACGGCATGAATGCCGCCGAAATGCATGTGCAGATTGTCAACTTTGATCATTGGCCCACCTAAACAAACAGCCCGGCCTTCAAGGGGCCGGGCTGTTCAAAATTGCTACATTGCAACTAGCGCATCATCACCGTGGAATAGGCGCCGTCCACGACTTCGTATTCGCGGTAGGTGCCCGAGGCTTCGCCCGGTCCGATCAACTCGACATTGGTTGCACCAACATAGTCGATCTCGCCACCAGCGGCCAGAATTTCCAGCCCCTTGGCCAGTTCACCCGGCAAAATCGGCTCGCCCGGTGCGTTGGCAACGGCCAGAAGGTTGGCGGCAACGGCGGCACGGGTAGTTTCACCACCGGCTGCCATAGCCAGCGCGATCAGCGCTGCCGCGTCGTATGATTCACGGCGGAACGAACCGTCGGGGTCCACGCCATTAGCTTCGGCAAAGGCGACAAATGCGTCAGAACCAGCACCTTCAGCCCATGGCACGGTGCCGATGGTGCCGTTCAGATCGGCGCCGATAGCGTCGATAAGGCTTTCGGCGAACATGCCGTCACCCAGTGCGAAACGATCAAACGCGCCGGTATCAACTGCGGTGCGGATAATGCCCACACCGCCCTGGTCGGCATAGCCGAGCACAACAAGAATGTCGCCGCCAGCCGAGGCCAGCGCGCCAACTTCAGCCGAATAGTCGCCTTTGCCGTCTTCATGGGCTGCGTTGATGGTGACAGTGCCACCGGCAGCTTCAAAAGCAGCAATAAAGCTGTCTGACAGGCCTTTGCCATAGTCGTTATTGGTGTAGGTCACGGCAACAGTCGTGATGTCTTTGGACATCAGAACATCGGCCAGAACCTGCCCTTGGCGGGCATCGGAGGGTGATGTGCGGAAGAACAGGTCATTGTCTTCAATGGTTGAAAGTGCGGGCGAGGTGGCCGAAGGCGACACCATGACCACACCTTTGGGAACAGCCACATTGCTGGCAACAGCGGTGGTCACGCCGGAACAGTCGGCCCCCATGATGGCAACAACATCGTCGCTATCAACCATGCGGGTCGCAGCTGCGGTGGCGGCGGCCGAGTCAACGCAGGTTGAATCGGCGCGCACAGGCACCAGCATGTTGCCGGCTACGCCACCAGCGGCGTTGATTTCTGCAAGGGCAAGTTCGGCGCTTGCGGCCATGCCCGGTGTCAGCGATTCGATCGGCCCGGTAAAGCCCAGCAGAATGCCAACATTCACATCTTCTGCCATTGCGTAACCGCCAAGGCACATTGCGGCGGTGCTCGCCATCAATAGTTTCTTCATAGTCCAACTCTCCCTGTTTGGATTGGGTTAATCCCTGTGCGCATATGACGCGATTTAAAACCCAGTTTCAACAGGTTTCCGCAGTGGATGCTTACCCTCTTAGCGCTGGCCACGCCCGAACTTCGCTTATAGATTGCCCGCGAAAGGTATGGCGAATGGAGTCTTTGGGCGTAGCGATTGGTTTGGTCGTGGGGTTTGATGCCGGGCTTTGGGCGGTGATCGGGCTTAGCTTGCGCGTGAGCATAACTGCCGTGCTGGTTGCCACGCTGATCGGCGCGCCGCTTGGTGCCTTGCTGGCCACACGCAAGTTTTTGGGCCGTCAGGTGCTGGTGGTGCTGAGCGGGGCCTTTATGGCGCTGCCGCCGGTTGTGGTGGGGCTGGCAGTTTACCTGCTCTTGTCGCGCGCAGGCCCGCTTGGCCCGCTTGGCCTGCTGTTTACCCCAAGTGCGATGATTATTGCACAAACGGTTCTGATCCTGCCAATCATCACCGCGCTGACCTTGCAGGCCGTCGCCCCGATCTATCGCGACTATAAAGGCATGTTTTCCGCCCATAATGTTGCCCCGATGGCCGCCTTGCGCATTGCGCTGTGGGATGCGCGCTTCGCTGTGGCCACCGCCATCCTTGCCGGATTTGGCCGCGCGATCTCGGAAGTGGGGGCGGTGCAGATTGTTGGCGGAAATATTGATGGCGTAACCCGCGTTATGACCACAACCATCGCGCTTGAAACCTCTAAAGGGAACCTCGAATTCGCGCTGGCGCTCGGGTTTGTGCTGATCGTTCTGGCGCTGCTGGTCAACCTTGCCATCCTTGGCCTTGGCCGTTTTGGCCGCCGGTTTGAAGAGGCGCGCCTATGAGCGCTCCGTGTCTTGAAATGACTGCTGCGCGCTACATTGTGCGCAACAAAACCCTGCTGGGGCCGCTGGACCTGTCACTGGCCAGCGCGGGCATTACCTGCATTCTTGGCCCCAATGGCGCGGGCAAGAGCCTGTTTTTGGCGTTGGCCCATGGCATGATTGTGCCGCATCAGGGCCATGTGATGTGGAACGGCCAACCCGCAGCCGATACCCGCCAATCGCGCGGTTTCGTTTTCCAGTCCACCCCCGTTTTGCGCCGTTCGGTGCGCGCAAACCTTGCATTTCCGCTTGCCGCGCGCCGCTGCCCCGCCAAAGACCGTGCCGCAAGGGTTGAGCAAGCCTTGCACGATGCCCGCCTGATGCAGCATGCCGACAGCCCTGCCGCAGCCCTGTCGGGCGGCGAACGCCAGCGCCTTGCGCTTGCACAGGCAATGGTGGCGCGCCCGACCGCTGTGCTGCTTGACGAGCCCGGTGCCAGCCTCGACCCCGCCTCGGCAAAGCTGCTCGAAGATATGGTGCGCGCTGTGGCCGCTTCCGGCACCAAGGTCATTCTTGCCACGCATGATCTGCCAGCCGCCCGCCGTTTGGCCGATGACGTGCTGGTGTTCATTGGCGGCCAGCTTGCCATGCAGGCGGGGGCCGAGGGGTTTTTTGCAGGCACGCATGGGCCTGCTGTAATGGATTATCTTGAGGGCCGCATATGAAATGGCTAACCCTTGCCTTCGCGCTGCTCGCCGCGCCGCTGATGGCGCAAGACAGGCTATTGCTCGGGGCGACAACCACGCTCGACAATTCCGGACTTTTGGGCGAATTGCTCCCACAATTCACTGCCGACACGGGTTTTCGGGTTGATACCGTTGTTCTTGGCACGCGCCAAATTCTTGCCATGGCCGAACGCGGCGAGTTCGATGTGCTGATCGTGCATCATCGCCCCTCCGAGCTCGCCTTTATGGCGGCAGGCTATGGTGCAGCACGGCATGACCTTATGTTCAACGATTTCATGCTGATCGGCCCTGTAGACGACCCTGCCGCCACCGCATCGGCCCGCGATGTTTCGGCAGCACTGGCCGCAATCGCCACGGCGCAAGCCCGGTTCATTTCGCGCGGCGATGAAAGCGGCACACATCTGCGCGAACTGGAGCTTTGGGCGCAGGCGGGCATTGCGCCCTCGGGTGCGTGGTATTTCGAGGTTGGGGCAGGCATGGGGGCGACGTTGAACATCGTGGCGGCGCTCTCGGCCTATACGCTTAGCGACCGCGCCACATGGCTGACCTTCCAGCGACAGGACGGGCTGGCGCTGCTTTTTGAAGGCGGGGCCGGTTTGCGCAATGATTACAGCCTGATCGAGATGAACGCCGAACGCTTCGCGCATATCAACACCAAAGCCGCGCAGGCATTCGCAAGCTGGATGCTCGGCCCGAAAGGGCAGGGGATGATTGCCGCCTATCGCCCGAACGGGCAGCAGCTATTCTGCGCGGCCAGCCAGCATGCGGGGCAGCAGCAAAGCAGCGAGACCTGCGCCGCCAACGCCCAGTAGCGTTGCCTCCAGCCCGAAAATATCGACCAATGCGCCCTGCATGAACGCGCCCGCCGCCGTGGCCCCGAGTGCTACAACCGACCACAGGCTCATCACCCGCCCGCGCAAGGCATCGGGCAGGGTAAGCTGAATGCCCGATTGCACGCTTACCCCCACCAGCGTGCCGCAGAACCCTAGCCCTGCAACCGTAAACAGGCTGAGCATCCAGCTTTGTGACAGGCCCAAAAGCGCCACCAGCACACAACTGGCCAGCGCCGCCCAGATGGAGCGCACCTTCAATGCCTCGGTTGCGGGCGCATGGCCAAGCGCCTGAAGCATGGCTGACAGCAGCGCGCCCGCGCCTGCGGCGGCACTTAACTGCCCTAACCCGACCGCGCCGCGCGCAAATCCGCCATCAGCAATGGCGGGCAAAATCTCCAATGCGCCGCGCCCGGCAAGGGCGGAAAGCCCGGTTATCCACATTGCCTCGCGCACCAGCGTATTTTCGGCCGCATAGCGAAACCCGTCGCGCATTTCGGTTGCAAACGCGAGCGCCACCCGTGCAGGGCCGCGCGGCGCTGCAAGCGGCAGGCGCCAGAGCACAAACACGAGCGGCAATGGCGCAAGGCAAACTACACTCAGCGCCGCGCCCACGCCCCAATGCGCAATAATAAGCCCGCCTATCGCCGGGCCGATAAGCCGCGACAGGTTGAAGTTGAGCGAGGTGACCACCACCACGGATGACAGCGTCTCGCGCGGGGCCAGCCGGGTGATAAGCGCCATGCGCACAGGCGTATAGGCGCTGGCGGCCAGCCCTGTGGCCAGCGACATGCCTGCCAAAAGGGCCGTGCCCAGCGTTCCTGCGAAAAACAAAACGAGCATCAGCACCGAAACGGCGATCATCGCAAACTGTGCTGAAATCGCGGCGCGCCGCAGGTCGATCCGGTCAGCCATTACGCCAAAAAACGGCCCCGACAAAACCGCAGGCACAAAGTTGATGCCCGCAACCAGCCCCACAAAGCTGGCGCTGCCGGTCATTTCCCACGCCATCCAAGCCAAAGTAATGCGCTGCACCCATGTCCCGTTAATCGCCAGAAAAGCCGCCGAAATATAGGCGCGGAACGGAGGCGATTTCAGCGAGGTCAGGTTCATGGGCAGATTGGGGTTTCTGGCATTGGCCATAAAGCGGGGTGTTGGTGATCGTCGACTGAAACACATGCAAGTTCAAGAGGCCAAGCCATGCAGTTTTTGCATAGCGGCTTGGCGCAAATGGATATTGTTGCAGGTGCGAAGGACACTATATGCATTGCAACAGAGACGGCCCGATGTCGTCCCTGATTGAACGAAGGAGCTGAAAAATGGCATATGTATCCAACATCGCAGTTACAAAAACTGCCCCGAATGCAATCCGCGGCTGGTTCGCAACGCTTTCGCAGCGTTTTGCCGATAACCGCCTTTTTGCGCGCACCCTGCGCGAACTGGAATCGCTGAGCGATCGTGAACTGGCCGACCTTGGCCTGTCCCGCTCCAGCCTGCGCGAAATCGCGCATCAGGCTGTTTACGGCGAATAAGACTGGGCATCGCGCGTCCTCCCCGCGCAATGTTCAAAAATCGGCGCTGTCTGTACCTCCTCCCACAGGCGGCGCCGTTTTATCTTGCAAGTTTTCGTGTAGACTTGCAAAAACAGTGGAGGCTTCATGTCTAACCCCAAAATCGCGTGCTGCCCTTGCGGTGCGACCCATGTCACCAGCCCGAAAGCCGCCACGGTGGCCATAATTTGTTACTGCACCGATTGTCAGGCGGCCGGAAACGCATTGGCCAAGCTGCCCGCCAATGTGCGTTCAATGCAGGATGATGGCGGCACGCCGCTTGCGCTGTTCCCCAAGAAAAAGCTGCAAATACATGATGGTGGCGGCGCTTTGCGCGCCCATCGCCTGCATCCCAAAAGCCCGACACGGCGGCTTGTATGCAGCAAATGCAACTCCATGTTGGCGCTGGATTTCACCAAAGGCCCGTGGCTTTCGGTTGCCATTGCGCGCTGTGAGGCGCCCAAACCCGTGCCGAATATGCGCATCATGACACGCTCTCGCCCCGCTGGGCTGGCGGCGCTCGATGATGATATGAAAAACTTCGCCAAATTCCCCAAAAGGCTGATGGTGCCGCTTACGCTCAACTGGGTCGCAGGCGGCTTTGCCACCCCCAAATTGCCCGTATTTCCACCGCTGGAAATGCCCTAGAGTTTGCCGCGTTCATATCCATTCACGCGCCACGCTCAAGCTTTTGATAACGCATGTTTGAACAGAAAACCGGTTCCCGCTTTCGTTGCATAATGCTCTAAAACGGCACTTCGTCGGTGCTGACATAGCTGGCTAGCACATGTTTTTGCCCAGCTTTTTCAAAGTCGATATGCAGCTTGTTGCCCTCAACCCCGATCACCGTGCCATAGCCGAATTTCTGGTGGAAAACCCGCGCACCGATATCGTGCAGCACCACGGCTTCGCCGTCCAGCACCATGTTGCGCGCTTCGCTCGGCTGGCGCATGGGGCGCGCGCCGCTGCGCTTTTGCATCCGCGCCCAGCCGGGGGAGTTGTAGCTATTGGCCGAAGCAACCCGCTCTTCCATTTCGCTGGCCTTGATAATTCCCGCAAACCCGCCGCCTTGCGCGCGCGGTGCGGCGGCCCCAAAACCGCCGCCATAAAGGCCCGGCGGGGTGAGCACGTCAACATGGTCGGGCGGCAATTCGTCAATAAACCGGCTGGGCAGGGTCGATTGCATCTGCCCATAGGTGCGCCGGTTGGCGGCGAATGAAATGGTGCAGACCTCTTCGGCCCGCGTGATGCCGACATAGGCGAGGCGTCGCTCCTCCTCCAGCCCCTTGAGGCCGGATTCATCCATGCTGCGCTGGCTGGGGAACAGCCCGTCCTCCCATCCCGGCAGAAAAACCACCGGAAATTCAAGCCCCTTGGCGGCGTGTAATGTCATGATCGAGACCTTGGCGCTGCCATCGTCCTGCTCATTGTCCATAATCAGCGCGATATGCTCTAAAAACCCTTGCAGGTTTTCGAAATTCTCCAGCGACTTCACCAGTTCCTTCAGGTTTTCCAGCCGCCCCTGCGCTTCAACGCTTTTGTCATTCTTCCAGAAATCGGTATAGCCCGATTCTTCCAGAATGATCTCGGCCAACTCGATATGGCTTAGTTCTTCGGCCATCATCTGCCCGCGCCAGTGGTCGAGCGCGTCGATCAGTTCAAAGAGCGATTGCCGCCCCTTGCCCGACAGCCCGGCATCAATCGCAATCCGCGCACCATCCAGCATGGAAACGCCGTTTTCGCGCGCCAGTCGCTGGATAGTCTGAATGGCTTTTTCCCCCAGCCCGCGCTTTGGGGTGTTGATGATACGCTCCAGCGCCAGATCATCATCGGGGCTGCACACCACGCGGAAATAGGCCATTGCGTCGCGAATTTCGAGCCGTTCATAAAAGCGCGGCCCACCAATTACCCGATAAGGCAGGCCGATGGTTAAAAACCGGTCCTCAAAGGCGCGCATCTGGTGGGAGGCGCGCACCAGAATCGCCATGGAAGAAAGCGGGTAGGGTGCCATTGCGCGCGTGCCGCGCTGCATGGCCTCTATCTCCTCGCCCACCCAGCGGGCCTCGTCCTCGCCATCCCAATGGCCGATGAGCCTAACCTTCTCGCCCTCTTTTTCCGCCGTCCAAAGCGTCTTTCCAAGGCGGCCCTTGTTGCTGTTAATCACAGCACTTGCAGCGGCCAGAATATGCGGGGTGGAGCGGTAATTCTGTTCCAGCCGCACCACATGCGCACCAGGAAAATCCTTTTCAAACCGCAGGATATTGCCCACTTCCGCCCCGCGCCAGCCATAGATGGACTGGTCGTCATCGCCCACGCAGCAAATGTTTTTATGCGCGGCGGCGAGCAGGCGCAGCCATAAATATTGCGCGACATTGGTGTCTTGATATTCATCAACCAGAATGTAGCGGAATTTTTGCTGATAGCTTTGCAGCACATCGGGATGATTTTGGAAAATTGTCACCACATGCAGCAGCAGATCGCCGAAATCTACCGCGTTCAGCGTGCGCAGGCGGTCCTGATACTGGCGGTAGAAATCAACGCCGCGGTTGTTGAAATGCGCCGCTTCGGCCACCGGAACCTGCTCTGGGCTCCATGCGCGGTTTTTCCAATTGTCGATGATCCCGGCCAAATGCCGCGCGGGCCAGCGCTTGTCATCAATATTCGCGGCGCGCAGCAGCTGCTTTATCAGGCGCAACTGGTCGTCAGTATCCAGAATCGTGAAGTTGCTTTTCAGCCCAGCCAGTTCGGCATGGCGGCGCAAAATCTTCACGCAAAGCGAATGGAAGGTGCCCAGCCATGGCATGCCTTCAACCACCTGGCCAATATTCTGGCCCACGCGGTTTTTCATTTCACGTGCCGCCTTGTTGGTGAAGGTGACGGCCAGCACATCATGGGGCCGCGCCCGCCCGCTGGCCAGCAAATGCGCGATTCGCGCTGTCAGCGCCTTGGTCTTCCCCGTGCCAGCGCCTGCCAGCATCAGCACCGGCCCGTCGAGCGTTTCAACCGCCTGTCTTTGTGCGGGGTTCAGCCCGTCCAGATACGCCATCGAAGGCCGCGCCATGGCACGCGCTGAAAGCGGCAATGCCGCCGCCGCCTCAAACCCGTCTGCATCGTCAAATTCGTTCATAGGCGCAGCCTAGCCTGTTTGTCGCGCAAGTTAAAGAGTTGTTCTCACTCTGTTCTTGCGAATTCCACATCTGTTTTGTCTGTATGCTTGCCCGGAAAAATTCGCACCTGTGCAATTGCGCCATCACATCATATTCTTGCATTAAAGGAGAGGCGATGGCCGAATCTATTAACCCGATTTTGATTGTTCTTGCCCATCCGCGCCCGCGGCAATCAACGGTTGTCATGCGTATGGCTGCGCAGGCCGCCAAGATAGAAGGGGTCAAGGTGCATGACATTTATGCGGCTTACCCCGATTTTCTGGTTAACATCCAAGCCGAGCAAGAGCTTTTGCGCCAGCACGAGGTGGTGATCTTCCTGCATCCGTTCAACTGGTATTCCGCCCCCGCCTTGCTGCGCGAATGGCAGGATGTGGTGCTGGAATACGGCTTCGCCTATGGCCGCCATGGCAAGGAATTGCGCGACAAGGTGTTTTTCAACGCCATCAGTGCGGGCCGCTCCATTGCCGAATATTCCGGCGAACATGAAACCCATTTCACGCTGCGCCAGCTTGCCGCCCCTTTTGAGCAAATGGCACGGCTTTGCGGCATGATCTACCTGCCGCCCTTTGCGCTGACTTCGGCACGAACCGCCGCTGAAGAAAACCGGCTTGAGCCGCATTTAAAAACTTGGCGCGCCTTGTTGCAGGCTTTGGCGGATGGCACGCTGGATATCGGGCGCGCCGCCGACAGCCCCTATTTGGGGGCGGAAACCCTGGCCCCTGCGGCTGAAACCTCAAATGACAGCCCCGCAAAAGACCAGCCCCAAGCCAAAGGTGCCCATGGATAGCATTCTCTATCAGGCCTTCATTTACCTCGCCGCCGCCGTTGTAGCCGTGCCACTGGCGCGCCGTTTGGGCTTTGGGTCGGTGCTTGGCTATCTGGTGGCCGGTTTGGTTATCGGGCCGGTGATAGGCCTTGTCGGGGCCGAAACAGCCGATTTGCAGCATTTTGCCGAATTCGGCGTGGTGATGATGCTGTTTGTCATCGGGCTGGAGCTTGAGCCGCGCGCGCTTTGGGCTATGCGCAAGGCGCTCATCGGGCTTGGCGGCATGCAGATCGTGATCACCACGCTGTTGATATCGCTTATCGCATGGTCACAAGGCATCATGCCTTCTGTGTCCATTGCAATTGGTATTACGCTGGCGCTGTCTTCTACCGCGATTGTCATGCAAACGCTGGACGAAAAGCAGCTTGCGCGCACCGATGGCGGCCGCTCGGCCTTTTTCGTGCTGCTCATGCAAGACATCGCCGTCATTCCTGCGCTGGCACTTTTGCCGCTGCTGGCCATTCCGGGGCTGGAAATTATGGCCGCGCTTTCAGGGCAGGAGGCCGCGCATGGCAATGAAACGCAGGAATGGATCGCCAGCCAGTCGCCCTTTATTGCCTCGGCCATTGTGCTTGGCGCGGTGGCGCTGGTTGCTGTGGTCGGGGTGTTTCTGGTTGGTCCGCTGTTTCGCTATATCGCGCTTTCCAAAATGCGCGAGATTTTCATAGCTGCGGCATTGCTGCTGGTTATCGCCATTGCCCTGCTGATGACCGCCGTTGGCCTATCGCCCGCGCTTGGCACCTTTATGGCAGGGGTCTTGCTGGCCAACTCGGCTTATAAACACCAACTCGAAGCCGATATCGAGCCCATTAAAGGGCTGCTGCTTGGCTTGTTCTTTATCACCGTGGGGGCGGGCATCAATACCGGTTTGCTGTGGGAAAAGCTTTGGGTGATCCTGTCGATCACCATTGCGCTCATGGTGCTCAAGTTCGCCGTGCTCTGGCTGGTTGGCTGGGGGTTCGGGCTGCGGGGGCGCACACAATTGCTGTTTGCGCTTTCGCTTGCCCAAGCGGGCGAATTTGGCTTTGTTATGATAGGCTTCGCCTTGCAAGCTCATGTAATGGCCCGCCCCTTGGCCGAGCTTTTGGGGCTGGTTGTGGCGCTGTCGATGTTCCTGACCCCTGTGCTGTTCATCCTGTTTGACAGGATGGTGCTGCGTATGGCAAGCACGCAACTGCCCGAGGATGATCGCCCCGTGATGCCGGAAGGCAAGATCATCGTCGCCGGGCTTGGCCGCTTTGGTCAGGTCGTCAACCGTCTGCTGCTCATGAACGGCCATCCGACCACGGTTATCGATGGCAACGCAGAAGCCGTGCACCGTATGCGCCAGCTTGGCGTCAAGGCGTTTTTGGGCGATGTGACCCGCCCCGAATTGCTGATTGCCGCTGGCATTGCCGAAGCTGCGGCCGTTGTTGTGGCCATAGATGATGCTGACAAAGCCGTCAAAATTGTCGAATTCATTCGCCAGAATTACCCCAAAGTGCATGTCGTTGCCCGCGCTCGATCACGCCACGATGTGTATCGGCTCTATGCGGCAGGCGCGCGCGACATTGTGCGCGAAACCTTTGATTCATCGGTGCGGGCGGGCAAATACACGCTGCGCGCCATGGGAGTGCACCCCTATGATGCCGAGCGTGCCGCCGATGAGTTTGTGCGCGAAGACCGCCAGATGCTGCTTGAAATGGCGTCGGACTGGGACCCGAAGCTGCAACTGCACGAAAACCCCGCGCTACTGGCGCGCATCCGCGAGCAAAACCTGCGGATCGAGGCGATGTTGCGGGGCGAAACTGAGCCAGCCACCGAACCAAGCAGCGAGAGAAGTTGACCTTTGGGGCGACTTTTAATGCTGCACTGCAAAAACTGCGTTGTCACACTGCCAACCGCTCGCTACAAAAGCGGTGATTTGACACTTATCGCCAAATGCGGAGCCTGCCAATCATGAAGAATTTCCAGAAAATCCTTATCGCCAACCGTGGTGAAATTGCCATCCGCGTGATGCGCGCTGCCAACGAGATGGGCAAAAAAACCGTGGCTGTCTATGCCGAAGAGGATAAGCTGGGGCTGCATCGCTTCAAGGCTGACGAGGCCTACCGCATTGGCGAGGGGCTTGGCCCGGTTGCCGCTTACCTTAGCATTGAAGAAATCATCCGCGTGGCCAGAATGTCGGGTGCCGATGCCATTCATCCCGGCTATGGGCTGCTGTCGGAAAACCCGGCGCTGGTTGATGCCTGCGATGAAGCCGGCATCACCTTTATTGGCCCCAAGGCCGCCACCATGCGCGCCCTTGGCGACAAGGCCAGCGCGCGGCGCGTGGCGGTTGAGGCGGGCGTGCCGGTCATTCCCGCAACCGAGGTGCTGGGCGATGACATGGCCAAAATCGCCGAGCAGGCGCAGGCGGTCGGCTATCCGCTGATGCTCAAGGCAAGCTGGGGCGGCGGCGGGCGCGGCATGCGCCCCATTCTTGGCCCTGACGAGCTGGCCGAAAAGGTGCGCGAGGGCCGCCGCGAGGCCGAAGCCGCCTTTGGCAACGGTGAAGGCTACCTTGAAAAGATGATCGAGCGCGCCCGCCATGTGGAAGTGCAGATACTGGGAGACCGTTTTGGCGGCATGTATCACCTGTGGGAACGCGATTGCACCGTGCAGCGGCGCAACCAAAAGGTTGTGGAACGCGCCCCGGCCCCCTATCTCACGCAAGAACAGCGGATCGAAATCTGCGCCCTTGGCCGCAAGATCTGCGCCCATGTCGGCTATGAATGCGCTGGCACGGTCGAATTCCTCATGGATATGGACGACGGCGCCTTTTACTTCATCGAGGTGAACCCGCGCGTGCAGGTCGAACACACGGTGACAGAAGAAGTCACCGGCATCGACATTGTGCGCGCGCAAATTCTGCTGGCCGAGGGGGCGAGTATTGCCGAGGCAACCGGCAAGCCCAGCCAGGATGATGTGAAGCTGAACGGCCACGCGCTGCAATGCCGCGTAACCACCGAAGACCCGCAGAACAGTTTCATCCCCGATTATGGCCGCATTACCGCCTATCGCGCTGCCAATGGCATGGGTATCCGGCTGGATGGCGGCACAGCCTATTCCGGTGCGGTCATCACACGGTTTTACGACAGCCTGCTGGTGAAGGTCACAGCATGGGGGCCAACGCCCGAAACCGCCATCGCGCGGATGGACCGGTCCTTGCGCGAGTTTCGCGTGCGCGGTGTGTCCACCAACATCGCCTTTGTAGAAAACCTGCTCAAGCATGAAAGCTTTCTGAACAACACCTATACCACCAAGTTCATCGACACGACGCCGGCTTTGTTTTCCTTCAAGAAGCGCCGCGACAGGGCCACGAAAATCCTGACCTATCTGGCCGATATCACCGTCAACGAGCACCCCGAAGTGGCGGGCCGCGCGCGCCCCCATGCCGAGGCACGTGCGCCGCGCATTCCCAAGCTGCGCGGTGAGGCCGCCCCAAATGGTGCGCGCAACCTGCTCGATGAAAAAGGCCCGCAAGCTGTGGCCGACTGGATGCTCGCCGAAAAGCGCCTGCTGATCACCGATACAACCATGCGCGACGGGCACCAATCCTTGCTTGCCACCCGCATGCGCAGCCATGATATGCTGAATATCGCGCCGAGCTATGCCGCCAACCTGCCGGGCCTGTTTTCCATGGAATGCTGGGGTGGGGCGACCTTTGATGTCGCCTATCGCTTCTTGCAGGAATGCCCGTGGCAACGCCTGCGCGATTTGCGCGCCCGCATGCCCAACCTGCTGACGCAAATGCTGCTGCGCGGGGCCAATGGCGTGGGCTACACCACCTATCCCGATAATGTCGTACAAAAATTCGTCGCCCAAGCGGCAGAGTCCGGTGTTGATGTTTTCCGCGTATTTGACTCGCTCAACTGGGTGGAGAATATGCGCGTTGCCATGGATGCCGTGCTGGAAAACGGCAAAATCCTTGAAGGCACCATCTGCTATACCGGCGATATTCTCGATGCGAACCGCGCGAAATACGACCTGAACTACTACATCACCATGGGCCGCGCATTGCGCGATGCGGGTGCGCATATCCTTGGCCTGAAAGACATGGCCGGATTGCTCAAACCCGCCGCCGCCAGCATTCTGGTGCGTGCGCTGAAAGACGAAATCGGCCTGCCGGTGCATTTCCACACGCATGACACATCGGGCATTTCCGCCGCCACTGTGCTGGCTGCCGCCGAAGCCGGGGTCGATGCGGTTGATGCTGCGATGGACGCGTTTGCAGGCGGCACCTCGCAGCCCTGCATGGGCAGCATCGTTGCCGCTTTGTCCAACACCCCGCGCGATACCGGCCTGCCGATTGATGCGATCCGCGAAATCTCGGATTACTGGGGGGCCGTGCGCGGGCAATACGCCGCCTTTGAATCCGGTATCGGCGCACCGGCTTCGGAGGTTTATCTGCACGAAATGCCCGGCGGGCAGTTTACCAACCTCAAGGCACAGGCCCGCAGCTTGGGGCTGGAAGACCGCTGGCACGAGATTGCCCGCACCTATGCCGATGTGAACGCGATGTTCGGCGATATTGTGAAGGTTACGCCCAGCTCCAAGGTCGTGGGTGACATGGCGCTGATGATGGTCGCACAGGGGCTTTCGCGTGCCGATGTCGAAAACCCGGCCATAGAAACCGCCTTCCCCGATTCCGTTATCGACATGATGCGCGGTAATCTCGGCCAGCCGCCGGGTGGCTTTCCGGCAGCGCTTATCAAAAAGGTGCTCAAGGGCGAAAAGCCCAATACCAGCCGCCCCGGTGCTGCCGTGCCCGCCGCCGACCTTGAAGCGGTGCGCGCCAAAATCTCCAAAGAGATGAACGGGTTTACCGTGGATGATGAAGACCTGTGTGGCTATCTGATGTATCCGAAGGTTTTTCTCGACTATATGGGCCGCCACCGCGACTATGGCCCGGTGCGCACCTTGCCGACCCGCAATTTCTTTTATGGCATGGCGCAGGGCGAGCAGATCTCGGTTGAGATCGACCCCGGCAAAACGCTGGAAATTCGCCTGCAGGCCATGGGCGAAACCGGCGATGACGGGCAAACCAAGGTGTTCTTCGAGCTTAACGGCCAGCCCCGCACCATCCGCGTGCCCAACCGCAAGGCGGCCGCCACCACCAAGGCCCGCCAGAAGGCGACGCTGGGCGACCCGCTGCAAATCGGCGCGCCCATGCCCGGCGTTATCGCCACGGTTGCGGTGGCCGAAGGGCAGGCCGTGAAGGCGGGCGATCTGCTGCTGACGATCGAGGCGATGAAGATGGAGACCGGCATCCATGCCGAGCGTGACAGCACCATCAAGGCGCTGCACGTGCAGCCCGGCGCGCAGGTCGATGCCAAGGATCTGCTTGTCGAGTTCACATAGGCTGCTGCTGGCTTTGCGCACTGTTGCATGGTTGCAACAGCGCTGGTGGCGTTTTTCGGGGCGCATAGCCAGCACGCTTTACCCAAGGGCATGGCTGAACTAGGCTTTGGCAATTGTTTGGGCGGGCCTGCCAGTCTGCCGGATGTAAATTAAAAAAGGTATGAACATGAAAACGATCGTTCTATCAGCCGCAACAGCCGCCGCCATGCTGGCAACATCGGCCAGTGCGCAATCTCTCTCTTTTGGTGGTTAAATCAGTGGCAGCTATGTCAGCCGCGACTATGGCAGCGGCGCCGATGATCGCTACCAGCTCAACGGTGCGCTGGTGGCCGGGTTTGGCAATATTGGCATGCAGTTCGACCTTGGCGCACAAGCCTATGATGGTGAAGGGCTCGACAACCTGACCTATGCCGCACATGCCTTTTATGCCATCAACCCTATGCTGACGGTCGGCGCCTATTATGGCCTGGACGATTGGGATGGGTCCAACGATTGGGATTATTATGGCATCGAGGCAAAATTTGCCCCCGGCGGTGCTGCCTCCCGGCTGGAGATCGAGGCTTTTGTCGGTTGGTACGAACAGCAAAGTTCAACCTCCGGTGGCAACCTGATCGGCCTGTCGGGCAGCTACGCGGTGACCGGTAATATCGACCTGTTTGGGGGGTATTTGCTGGCGCGCTGGGGCGATGCCGGCAGCCGCACCGATCAGTATGACGTTCTGACAGCGGGCGCGGCCTATACGCTCGCCTCCGGCATCTATGTCGCGGCGTCTTACAATACCTTCTTCTATCCCGGTGCGTCGGGTGACTATGGGCTGCAATTCCAGATCGGTTATCAATTTGGTGGTGGCAAGGTGTTTGGCGGCCGCAGCTATTACACCCTTTATCCCGGCGATTGATCGGGCCACGAACAGACAGATAAACAGGCCGCGCGGCGCAAACCGCGCGGCCTGACTGCGCCAGTTGCGGGTAACACCAAAGCGCTGGGCCAAGGTTTTCGCCATATTCTGGCACGTTTGTGGGCCAGCGACCTTGCAGGTGGCAATGCGCCTTCAGGCTCCGCATAACCGGCCTTGTTCAACTTTCGCGAAATAATGCCGCTGCTGTAGCATAAATAAGGCTGTTCCTGCCCGCTGCCGCGCGCTAGCCTTGCGCCAAACACACGGGCCGCGCCATGAAACTCATTATCCTGTCCGACATCCACCTCACGGTTGAGGGCCGCCCGATCATCGGCATCAACCCGACCGAGCGGCTGGATATGGCATTGGCCCATGCCGCGCGCATGCACCCCGATGCTGACCATTATGTGCTGCTGGGCGACCTTGCGCATCTGGGCCAGAACCGCGCTTACCGCGCGCTGGCCGGCCGCATGAGCGCGCTTGGCAAACCCTATACCGCCATGCTTGGCAACCACGATAACCGCGCCAATTTTCGCGCCGCATTCCCCGATGCGCCGGATGATGGCGCAGGCTTTGTGCAATCAACGCTCGACACCGCGACCGACCGGCTGGTCTTTCTTGACACGCTCCACCCCGATGCCAGCCCGAACCATTCCGGTATGCTTTGCGCGGCGCGGCTTGGCTGGCTCGATGCTGCGATTACCGGGGCAGGGGGGCGGCGCGTTTCGGTCTTCATGCACCACCCGCCGCTGCCGGTCGGTTTTGTGGGGATGGATGCTATCGCGCTCGCCAACCCTGCCGCTTTTTGGGCCATCGCGCAGGGCCGCATCGCACATTTGTTTTGCGGCCATATTCATCGCACCATTTCCGGCCATACACATGGCACGGGCTTCACCATTTTCAAAAGCCCCGCCCACCAGATGCCCATGGATATGACAAGCACCGATTCCGCCGTATCTGTGGCCGAACCCGGTGCTTATGGTATTGTGCTGCTGCGCGCGGGGGCGATCATCGCTCATAGCGAAGATTTCACGCTGAACCTCACCATCGGGGCCGACCCTGCCAGCCATTAAATTCGCCCAACCGCGCAATTGCCCCTTGCAGGCGCGCGCGCCATTGGTTACATCCGCGCTACCCAAGGAAGCGGGCGTAGCTCAGGGGTAGAGCATAACCTTGCCAAGGTTAGGGTCGGGCGTTCGAATCGCCTCGCCCGCTCCAATTTTCAAAAACGGCCTCCGGTTTCGGGGGCCTTTTTTGTGCCGCAATCGCAGTAAAATGGCCCCAAAATGCACGAAAAGTCGGCTATATTGTAACTGTAACGCCGCGCTTTTTGCTTAAAGTTACACTGTAACCCCGAACGGGTCATCCACGCTATGCGCCGGTTCGGTGAACCACTGCGCGCCGTCGGCTGTCATATAAATATGGTCCTCCAGCCGCACGCCGAACTCACCATAAGAACAGATCATCGGTTCGTTTGAAAAGCACATGCCAATGGCAAGCCGCGTGTCGTTTCCGCGCACAATATAAGGGGTTTCATGCACGTCGAGCCCAATGCCGTGGCCCGCGCGATGCGGCAATCCGGGGGTGGAATAATCCGGCCCCAAGCCGCCGGCCTCAATGACCGCGCGCGCGGCATCATCAAGGCTTGAGCAGGGCGCACCGATTTGGGCGGCATCAAACACCGCCTGCTGCGCGGCCTTTTCCAGATCCCAGATTTCGCGCTGGCGTTGCGTTGCCTCGCCAAACACAAAACTGCGTGTAATATCAGACAGATAGCCATCAAGCTCGCCGCCCATATCTATCAGCACCATATCGCCGTTTTGCAGCGTCTGCGGGTAGGGCACGCCGTGCGGATAGGCGGTTGGCGCGCCGAACAGCACGATGTCGAACAGCAGCCGCGAAAAACCCATTCTGGCATGGGCTGCGTGCAGGAATGCGGCCACTTCGGTGGTTGTAATCCCCTCGTGCAGAATGCTGGCGGCGGCTTTATGCACCACAAGTGTCGAGTCCATTGCGCGCTTGATCAGCGCGATTTCCTGCTCGGTCTTGATAATCCGGCACCCCGATGTAACGACACTGGCCTCGACCAGTTCCAGCCCTTCGGTGGCGTCACGAAAACCTTCGGATGTGAAGAACGGTGTGTGTTCATCCAGCCCGAACCGGCCGGAAATACCCAAGGCTGAAAGCGTTTCCATGACCACCTGTGTCGGGCTGTCATGTTCGTCCCATTTGATAATTTCACCTTCGATGCTCAGCATCGTCTTCAGCTTTTCAACCTCGAATGTTGGTGAAACATAGAGCGGTGCACCGTCTTGCAGCAGCACAGCGCCGTGCAAACGCTCCGAGGGGCGAAAGGCCAGACCGGTGAAATAGGCGAGGTTGGTTGACGCATCAAGCCAGAGCGCGGCAATGTCGTTGCTGCGCATCAATTCCTGTGCGCGCTCAATGCGCAAAAGACGCTCGGCTGTGCCAATCGGTTCGGCCATGCGCGGCAGCGGTATTAGCCCCGCAAGGGCTGCTTCAATTGTCGTGCCACCAATTCCATTCATCGGATATCCCCACGTTAATGTTGCGCGCAGGTCATAACAGCGGCGCGGCAATGTCAATTGCAGCAGGAAAATTGCCGGTAAAATAGCCGGTGAAACTTTCGCTAAAAATCTGCTTGAACCGCTGCGCCGAACGCGCTAAATCCGCGCTACCCAAGGAAGCGGGCGTAGCTCAGGGGTAGAGCATAACCTTGCCAAGGTTAGGGTCGGGCGTTCGAATCGCCTCGCCCGCTCCAATTTTCAAAACGGCCCCTGCAGCGCGGGGGCCGTTTTGCGTTATGGCCGTTGAGTTTACGTAGAAACTGGCCTGCGTCTATCGGGGCTTTGACGCGCAAGGCGGTCGGTCGCAAAGCAGGCGCAGCGCCTGTATTGCCACGCGCCCGCCACTGCAGGCGAGGCTGCAGTGCCAGAGCGCATATAGAAATGATTTGGCCGAATGGTGGGCTGCGAGTTCAGCTAAAACCGCTGAAATTCGCAAGTTGGCATTCGACAAGCCCCCAGTTAGGGTTGTAGTTTCAGCGCCATAAGCCCCGCTGCCAGACTGGTGGCCGTTTGGGCAGACTCTTTAATGAACCGAGAAAGTTAACCATGACCGACACGCCGGAAGCGCCGAACAAGAACATCAGAACCTGGCTTCAGGAGCGCCCCGAAATTGAATCTGTTTTTGCCTGTGTATGTGATTTGAACGGCATTATGCGCGGCAAGCGCCTGCCGATCGAGCAGGCCAAGTCGATTATGGATGACGGGCTGCGCCTGCCGCTTTCGGTGCTGAGCGTGGACATCTGGGGCGAAGATATCGAGAATAACGAACTGGTCTATGAAACCGGCGATTCCGACGGGATCTGCCAATATACCGGCCGCCCGATTGTGCTGGTGAACTGGACAAGCCGCCCCTCGGCGCTGGCCATGTTCTGGATGAGCTCGGAAGACGGCAAGCCCTTTCCGGGTGACCCGCGGCGCGCCCTGTCACGCGTGGTCGAGCGCTACAAGGCGCGCGGGCTCACGCCCGTTGTGGCGACCGAGCTGGAGTTTTACCTTTATGACCCCACCGAAAGCGCACCGCAGCCACCGCATTCGCCCGTAACCGGCAAGCGGCTTGATTCCGACGGTGCACTGTCGCTTGACGAGCTTGAGCATTTTGATGCGGTGCTGAACGATATTTACGATGCCTGCCACGAGCAGGGCATCCCGGCCGATGCGGCGATTTCGGAAAACGGCGCAGGGCAGTTCGAGATCAACATGGTGCATGTTGCCGACCCGCTGCAAGCCGCCGATGACGCGGTGCTGTTCAAGCGGTTGGTGCGCGGCATTGCCCGTAAGCACGACCTTGCCGCAACCTTTATGGCCAAACCCTATGGCGACAGGTCGGGCTCGGGCTTTCATGTGCATTTCTCGCTGATTGATGAAAAAGGCGTGAACCTGTTTGACAGTGGCGGTGAGTTCGGCACGCCGATCATGGAAAACGCGGTGGCCGGGCTGCTGGCCACCATGCAGGAAAACACGCTGACCTTTGCGCCGCACGAAAATTCGTATCGTCGCCTGCTGCCCGGCGCGCATGCGCCCATCAACGTGGCCTGGGGCTATGAAAACCGCACGGCGGCCATCCGCATTCCCGGCGGCAACCACAAGGCGCGGCGCATCGAGCACCGCGTGGCCGGTGCCGATGCCAACCCCTATCTGGTGCTGGCCAGCATTCTGGGCGGCGCGCTGATCGGGATCGAGAATGACATGAAACCCGCCGCCCCGATTGAGGGCGACGCCTATTCCATGAAGCTGGACCATTTGCCGCTGGACTGGGCAACAGCCATTCAGGCGTTCAATCGCGGCGAGCATGTGCAGGACATCTATTCCAAACGTCTGCAAACCATGCTGGTGGAATGCAAGATGCAAGAGCTAAAGCGCTTTGCGCGCGCTGTCACCGATTTCGAGTATGACAGCTATCTGGAAGTGGTCTGAAAGGTCGGGCGCAGATGGCTTGATCCCGGGCATCCCCGCTGCCTGATTCCAAGTGCTTGCAGGGGGCCAATTTGGCAGTAAACGCCCGTTTGCTGCCAAGGTTCGGGGCATTTTTTAGCGTATATAGTAGAAAACCGGTTCCGACATCTCTGTCATATGTTCCAGATCTCGCTATTTCAATTCGGCCGATTTCCATACGTTCGTTCAGCGATGCCGATGGCGGACATGTCCGTTTTGATCGCCGACAGAAAAGCGGCCTCGGCCTCGGAATACCGCCGCGCGGCGTTGCTGATCAGGTAGATGCTGATCTGCGGAAGGTCTTCATAGGGCGGAAGCTGTCGGATGCGTCCGGCGGCGACATCTTGTTGGGCCACGTGCAGCGGCAAAGCGCCGATCCCGATGTTCGACATGATCATGCGGCGGATTTCATTCAGGCTGGAGGATACCCCGCGCCAGTTGCGCGAAACGTTCAAGCGGGACCGCAAAATCGAAATCGCCTCGAGCGGCCCGCCTTCGGCTTCGGTCTGGAAGGCAACGAACGGCTCGCCTTCCAAGTCCTCTTGAGTGATGTTTTCTGCGGTGAACAAACGGTGCCGCGCCCCGCAATACAACCCGAAATATTCCTTGTAGAGCACCATGATATCGAGCTTTTTGGGAAGTCGCGACAGCAGGCATATCCCGAAACTGGACCGGTTCAGGGCAACCAGTTTTTCAACCTCGTCGCTCTCGTGGACCGAGAAGGAATAGGTGATGCTCGGATGCGCGGTTGAAAACCGATGGAGGAAATCATCGAAGTGTTCGGAAATAACTGAGCTGGTAATCGCAATCGACAGATGACCACGCAGTTCGGCGTTGTTTTCGTGCAGGATGGCCGGAAGCTGGGATATACTCCCGAAGATTGTGGCGCATTCCGTGTAAAGGACAAGACCGGCGCGGGTGACGGTAAACTCGTTCGATTTGCGGATGACAAGCGTCCTGCCGACTGTCTGTTCAAGACGTTTGAGGGCCGAGGAAACCGTTGGCTGTTTTAAGCCAAGAAAGGTGGCTGCCTTCGATATGCCGCGCTGCTCGACAACGACCATGAAGGTGCGAAGCAAGTTCCAGTCGAGGTTCCAGGGAAAACGGTTGCGATGTGGTGGTCTCATAGATTCTATCAATATTGATGATGCTGATTATCTATTTGCTCAATATAATGTTTCATGCAAGTCTTTATTAGAGCGGGCGCAATCCGCCGATTTCCCCGGATGCAATACCTGCATCGAATGAACCAACATGGAGACAAAAATGAAATTATTCCGTACCTTCTTTAAACCAGCCATTGTAGCGGTTGGCCTTACAGCCGCAGGGCTGAGCGTTGCCGCTGCCGATGAACTCGAATCCCTCAAGGAAGCGGGGGTGATCCGCATTGCCATGTCGGGTGCCTACCCACCCTTCAACTTCGTGAATGATCAGAACGAAGTTGTTGGGTTCGACGCTGCCATTGGTGCGGAAATCGCCCGCCGTATGGGCTTGGAAGCAGAGATTGTCACAACTGCGTGGGACGGTATCATTGGCGGCTTGCTGGCCAACAAATACGACGCGATCGTTGGCTCGATGACCATCACGGCCGAGCGTGACGAAGTTGTCGATTTTGTCGGCCCCTACTATTCGGACTCGCGCGCCATCTTTTCCAACCCGGGCTCGGGCATCAACAGCCTTGAGGATCTGGAAGGCATGCGCGTGGGCTTGACCCTTGGCGAGACGCATGAGGACTGGGCGCGCGAGCGGGGCTACAGCATCAATACCTACAAAGGCCTGCCAGAGCTTTTGCTTGAGTTGGAAAACGGCCGCGTCGACGCCATCGTGAACGATTCCATCGCCGCGATTTTGGCAATGACCGCGAAAGGGCAGGAATTCGAGATGTTCGCCGATCCAACCACCGAGCCCTTTGGCGCGGGGATCGCGATTCGTGAAGGCAACCCGGAACTGGCGGCTGAAATGCAGGCGGCACTAGATTCCATGATGGAAGACGGCACCTATCTGCGGCTTGCTGAAGAGTGGGTTGGCGCGGATATCCGTTAATCCAAACTTGCCCCCGCCACATTTTGCGGCGGGGGTATCTGTTCTCGATGCGGGCCTATTGAATACCTCTGAAGTGTTATGAGGTCGCCGACAGGCTTGGGCGATATGCCCGTTTTCGCGCGATCAACAAAAAGGGGTGTGACATGGACATTGACCTGATGCTCAGGGTCTATCCGTTCTTTATCGAGGCAGCATGGCTAACAATTTTACTGTCGGTTCTGACAGGGCTGCTTGGGCTGACCTGCGGGGCGCTCGGGGCAGCGGCGCGGTTGTCGCGCTTTGCATTGCTGCGCTTTTTGGGGGCTGCCTATGTCAGCTTGTTTCGCGGCACGCCGGCGCTGATCCAGTTGTTTATCCTTTATTTCGGCGGACCGCAGATCGGCATCCAACTGAACGCGTTCGAGGCGGGGGTTATTGGCCTGGGGGTCAACGCCGGGGCTTACATGACCGAAACAATCCGCGGCGCAATCATCTCGATCGACAAGGGCCAGCAAGAAGCGGCCCGCACGCTGGGCCTAAGCCAGTGGCAAGCGATGTATAAAAGCATCTTGCCGCAAGCTGCGCGGCTGATGGTGCGCCCGCTCGGCGTGAACCTGAACATGCTGATCAAAGGCACCGCCCTGGTGGCCGCGATCTCGGTAGTTGAGCTGACTTACACGGCGCAGCGCTATATCGGGTCGACCTACAAGCCGTTTGAAATGTTCCTGCTGGCGGGAGTTCTTTACATGATCATCATTTACCTGACCGGCCGGGGCGTTGCCTGGCTTGATCGCAAAGTCCAGATCACCTAACCCGGAAGGACAGACAAGATGGGCCTCGATTTCACGGTTGTTCCCAAATACCTCGATATCCTCCTGCTGGGTTGTGCATGGACGATCGGCATCACGCTCGGGGCGGCGATACTCAGCTTTTTCGGCGGAATCCTTTTCGCGGTGGTCGCGCTTTATGGGCATTGGATCATCCGGCTGCCGTTTCGCCTGTTCGCATGGGTGTTCATGGGCACGCCGCTGCTGTTGCAACTGTTCCTGATTTATTTCGGTCTGGTCCAGATCGGGATCGACCTGCCGGCTTTCGTTGCGGGGATCATCGGGCTGGGGCTTCATTTCGCGGTCTATAACTCGGAACTGATCCAGACCGCGATCCTGTCGGTGGACAAGGGCCAGATGGAGGCCGCGCGGACTGTCGGCCTGTCGCGCAGTCAGGCGCTGCGCAAGGTCGTGATCCCGCAAGCGGTGCGCTTCGTGATTCCACCGATTGGCAACAACATGATCGCGCTCCTTAAAGACAGTGCGCTGGTCTCGGTGATCGGGGTGAGCGAACTGACCCTTTCGGCGCAGCGGGCAATCGGCGCAACTTATCGGCCGTTCGAGTTCTACCTCATGGCCGCTGCTTTCTATTACGTCATCAATCTCGGTATGGAATGGGTTCTGCGCAGAATAGAGCGCCGCATCTCAATCTCGCGCTGATATCAAGGGGCCAAATATGACCAGTCAGAAAAACTTCGTTGAAATTCGCCATGCTCAGAAATCATATGGGCCACTTGAGGTTCTCAAGGATATCAGTCTGAACGTGGAGCGCGGGCAGATTGTCGCAATTATCGGCCCTTCCGGATCCGGCAAATCAACCCTGCTGCGCGCAATCAACGATCTTGACCCCTTGACCGGTGGTGAAGTCTTTCTGGACGGGGTGCAGGTGAACAAAACCCTGCCGCACAGGAAATATGAAAAGCATATCAACGAGATGCGCCAGCAGATCGGCATGGTGTTCCAGCACTTCAACCTGTTCCCACATATGACGGCCCGCGAAAATGTTACCATGGCGCCGAAGATGCTCAAAAGTCTGTCCAAGGAACAGGCCGATGCGCTGGCCGAGGAACAACTGGAGAAGGTCGGCATGCTCGACCGGATCGACTATTACCCTTCGCGGCTTTCCGGCGGCCAGAAACAGCGCGTGGCCATTGCCCGGGCGTTGGCGATGAAGCCCAAGCTGATGCTGTTTGACGAGGCGACTTCGGCGCTGGATCCAGAACTTGTGGACGAGGTCAACTTGGTCATGAAAAAGCTGGCCGAAGAGCACATGACCATGATCATCGTCACGCACGAAATGGATTTCGCCGCATCAGTCTGTGACCGGGTCCTGTTCATGGATCAGGGCGTGGTTGTCGAAGAAGGACCGCCCGAGGTGGTGTTCAAAAACCCGACCAAGGACCGGACAAAAGAATTTTTGCGTAAACATCTGGCAGTTGGCAAGTGACAAACGACACCACCTATCTGTTCTACCAGTCTCGCAATCCGCGCCCGTTCCTTGACCGCGGAGAGGGTATCTACCTATTCGACGAGAGCGGCAAACGCTATATTGATGGTTCTTCCGGGGCGATGGTGTCGAATATCGGGCATTCCAACCCGCGTGTTCTGGCCAAGATCAAGGCCCAGATGGATAAAGCCACATTCGGCTACCGCCTGCATTTCCGTACCCATCCGTCTGAAGATCTGGCAGCCAAGACCGTGGCGATGATGCCCAAAGGGCTGGACCGCGTTTTCTTTGTTTCCGGTGGGTCGGAGGCGGTGGAAAGTGCCATAAAGCTCGCGCGACAATATGCACTGACACAGGGGCAGGCCTCACGCTACAAGGTCATTTCCCGCTTTCCGTCTTATCATGGCTGCACTTTGGGTGCGCTGGATTTGACCGGCTACGCGCCGTTGCGCGACCCTTTTGCCCCGATGATGGCAGGGATGCCGAAAATTGCCGCGCCTGCAACATATCTGGACCGGGACAACCTGACCGAGCATGAGCGCGGGCTGAAATATGCGGAGCTGTTGCGCGACAAGATCGAGGCGTTGGGGCCGGAAACCGTTTTGGCCTTTGTGATGGAGCCCGTCGGCGGAGCCTCGACCGGGGCGCTGGTCGCGCCAGACAGTTACTATGGTCGTGTGCGCGAAATCTGCGACGAATACGGCGTGTTGCTGATCTATGACGAGGTCATGACCGGCGCTGGGCGCACGGGCAAATTCCTTGCCGCCGAGCATTGGGGCATTACCCCCGATATCGTGGCCATGTCCAAGGGCTTTGGCGCGGGTTACGCGCCTTTGGGGGCCATCGTTGCCAGCGCGCGCCTGGTAGAGCCGGTTCTGGATGCGGGCGGGTTTTTGCATGGCTTTACTTATGCGGGCAATCCTTTGGCCTGTTCGGCCGGACTGGCCGTGCTGGAGGAAATGGAAGATCAGGGGCTGATCGAGAATGCCGCGCGTATGGGCGCGGTGTTGATGGGCGAATTGCGCGCATTGATGGACCGATATCCTTTCATCGGTGATGTGCGCGGCAAGGGGCTTTTGACCGCGTTCGAATTTGTCGCTGACCGCGCCACAATGGCACCGTTGGAACCAAAGCTGAACGCGCATGAGCGGCTTGTGGAACTGGCTTATGCGCGTGGTTTGATTATCTATTCGCGCCGCACGCGGGGTGGGACGGCGGGCGACCATTTCCTTGTGGCGCCGCCGCTGATCATTACCGAAGAGCAGATCAAAGAGATGATGGTGATTCTGCGTGATGCCCTTGATGCCTTTGCGCTCGAAACCGGCTTGCCGGTAGAGGCCACTGCATGAAACTTCCTGATAAACAATGTGAGATTGATGCCGCAATCGCCAGAATTCGGGACGGCGATACGGTTATGGTCGGTGGGTTTGGTGTGCCCGGCACGCCCATGACGCTGATCCACGCGCTGGTGGCTCATGGTGCCCGTGATCTGACCCTTATCAAGAATGACGCGAACGAGCCTGGCATGGGTATCGACCACCTGTTGCAAAGCGGGCAGGTTGCGCGCCTGATTACCACGCATCTGGGTTTGAATGCGAATGCGATTGCGCTGATGAACACGGGCATGCTCGCGGTGGAATTCAACGCACAGGGTATTCTTGCCGAACGCATCCGGGCCGGGGGTGCAGGCATTGGCGGAATTCTCAGTGACATTGGGATCGGTACGGAACTGGCCGAGGGCAAACAGGTCGTCGAGATGGCGGGCAAGTCGTATCTTGTCGAGCCCGCCTTGCGCGCCGATGTCGCGCTGATCCATGCCGACTGCGCCGATAGTTTTGGCAATTTGGTCTATGTCGCGACCGCACAGAATTTCAACCCGCTGATGGCTATGGCTGCGAACCGCGTCATTGTCGAAGCCGAACGGGTGCTTCAACTTGGCGCGCTCGGTGCAAACGAAGTCCACACACCCGGCGTATTTGTTGATCACGTCACTGCATTGGGTGAGCTTTCAAAGGAATACGCCGTTGTCCGACGTTAGAGAGCGCATGCTGGCCCGCGCCGCGCGAGAACTCGCGCCGGGTATGGTTGTCAATCTGGGGATTGGCCTGCCGACCAAGGTGGTCAACCACCTGCCAGCGGATTTTCCCGTGTGCCTGCATACAGAGAATGGGTTGACGGGGATCGGCCCAACCCTATCGGCTGACCGAGCGGATAGAAACCTGATCGACGCGGGTGGAGCATATGTCTCTACAGTGCCGGGATCGGCGTTTTTTGACAGCGCCACCAGCTTTGCCATTGTCCGGTCCGGTCGACTTGATCTGACCATGCTTGGCGCGTTCGAGGTTAGTGCGGCGGGTGATCTGGCGAACTGGAAGATCCCCGGAAAGTTCAGCCCCGGCGTGGGCGGCGGGCTTGAGCTTGCACAAAAGGCGCGGCGGGTCGTCGTTTTGACCGACCATATCGACCGTGCGGGAAACCCCAAACTGAAACAGGTGTGCACTCTTCCGCTGACCGCGCGTGCCTGCGTGTCGCGGATATTTACCGACATGGCCGTGATCGATGTTACAGCCGCTGGTTTCGTCCTTGTTGAAGTCGCAAAAGGTGTCAGTGCCGCAGACGTGATTGCGGCAACCGGCGCGCCCGTGACAGTGCCTGATACGCCTCTGCCGACATTTTGAGAGGTCCAATGCAAGATGAATTGAAGAACCGCCTGTGTGATGCCGTCGATCAAGCGTTTGACCGACAAATCGCCTTTTTGTCTGCGCTGACAGCGCACCCCTCGACCCGTGGAAACGAACAATCTGCGCAGCGGTTCATGGCCGATGAGCTGGCAACGCGGGGCTATGAGATAGATGTCTGGCAGATAGATTTGGCCGAAATCCAGCATTTGCCCGGCTTTTCGCCGGTGTTGGGCCCTTATGAAGATGCTGTGAATGTCGTTGGCACACATAAGTCCCGCACGCGGGCGGGGCGGTCGCTGATCCTGAACGGGCATATCGATGTGGTGCCGGCAGGGCCGCTAAATATGTGGGACAGTCCGCCGTTTGAACCGCGTGTTGCAGATGGCTGGCTTTATGGGCGTGGCAGCGGGGACATGAAGGCGGGTCTGGCATCGAACCTGTTTGCGCTTGATGCGCTGACCAGTTGCCGGCTTGCGCCGGGTGCCGATGTCTATTTTCAATCAGTGGTAGAAGAGGAATGCACCGGCAATGGCGCGCTCGCCTGTTTGGCACGCGGCTACAAAGCTGATGCCGCGCTTATCCCCGAGCCGTTCTCCGAACAACTTGTCACTGCGCAGCTTGGTGTTATCTGGTTTCAGGTGCATCTCAAGGGCCTGCCGACCCATGTCGCCTATGCCGGGCGTGGGGCAAACGCGATCGAGGCGGCTTTTCCACTTATCCATGCCCTGCACAAGATGGAGCATCGCTGGAACGCACCAAAAAACCGCCCCGGTGAATACAGGCATATGGATCATGCGCTGAACCTCAACATTGGCAAGTTTTCGGGCGGTGATTGGACCAGCTCTGTTCCCGCATGGAGCGTGTTCGACGTGCGCATGGCCATCTTTCCGGGCCAGTCAATCGCAGCAGCCAAAGCTGAAATTGAACAGGTGATCATGGATGCGGCACGCGAAAATGCGTTCTTGCGCAATTCATTGCCAGAGATTGTCTATCACGGGTTTCATGCAGAAGGATACGCACTGTCGCGCGACAGCTCCAAAAGCGCTGCCTTGGCAATTGAAGCGCTGGACAATGCGCACCAAAGCGTCAGCAAAGAAGCCTTGCAGCGTGAGGCCATCACCGCCACCACCGATGCGCGCTTCTTCGGGCTTTATGCGGATACACCGGCACTGGTCTATGGCCCACATGCCGAGGCTATCCACGGTTTCAACGAACGCGTTGATCTTCAAAGCCTGCGGCGCATCACCAAAACAACCGCTCTGTTTATCGCCGACTGGTGCGGCACAGAGCAGATATAGGGGCCATTTCATGCGCGATGCCGTCATTGTTTCAACCGCCCGCACACCGATTGGCAAAGCCTATCGAGGGGCGTTCAACAACCTCGCGGTTCCCAGCCTTGCCACCCCCGCGGTCAAGGCAGCGCTGGCGCGTGCAGGGCTGAGCGGGGGCGAGGTGGAGGAAGCCGTTTTCGGCTCGGCCCTGACCCAGGGCTCCGCTGGTATCAACATCGCCCGGCATATCGTGCAGGCCGCTGGACTGCCCGATAGTGTTGCCGGGGCGACAGTTGACCGTCAATGCGCCTCGGGACTTAACGCTATTGCCATCGCAACACATATGGTGCGCTGCGAAGGTGTTGAAATTTCTCTGGCCGGGGGGGTGGACAGCATTTCGCTGGTGCAGAACACCCATTGGAACAGCCACCGCTATCGCGATCCTGCGGTGCGTGATGCCTATTACCTTGGCATGCTCGACACAGCCGAGGTGGTTGCCAAGCGATATGGCGTCAAGCGTTCTGCTCAGGATGCCTATGCGTTGCAAAGCCAGATGCGCACGGCCACTGCGCAAAAAGCAGGGCTATTCGCGGACGAGATCATTCCGGTCGCGGCGGTCAAGCTTGTTACGGATACTGCCACTGGTGAGACCCATGAAGAGGCGGTGCGCCTTGAACAAGACGAATGCAACCGCCCCGGCACGACCGCCCAAGCCCTGTCTGGCCTCGCCACAGTGAAAGGCGAAGGCATGACAGTCACGGCGGGCAATGCCAGCCAGTTGTCCGACGGCGCCGCTGCATTGGTCGTTATGGAAGCGTCAGAGGCACAGCGACGCGGGCTGAAGCCACTTGGGGCGTTGCGCGGCTTTGCTGTGGCCGGGGTCGCGCCCGAAGAAATGGGCATCGGCCCCGTGGTGGCAATCCCGCGCCTGTTGGAGCGCGCCGGTCTTTCTGTAGACGACATTGATCTGTGGGAAATCAACGAGGCATTCGCGGCCCAACTTCTTTATTGTCGCGATACGTTGTCCATCCCCGATGAGCGCTTGAATGTGAATGGCGGCGCCATTTCCATTGGCCACCCCTATGGCATGTCCGGTGCGCGCATGGCCGGGCATATCCTGCTGGAAGGACGTCGCCGAGGCGCGAAATGGGGCGTCGTTTCCATGTGCGTTGGTGGCGGGCAGGGTGCGGCCGGATTGTTCGAAATGTTCTGAAGGCTTTTATATGCAATATCTCACCCCCAAGCAATTTGCGCAACTCACGGCGCTTCGTCATGACCTGCACCGCAACCCCGAGGTTTCGGGCGAAGAAATTGCAACGGCACAGCGTATCAGCGCCGCGTTGGAGGCGCTTGGTGCCGACCGCATCTGGCAAGGTTTGGGTGGGCACGGTGTTGCTGCGGAATTCACAGGGGCAGGCCCCGGTCCAACCGTATTGTTGCGGTGTGAGCTTGACGGGTTGCCAATTCGCGAATTGTCCGACCTGCCATATAAATCCCTGATCGACGGCAAAGGCCACCTTTGCGGCCATGATGGCCATATGGTGTCCATGCTGGGCGTTGGAATGTGGCTGAAGATGCGGCCAGCAACAGGCCGCGTCATTTTGCTGTTTCAACCCGCCGAGGAAACCGGCGCCGGGGCAAAAGCTGTTATCGAAGATGACAGGTGGCACGAAATCCGCCCTGACTATGCCTTTGCCTACCACAATGTGCCCGGTCGGCCTTTGGGGGAAATAGGCCTTCGGCCGGGGCCGGGAAACTGCGCGTCCTGTGGCATGCAGATCCTGTTCGAGGGGAAAAGCACGCACGCTGCCGCGCCGGAGGACGGGCTGTCGCCCGCGCCTGTGATGGCCAGGCTCATGACCTCCCTGCCGGGCTTGGGCGGCGGCAAGATTGGCGACGATGCTTTTGCGCTCTCTACACTGACGCACGCCCATCTGGGCGAACCTAGTTTTGGCATTGCCCCGGCAGAAGGTGAGCTGCGTGCAACCCTGCGCACCATGTCAAACCAACGCATGGAAAGCCTGATTGCCGACGCGCTGGCAGAGGTGAAGCGCTGGCAAGGCGCGCTCAAGGTGGACGTTCACTGGCATGATGTGTTTCTCTCCGTCGTGAACGACGCAGAGGCAACCGCCATCGCGCGCGATGTCGCGCTCGACCTAGGGCACGTTATATACGATATGGATTTGCCCATGCGCTGGTCTGAGGATTTTGGACGTTTCGGCGATGATGGGGCCAAAGCCGCCATGCTTTATATCGGATCTGGTGAAACCCAGCCCCAGTTGCACAATCCCGACTATGATTACCCCGATGCTTTGCTCCCGTTTGCAGTTGGTCAATTCTGTGGAATCATTGAGCGGCTATTGGGGCCGCTCAAATCATGACATCTGCCAGCTATCCTGGTTCGTGGTGCGAAATTCATCTTGACCGGATTTCCCGGAACCTTGAGCTGGCCCTGAAACTGGTGCCCCCGGGGCGAAGACTTTGCGCGGTGCTCAAGGCCGATGCTTATGGCCATGGGATTGAGCGTGTCGTGCCCCTGATGCAGGCACAAGGCGTTACCTGCATTGGCATTACCTCGAATGCCGAGGCGTTTGCCGTGCGCGATGCGGGGTTTGACGGCACCTTAATTCGCCTGCGCGCTGCCACACCCGTCGAAATCGAATATGCGCTGCAAGCACGGGTAGAGGAACAGGTCGGCTCTCTTGCGACCGCCGAAAAATTATGGGCGCTCAAAATTGCGGGCCACAAGGTGCGCGCGCATCTGGCGTTGAATGCCATGGGTATGTCGCGCGACGGACTTGAGATTGCGACAGACAAGGGGCAGGCGGCATGCAGATCGATCCTGAACTTGCTGGCCGAAGATGTTGTCGGTATCTGCACACATTTTTCGTGCAATACCCCCGAAAACCTGCGCGCCAGCGCAACCCTGTTTCAGGAGCAGGTGTCATGGGTTATCGAGAACAGCGCGCTGGAACGGTCGCAAATTCTGGTTCATGCGGGCAGTTCGCTGACCTTGGTGTCAGACTTATCTGTCGAGACAGATATGTATCGCTGTGGCGCGATCCTCTACGGGATTTTGAAGCCGGAGCTGGGGTTTCAGACCACAATGGATTTGAAGGCGCGCGTGGTCAGCATTGGGGATTATCCAATGGGTGCATCGGTCGGCTACGATCAGACGTGCCGTCTGGACAAGGACCGCAAGCTGGCCTGCCTTTCAATTGGTTATGCAAACGGGTTCCGACGGGGCGTTGGTCCGGATGCCGCCGTTGTGCTTGGCAACCGTCGTGCCCCGGTTTTGGGAAAAATCTCGATGAATACGCTGACGGTCGACGTGACCGATGTTGATGGTATCAAGGTCGGCGACGAGGCGGTTGTGTTTGGTGGCATCAAAGACACCAAAGAGTCGCTTGGGGCGAGCGAACAGCAGTTTCGCACGATCATGGCCGATCTCTACGCAGATTGGGGGCTGCGCAACGCGCGCATTTTTGGCTGATCAGCGTCGATTTGGCCGTTCCGGCAGGCCAGATGTTGCACTAGCATTGAAAGCCAGTTCTGCAAAAGCTGCACGACAGCAGCAAGCCCTAGCCTCAAAGCCCGGTTTTCGCCCTTTGCGTTTTTCTCACTCATGCTGTGCCCACGAAAACAAACACAAACCAGCAGCGATGGCTCGTTGCCGAGTATCCCTTCGCTTTGCATTAAGGCTGGGTTTGGCAAGCTGGAACATGCCATGTTCACGTCTGCCCTTGCCGACCGCGCGTCCTACAGCCGGGTTGACGTTGACGCCCCGTTGATCCCCGCCGCAGCCGAATAGCTTTCCGTTGAAGATCGGAAAAAAGTGCCGTCCCTTCGGGGGCGGCTTTTTTAGCCTAAGTTCGGCATATCGTTCTTAAGACCGTTTTCATGCCAATTCACTATGAGGCTTCGAACTTCTTCGGCCAACGGTCCTTGTATATGTTGTAGTTCCACAAAGTAACTTAGAAGTGCAGCACCGCTTGCGCCATTTGGCGAGGTATTGAAACCCATCTTTGCGGCTTTCATAAGTGCTTGGGAAACCTTTTTCGCCGTGGCTTCGGACCAATGGGAAATGGGGCCATTTTCACTTTCGAGGTCGCTCTTGGAGTAATCGAACGCTGATAGGCATTCATAGCGTTCATAGCTTGCCCAACGATTATAGCGCGACAACACGTCCACCACATCCGGTTTTATGACAGACGCCCTTGCTTCTCGCCATTGTGCGGCAATTTTCTTGAACATGTGTGGGTCTCCAAACCTATAACGAAGCGTTGGCAACCAGACGAGTTAATACTTTGGCGGAACAGGATCAGCCTTTTCATCATGTCGCCATTTTTGCAGATCAACTTCAATCCATTTGACCAACTTTTTTTGGTTAAGCTTGCCTTCTTCGATCAACTTGCGAACCGCTTGTGCGCCATGCTGAAACCTGGCGCGATACTGTTCTTCTGCATCAGTTCGGTCTTCCATGCCAACAGGTAGCTTGAACTTGCTCATATATCCCGTTCCTTCGTTCGATAGTGCTTTCGATGAACTTCGAACGGTTAGTTTACCCGATCAAGCGATATGTGCCGATCAACCTGTTTGAAGAATACTTGCCGGGCAAGATGTTCACGTCCGCGTGATCGCTTCCAGCCCGTCTGGTCGATTGTCCCGCCAAATCAGCGACTTGCCGAACATGCAAGAAGACATGCAAAGGGTCAGACTTCGCCCGAGATGAAGCCCGATCAGGGTCACGTGCGATGGCGCGCCGCTCATAATAGGTGGACTGGGCGATTTGCAGCATTTTGCACATCGGCTCGACCCCGAACTCACCGCGATGTTTTTCAATGGAGGACTAAGCCGCTCTCGCGGCAATGGCGCGTGTGGCGGATGGCGTGCTCCA
>JBBDJE010000061.1:0-11760 GCA_040880065.1 Paracoccaceae bacterium | reverse complement strand
GTAGCGCCATCTGGCGCGCGGCTGTGCTGGCGCGCTGGTTGAGCTTGCTAAACAACCGCTCCACCAGCAGCGAATGTTCGGCCACCGAATAAGGGTTTTCGCCGTGGGTTTGCCCGTTCCAGCGCGCCACAAAGGCAAGGCCATGGGCAATGTCCTCGATCTCGATATCCAGCGGCGACGGGTCCAGCAGATCAAGCCGGCGGCCCGAGAGCATGCGTTGCCATGCGCGCGGTGATGTGAGTTTGGCGGGGGGGCGGGGCTTGGTGATAGCGCGGCTCATTCATCAGGTTTGTGTCGTGTTCGGCCAGAACACAGGCCGTGTTGACTTTGGTGTAACCTGCCCGAGGGTCCATCGCAATGCGGGCGTTGAACGACCGCAAGCCTGATGGCCATGCACGCCATTGGCACTAGCACGGCTATTTGCAGGAAACGGGTGTTGCTCGTATGCGCATTGCAGCATGATCGCCCAAAGCCTTGCCGTAGCGATGCGCACGCGCTACATCTTCGCGCGAAACAGAATAGGGAACCACCCATGCCTGCCGATTACATCGTTAAAGACATCTCGCTCGCCGCCTATGGCCGCAAAGAGCTGGATATTGCCGAAACCGAAATGCCCGGCCTGATGGCATTGCGCGCCGAGTTTGGCGAAAGCAAGCCTTTGAAAGGTGCGCGCATCGTCGGTTCGCTGCATATGACCATTCAAACTGCGGTGCTGATCGAAACGCTGGTGGCTTTGGGGGCCGATGTGCGCTGGGCAAGCTGCAACATATTTTCAACCCAGGACCATGCCGCCGCAGCGATAGCGCAATCCGGCGTGCCGGTTTTTGCGATCAAGGGCCAGACGCTGACCGAGCATTGGGATTATCTTGACCGTTCTTTTATGTTCCCCGAAGGCGCAAACCTCATTCTGGATGATGGTGGCGACGCCACACTTTACGTGCTGCTTGGTGCGCGCGTTGAAGCTGGCGAGACCGACCTGATCGCGGTGCCGACCTCGGAAGAGGAAGAGGCGGTTTTTGCCCAGATCAGAAAGCGCATGGCGGCCAGCCCCGGCTGGTTTACCAAGACCCGCGCGGCGATTATGGGCGTGTCCGAGGAAACCACCACCGGTGTGCACCGCCTGTATGAGTTGGTGAAGCAGGGGCAATTGCCTTTCCCGGCGATCAATGTGAACGATTCTGTCACCAAATCGAAGTTCGACAACAAATACGGCTGCAAGGAATCGCTGGTTGATGGCATTCGGCGCGCGACGGATACGATGATGGCCGGAAAGGTCGCCGTGGTTTGCGGGTATGGCGATGTTGGCAAAGGGTCTGCCGCCAGCCTGCGCGGCGCAGGGGCGCGCGTGAAGGTGACCGAGGTTGACCCGATTTGCGCGCTTCAGGCCGCGATGGACGGGTTCGAGGTTGTGCTGCTTGAGGATGTCGTTGCCAGCGCCGATATCTTTGTCACCACAACCGGCAACCGTGATGTCATCCGTATCGAGCATATGCGCGATATGAAAGACATGGCGATTGTCGGCAATATTGGCCATTTCGACAATGAAATTCAGGTCGCCGCGCTGCGCAACCACAAATGGACCAATATCAAGGACCAGGTGGACATGATCGAAATGCCCTCGGGCAGCCGGATTATTCTGCTCAGCCAGGGCCGTTTGCTGAACCTTGGCAACGCCACGGGCCACCCCAGTTTCGTGATGTCGGCCAGCTTCACCAATCAGGTTCTCGCGCAGATTGAGCTTTGGGCCAATGGCGATGCCTACACGAACGACGTTTACATTTTGCCCAAGCATCTGGATGAAAAGGTCGCGCGCCTGCATCTGGACCGGATTGGCGTGAAGCTGACCAAGCTGGACAAGGCGCAGGCCGATTATATCGGCGTTTCGCCCGAAGGCCCGTTCAAGCCTGAGCACTACCGCTATTAAGCGCGCACACATTCGGGCCGGGGCAAAAAACTGCCCCGGCCTTTTGCTTTTCAAAGCGTTAAGTTCGGTGGCAAAATTTGCGTTAAATGCCGCCTATAATTTGCTTGCCCAAGCGCGGGTGCCTGCGCGATAAACAGGCATAGACCCCGGAGAATTCGGGCCGAGCAATCGGAAGACGGGTGAAGCCTGTCGGGAAAATCCCCCAATGTTACAAAACCTTTACGCCATTTGCCCTATCGGGCAATCACGTGGGCGAGGCACCTGCTTTTGCGGCGGTGCTGGGGTGCGGGAGGGCGCGTAGGCCGCGCCCTCCCGTTTCATTTTCGGGGTGGTTGCACCGGCTTTGGCGCGGCGTTAGGCTGCGCGCAGTTTTCCTGAAATTGGAGTTTCCATGAATATCGACCTATTGCGCAACCTGTGCGAAACGCCGGGCGTTCCGGGCCGCGAGAACCGCGTGCGCGCGCTGATCGAGCGTGAAGTTGAAGGCCTGTTTGACGAGATCACAACCGATGCGATGGGCAACCTGATTTGCCGCCGCGCCCCCACAAAGCCCGCCAATGGCGAGGTGCAGCGCGTGATGCTGGCCTGCCATATGGACGAGATCGGCTTTCTTGTCAGCCATATTGACAGCGACGGGTTCATCTATGTTGACCCTGTTGGCGGGTTCGACCCGCGCAACCTGTTCTCGCGCCGCGTGCGCATCTGCACACCCAATGGCGACTACCCTGCCGTCATGAACCCCGGCGGCCGCCCGGTGCATATTTCAACACCCGAAGATCGCAAGAAAATTCCGGAGATTGCCGAGTTTATGCTGGATTGCGGCATGGGCAAGGCAACGGCTGAAAAAATCCAGATCGGTGACTATGTCGTGATGGAAGAGCCTTTTGTCGATATGGGCGAAAAGGTGGTCTCCAAGGCGCTGGACAACCGCGTCGCCTGTTGGCTGGGGATCGAGGTGATCCGCAAGCTGGTGGCCGATCAGTCACAGCATGAATGCGAGATCTGGGTGGCGTTTACCTGTCAGGAAGAGGTTGGTCTGCGCGGCGCGCGCACCTCGGCCTATCATATCAAACCGCATATCGGCTTTGGCATTGACGTGACTCTGGCTTGCGATACGCCCGGCGTGCCCAAGCAAGATACGGTCACCGTGCAGGGCGAAGGTGTCGGGCTACATGTGAAAGACAGCAGCTTCATTGCCGATATTGCGCTGGTGGAAGAGGTCGAAGCCCTTGCCAAGGCACGCGGCATTCCCCACCAACGCACGATCTTGCGCGCAGGCGGGCAGGATGGCGCGGCGGCACAACAGGCAGCCGCCGGTGCGCGTGCCATGGGGATTGTGGTTGGCACCCGCTATATTCACACGGTAACGGAAATGATTGCCAAGTCTGACCTGATGGCGGCACGCGACCTTCTGGCGGCGTGGCTGGGCGAGCACTGAAGGCTTAAAGATGTCTCACGCCGGGGGTTTCAGACCCCCGGACCCGCTGTTTAAAGCTGGGGGTTTCACACCCCCAGACCCCCGTGGGATATTTATGAACAAAAGATGGGGTCAGGGGGTTTTCATGCGCGCCCTTGCGGCATAGGCATCGGCGGGCGCTTGGTAAAGCGCAGCCCCGCCGATAAAATTGTGGTTACCGGTCAGGGCTTTGAACCTGGCCGTTTCTTCAAATTTCATGCGCGCCGTCTCGAATTTTATGAGATCCCGGCGCGCTTCAAGCTCAAGCGGAAAGGGCGTGCCAAGCTTGTCCATCGCCGCCTGTATAACGGTAGCGACATCAGCCATGCCGATGGCACGAAAACCGTCGCGCGCTTCGGGTGCGAGAATGCCGGTCGCGCCGTTGAAAAACTGCGAAAACCCTCCGGCTGTGACTTCGCTAAAGGCCCAATGCAATGCGTAAAGGTCAAGCGCCGGTTGCGGCACACCGGCTTTGGACGCTGCCCAGGCCTCGGGGCCGTGATACGGGTCGAGCTGGTCGTAATAGGGTGCGTAAATATCGGCATAGTTAGGCTGTTTGACCAGTTTTACGTTGATAAGTCGCAAGATGATGATGAAGGGCACCATCAATATCAGGCCGATGGTCGCTGGTACGACCATCAACAGATTGAACGCGGTTTTCAGGTATTTCATTGTTTACGCAACCGCCGGAAACGCACCAAGAACCGCACCCATGATCATGCAACCGACGCTGGCATAGGTGCCGTCGATCAAGGTCAGCATGCGCGGCTTCATGCCGAACATGTTGTTCATGACAATCCAGGGCGTGGCGATGAACAGGCCAAGGCCAAGCCCGGCCAGAGCGCCGCTGCCAAGCGTGTGGATTTGGGCTGCGTGAAAGACGTGGCGCATCATCCCGGCTACAAGGACACAACACAAAAAGGCGACCACGAAAACAAAGGCGCTACCGCCGCCACCCTCGGCGCGAAGCTTTTCAACGTCGATGCCGGCTGCGGCGTGCCAGGGCTTGGCCAAAGCCATATACCAGACGGCCCCAAAGGCGAAGCTGGCAAGGGCTGCGCCCAGAACGATAACGTATTCCATAGCTTACCTCTTCAGACTGCTAACCGCGATAGCCGCCCATATCGCAGACGATCTGCCATTCTGTCGCCGTTACCGGCTGCACTGACAGGCGGGTATTGTTCACAAGCACCATATTTGCCAGCCGCGGCTCGGCCTTGCAATCATCAAGCGTGACGGGCTTGGGAAAGGGGCCGACAGCCGCGATATCCACGCATTCCCAGCGCGGATCATCGGTGGTGCTGTCAGGGTGGGCGCGCGCGATGACCTTGACCACGCCAACCACGCGCTTTTCCTTGATCGAATGGTAGAAAAACCCGAGATCGCCCGGTTCCATGGCGCGCATGTTGTTGCGGGCCTGATAGTTGCGCACGCCGTCCCATTCCTCGCCGGCCTCACCGCGGGCAACCTGCGCATCCCAGCCCCATGTTTCGGGTTCGGATTTGAACAGCCAGTAATTCATTCACGCCTCGCTTGATTTAAGTGGGCGCGCGAGCAATCCGCTCATCGCGCCGGAGATGTTCAACTGCCCTTCTAGCACAGCGGCGACCGCTGCTGCGATAGGCATTTCAACACCGCATTTAGCCCCAAGCGCCACGGCCGCCCGCGCTGTGGCAACACCTTCCTGGGTTTTGCCCGGCGGACGCGGCTGGCCCTGGCCAAGTGCCAAACCGGCCGCAAAATTGCGCGATTGGGCCGAGGCGCAGGTGAGCATAAGGTCGCCAAGGCCCGAAAGCCCGGCAAAGGTTTCAGCCTCGGCACCAAGTGCTACGCCAAGGCGGCGCATTTCGGCGAAGCCGCGCGTTACAAGGCCGGCGCGCGCGCTTTCACCAAGGCCGGCACCAATGGCCATGCCCGCGGCGATGGCCACAACGTTTTTAAGCGCACCGCCAAGCTGTGCGCCGGTCGGATCGGACGACAGGTAAAGGCGCAGCCTGTCGGTTGAAAGCAAGGTTTGCAGGGCTTGGCCCAGCGCAGCATTTTCGCAGGCCAACACAAGAGCGGCGGGCAGGCCGCGGGCGATTTCATGTGCAAATCCCGGCCCGGTAAGCACCGCGAGCGGGGCTTGGCTGTGGCGCGCGGCAATGTCGGTTTGGGTGGCGAAATGCCTAGCATCAATCCCTTTGGCGCAGAGAACAAGCGGGGCGTTGGGCAGGGCACGCACCTGCTCGGCTAGGAAGCCATCGGTTTGCTGGGCGGGGAGCGTAAGCAAAATGGCCTGCATTTGGGCAAGGTCGGCCAATGCGGCGGTTGGTTTCAGGTTTGCGGGCAAACCTATGCCGTTGAGGTAGCGGGCATTTTCACGCGCCTGTGCCATATCGGCCATCGCTGCGGCATTTCGGCCCCAAAGCAGCACATTTGCCCCGCCGCGCGCCATGGCGACGGCAAGCGCTGTGCCGAATGCTCCTGCGCCGATAACCCCGATGCTCATGCTTTTGGCCCCTTTTTGCCATAACCCAACATCGGGGTGGCGGCTGCGTCAAGTGGCCAGCGCGGACGGGCGGAAAACGCCAGACCATCGGGGCCGCGCAGGGCCAGTTGCTCGTGGCCTGCCCATGCAATCATCGCGGCATTGTCGGTGCAGAGCCCCATGGGCGGCAGCACAAGGCGCGCGCCTATTTCGGCGGCAACCGTGCCAATCGCTGCGCGAATTGTCGCGTTGGCGGCAACACCACCAGCTACGGCCAGCCGTTTCGCACTACCAAATCGCTGTTCAAAATCTTGCAAGGCGGCGCGGGTTTTGCCGGCCAGACTATCGGCCACCGCCGCCTGAAAGCCCGCGCAAATATCGGCGATGTCTTGCGAATATAGCCCGCCTTGCGCAACCTCCAGCTTTTCGCGCAGCCGCCGCACTGCGGTTTTCAGGCCGGAAAACGACATATCGCAGCCCGCACGTTCGGCCAGCGGGCGGGGTAGCTTGAAGCGGGTGGCATCGCCTACTTTAGCCGCAGCTTCAACCAAAGGCCCGCCGGGATAGCCAAGGCCCAGCAGACGGGCGACCTTGTCAAACGCCTCGCCGGGGGCATCATCAATAGTGCCGCCCAGACGGTGGAACATCTCGGGGCCCTCAACGGCAATAAACTGGCAATGACCGCCAGATACCAGCAGCATCAGGTATGGATAGCCAAGCCGGTGGGTCAGGCGCGGGGTGAGTGCATGGCCAGCCAGATGGTTCACCGCAACCAGCGGTTTGCCCGATGCCGCTGCCAGCCCTTTGGCAAACATCACGCCCGAAAGCACGCCGCCAATCAGCCCCGGCCCGGCGGTTACGGCAAGCGCATCAACATCGTCCAGCGATAGCCCCGCTTCTTTCAATGCGGCAATGGTAGCAAGGTCCAGCCGTTCTGCGTGGGCGCGGGCGGCAATTTCCGGAACAACGCCGCCAAAGCCTTCATGCAGGGCGTTTTGCCCCATGACAATGCTGGCCAGCACCGTGCCATCGCCGCGCACAAGTGCAGCGGCCGTGTCATCGCACGAGCTTTCAATGCCAAGGATGATCTGTTCTGCCATGCGGTCATTCCGGCAATTGCACCAAAGTCACTATCGGGGTAACACCCAGCCTATGGGCATTCAATACAACACGACCAAGCTTTTGAAAATCGGCACACGCGGCAGCCCGCTGGCCTTGGCGCAGGCCCATGAAACCCGCGACCGGCTTATGGCCGCGCATGGCATGGTGGCCGGGCAGTTTGAAATCGTGGTCATCAAGACCACCGGCGACACTGTGCAAGACCGTGCGCTCAGCGAAATTGGCGGCAAGGGGCTGTTTACCAAGGAAATTGAAGACGCCTTGCTTGATGGCAGCATCGACATTGCAGTGCATTCGATGAAGGACATGCCCACGGTTTTGCCGGACGGGCTGGCGCTTTGCACCTATTTGCCGCGCGAAGATATGCGCGATGCGTTTATTTCGCGGCGGTTTGGCAGCATTGCCGAATTGCCGGAGGGTGCGGTCGTCGGGTCTTCCAGCTTGCGGCGGCGCGCGCAACTCTTGGCCCGGCGCCCCGATCTGCGCGTGGTCGAGTTTCGCGGCAATGTGCAAACGCGCCTGCGCAAGCTCGATGAGGGCGTGGCCCTTGCCACATTTCTGGCCTGCGCCGGGTTGAACCGGCTTGGGATGGCGGGCATCGCCAACCCGATTGAGGCCGACGATATGCTGCCCGCCGTCGCCCAAGGCGCAATCGGCATTGAACAGCGTATTGGCGATGAGCCTGTTTCCACCCTGCTTGCGCCGCTCGACCATGCCGAAACCCGGCTGCAACTGGCCGCCGAGCGGGCGTTTTTGGCGGCGCTCGACGGGTCTTGCCGCACACCGATTGCCGCACTTGCCGAGCGTGCGGGTGACAGGCTACAGCTTCGCGGTGAAATTTTGCGCCCCGATGGTAGCATACGCCATGCGGGCATGTGGGATTGTGCGCCCGATGATGCCGCCGCCATGGGGGCGGCTGCGGGCCAAGAGCTGAAAACCCGGGCCGGGCCGGGCTTCCTTGACTAGAACCCTGCTTTTGACCCGGCCTTTGGCCGATGCGCAGGCCTTTGCTGCAACCCTGCCGGATGGCTGGCGCGCCCGTATTGCGCCCATGCAGGATATGGTTGACCTGCCCGCCGAACCCGATTTTACCACAGCCGATGCACTTGTTTTCACCTCGCAAAACGCAGTGCGCAGTTTTGCTCAGCGCTGGGGCGCGCGCGATTTACCTGCCTTTTGCGTAGGTCCGGCCACGGCGCAAGTGGCGCAAAGCTTCGGTTTGACCGCCCATTCGGCACCCCGATCTGCACAAGGCGATCTGCAAAGCCTTGCGGCGTTGCTTGCCGCACACCCCGCGCAAAACCTGCTCTATCTGCATGGCAAACATGTCAGCGGCGATTTGGCACAGGCGCTTTTAGGTAGCGGCCATAGCGTGCAAAGCCATGTGATTTACGACCAGCAGGCCCTTGCTTTGGACGCTGCTACAAAACAGGCGCTTGGTGCGGGTGAAATTGACGCCGTTGCGTTGTTTTCGCCCCGCTCTGCCCGGCTTTTGGCCGATTCCGTGGTAAATTGTCCGCCGCTGCGTTGCTTTTGTATCTCGCAAAACGTGGCAGATGCGGCGCGAAGCCTTGGCCCATGCGCAGTTGCCGCCACACCGAGTGCTGCGGCGCTATTGGCAATTATCGGCGCAAGCACAGGCCAAGCGCACTGAAAACAGCATTTTCAGCCAAGCGCCGCCTTGTTGCAACGCCGCCTTACCCCTAAACTCGCACAAACCGGCACTTTTGTGCCCGACCCGATTTGTATTTGTAAAGGCGCGCAATGAGCGGAAGCGACGAATCCAGCAAACCCGTAAAAGATGCGGTTATCGAGGCCGATGACGTTCATGAGCTTGAACATCATGACATCGACGACGAGGAAAGCGAGCATGACGAGCATCATGTATCGCTTGCGGCGCGCAGTTTGCAAATTCTTGCCATTTTGGTGGTAGGCGGGGCGCTTGCGCTCTGGATTGGTCCGCGCGTTGCGCCCAATCTGCCCAGCGGCATGGGTGCCGTGGCGCGCTGGTTCACACCCGGGGCAAGCCTTGCCGAAGAGCAGGTGGCCGAACTTCGCAGCACGTTTGAAACCCGCCTTGCCGCCCAGGCACCGCAAATCGATGCCGACGCGATTGATGCACGCATTGCCGCAGCGCCTGATCTGGCCAGCATGGCAACTGAAATCGCCGCGCTCAACGAAAAGATGACCGCGCTTGAAGCCCTGCCCGCTGACCTTGATGACCGTATTGCGCTTGCCGAATCACGCATTGAGGCCGTCGAGGCGATGACAGCGCGGCTTGAAACCCAGTTGCGCGACCTTGTCACCGCCGGCATGGCGCTTGACAGTCAGGCCGCTGCCGACATTACGGCCTATGGTGCTACGATCGAGGCGCTGCGCAGCCGTATCGCCGACCTTGATGCACAGCTTGCCGAACAGGCGGCGCGGATGGATGCCATTACCGCCGAAATTCACGCCGAGGCCGAAACCGCCATTGCCGATGCCACAGCGGCGCGTGCCAGCTCCGAGTTGCAAGCCGCGCTGATCGCGCTTGAAGCCGCTTTGGCCGATGGCCTGCCCTATGCCGGCACACTTAATTGGCTGAAAGCGACACAGCGCGCTGAAGTTCCTGCAGCACTTGATGCACAGGCCGCGACGGGCGTGTCCAGCACCTCAGACTTGCTGGCCGGTTTCCCAAACCTCGCCCATGAAGCGATTCGCATCGACATCCGCCGTAGCGGAGCAGACTCCACGCTTGGCCAGTTTGGCGCGTTCCTGGAATCGCAGGTCGCCAGCCGCTCGCTAACTTCGCAGCAGGGCGATAATGTCGATGCCATACTCAGCCGCGCGGAGGCCGCCTTGCGCACCGATGACCTTGCTGGCGCGATTGTTGAAATGCAAACCCTGCCCGAGCATGCGCAATCGGTGTTTGCTTCATGGATGGACATGGCCGCGCAGCGCCAGGCGGTTCTTGCGGGCTATGGCACGCTCAAATCCACCCTGTTGGAGCGCGCACAATGATCTGGTCCATCATCAAAATGGCGCTGTTCGTGGCCATTGCCGCCGCGCTCGCATGGGGTGCCGCCTATGTGCAAGACACGCCCGGCGTAATCACCTTCGCCTTTGCAGGGCGCGAACGCGAGCTTACGCCGCTGGCCTTTCTCATCGCGCTTTTAGTGCTGTTTGCAGCCTTCTGGCTCGTCATTAGGCTTGTCGGGCTGGTGCTGGCCGTGCTGCGCTTTTTAACCGGCGATGAAACCGCGCTCAGCCGCTATTTTGATAAATCGCGCGAACGGCGCGGCTATGCAGCGCTCTCGGATGGGATGATCGCGCTAGCCTCAGGCGACGGCGCGCGCGCCACGGCCCGGGCGGCCAAGGCCGACCGCTTACTCGCCAAACCCGAGCTTACCCGCATTCTGGCGGCACAAGCCGCCGAACTTTCGGGCGATAGCAGCGGCGCGCAAGAGCATTACAAGGTGCTGCTGGCCGAAAAATCTACCCGCTATGTGGGGATTGTCGGGCTGATGAAGGCGCGGCTGGCGGCAAATGATACCGATGCTGCGCTAATGCTGGCCGAACGCGCTTTCGCGCTGCGCCCGCGTGACAAGCTGATGCAAGACACGCTGTTTAATTTACAGATCAAGGCTGGCCATTGGGGCGGCGCTCGCCAAACGCTGCGCTATAAGGTGAAATCGGCAACACTGCCGCGCGATGTCGCAAAACGGCGCGAGGCGGTTTTACTGGTTGGTGATGCCATAAAGGCCCATGCCGCGGGTGATGGCCCGCGCGCCCGTGCCGACGCGCTTTCTGCCAACCGCGCTGCACCGGGCCTTGTGCCCGCCGCCGTGCTGGCGGCACAGGTCCATGCGGGCGACGGGAATATGCGCGCAGCCCAGGCCGTGCTACGCAAAGCCTGGGGCCAACAGCCCCATCCTGACCTTGCGACAGCGTGGGATGGTTTGGCCGAGGACGCGGATGCGCAGGCGCGCCAGCTACGCTTTCAGCCCTTGCTCAAACTTAACCCCGACCATTCCGAAAGCCGCATACTGGCCTGCGAACTATGCCTGGCGGCAGAAGATTTCCCGGCCGCCCGCCGCGCGCTGGGTGACCTTGCAAGCACGCGTCCGAACGGGCGGGTTTTGTCGCTTATGGCGGCAATTGTGCAGGGCGAAGGTGGCGAAGAGCACGAGGTGCGCGCATGGCTGGCCCGCGCCCTGGCCGCACCACGTGGCGAGGCATGGGTCTGTGAAAGCTGCAACCATCTGCATGCCAAATGGGCGCCACTATGTGAAAATTGTCAGGGGCTGGATACGCTGCACTGGGCGCTGCCACCCGAAGGCAGCACCGCCGCGCTCTCAGCCTCCATGCTCGCCCTTTTGGCCAAGAGTCAGAGCTTTCAGGATGACACTGACGAAGCGCCCAGCCCGCTTGATGGCGAGGTCATGCCAGATGGTGATGATGCGCCAGACCCCGCCGAAACTACACCAAAGGACGATGCGGACTCCAACACCCAACCCCCACAATACTAGGGCTTGCACCACCACACAGCATGCCCTAAAAACCAATCGTCGCCGCTGTAGCTCAGCTGGTAGAGCACGTCATTCGTAATGATGGGGTCGGGGGTTCGAGTCCCTTCAGCGGCACCATTAAAATCAGGCAAGCGCTTGTTTTTAATACATAAAAATAGAAAGCGTTTTCGCCTTATCCCCCTAATTATCCACCCTAGGACGCTTGGTGGGGGCCAGCACGGCGCATTGTCAATCTGCCAATGAGTCGGCCATCTCGCGGGCTTCGCGGCCCAGCGCATTCACC
>JBBDJE010000060.1:0-67270 GCA_040880065.1 Paracoccaceae bacterium | reverse complement strand
AGCGAAATCGCGGCCTTCAAATCAAACGTTGCACTTGAAGTTGGAATCTAAGAGGTCACGCGTCAGGCAGATGCGGACCTCCTGTATCAGCCCTTCCTTGCAGGTAACCGTCACCACATCGGGCGATAGAAGCGGGTTAGCCTCGATGAACGCCGCCTCGATCACGCGGGGCGGGATATCCATGGCGCGCGGCAGGTTGCGCAGAATTTTAGGGCGGTTGACCATCTCATAGGCGCGGCGCGACAGGGCGTAGTAGTCCTGCGCGCTCAGGCCCGAACAGCGCCCGTGCTTTTGCCATTGATACCAGGCCAGCCCGGCCCCGCCCATGATATCGGCCATCGCGCCCGACATGGCGCGGCTCGGGTCACGCTCGACTGTGTAGCAATAGGCGGGCCAACCACTATCAAATTGCGGCCACAGCCCGTGCAGGGTGAAGCCGAAACCACGGCCCTCGTCGCATTGCGCATCGCGCCGCTCGTCGCCGGTAAGCTGGCACCAGCTTGGCGTCCAGCTCAGCGATAGGACGTAATAATCGAACTGGCCGGCAGGCTCGCCATCGGCGCGGGCCATCAGCGGGGCGGATAGCAGCAGCACGGCTGCAGAAAACATCTTTATCATTAGCTTCATTGCGCCTATATACGGGGTCAATTCCCCTGCGAAAACCTCAAATCGCGCGCTGCGCACCCGGGTGATCGGCTCGGGAGACATGTATTTATAATGGAGATGCACATGGCGCTGCCCCTGATGACCAAAGCCACCGCCGTTTGGTTGGTAGATAACACCACGCTGAGCTTCAAACAGATCGCCGAGTTTTGCGGCCTGCACGAACTTGAGGTGAACGGCATTGCCGATGGCGAAGTTGCAACCGGCGTAAAAGGGTTTGACCCGATCGCCAACCGCCAGTTGACCACCGCCGAAATCAAGCGCTGCGAGGATGACCCGCGTGCCAAGCTAACGCTTATGTTCAACCCCGCCGCCGAAGGCGAGCAAAAGCGTAAAGGCCCGCGCTATACCCCGCTGTCCAAACGGCAGGACCGTCCGTCCGCCATTGCATGGCTGGTGAAATTTCACCCCGAACTGACCGATGGCCAGATTTCCAAGCTGGTCGGCACAACCAAACCGACCATCCAGTCGATCCGCGACCGCACGCATTGGAACATTTCCAATGTGTCCCCGGTCGACCCGGTTGCGCTGGGCATGTGCCGCCAGACCGAGCTTGATGCCGCCATTGCCAAGGCCACCAAAAACAAAGGCACGTCACTGACCGATGACGAGCGCATGAAGCTGATGTCAACCGAACAAAGCCTGCAAATGCGCGATGAGCCGCGTATCCCCAGCGCAATTTCGGGGCTTGAAAATTTCTCGCTGTCTGATTCGGATGAAGATGAGGACAAGCCGCTGCTGGTTGACGCCGACAGCCTGTTCAACCTTCCAGATAGCGACGAAGATGACGAGAAATAGACGATTTTTCGCATTTTCGGTGGACAAATTGCGCTTGGTGCTCAAAATTCCGCCTATAGGGTTAAACACTAAAACGTGATCTGCTCTGGCTCAACGCAATCTGCCGCGCATGTGGCGCCTGAAATTGGAAAGACATAATGAAAACCATCCATAAAATGCTGTTTGCTGCCCTGATCATTTTGCTGGCCGCAATGTTCTACGTTGCCGATCTGAACGGCAACAAAGTGCGCGTAGCCGAGAATGCAGCCCTAACCGCTCAAAGCGCGCACGCGGCTGCCGTGGCTGAAAACGAAGCCCTGAGCGCCGAACTTGCTGCTTTGCAGGCCGATGGTGAAGGCGCTGTTACGGCTGCAGTTGAAGAAGCTGCCGCCGCCAGCGAAATGGCCGAAGCCGCCGAGGCGCGTGTTGGCGAGTTGGAAGCCATGCTGGCCGAAAAAGAAGCCATGGCAACCGAAGCCGCCGCCGCCGCTGATGCCGCCGCCGCTGATGCTGCTGATGCGCTAAGCGATGCAGAAGCCCAAGTTGCAACGCTGAGCGCCGAGCTTGAAGAGGCTAAGGCAATGGCTGCAGAAGCCCCCGACAGCACCGATGGTTCGGCTGAACTTGCCGCAGCTCAGGAAGCCGCACGTGCTGCCGAGGCTAAAGCCCAAGCCGCTGCTGGCGAAGTTGCCGCAGCCCAGGAAGCCGCTGCTGCCGCAGAGGCCGAAGCGGAAGCGGCAACCGCTGCTGCTGATGCCGCTGCAAGCGAGGCTGCTGGCGCTGCTGAAGCTGCCGCTGCACGTATTGCCGAACTGGAAGCTGCATTGGCTGAAGCAGAAGCTGCCGCCGCCGCTCCTGCCAGCAACTAAATCGTTTCACCGCCAAATCACAGCCAAACGAAAACGCGCCGGGGGCAACCTTGGCGCGTTTTTTATTTGGGTGAAGGATCGTTAGAGCGTGTTGCATTCATTTGCATTCACGCAATACGCTCTGACTTTTTGCTAACGCATGTTGAAACGCAGAAAACCGGTTTCCACTTTTGGTGCAACATGCTCTAGTCGCGGCTTTCTACCCTGAAATCATACCGAAAGGTGCAGCAAGGCGCACCTTGCATGATCGTTTGATCGCGCGTCAGGCCGGCCTTGGGGTTGAAACCCTCAATAAGCGCTGCATCGCGGTTGCAGCTTAGCACGGCGCCAAGCTCGGGCACCCCAAGTGCGCGATACATTTCAGCATAGCGGCAGCGGGTCACGTTGAAATCGAGGTGGCGGCCATCATCGCGCAGGGTCTCAAGCTCCAGCGCGCCGTCGCGGGTCCAGAATTCCAGTGTTTCTTTGAAAGCAGCGGCATCAGTTCCGTATTGTGCAGCCAGATCGGCCCCCTGATCACGGGCGATCTGCTCAATTGTGTCGCGCAGGATATCTACTACAGCTTCGCGGCCAAAGGCATCGGCCAAGGCCGCAACAACGGGCACAAGAATGCGCGCCTCAACCTCGCGGCGCATCAGAACACCAATGGTTTGGGTAAGCGTGTCGGGTTTGATTTCTGGCGTGCTCATCCTACGATCAACTCTTCGGCCTGGCGCAGATCGACGCTCACAAGCTGGCTGACACCCTGTTCAGCCATGGTCACGCCGAATAAACGGTCCATCCGGCCCATGGTCACCGCGTGGTGGGTGATGATCAGGAACCGCGTATCGGTTTGGCCGGTCATCTCGTCGAGCAGGTCGCAAAAGCGGGTGACATTGGCGTCATCCAGCGGGGCGTCAACCTCGTCGAGCACGCAAATCGGCGAGGGGTTGGCCAAAAAGACCGCGAAAATCAGGCTCAGCGCAGTGAGGGTTTGCTCGCCGCCCGACAGCAGCGACAGGGTGGAAAGCTTCTTGCCCGGCGGCTGGCACATAATTTCCAAACCGGCCTCAAGCGGGTCATCGCTTTCGACCAGCACAAGCTCGGCATCGCCCCCGCCAAACAGGCTACGAAACAGCACGGTAAAGTTCTTGTTCACCTCTTCAAACGCCACCAAAAGCCGGGTGCGACCCTCGCGGTTGAGGTTGGCGATGCCGTGGCGCAATTTGTCGACGGCGGCAGAAAGGTCGTTTTTTTCGGCGGCGAGCGCGTCAAACTCTGCCTGCACTTCGCGGCTGTCTTCCTCGGCGCGCAGGTTTACAGCACCAAGCGATTCACGCTGGCGTTTCAACCGTGCAACCTCGATTTCTATCGCATCTGATGGAGGCATTTTATCGGGGTCGGCCCCAAGGCTTTCCAGCAGGTTCGCGGGGCTTTGGCCGGTTTCCTCAACCACACGGCCCTGTGCCACCTCGACCCGTGCGGCGGCGGCTTCGGCTACAGCCTCGGCGCGGGCACGGGATTCGCGCGCCTCTGATGCGGCACGCTCGGCGCTACGCTCGGAGGCTTCGGCATCGCGCAGCGCGGTTTCACCCTCGGCCAGCGCATCGGCAGCAGCCTTGCGCCGCGCTTCGGCTTTTTCCAAAGCGCGGGCCATTTCATCGCGCTTGGCGGCCAGAATTTCGGGGGTTTGTCGCGCGGCCTTCAAATCACTTTCGGATTGTGCCTGCCGCGCTTCAAGGTCGGCAATGCGCTGGGTGGCGCTTTCCAGCCGGTTTGACCAGCCTGTGCGCTCGGTTGCGATCTCTTTCATTCGCCGCACCCGCGCTTCACCTTCGCGGCGCAGATCATCGGCGATCGAGCGTTTGGTGAGCATGGTCATGCGCGCCGCTTCAACGGTGATTTTATGGCTATCAACGGCCATGCGCGCGGCATCAACATCGCCTAGATCTTTCATGCCAGCATTGGCTTGTGCCAGTTGCGCGGCGGCATCACTGTCTTCTGCCGCGCGGCGTGCCACCGCACTGGCCAGCGTTTCGGCCTTGCCGCTGAGCAGGCTCAACGCGGCTTCGGCGGCATTCGCGGCGCGGGTCGCCTGGGTTATCGCCTCGTCAGCCGCTTTGCGACTGCGGCGCGCCTCGCTTTCCTGCGCTTGGGCTGCATCGAGCGTGGCGCGCGCTGCTTCATGCGCCGCACGCGCCACTGCTGCGCCAGATTCGGCAATTTCAAGCGCGGCTTGCAAATCCGCCAGCCGGTTCTTTTGTTGCAAGCGCAGCGCAGCGGCGCTTGGCGCGTCATCTGCGGCGGCGCGGTATCCGTCCCAACGCCACACATCGCCTGCGCGCGAAACCAGCCGCTGGCCGGGGCGTAACTGCGCCTGTAATGCGGCGCCATCTGCGGCATCAACCACACCTATTTGCGCAAGTCTGCGGCCAAGCACACCGGGTGCATCGACCTTGGCGGCCAAAACTTCAACACCTTCGGGCAGGGGCGCATCGGGCGCATAACCGGCCAGAAAAACCCAGCCCGAACGGCCATCAGGCCCGCATTCGGGGGCTTTCAGATCATCGGCAAGGGCGGCGCCCAACGCTGCTTCATAGCCCTTTTGGGTTTTGACCAGCTCGAGCAGATTGCGCCCGTCGCCCGCCTCGCGGTCCAGCATCCGCAACAGGGCATTGGTTTCAGCACGCAGGGCCGTGGCTTCGCCTTCAGTTTCCGAGCGCGCCGCACGCGCCTCGGATTCGGTGTTTTGCGCAGCCGCGCGCGCGGTTTCGGCATTAAGCAACGCGGCCTCGGCCTGGGTCGAGCCGGCCTGCGCATCGTGTTGCGTGGCCTCTGCTTGCAGCTTTTTGGCCTTTGCTGTAGCAAGCTCGGTCTTGATCGCTTCACCAGCACTTCGCGCGGCAGCGGTGGCAGCGGCGCAACGTTCCACCTGGCTTTGCGCATCGCTCAGCCGCCGCTGGGCGGCCTGGTGCCGTGCGGCAAGCCGGGCGGCGTCTTCGGTCATCTGGTCGAGCGCGGTTTCTTCGTCTTGCAACGTAGTTGCGGCATCGCGCGCCGCATCGCGCACTGCATCCAGTTTGGCATCATGGCCTTCGGCAGCTTTTTCAAGCGCGGCGCGCTCCCAATCGAGCCGCTCGATGGTTTCGCCTGCATCCTTGTTCAACCCGCCTTCGCGCGTAATGTCGCGGCCGAGCTGGGCGATGCGGCCTTCAAGTTCGGCAATGGTTTCACGCGCGCGGGCTTCGTGTTCGGCCAGCGCGTCGCGCTCATGCGTCAGGCGCGCAAAGATTGCACCAGCCACCGCCTCTTCCTCGCGCAGCGCAGGCACGCGGCTCTCGGCGGCCTGCCGCGCCCGGCCTGCCTGTAGTGCCGCCGCTTGTGCAGAACCTGCTGATTTTGTGGCATCTGTCAGTGCGGCGGCGGCCGTTGCGTGCTCGCTCTCTGCCTCGCGCCAGCGGCGATATAGCAACAACCCTTCGGCTGCGCGCAGCTCTTCGGCAATTTCACGGTAGCGGGCGGCTTGGCGCGCTTGACGGGCAAGTGACTTGATTTGTGCGTCAAGCTGCTCAAGTACATCTTCAACGCGCGCAAGGTTTGTTTCAGTGCCGTTGAGCTTAAGCTCCGCCTCGTGGCGGCGTTGGTAAAGGCCGGAAATGCCCGCTGCTTCTTCCAGAACGCGGCGGCGGGCTTGCGGTTTGGCGTTGATCAGTTCCGAAATTTGCCCCTGCCGCACCAAGGCGGGGCTGTGCGAGCCGGTCGAGGCATCGGCAAACAGCATCTGCACATCGCGTGCGCGCACCTCTTTGCCATTGGCTTTATAGGCCGAGCCGGCATCGCGGGTAATCCGGCGCACAACGTCCAGCGTATCATGTGAATTGAAGCTCGCAGGCGCCAGCCTTTCGCGGTTATCAATGGTGAGCGACACTTCGGCGTAGTTGCGCGCCGGGCGGCTGGACGTGCCGGCAAAGATCACATCCTCCATGCCACCGCCACGCATTGCGGTTGGCCGGTTTTCGCCCATCACCCAGCGCAGGGCTTCAAGCAGGTTCGACTTGCCGCAGCCATTTGGCCCGACCACGCCTGTCAGCCCCGGTGCAATGGCCAGTTCGGTCGGGTCAACAAAGCTTTTGAACCCCAAGAGGCGCAGTTTGGTGAATTGCACGGATAAACCTGATTCTGTTGCAACCGACAGGATTCCGCCCCAGCCGCCCAGAGTCAATAACGCATACAGGATATGGCGAGTTTACGCGGGTTTGCCACCAGATATCGTGGCAACAATCGGTTTATAGGCTGGCGCTTGTATCTCGCCCAAAAGCCTTTAGCTAGCAATACAACAAGAAAAGGAGCCATTATGATACCGCTGACCTTGCTTGGCATTTCCGGCGCATTGCGCGCAGATTCGTCGAACACAAAACTTGTGCATGCTGCCGAAAAGCTGTTCAAACCGTCGCGCTTTACTTTCGCCGATTTGCGCCTGCCGCTTTACGATGGTGACCTTGAGAACAGCGCTGGCATTCCCGAAGGCGTGCAGCGCCTCTATGCGCAGATTGCCGAGGCCGACGCCGTGGTTATCTCTACGCCCGAATATAACAAGTCGATTTCCGGCGTGCTGAAAAACGCGCTTGACTGGGTAAGCCGGATGGAGGGCAACCCGTGGGCAGGCAAGCCCGTGGCCGTTATGTCGGCAGCAGGCGGGCGCGCGGGCGGCGAGGTTTCGCAATTTACCCTGCGCCATTGCCTGACACCTTTTGCGCCGAACCTTGTGCTTGGCAATGCCGTTATGCTTGCCAATTCGCGCAACCAGTTTGATGAAAACAACAATCTTATCAACGAGATAACAATAAAGACCCTCACGCGGCTTATGGATGCCTTGCGCAAGCAAGCCGGTGGATAAGTCTAACAGACACGACACCATGTAAATTATTCTTTACTTTATGTCTTTAAAATCATACATCATGTCTATCAGTTTCGACGCGATGTCGAATCATACAGACATGAGGATTGAGTATGAGCTTTGAAGAAAGAAACGCTGTCATCTCGCTGATCGTGACGGTCGGCGTGTTTGGCTATTACGGCTTCCGGTTTTCGGGGCTTTACGGCGAGGGCTATTTTACCGGTCCCGATGCGATGACCCGCACAGGATGGGAAATTCTGTATCTGATCGGCTATGGCGTCATCGCCCAGATCGTCGGGCAGATCGTGCTGAGCATTGTGTTTTCCATTCTGGCCAATGACTCAAATCCAAGCTTCAGGATCGACGAGCGTGACCGCCAGATCAGCCTGCGCGGTGTGCGCTTTGGCTATGGCGTTGCCGGTGGCGGTATCACGCTGTCCATGGTTGCGCTGGCTTACGGCTGGGATCCGGTCATCGTGTTCAACCTTGTCATTTTTTCGCTCGCCGCCGGTGCGCTGGTCGAAACGCTGGTCAAGGTCGTGCTTTACCGGATCGGGGGCTGACATGGGCAAGGCACGCGTAGAAAACGACATCCGCCGCCTGCGCTTTGCGCATGGCGAGATGACGCAAAAGCAATTGGCCGAAAAGGTGGGCGTTACCCGCCAGACCATTGTTGCCATCGAAAAGGCCAATTATTCCCCCTCGTTGGAACTCGCCTTTCTGATTGCGCAGGTCTTTGAACGCCCGCTTGAGCAGGTGTTCACCTTCAAGCCCGGCTGATTACCCAACCCACGCGCCTGCCCAAGGACCATGCGCCGCCAATGGCAGCGCCCTTGAAAGCTGCGTCCAAATTCCAAAACGCCATCATGGCAGGAGATTTACATGACACATTCATCCTTCAACACCGCCCGCGCCGCCGGGCTTGCCTATCTTGGCATCGCGGTTGCGGCCATTTACGCGGAACTGTTCGTGCGCGGCACGATGGTGGTTTCCGGCGATGTCGCGGCCACCATTGCCAATATCACGGCGGGGGAATTCGCCTATCGGGCGGGCATCATCGCCGATATACTGGTGCTGGTGCTGGAAGTGCCGCTGGCCCTGTGGTTCTGGCAATTGTTCCACAAGGTCAACCGCAACTGGGCTGCGGTGGCGCTGGTGCTGAACCTGCTGCGCATTCCCATCATGGCCCCCAACCTGATGAACCATTTCGCCCCGCTACAGGCGCTGTCGGGCATCGCCGAGCTGACACCTCTGCAGGTTGAAACCATGGTTCTGCTGGCGCTGGACAGTCACGAGAAGGCCTATGTCCTGGCGCATTGGCTGTTTGGCAGTTGGTGTTTTGCCATCGGCGTGCTGGTCTGGAAATCGGGGTTTCTGCCGCGCCTGCTGGGGGTGTTGATGATGTCGGCGGTGCTTGGATATGTTGCTGACCTACTGGTCACGGTTCTGGCCCCCGGGCTGCGCGGCGCATGGGTTGATGCCCTGCTGGCCCTGTCCGGGATCGCCGAGATCAGCCTCGCACTTTGGCTGGCCATCATGGGCGGGCGCGTCTGGCGCAAGGCCCACACCGCACAGGGAGAGACCGCATGAAAGCCGCCATCTACACCAAATATGGCCCGCCAGAAGTTGTGCGCCTGCGCGATATCCCAACCCCCATTGCCCGCAAAGGCGAGGTGCTGATCCGCATTCGCGCCACAACCGTTTCCAGCGCCGATTGGCGGATGCGGTCGCTGAACATGCCGCGCGGTTTCGGCCTTTTGGGGCGGTTGATGTTCGGCATTTTCAAACCGCGCAACCCGGTGCTGGGCCTCAGCTTTTCGGGCGATGTTGTGGCATGCGGTGACGGCGTTACGCGCTTTGATGCGGGCGATGCCGTGTTTGGTGTTTCAAGCGTGATGAAGCTCGGCTGCCATGCCGAATTCATAGCGTTGAAGGAAAGCGCGATAATTTTGCGCAAGCCCAACGGTTTGAGCCATGAACATGCCGCCAGCCTGACATTTGGCGGGGCAACGGCGCTGTATTTTTTGCGTGATCGTGCGCATATCCAAGCGGGCGAGCGGGTGCTTGTTGTGGGTGCTTCGGGCACTGTGGGCAGCGCCTGCGTGCAAATCGCCAAGTATTTCGGTGCGCATGTCACCGCTGTGTGCAGCGGCAAAAATGCTGCTTTTGTGCAGGGCCTTGGGGCAGATGCGGTGATCGACTATCGCGCCGAAGACCTTACCGCGCGGCCTGAAAAATGGGACATTCTGGTCGATTGCGCAGGCACTACAAGCTTTGCCAGCCACAAGCATTTGCTTGCGGCGGGCGGGCGGCATTGCTTTGTGCTGTCGGGCTTGGGTGAAATGCTGCGCGCACTGTTCTCGCGCCAGCGCGACGGGCGGCGCGCCCTTGCCGGAACGGGTGGCGAAACCCGCGAAAACATTCAATTGCTGGCGGAACTGGCTGTTAGCGGTGCGGTCGTGCCGCCGATTGATAGTGAATATCGGCTTGATGACATTGTCGCCGCACATCGGCGGGTGGATACTGGGCGCAAGCGCGGGGCGGTGGTGGTGCTGCCTTAACGCGGTCGCAAATGGTCCGCCATGTGGTAATGCGGCGGAATGTCGGGCACCTTGCCCATCGCCATTTCCACCAGAGCATCGGCAATGAGCGGCGCCATGGCAAAGCCGGTGCGAAAGCCCCCAGTGGCCGCCAGAACCCCGGGCTGCACCCAGCCTATCATCGGTTCGGGCATGGGCGCGCGCGGGCGCACACCAGCCCAGCGCGCCACAACCGGCTGCGATCGCAAACCGGGCACCAGCGCATAAGCGCGCTGCAACACGGCATCAAGCTGGCTGTCGGTGCTGTGCGGGTCCTCAAAAACCTCTTCACTGGTCGAGCCAATGGCAACGCGGCCCGAGGCATGGGCGATGATGTATATGCCATCGGCGTAAAGGCTGGGGGTGTCGGGTGGCAAACCACCCGCAAGCAAGGCCGCCTGCCCCTTGACCCCGCGCATGGGCGCCAGCCCCGGCCAGTTGGCGGCACCCGTGGCCAGAATAACGAGCGGCGCGCCGCATGTGCCGGAACCGGTTTCAACCTGCCCGCCATGCACCGCCGTCACATGTGTTTCGCCCCGAAACACACCGCCCTTTGCCCGAAAAGCCGCAAACAAGGCCGCACAGGCCTGCGCCGGATCAATCCGCGCGCTGAATGTATCATGCACAATGCCAAAGGGAGCGGCTGCGGGGTTCAGCCAGTCGGGCACTGCGCTGCGCACCAGCCATTGGCCCGCGCCCTCCCAAAGACCGGCTGCAAACCCAGCGCGCTGCGGGGCAAGCTCTGCGGCCCGCGCAGTGGTTAGCGGCACAATGCGGCCGGTTTGCGCATAGCCGCTGGCTGCGCCGCCAAGGCTTTCCACCCCTGCCCAGTAGCCAGGTGCGCCGCGCAATGCGCGAAACTGCGCCGCTTTGCGAATATTCCAGTTTTCCGGCATATAGGGCGAAAGCGCACCGACAAGCCCGCCACTTGCGCCAGCACCGGCACGGCCGGCACGGTCCACCAGCAACACCTTTTGGCCGGCGCGCGCAAAGGCCAGCGCTGCTGTCAGCCCGAAAACCCCCGCGCCAACCACCAGCACGTCACATGTTTCGTCCATTGCACCTTGACCCGCTTCGCCGCACACTCGCCCCGCTTAAACCACGAAAGAAACACGAAAGAAACACGGTGCAAAACCCCGAAATTGAATGGCTTGCCGGCGATGTGCCATTGGCTAAAGCCTTTGACGATCCGTATTTCTCGCGCGAGAACGGTCCGGCGGAAACCGCGCATGTATTCCTGGCCGGAAACGGGTTGCCGGGCCGGTTTGATCTTGGTTTTCACATTGCCGAGCTTGGCTTTGGCACAGGGTTGAACGCGTTGATGGCAGGGCAAGCATGGGCGGCTTTTGGGTGCGCAGGGCGGCTGGATTATACGTCATTTGAAGCGTTTCCGCTTGGCCCTGCGGCCACAGCCCGCGCGCTTTGTTCTTGGGAGTTTCCCGACAAAGCCGCGCTTCTGGCCGGGCTTGAGGCTGGCAAAACCCGCATTCAGACAGCTTCGCTGAACCTGCGTCTGGTGTTGGGCGATGCGCGCCAGACCCTGCCTAACGAGGGTTTCAAAGCCGATGCGTGGTTTCTGGATGGTTTCAGCCCTGCCAAAAACCCAGCACTTTGGGCACCAGAGTTGTTGGTGCATGTTGCGCGCTGCACCGTGCCGCATGGCAGTTTTGCCAGCTATACCGCTGCCGGCCATGTGCGCCGCGCACTAACAGCAGCCGGGTTTGAGGTTTCGCGCATTCCGGGCTTCGGGCGCAAAAAGCATATGATTTGCGGACGGCTGCGCGCGGCGGACGAAAGCGCGCAAAGCGAATAATGCACGCGCGGCTGGCGGGTGCATGTTTCGCTAAAAGATGTTGCGCGCGGGCTTTAACCGGGCGCGGATTTGTGATGCTGTGGGGCGGAATTGGCGGGAGTGATCAGGATGCAAACCGGCGGGCAGATATTAGCGGCATGTTTGGCAGCACAGGGCGTGCGCCGGATTTTCGGCGTGCCGGGGGAAAGCTACCTTGCGGTGCTTGATGCACTGCTCGACCACCCCGAAATCGAGATGATCGGCAACCGCAACGAGGGTGGCGCGGCCTATATGGCCTGCGCGCATGGCGAACTGACCGGCAAGCCCGGCATTTGCTTTGTTACCCGTGGCCCCGGCGCCACCAATGCCAGCATTGGCGTGCATTCGGCGATGCAGGGTTCCGTGCCGATGATCTTGTTCATTGGCCAGATCGCCCGCGACATGCGCGGACGCGAGGCGTTTCAAGAGGTGGATTACCGCGCGTTTTTCGGCCCGCTCGCCAAATGGGCGGTAGAAGTGGACAGCGCCGAGCGCCTGCCCGAAACAATCGCCCGCGCCTTTGTGGTGGCACAATCCGGTCGCCCCGGCCCGGTGGTTGTGGCCCTGCCCGAAGACATGCTGACCGAGATGAGCGCCGCGCGCCCGACGCCACCTGTAAAACTGGCCGAAGCCGCACCAAGCGTCGATGCAATATACGAACTGCGCCGCCTGCTTGGCCGTGCCGAACGCCCGCTCATCGTGCTTGGCGGCAGCGGCTGGTCCGAAACCGGCCGGGCCGATCTTGCCGCCTTTGCAGAGGCGAACCACATTCCGGTGGCCACCGCCTTTCGCTTTCAAGACCTGATCAGCCATTTCTCGCCCAGCTATTGCGGCGATGTCGGCTTGGGCAAAACCAAGGCCATGCGCGCGGCGCTGGATGAGGCCGACCTGATTTTCTCGCTCAACATCCGCTTTGGCGAAAACACCACCGATGGCTACGCGCTCTGGCCGGTGCCGCGCATGGGCAAGGTGCTGGTGCATGCCCATGCCTCAGATGGCGAGCTTGGCAAAATCTACCAGCCAGACCTGCCCATCCATTCCCACCCCAATGCCCTATCTGCCACGCTGAAGGGCATAGATCTGCGCGGTAATTGGGCTGATTGGTGCGCGCGTTGTCATGAAGGCTATGTGGCCAGCCTGTCCATCCCGCCCCAGCCCGGCGCGCTTGATATGGGCAAGGTTGTGGCGCATCTGCAAGCTGTGCTGCCCGAGGCTGCAATCCTGACCAATGGCGCGGGGAATTTCGCGATCTGGTCGAACAAATACTTCCGCTTCGGGCCAAAGGCGCGGCTGCTTGCGCCCCAGTCTGGCGCCATGGGCTATGGGCTGCCCGCCGCCATTGCCGCCAAGCTGGAATGCCCCGACATTCCCGTAGTATGTTTTGCCGGTGACGGTGATTTTCAGATGAACCTGAACGAACTTGGCACCGCCATGCAACACGGGGCCATGCCGATTGTGCTGGTCGTGAATAACGGCACCTATGGCACGATCCGCATGCATCAGGAACGCACCTATCCGGCCCGTGTCAGCTTTACCGATATCGACAACCCCGACTTTGTGGCGCTGGCAAAAGCCTACCGCGCCCATGCCGAACGCGTCACCCGCACCGAAGACTTCCCCGCCGCCTTTGCCCGTGCCTGCGCGAGTGAAACGGGGGCGGTGCTGGAACTGGTGATCGACCCCGAAAGCCTGACCCCGGGCCAAACGCTCAGCCAGATGCGCGCGGCGGGTAAGGCGAAAGACAACCCGTAAGCACGGCCAAACCGGCGCGTGAAAAAGCAGACAGGAGGCATTATGCCCGATTATAACCGTATTCTCATCACCGGTGCCGCTGGCAGTCTTGGGGGGCATTTGCGGCGCGGGCTTGCGCCTTTGGCCACCCATTTGCGCCTGGTTGACCGGCTAGACATGGGCGCGGCGGGGCCGAACGAGGAGATAAGGCAGATTGACCTTGCCGACCGCGACGCGGCGATGGACGCCACCAGGGATTGCGACGCGATCGTGCATTTCGGCGCCCCCCCGCGCGAGCAGACCTTTGAGGAAATCGTGTCAGACACCCTGCCCGCCAGCTACCATATGTATGAGGGCGCGCGGCTCAACGGAGTGAAACGAGTGATCTATGCCAGCTCTATCCACGCCATCGGCTTTCACGAGGTCAACAAGATCGCCACCACCGATATGCCGCACAGGCCGGATACGTTTTACGGCATGACCAAGTGTTTCACCGAGAACCTTGCCAGCATGTATTGGGACAAGTTCGGGCTGGAAAGCGTGTGTTTGCGCATTGCGTCCTGCTTTCCCGAACCCGCCAACCGCCGGATGCTGTGGAGCTGGCTGAGCTTTGATGACATGGTGCGCCTTGTCACCGCCTCGCTGAGCGCCCCGCGCGTTGGCTTTTCGGTGATCTATGGCACCTCGGACAATGCCCAGCAGGGGGTGGATAATGCCAAGGCCAGCCATATCGGCTTTCGCCCGCAAGACAGCGCCGATGATTATATTGCCAAGGTTCATGCCGCGACCGAGCGTGCTGACCCGAACGCCTTTGTATCACGGGTGATCGGCGGCGAGTTTGCCGCGCATCCGCACCCTGACGATGTGAAAACCTGACGTTTGGGGGCCAGAGCATGTTGCAACAAAAGTGGGAACCGGTTTTCGGCTCTTAAAACATGCGTTATCAAAAAGTTAGGGCGTGGCGCGTGAATGGCTATGAACGCGTCACGCGCTAGACCTGCGCCGCCGCTGCCGCTGCGCGAATGGCGCGCATATTGTCACCATAAACCTGCGGGGTTGCAACCGAGCCACCCTTGAACACGGCCGAGCCTGCAACCAGCACATCGGCCCCGGCGGCGGCTACAAGCGGGGCCGTGGTCGCATCGATGCCGCCATCCACCTCGATATGGATAGGCCGGTCAGCGATCATCGCGCGCATCTGGACAATTTTTTCCACCATGGAATGCGTGAATTTCTGACCGCCAAAGCCGGGGTTGATGGTCATGATCAGCACCATATCCACCGCATCGAGAATATGCTCGATATGGCTGATCGGGGTGGTCATGTTCAGCGCAACACCGGCTTTTTTGCCAAACCCGCGCACCGCTTGCAGGCTGCGGTGCAGATGCGGGCCGGATTCGGCATGAATGGTTATCATGTCCGCGCCGGCCTTGGCGAAAGCCTCAATATAAGGGTCGGCGGGTGCGATCATCAGATGCACATCCATGAAGGTTTTCACATGCGGGCGGATGGCGGCGACGACATTGGGGCCAATGGTCAGGTTCGGCACAAAATGGCCATCCATCGGGTCCACATGAATCCAGTCGGCTCCTTCAGCTTCCACCGCGCGGATTTCGGCACCAAGATTGGCGAAATCGGCAGACAGGATAGAGGGGGCGATTTTGATGGAACGGTCAAACATGGCAGGCCTTTGATGTGGTTATCTGGCTGCGTGTTAGGGCAAAATACCGGCTTTGTCGCCCCAAAAACACACTAGTCTTCGCGGAATGCGCGGTTGAAATAATCCGCCATCGGCTTGAGCAGATAACTAAGCGGCGTGCGGTCGCGCGTGGCAATAAAAGTTTCTACCGGCATGCCGGGCAGCAGGGTCTGGCCTTCGGCAAGCTTTGCAATCTCACCCGGCACCAGCGAGAGCTCGGCAGCGTAATAGGAAAATCCGGCGCGCTCATCCACAAGCGAATCGGGCGAAATGCGGGTGATCTGGCCCAGCAATTCGGGCGTTTTGCGCATATCAAAGGCCGCAAAGCGCAACCGTGCCTGCTGACCGATATAAACCTGATCAATATCAATCAGCGGGATGCGCGCGGCAATCACCAGCGGCGAATCTTGTGGAATGATGTAAAGAATTGGCTCAGCCTCTTGCACAACGGCGCGAATGGCGTGCACGGCCAGCCCGTGAACAATGCCCGCGCGCGGGGCGCGCACATCAAGCCGCGACAGGGTTTCTATGAGCGACAGGCGGCTTTCGCGCAGCTCGATCTCGGAATAATCAAGGTCGCGCAATGTAGTGATTGCGTCTTCGCGAAAGCGGCTGCCAAGGCGAATGCTATCAAGCTCAATCTCGGCGATGCGCCCCCGACTTTCAGCAATGCTGGCATCTATCTCGCCAATGCTGCCGGCCAGTCGCGCCGCCTCGCGCTGAAGCGCCGAGACTGTGGCGGCCTGGGTAAGGCCGCGCGACAGCAGGTCTTGCTGGTCGCGCAATTCGGGCTGGAGCAGGTCTAGCTGGGTTTGCAGGGCAATGCGCTGCGCGCTGGCCCCGGCGATCTGGTTCTCGATCTGCGTGATGCGTTCGGCCAGTTGTGCCCGTTCGCCCGCCAATGTGGTAGCGCGGGCCTCAAACAGGCTGGTCTGTCCAGCAATAAGCCTTGCAATTTCAGGGTTATCCGCCTGCACGGCCAGTTCGGGCGGCAGGTTAATCCTGCGTAAACCGTCGCGCTCGGCCTCTAGCCGTGCGCGGCGGGCCAGAACCTCGTTGAGCTGGCCCTCCACCACGGCAAGGCGGCTGCGCTGCAAGGTTGCATCAAAGCTGATAAGCACGGCACCGGCTTCAACCATGTCGCCATCGGCAACCAGAATCTCGCCCACAACACCACCATCGGGGTGCTGCACAACCTGCCGGTTGGATGCGACCATCACCTGCCCGCCAGCCACAATCGCGCCAGAAATCGTAACCGAAACCGACCAGACGCCAAGCCCGCCAACCAGCAACACAAGTGCTGCAAAGCCCAGCCACACATGGCGGTGGATGCTGTAAGGTGCCGCGCTCATTCTGCCACCTTCGCGCCAATACCGGGCGCAACCTCATTGTAGTTTTGCAGTTGCGATTTCAGCACCTCGTCGCGCGGGCCAAAGGCGCGGGCAGCGCCGGCTTCCATCACCAGAACCAGCTCGCATTCGGCAATGCCCGAAGGGCGGTGCGCCATGATGATCACGGCGCCACCGGCGGCCTTATGTGCGCGAATTGCGGCGTTGAGCGCGTTGCCACCCTCGGCATCGAGGTTGGAATTCGGCTCGTCCAGCACCAGCAGAACCGGTTCGCCAAACATGGCGCGCGCCAGCCCGATGCGCTGTTTTTGCCCACCCGACAGGCGGCTGCTACCGGGTGAAACCGGCGTGTCATAGCCATTTGGCAGGGCCAGAATCATCTCGTGCGCACCGGCTTTCTGCGCGGCAGCAACCACAGCCCCGTCATCGGGCGCCGCCTGTAGGCGGGCGATGTTTTCGGCAATTGTGCCTGCAAACAACACTACATCCTGCGGTAAGTAGCCGATATGGCGGCCAAGCGCTGCGGGCGAAAACTGGTCGAGCGCTGCCCCGTCAAGCCGCATATGGCCAGCCGCTGGTTGCCAGATGCCGGTCAGCGCACGCGCCAGCGTGGATTTTCCCGAGCCCGATTGCCCGATCACACCAAGCGCCTTTCCGGGCTCCAGCCGGAAGTTCAGCATGCGCAGCGCGGCCATGCTGCCGCCCGGCGGCACAACGGTCAGGTTTTGAACATCGAGAATGGCGCGCGGGCGCGGCAACTCGGTGCGCATAGCAGGCACGGGCGCGCTGCCAAGCAGACCGCGCAACGCCACCCAGCCCGCGCGGGCGCGCTGCGCGACGGCCCATTGGCCAATGATAACCTCCACAGGGGCCAGCGCGCGGCCAAGCAGGATGGAGCCGGCGATCATCGCACCGCCCGTTAGCTGGTCTTGCAGCACAAGCCATGCGCCCAGCGCCAGCATGGAGGATTGCAGAAAGAAACGGATAACCTTTGCCATCGAGGCATAGCTGCCAGAGGCATCGGCCCCGCCAAGCTGCGCGTTCAATGCTGCCTGCCTGTCAAGCTGCCAGCGCTGCAAAGCCGCCTCGCCCATACCAAGCCCGCGCACGGTATCGGCATGCACGCGCAGGGTTTCAGCCGTCAGGTCGGCCTTGCGCGCGCGCAGCGCAGCAACCTGCCCCGGTATGCGCGCCGCCATTTGCGACAGCAGCGTCAGCCCGACCAAAAGCAACCCACCGCCCAGCGCCAGCGCAAAAAGCAGCGGGTGGAACATCCAGATCACCACCAAAAACAGCGGCGTCCATGGCATATCAAACAGCGCGAGCAGAATGGGCGACGCCAAAAACCGCTGCATCGCCTCGAGATCGGCCAAACCTGTGGCGGGGCGCCCTGCATTGCGGGCCTGCTGGCCGGGGTCAAGCTCGGCGGCGAAAACCCGCGCGTCAAGCCGCGCCTGAAGGCGGGCACCGATGCGCCCGGCAATGCGCCCGCGTGCATGTTCAAGCAGGCCCATAATGATGAAAAGCGCTGCAACCAGCGCAAACAGCGCCGCCAGGGTCGCCTCCGACCGGCTGCCAAGCACACGATCATAGATTTGCAGCATAAACAGCGGGCCGGTCAGCATGAGCATGTTGACGAAAAGGCTGAACAGTCCAATTGCCCAGAACCCGCCACGCGCCTGACGTAGAATGCTGCGCAATTCCTGTGCGCCTTGTTGATCGGCTCGGCTTTGGCTCACCTACCACTCCTTTAGATTAGGCTATATGGGCGATTTCTCGCAACGCTTGCAATCACCGGCGGTGCATTTTCGGCGCGTTCCCGCAACATATCATCTAAATTCGTTTGCTAGGGTTTAACTCCTCTCTGAATGTAATATATTTAACTATCGTAATTCGGGATAGCGACATGCTTTTGCGGACAATAAATTTTCAAGCCTTTTTGCTGATTGGTGCAGTTGCGCTAAGCGGTTGTGCAGTCACGGGCCAGACAACCGGCATGAATGATGGTATTCTTGACCCGTTCGAGCCGACCAACCGCAGCATCCACGCCTTTAACAAGGCAGTCGATGGCTTGATTCTGGCGCCTGCCGCCGAGATTTACAGCATCGTGCCGCCCGAACTTCGCGAAATGCTCGACAATGGCGCTGGCAACCTTGGCGAGCCGCGCAATTTTGTAAACCATGTGTTGCAGGGAGACCCGGAATCGGCTGGTGTTGTTCTGGCGCGGTTTTTGCTGAACTCTACCGTTGGGTTTGCTGGGCTTGGCGACCCTGCGGCTGAAATCGGGGTCTTCTCGCGCAACACCGATTTTGGCGAGACGATGGCCACATGGGGCCTGCCCAGCGGTCCCTATATCGAACTGCCTTTCTTTGGCGCCAGCTCGGTGCGCGATTCCGTCGGTATCGTCGTCGATCTGGCGATCGACCCGCTGAATTATGTGATCACTGAAGATCAGCTCTATTACCTGCTGGCACTGCGCGGCCTGAGCATTGTCGGTAACAGGCTGGCCTATTCCGATCTGGTCAACACGCTGCTTTATGAATCGACCGACAGCTATGCCGCTCAGCGGCTGGCCTATATTCAAAACAAGCGCCGGGCCGTTGCCGGTGAAACCGTAGTCGAGGATCTTGATGACCCATTCGCACAATAATCCGAGCCGCAATCCGAGCAGCAATCCGAACCGCCGTTTTGTTCTTGCCGGGGCAGCGGCCCTTGTTGCCCTGCCCAAAGGCGCGCTTGCGCTTAGCGCTGATCAATCTGCCAGCTTTGTGCAAACCGTGATCAATGAAGTGCTTGGCATTATCAATTCCGGTCGCTCCGAAGCGCAGGTATTGCCGCTATTTGAAGCACTTTTCGGGCGCCATGCCGATATTGCAACGATTGCACGTTCGGTGCTTGGCCCGGCCTACCGCGCAGCATCGGCCAGCCAGCAGCGTGCGTTCATCGCCGCTTTCCAGCATTACATGTCGTTCAAATACGGCCGCCAGTTCAACGATTACCGTGGCGCTGATATTTCCATTGTGCGCGTGCGCGAGGCCGGAAATGCGCAATTTCTGGTCGAATCACAGGTGCGCCAGCCGGGCAAATCGCCTTTCGCGCTGGAATGGCATGTGTTTGATGCCGGTGGCCGCCCGAAAGTGTTCGACCTGATCATCGAAGGTATTCGCATGATTTCGAGCGAGCGCGAGGAAGTGCGCGCCATGCTCGAAGCCGAACGTGGCGATGTGGGGGCCCTTACACGCCGCCTGAGCGCCTATTAGAGCAAGTTGCAGAAAAGTGGGAACCGGTTTTCTGCACTTCAACATGCGTTATCAAAAAGTTAGAGCGTATTGCGTGAATGCAAATGAATGCAACACGCTCTAGGCCATAACTGCTCAACGGTTATTCGGGCCGTTGAGCAAAATATCCAGCAAATTCTGCGTTTCCGGTGCGATCGGCTGGTCAAGCTCGCTGAGCGGGCGGGCCGGTGGCGGCACGATCATCGGCAAGGGGCGTGGCGTGCGGTTTTCATGCACGCGTACCATGACCTCGTGCCAGATGCTTGCGGGCAAGGTGCCGCCGGTGACGTTGCGCAGGGGGCTGTTATCGTCATTGCCCATCCACACGCCACACACATAATCCGCCGTAAAGCCGATGAACCAGGCATCGCGCCCGCCTTGTGTCGTGCCGGTCTTGCCCCCGACCTGCCAGCCGGGAATGGCGGCATTGCGCCCCGAGCCAAGCTCGACCACCTGACCAAGCATATAAACCAGATACCCCGCTGACTGCTCGCTCAGGACCGCGCGGCCCTGTTCACGATCGGCGCTCATCAGCACCGTGGAACTACCGGCCAGACGCAGATCGAGCCAGCCATAGGGGCGGGTGTAGCGCCCGCCGTTCAAAAACCCCGCATAGGCGGCAGTCATCTCGATCAGCCGGGCATCGGATGCGCCCAGCGCCACGGCAGGGCCTTCCGCCAGCGGTGTGGTAATGCCGAAATCCATGGCCATGGCACGCACCCGTTCACGCCCAACCTCTTCGGAAACACGCACGGCCACGGTGTTGATCGACCGGCTCATCGCCTCGGTCATTGTCATCAATCCGGCATATTCGCGTGTGTAATTCTCGGGCCGATAGGGTGGCTGGCCCGGCAGGGAAATGGAGATTGGCTGGTCTTCGACATAGTTATTAGGCGTAAATCCGGCTTCAAGCGCTGCGGCATAGACAAAGGGCTTGAAGGATGACCCAGTTTGGCGCGTTGCCTGCACAGCGCGGTTGAACAGCCCGCCCTGCGTATTCGGGTCGCGCCCGCCAACCATGGCGCGCACGGCACCATCGGCCGACATGACCACAATCGCCGCCTGCGCAACCGAATCTTCTGAAACGCGGTTCAAAAAGATCGTTGCCATCGCGGCTTCGGCTGCGGCTTGTATTTCGGGGTCAAACGTTGTCAGAATCTGCACATCTTCGCTGGTTTCGGTGGTCAGATACTCCGGCGCATCCGACATGACCCAATCGGCAAAATACCCGCCTGCAGGCTCGCGCGCCGCAGGGCTCAGCGTGGCGGGGCTGGAGAGCGCAATGGATGCCTCGACCTCTGTCAGATAGCCCTGTTCGCGCATCAAGCCGATAACAACAGCCGCACGGTCATGGGCGCGTTGCAGGTTGGAGGTGGGCGCAAAGCGCGAAGGAGCTGTCAGCAACCCGGCAAGCATTGCCGCCTGCGCGGGGTTCACATCGCGCGCCGAAATACCGAAATAGCGCTGCGAAGCGGCCTCGAACCCATAGGCACCTGCGCCGAGATAGGCACGGTTCAGGTAGATCGACAGGATATCATCCTTGTCATACATGAATTCCATCGCCAGCGAAAACGGCACTTCCTGAATTTTGCGCCACATGCTGGAACGCCGACACTCGGCCTCGTATTGCGCCTGTGTCTGGCCTGCGGAAATTTCCACGCCAATGCACAAGATTTTGGCCACCTGCTGGGTGATGGTCGAGCCGCCATGCCCTTCAAGCGGGCCACGGCCTTCGCGCAGGTTAATGCGAACAGCACCGGCAATGCCGCGCGGCGAGATGCCCAAATGGCTGTAAAAGCGCTTGTCTTCGGTGGCGATAATCGCATTGCGTAAATGCGGCGAGATCGACCCCGAACGCAAACTACCTTCAAACTGCTCGCCGCGCCATGCAAAAATGTTGCCATCGCGGTCCATAAGCTGCACCGAACCATGGCGTCGCCCGTCAAGCAGCTCTTCCATGGCGGGCAGTTTGGCGGCATACCAGCCCACCCAAACCGCCATGCCAAGCCCGCCGACAAGCGCACCGCGCCATGTAAACCACCAGACAATCCGCCAAAAACCGCGCCAGATGCCTCGGATCAACCGCGACAGAAACCCGCCTTTGGGCGCAGGTTTGCGCGGCCGCTTCTGGCGGGGCTTTTGGGGTTTTGGCGTTGGTTTGCTCGCCGCAAGGCGCGGGGCAACGGGGGTTCTTGGTGTATTGGCCATGGGCCGCCTGCTCGTTTGTTTTTTTCCTCCATAGCGCGGATCGGCGCTGATGGGAACGCCGATAAGCGCTTGCGAACACCGGCATTGCGAACTGCGCGCGCCATTGCCGATGGCGCATTGGCCGTTTACGATATGCCTAAATTATAATCATATTATTATTATTGCCTATATTTTGCTCACGTATCTAAAAACTCTGTGCATTCTCGCAGCAAAAGCCTTGGCATTATGTTGCGATGCAGCATTCTGGCCTGCGTCGGTCAACAAGGTCGGCGAAAGGCAAAGGAGCGCGCATGAAACTGATCATCGCCACAATCAAACCCTTCAAGCTCGAGGATGTGCGTTCCGCGCTGACCGAAGCGGGCGTGCAAGGGCTTATGGTATCCGAAATCAAGGGCTATGGCCGTCAGGCTGGCCATACCGAAATCTATCGTGGTGCCGAATATGTCGTCAATTATGTGCCGAAACTGCGCATTGAAACAGTCGTGCCCGACACCGAGGCGGCAAACATCGTCGCGGTTCTGGCCAAGGCCGCGCATACCGGAAAAATTGGCGACGGTAAAATTTTCACATTGAATGTCGACGAGGCACTGCGTGTGCGCACCGGCGAAACTGGCGAGGACGCGCTATGAAAATGCCCCTGAAACTTCTGTTACCGCTATCGGGCCTGCTGGCGCTTGCCAGCCCCGCATTGGCCCAAGACCTCGCCCCACCCGTGCTTGGTGAAATCGGCTATATTCTCAACACGTTCTTGTTTCTGGTTACCGGCTTTCTGGTCATGTTCATGGCGGCCGGTTTTGCGATGCTCGAAGCCGGGCTTGTGCGCTCCAAGAATGTGACAATCCAGCTCACCAAGAACATCTCGCTCTTCGCAATCGCCGCGATCATGTATTACCTTGTCGGCTACAACCTGATGTATCCGGGCGATGCCTGGACCATCCAGAACATTCTCGGGGCATTCTCGACAACCGCGCTCGACCCTGTTGGCCTGGCCGAAACCGACCCCGACCTGACTTATGCTTCGGTCGGCTCGGATTTCTTCTTTCAGTTGATGTTCTGCGCCACGACAGCCTCGATCGTCTCGGGCACATTGGCCGAGCGTATCAAGCTCTCCCCCTTCCTGATCTTCACAATCGTGCTGACCGGGCTGATCTACCCCGTTCAGGCAAGCTGGAAATGGGGCGGTGGTTTTCTTGCTACAGATTTCGGCTTTCTCGACTTTGCCGGGTCGACCGTCGTGCATTCGGTTGGCGGCTGGGCGGCACTTGCGGGCGCGCTCGTGCTTGGGCCGCGCATTGGCAAGTATCGCGACGGGCGCACGGTGCCGATGCCCGGCTCCAACCTGCCGCTGGCCACGCTGGGCACATTCATCCTGTGGCTGGGCTGGTTCGGCTTTAACGGTGGCTCGCAGCTTTACATGAACTCGGCGGGCAATGTCGCCGATATCAGCCGGATTTTCGCCAATACCAACACCGCCGCCGCCGGAGGTGCCATTGCGGCGCTGCTGGCAAGCAAGTTGTTGTTTCGCAAACCCGACCTGACCATGGTGCTGAACGGTGCGCTGGCGGGGCTGGTCTCGATCACCGCAGAACCGCTTATGCCAAGCCTTGGTGCTGCCACACTGATCGGCGCGGTTGGTGGTGTGCTGGTTGTGCTGGCTGTGCCGTTGCTGGATCGTCTGAAAATCGATGATGCGGTCGGCGCTATCCCTGTGCATCTGGTCTGCGGCATCTGGGGCACGCTGGCTGTTGTGCTGACAAATGGCGATGCAACGCTCTTTGGCCAGGTCGCCTCCATCCTCATCGTCGGTGCCTTTGTCTTTGGCACCTCGATGGTGGTCTGGCTGGTGCTGAAAGCCACTATGGGCATCCGCGTTTCGTCTGAGGACGAGATCAACGGGCTTGACATGGCCGAACTCGGGATGGAAGCCTACCCCGAATTCGCCCGCAGCTAAGCCTGCGCCAAAATTGCAAAAAGGCCGGGCTAACCCCCCGGCCTTTTTCGTGTTCAGAAATATCGCAGCACGCGGTCTAGGCGCGTGCCGCCAAATCAATATCCAACCCGATATCGAGCGTTCCCGCCGCCATGGTGATGCGCGAGGTTGAAATATAATCGACCCCCGTTGCCGCTATCTCTGCCACCGTGTCCAGCGTTACCCCGCCGGAAGCTTCAAGCTTCGCGCGGCCCACGTTCAGCGCGACAGCCTCGCGCAGTTGCGCAGTGGTCATATTGTCCAGCAGCACGGCGGCCACACCCATGTCCAGCGCCTCGGCAAGCTGGTTAAGCCGGTCAACCTCGACCTCGATCGCCACCAAATGTCCGGCATAGGCGCGGGCCTGCGCCACCGCGGCGCGCACTCCACCCGCCACGGCGATATGGTTGTCTTTGATCAAAACAGCGTCATCCAGTCCGAAGCGGTGGTTCGACCCACCCCCACAGCGCACGGCGTATTTTTCAAACGCCCGCAGCCCCGGTGTGGTTTTGCGCGTATCGCAAACCTGCGCCTTGGTGCCCGCCACCGCCGCTACAAACTGCGCCGTATGGCTGGCAATGCCCGACATATGGCACAGGTAATTGAGCGCCACCCGTTCGGCCGACATGATCGCCCGCGCATTCCCGGAAATCCGCGCAATATCCTGCCCCGGCATAACGGTATCGCCGTCAGCCACCAGCGCTTCAAACACCAAACCGGCCTGCATGGCGCCAAACGCGGCGCGCGCAAGCTCCATTCCGGCAATCACGCCATGCGCGCGGCTGTTCATCACTGCGGCGGCAACCGCATCGGGCGCGAGCGTTGCCAGCGTGGTGATATCCCCCGCCGCCCCCAAATCCTCGATCAGGGCAGCGGCCACGGCGGGGGTGATCAGAACGGGCGGCAAATAGGGCGGGTAGCGTTTCATTGGAATTCTCCTTGCTGCCTGATAGCGCAGGATTGACGCGCCACCAAGACCTGATAAGCAGATGATATGAGCCATAACTACCCCCAGATCATCCCCGCCATTCGCAGCCTTTGTGCAGGCGAGACCGACGAGATCGCGCTTATGGCCAGCGTTGTTTGCGAGCTTTTTCACGGTGATGACCGGTTCGACTGGGTTGGATTTTACCGTGTCACCGCACCAGAATTGCTAAAGATTGGCCCCTATCAGGGAGGGCATGGCTGCCTGAGCATTCCGTTTTCGCGCGGGGTTTGCGGTGCTGCGGCCCGCGAAAGGCGCACGCAACTGGTGACCGATGTCGATGCCTTCCCCGGCCATATCGCCTGCGCCAGTTCCACGCGCAGCGAAATTGTCTTGCCGGTGATTGACGGGGCGGGCACCCTGATTGCCGTGCTTGACATCGACAGCAACCAGCCCGACGCCTTTGACCCGCAGGACCAGGCCGCGCTTGAAGCCATGCTGGCCGAGGTATTTTCGCCAGCGCAGCACGCGCTCCGCGCAGAACACCACCGGGCCCAAGGGAACAGGTAGGCGGCGCGCGGCAGGATGATTGCAAATTTGACCCCTTGATCAAATTTTCACCCCATGGCACCTTTGGTCATGACACGTTTTGCACTCCCTTCATGGCCCGATGTTGCCGCAGAATTGATCGCGGTTGCAGCCGGGCGCGCGCCTGCCGATATGGTTATTCGTGGCGGCAAATGGGTAAATGTCCATAGCCGCGAAATCCTTGAAAACACCGATATTGCCATAAAATCCGGCCGCTTCGCCTATTGCGGCCCCGATGCCAGCGCCATGATCGGGCCAGACACAACGGTGATAAAGGCCAATGGCCGTTACATGGTGCCCGGCCTGTGCGATGCGCATATGCATATTGAAAGCGGCATGCTGACGGTGACCGAATTCGTGCGCGCTGTTGCCCCGCACGGCACAACCACCATGTTTGTCGACCCGCATGAGGTGGCCAATGTTCTGGGCCTGCCCGGCGTGCGCCATATGCATGATGAAGCGCTCGACCAGCCGGTTTCGGTCTTCGTGCAAATGCCAAGCTGCGTGCCTTCTGCGCCGGGGCTGGAAACAACGGGTGCCGAAATTTCCCCCGAAGATGTGGCCGAGGCGATGCGCTGGCCCAATATCATCGGGCTGGGCGAGATGATGAACTTCCCCGGCGTTATGGGAGAAGACCCGAAGATGCTGGCCGAAATTGCAGCAACCCAGCGCGCCGGTAAAACCGTAGGCGGTCATTATGCCAGCCCCGATCTGAACGGGCTGCACGCCTATGCTGCCGCCGGACCAGCCGATGACCATGAGGGCACCTGCGAGGCCGATGCCATTGCCCGCGTGCGCCTTGGCATGCGCGCGATGATGCGGCTTGGCTCGGCATGGTATGACATTGAAAGCCAGATCACCGCGATTACCGAAAAGGGGCTGGACAGCCGCAATTTCATCCTCTGCACCGATGATTGCCATTCCGGCACGCTGGTGAATGATGGCCATATGAACCGCGTGCTGCGCCATGCCATTGAATGCGGCTGCGACCCGCTTGTCGCGCTGCAGATGTGCACGATCAACACCGCCACGCATTTCGGGCTGGAGCGCGAGCTTGGCAGCATTGCGCCCGGTCGCCGCGCCGATATGGTCCTGACCTCGGATTTGCACGACTTTCCGGTCGAAACGGTCATTGCGCGCGGGGTTGTTATTGCCGAGGCTGGTAGCATGCTCGCCCCGATGCCCGATTATGTCTGGCCGCAAGACACGCGCGAAACCGTGCGTATGGGCAAGGTTTTGGCGGTAGATGACTTTGACATCAAGGCACCAACCGGTGCGCGGGGTGTTACCGCACGGGTGATTGGCGTTGTTGAAAATCAGGCCCCGACCAAGGCGCTGAGCGCGCGGCTGGGGGTTGATGATTTCGGGCTGGTGAACAGCGATCCGGCGCAGGATGTTTGCCAGATCGCCGTGGTTGAGCGCCACAAGGGCACGGGTGCTGTGACCAATGCGTTTGTATCGGGCTTTGGCTACAAGCGGCCCTGCGCGGTCGCCTCGAGCGTGGCGCATGACAGCCACCAGATGATTGTGGTTGGCACCTCCAAAGCTGATATGGCCGCCGCCGCCAACCATTTGGGCGCAATCGGCGGCGGTGTTACCGTATGGGCCGAAGGGCGCGAACTGGCCACCGTGTCGCTACCCATTGCTGGGCTGATGTCAGACGCGCCTGCCGCCGAGGTTGCCGCCGCAGCCGATAAAATGGTCGCCGCCATGGGGGAATGTGGCTGCACGCTCAACAATGCTTATATGCAACACTCGCTGCTGGCGCTTGTTGTCATCCCGAGTTTACGCATTTCTGATTTAGGGCTGATAGATGTGACCACCTTCAGCAAAGTCGACTTATTTACGGAAACCCAATGAAAATGAATTCCCGCCTGATCGGCCTGTCGGTCGAACAACCGCCCACAGTGGCGGCAAGACTGCACAGCACCGCCGAAAGTGCGGTCGAGGATCTGATCGCGCGTTACCAGAGCGCAACAGAATTTCTGCGCGACCGTTTTGGCGCGGTCATGGGGTCGGGCGAGGCTTCGGCCCGCTTTCGCGCCTTCTATCCGCAGGTCAGCATTGAAACATCGAGCTATGCCAAGGTGGATTCGCGGCTGTCTTATGGCCATGTGGCCGATCCAGGGCGCTATAGCACCACCATCACCCGGCCCGATCTGTTTTCAAAATACCTGAACATGCAACTGGGTCTTTTGCTGCAAAACCACGGCGTCCCGCTTACGGTTTCAGATTCAGACACACCTATTCCGCTGCATTTTGCCATGCTTGAAGGCACGCATGTCGAAGGCTCGATCGAGGACCGTTTGCAGCGCCCGTTGCGCGATGTGTTTGACGTGCCCGACCTTGATACGACCGATGATCATATCGTCAATGGCAATGGCGGCCTGCGCCCCGACGGGTTTCGCGCGCTCGCCCCTTTTACCGCCCAGCGGATAGACTATTCGCTCGCGCGGCTCAGCCATTATACGGCCACCAGCCCCGCACATTTTCAAAACCATGTGTTGTTCACCAACTACCAGTTCTATATGGAGGAGTTTCTCGCCTATGCTCAGGCACAGGTTGCCAACCCCGAAAGCGGTTATGTGGCACTGGTTGAGCCGGGCAACCGCGTCACCACAAGCGCCGGTGTTGCGGGGGAGTTGACTGCCAAGCTGCCGCAAATGCCCACCTATCACCTTACGCGGGCCGACGGGAACGGCATAACCATGATCAATATCGGGGTTGGGCCATCAAATGCCAAAACCATCACCGACCACGTGGCCGTGCTGCGCCCGCATGTCTGGTTAATGCTGGGCCATTGTGCGGGCTTGCGCAATTCGCAAAGCCTTGGCGATTATGTGCTGGCCCATGCCTATGTACGCGAAGACCATGTGCTGGACGACGATCTGCCCACATGGGTGCCCATTCCCGCTTTGGCCGAGGTGCAGGTCGCGCTGCAACAGGCCGTGGCCACGGTCACCAATTATTCGGGCTATGAGCTGAAGCGCATTATGCGCACCGGCACCGTGGCGACGATTGACAATCGCAACTGGGAGTTGCGCGACCAATCCGGCCCCGTGCAGCGGCTTTCACAATCCCGCGCCATTGCGCTGGATATGGAAAGTGCAACCATCGCCGCCAACGGCTTTCGGTTTCGGGTGCCTTATGGCACGCTTTTATGCGTTTCCGACAAGCCGCTGCATGGCGAACTCAAGCTTCCGGGCATGGCAACAGCGTTTTACAAAAGCCAGGTGGCACAACACTTGCAAATTGGCATTCGTGCTTTGGAAAGCCTGCGCGACATGCCGCTGGAGCGGCTACACAGCCGGAAATTGCGCTCTTTTGAAGAAACAGCCTTTCTTTAGCGCAGAAAATACGGCAAAACTGCGGCATCGAACATATTGCTTATTGAGTTCAATATTCAACTTGGCCTATGCCAGCTTATAACCTTCGGGCAATTGGCCAGAAGAAACGCAAGAAACAGGGATGGAAAAAATGACCCAGAAGCCGATGACCAAGACACAGCTTGTCGCCGCACTCGCCGAAGCAACCGGTAGCGACAAAGCCAGCGCAAACCGCTCGCTTGATGCCCTTGCCAACATCGTTTCCAGCGAAATGGCCGCAGGCGGCGCCGTAACACTCCCCGGTCTAGGTAAATTCGCTTGTCGCGCCCGCCCCGAGCGGATGGTGCGCAACCCCGCCACGGGCGAGCAGATGCAAAAGCCTGCCGACCGCGTGGCCAAAGTGACCATCGCCAAGGCACTGAAAGACATGATCAACGGCTAAATCAGCCCGGCCCCATTGCGGCCATGTGTTTATCGGGTCGCCCTTGGGCGGCCTGTTTTCTTTGGGGTTGATATGGATATTCGTGCGCTTGGCCTTGGGCTCACATTTGCTGTTTTATGGTCCAGCGCCTTTACTGCCGCGCGTATCGCCGTTCAATATGCCCCGCCCTTTCTTATGCTCAGCGTGCGGTTCCTTATTGCTGGTGCTATTGCTGTCGGGCTTGCCTGGCTGTTGGGCCAGCGCCTGCGGCTTGGCCGGGCGCAATGGATCTCCATCATCCTGTTCGGGATTTTTCAAAACGGCATCTATCTGGGCCTGAACTTTCTGGCCATGCAGAAAATCGAGGCCGGTTTAGCTGCAATTATCGCCTCGATGCTGCCAATTGCCGTGGCCGCGACCAGCTGGGTGCTGTTTCGTGAAAAGCTAAGCCCGCTTGGTATAATCGGGCTCTGCGCGGGGCTGGTGGGCGTGCTGATCATCATGGCGGCGCGGTTACAAGGCGGGGTTGATCTTACCGGTGTGCTTTTATGCGTTGTGGGCCTGGCCGCACTTACCACCGCCACATTGCTGATGCGCGCCACCAAAAGCTCCGGCAATGTGCTGATGGTTGTGGGCTTGCAAATGCTTGCCGGGGCGGGCTTTCTTTTCCCCGTATCGCTGCTGTTTGAAACATGGGTTGTAACGCCTTCGCTGCCATTGGCGCTGGCCTTTGTCTATATGACATTCGTTCCCGGCCTGTTGGCCACAATCATCTGGTTCGCGCTGGTCAACCGTATTGGCGCCACGCGGGCGGCAACCTTCCACTTTCTGAACCCGTTTTTGGGGGTGTTGGTGGCGTTTCTCATGCTCAATGAACATGTCAGCCTGCGCGATGCTTTGGGCGTATTGGTCATTTCCGCCGGCATTCTGGCCGTGCAGGTCAGCCGCCAGAACAGCAGGCGCCGCGCGCAAGGCTAACGATAAGTTCAAGTGACAGCCCCGCGCCGTCTGCCTAGTTTGCAGCATGGAGTTTCTATTTGCCTTTGCCGCCGGGGCGCTGACCCTCATCAACCCCTGTGTGTTGCCGCTGCTGCCCGTGGTTCTGGGGTCGGCGCAGGCGTCAAACCGCTATGGCCCGCTTGCGCTAACCCTCGGGCTTTGCCTGTCATTTGTCGCGGTGGGGCTGCTGCTGGCAACGCTTGGCCAAAGGCTCGGCTTTGACGAGACCCATGTGCAAACCATCGCCGCTATGCTGATGGTAGCATTCGGCCTTATCCTGCTTGTGCCCGCCTTTTCACGCGGCTTTGCACTGGCTACAGCACCGCTGGCGCGCAGCGCCGACCGGCAGATCGGCGCGATCACCCCGCGCGGCAACCTTGGCCAGTTTCTGACCGGCAGCTTGCTTGGCGCTGTCTGGGGGCCCTGCGTGGGGCCAACTTTGGGCAGCGCCATCGCGCTCGCCTATGGTGGCGAAACCCTCGGGCGGGCAGCGTTGATCATGCTTGCCTTTGGCATCGGGGTTTCGGTTGTGATGCTTGGGCTGGCCTATGGCAGCCGTGGCCTGCAACGCCGCCCTTCAGACGGGCTGCGCAGGGCCGGGCGGCGGGGGCGCTGGATTATGGGTGCAAGCCTGCTGCTTGTCGGCCTTGCCATACTCACCGGCGCGCTGCGCATGGCAGAGATCTGGCTGCTTGATACGCTGCCGCATTGGCTCGTCGACTTTTCAACCATTCTGTAAGGAGAAATCATGGACAGACGTAACTTTATCGGGCTGGGGGCAGTGTCCCTCGCTATCCCGTCCTGGCTACAGGCAGCGGGTGCAGGGTTTGAAGCCTATCGACCGGGGATGATTGCGGCGTATCTGGCCGCGGGCGAGGTGGTGTTTGTTGATTACCACGCCACATGGTGTTCTACCTGCCGCACACAAAGCCGCGTGATCGAGCAGCTCACCGATGCGAACCCGGCCTATGCCGCTGCAATGAAATTTGTGCGCGTTGATTGGGATGAATACCGGCGCCACGCGGTGACAACCAGCCGCAACATCCCACGCCGCTCAACCTTGCTGGTGCTAAAGGGCGATGCCGAGCTTGGCCGCCTTGTCGCCCAAACCCGCGCCAATGACATTCGTGCATTGCTTGATGCGGGCCTCGCTGCGACGGCCTGAACACGCTTTCAGGCTGGGCAACGCGGGCTGGGCAAGGCGGGCTGGGCTTGAGGCGCTAGCCTTTCATCCCGTCCCAGAATTTGCGCACGCGTGAAAAGAAGTCGCTGCCTTCGGGGTTGTTATCCTTGGAAAGCTCTTCAAATTCGCGCAGCAATTCGCGCTGGCGGGCTGTGAGGTTCACCGGCGTTTCAACGGCCAGTTCGATATACATATCGCCAAACTGGCTGCCGCGCAGCGCCGGCATACCCTTGCCGCGCAGGCGCAACTGCTTGCCGCTTTGCACACCGGCGGGCACGTCAACGCGCGAACGGCCACCATCCAGCGTAGGGGCTTCTATCTTGCCGCCCAGTGCCGCTGTCGCCATGGCAACCGGAATGCGGCAGTAAAGGTTCTGCCCGTCGCGCTGGAAAATGCCGTGCTCGCGCACCTCGATAAAGATATACAAATCCCCCGGAGGTCCGCCGCGCAAACCAGCCTCGCCCTCGCCAGCGAGGCGAATGCGCGTGCCGGTTTCAACGCCCGAGGGCACGTTGACCGAGAGCGTGCGATCGCGCTGCACGCGCCCGGCACCGGCACATGCACCGCAGGGGTTCTTGATAACCTGACCGCGCCCCGAACAGGTGGGGCAGGTGCGTTCGACCGTGAAAAACCCCTGCTGGGCACGTACCTTGCCCATGCCCGAACAGGTCGGGCATGTGGTTGGCTCGGCCCCGCCTTCAGCACCCGTGCCGTTGCATTTTTCGCATGCGGTAGAGCCGGGCACGGTGATTGTCGCCGCTTTGCCGTGATAGGCGTCTTCCAGCGATACGCGCAGATTGTAACGCAAATCGGCACCACGCGCAGCGCCGCGCGGCCCGGCATTGCGCCGGCCACCACCGCCCATGAAGTCACCGAACAAATCGTCGAACACATCGGAAAAGGCCGAAGTGAAATCACCGCCGCCCTGACGTGCGCCGGGGTGGAACCCGCCGCCGCCCGCGCTCGCACCCGTGCCGCCTTCGAATGCCGCATGGCCAAACCGGTCATAGGCGGCGCGTTTATTTGTGTCTTTCAGAATGTCATAGGCTTCGTTCACATCCTTGAACTGCGCCTCGGCATTGGGATTGTCCTGATTCTGGTCGGGGTGCAGCTCTTTCACCTTCTTGCGAAAGGCTTTTTTCAACTCATCTGCCGAGGCACCCTTTGTTGCCCCCAACACATCATAATAGTCACGTTTTGCCATTGGGATATTCCCGCTCAATGCAAAAGGGCCCGCGGCTGCGAGCCCCTTCGCTATTGTTCGCTAGTTCACGACTTTTTGCCGTCGATGTCTTCGAAATCGGCGTCGACCACATCATCATCGCCCGACGCGCCTTCACCGGCGGCATTGCCTTCGGCTTCGGCTTCTTCAGCCTGGGCTTTGTAGATGGCTTCGCCCAGCTTCATCGCGGCTTCGGTCACATCCTGACAGCGCGCGCGGATTTTTTCCGCATCGTCGCTTTCAAGCGTTTCCTTCAGCGCCTTGATCGACAGTTCGATCACCTCAACGGTTGACGGATCAACCTTGTCGCCATGCTCGGCGATCGACTTTTCGGTGCCGTGGATCAGGCTTTCGGCAGCATTACGTGCCTCGACCAGATCTTTGCGCGCCTTGTCGGCTTCGGCGTTTTCCTCCGCCTCGCGCACCATTTTGTCGATATCGTCATCCGACAGGCCACCGCTCGCCTGAATGGTGATCTTCTGTTCCTTGCCGGTGCCTTGGTCTTTGGCCGACACCGATACGATACCATTGGCATCAATATCAAACGTCACCTCGATTTTTGGCAAGCCACGCGGGGCGGGCGGAATTTGTTCAAGGTTGAACTGGCCGAGCATTTTATTGTCGGCGGCCATTTCACGCTCGCCCTGGAAACAGCGGATGGTCACGGCATTCTGGTTGTCTTCTGCGGTCGAGAAAACCTGAGACTTCTTCGTCGGGATCGTGGTGTTACGGTCGATCAGGCGCGTGAACACACCGCCAAGCGTTTCAATGCCCAACGAAAGCGGTGTTACATCCAGCAGCACAACGTCTTTGACATCGCCCTGCAAAACACCGGCCTGAATAGCCGCACCCAGCGCCACAACCTCGTCGGGGTTTACGCCTTTATTGGGCTCTTTGCCGAAGAATTTGGTCACTTCTTCCATGACCTTTGGCATACGGGTCATACCGCCAACCAGAACAACCTCGTCGATATCGGCCTTGCTCAGCCCCGCATCTTTCAACGCAGCCTGGCAAGGTTTCATCGACTTGGCGATCAGATCACCCACAAGGCTTTCCAGCTTGGCGCGGGTCAGCTTCAGCACAAGGTGCAAGGGCTGGCTGGTTTTCGGGTCCATCGAGATGAACGGCTGGTTGATCTCGGTCTGGGTGGAGGAAGACAGCTCGATCTTGGCTTTTTCGGCGGCTTCTTTCAGACGCTGCAACGCCATTTTGTCTTTTGTCAGGTCAACGCCGTTCTCTTTTTTGAACTCGCCTGCCAGATATTCGACAATGCGCATGTCAAAGTCTTCACCGCCAAGGAAGGTGTCGCCATTGGTCGATTTAACCTCGAAAAGTCCGTCGTCAATCTCCAGAATGGTAATATCGAACGTGCCGCCGCCAAGGTCATAAACCGCGATGGTTTTGCTTTCCTTGCGGTCAAGCCCGTAAGCCAGCGCAGCCGCGGTCGGCTCGTTGATAATGCGCAGCACTTCAAGCCCGGCGATTTTACCGGCGTCTTTGGTGGCCTGGCGCTGGGCGTCGTTGAAATATGCGGGAACGGTAATAACGGCCTGGGTCACGGTTTCGCCCAAATAGCTTTCGGCCGTTTCCTTCATTTTCCCAAGGATGAAGGCCGAGATCTGGCTGGGCGAATATTTTTCGCCACGGGCTTCAACCCACGCATCGCCATTATCGCCCTTAACAATTTCGTAAGGCACGAGGCCGCGGTCTTTTTCAACCAACGGGTCTTCAAACCGGCGCCCGATCAGGCGCTTGATGGCGAACATCGTGTTGGTGGGGTTGGTGACAGCCTGGCGCTTGGCCGATTGGCCGACAAGCCGTTCTTCATCGGTGAAGGCAACGATCGAAGGCGTGGTGCGTGCGCCTTCAGAGTTTTCAATAACGCGCGGTGCCGCACCATCCATGATGGCAACACAGGAGTTTGTGGTTCCAAGGTCAATGCCGATTACTTTAGCCATGTGGTCTTCCTTTCAGTGGCGATTGTGAGCGCCCGGTCCGCATTCGGCCCCGTGATGCTCATCCCAAAGTTCGACGGGTATATAAGAGCGCAGCAATCCGGTCGCAAGCGCTCGTAAGGATTTGCGCGCTGATTTGCTTCAAAATGATGCTTAAAGTTACATTATTGCAGCTATTGCGCTGCAATCATGCTGCAACAGCCCGACAAAAGCGGCATTTGCGCGCCGGGGCGCAGCAGTTGAATGCGCAGCGCAAACTCAAGGTCGCTCATCCCATCATTGCAGCTTGCGGGCGAAATTATCATCGAGGCGGTTTGATCGTCGCCGCGCCCGATAATCGCCAGATCGGCAAAGCCAACGCCCGCGCCGCGCAACCGCTCCTGCTCGCGATAGCGTTGCGACGCACCGTTTGCGTCCGAATATTCCAGATATCCGGGCAGGGCGCGGATAGACCAGAACGGCTCTGTCCCGCTGCACACCAACCCGAAAGGCGTGCCATCGGCCCAGTTGGCCGCAAGGCGCAAAAAGCGCAAGGCTACCCATCCTGCCGATTCGCCATGATTGATGCGCGCCCATTTGCCATCGGCGCTTTGCCCCGTCACCTCGATGCCGCGCGCATCGGGACGCAGGCTGCCAAGGCTGGGGCTGTCGGCATCGGGAGCGCTGCGAATATTGAGCACATCATCACTGGCCACATTGGCCACATCGTAAAGCGATGGGCCGTAACCCTGTGCAAATGCCGTGCCCGTCAAGCCACATAGCAGCGCCAAAATTAGCGTGAGTTTCATGCGAACGCCCCGATATAATTTGAAATCCATGCCACGTTTAGCGCGAAACACCCGCGCCGAAAAGCCGCAACCGTTAGATTTAGTCACCGGCAGACAGGTCGCGCTTTTGGCCCGCTTTATCCACCGCGACAAACACGAACCGTGCCGAGGTGACGCGAAAAAGCTGGTTGCCCGGCTGGCGGGTGACCCAGACCTCAACCTCGATTTTCATCGAGGTTTTGCCCGTGTGAACCAGCTTTGCCCATAAAGATACGAGGTCGCCCACTAAAACAGGTTTGTAAAAGGTCATCGCATCTACCGCGACAGTGGCGACACGGCCTTGCGCCCGCTGGCGCGCCAGAACCGAGGCGCCAAGGTCCATCTGGCCCATAAGCCAGCCGCCAAAAATATCGCCATTGGCATTGGTATCAGCGGGCATGGCAATGGTTTGCAGCGCCAGAACGCCTTGCGGTGCAGAGCTCATCTATTGCCCCAGCTTGCCGACATATTCTGCCGCATCCAGAACTCGCCCATCAGACCAAAAAGCACGAAAAGCAGTGTAAAATAAAGCGCGTAGGTGGGCGAGCTGACTGCGGTGTCATAGTTCACAAATGTCGCGTCGCGGGCCTGATCTATGGAATGAAACAGCGGGTTCCAGTCAAACCAGTCGATCATGACCGCAGGCATATAGGCCGCGGGCATCGCCTTGCCCGAAGTGACCATATTGGCGCGCATATAGACCATAGAAACCAGCCCGACCAGTTTGGGCGCAAAGGGGCGCAGCATGAGAAACACCAATCCAATGGCAATCCCGCTTGACCAGGCTGTAAACACCGGCAGCACAAGGCCGAACGGGTCTTGAAGCTCGATTCCGCCACGAAAGATGAACACGAAAAACAGAATCAGGCCCGCAGCCGAAAGCTGGAAATACAGCCCCGAAAGCGCCTTTGAGGCGATCGAGAGCATGGTTGTCATCGGGCGGTGCAGCATGATCGGCTGCGTTGCATCTACCGAACTCAGCACCGAGCGGATTGCCCGGTTATGTAACAGGAACAGAAAAACGCCCGTCAGCAGGAACAGGATAAAGTCGCCCCGAATGGCAAGGCCGCGCAAGCTGATGATCTGATACAGAAAATAGAACATGGCGACATACATGATTGTCTGCAGCATCTCGTTCAAAATACCCAAAGGGGCATTGCCGGATGATTTGCGGATTTCGTGCACGGTGGCATGATAAACCCGCTCACTGAAGTTGAACGCAGCACCCAGCATTGTTGTGGGCAGCGCCTGTTCAAAAATCGGGTTTTTAACTTCGGTTTCCATGAAGGTCGGCCAAATTCAGCTACGCTCTGTTGCCAGCTTGCCCACAAGGCCATAAGAGCAGGTAAACAATCAAGCCCGAAGCGAGGATAGGCCGTGCTGGATCACACAATCGTAACGCTGCGCAATCTGGCGCTTAAAGCCGGTGCCGAGATCATGCGCTTTTACCAAAGCGACGATATCGGCCTGCGCCTCAAGGAAGATCAAAGCCCGCTGACCGCTGCCGACGAAGCCGCCGATGCGATCATCTCGACCGGATTGCGCATGGCCTTTGCCGATATTGCCGTCGTGACCGAAGAGCAGGCCGAAAGCCATGGCCGGCATCATACGCGTTTCTTCATTGTTGACCCGCTGGATGGCACCAAGGAATTTGTGCAGAAACGCGGCGATTTCACGGTGAACATCGCGCTTATTGAAAACGGCCAGCCGGTTGCGGGCGTGGTCTATGCGCCAGCACGCGAACGGCTGTTTGTCACCGGTATGGGCTGCGCCTATGAAGAGATCGGCCCGTTTGATGCCACAACACCCGGCGCGCTGAACAGGTTGCAATTGCATGTGCCGCAGCCCGATGCGCTGATCGTTGTCGCCTCCAAATCGCACCGCGATGCTGCAACCGATGCTTATATCGCGCAGTATCCGGTGGGCGATTTCCGCGCGGCGGGCTCATCGCTCAAATTTTGCCTGCTGGCAGCGGGCGAGGCGGATCTATACCCGCGCCTTGGCCGCACAATGGAATGGGATACCGCCGCCGGCCATGCCGTGCTCGCCGCAGCGGGTGGCTATGTGCTGCGCGCCGATACGCTGGCACCGCTCACCTATGGCAAGCCGGGTTATGAAAACCCGTTCTTCATTGCACATGTGCCGGGGGTTACGCCCCGCGCCAATGGCTAATGGCACACCCGCACATATCGCTGATCATCGTCAGCCGTGATCGGGCCGAGGCCCTGTCATCGGCACTGAACTGCCTGCGCTTTCAAACGGTATCCGGCTTTGAAACCATCGTCGTTTCCAACCTGCCCGCGACGACCGGCCCGGCGCCAGCGCCGCTTGCGCATTACGATTGCCAGCCTGCGAATATCTCGCTTGCGCGCAATATCGGGCTGGCAAAGGCCAAGGGCGATATTGTGGTTTTTTGCGATGATGATTGCCTGCCCGACCCGCGATTCATTGAGCTGATTACTGCTCCTTTTGCCGATAGGCATGTCGGCGCGGCGGGCGGCATGTCGCGCGGCACCAACGGTGTTGCCATGCAGTGGCAGGCGGTTTCGTTCGGGCGCGACGGGCGCGACAAACCGCTCACCATTGATCTGCGCAAACCCTGGACGGTATTTGCACCGGAACCCGAGCGTTTCATCAAGACCGTGGGCACGGCCTGCGCGTTTCGGGCCGATGCCTTGCGCGCCATTGGCGGTTTTGACGAAGGGTATCGCTATTATTTTGACGAAACGGACGTGAATTTGCGCCTGTCGGAGGCGGGCTGGTCAACCGCGATCGTGCCCACAGCACAGGTTCACCACGCGTTTGCCGCCGGCCCGCATCGTGACAGGCGCCGAATGCCAACCGATATGTTTGAAATTGGCGCATCGGCTGCGCGGTTTTGCACGCTGCATGTAGCGCGCGATTCCGGTGCAGCGTTGAACGCCCAGCGCCGCAATTTGCGCAACCGACTGCACAACTATCACCTGCTTGGCCTGATCAGCGGCCAGCGGCTGCGCTTTTTGCTGGCACGGCTCGATGAGGGCATTGCCCAAACATTTGCCAATTTCACCCCGCCACCCAAGCTTGAACCGATACCAGTTCCCGGCCCACAGATTTCCCTGCCCGAACCGCAGCCCCGGCTGCACTTTTTGTTGGAAGGCAGCCTTGCGCGCATGCGCCCGCTCGCCCGCGCGCTTGCCGAGGCCGGCCATGTTGTAACGGTGCTTGAAATCCGCGCCACCATCCGCCCGCTTTGGGCCTTTTTTGATGCAGACGGGTTTTGGTATCATCGTGGCGGCTTGTTTGGCCGTATCAAGCGAAACGAGACTTTGTTGAACTTGCGCACAAAGCCACAATACCTTGCGGTTGAGCTGCGCCGCCTTGCTTGGTTCCGCAGGGTTAACTACATGATTTGCGACAGGAAACCAACGTCGCCAGCCCTAATTTTGCCCGAATTGAAAACTATTGAAAATATAGACTCAATGACTGTGATAGACTTGCAGTCCAATACACCCTGACCGGCATTACCGTCGGCACGCGAGGATGCGATGACGAACAAGGTCACCAAAGCGATATTTCCGGTTGCCGGGCTTGGCACACGGTTTTTGCCTGCCACAAAATCCATTCCCAAAGAAATCATGACTTTGGTTGACCGCCCGCTCATTCAATATGCCATTGACGAGGCGCGCGAGGCGGGGATCACCGAGTTTATTTTTGTCACCGCGCGTGGCAAATCGGCGCTGGAAGACTATTTTGACCGCGCTCCCGAGCTTGAATCAGCCCTGCGCCTTGCCAATAAGCAAGCCCAGATCGACGAGCTGCGCCGCACCGACATGGATAGCGGGGCCATTGCCTATGTTCGCCAGCGCGAACCCAAAGGCCTTGGCCATGCGGTATGGTGCGCGCGGCGGCTGATTGGTGATGAGCCCTTCGCGGTGATCTTGCCTGATGACGTGATTGCCGGGCGAACCGGTTGCCTGCGCCAGATGGTCGATGCCTATGCCGAGACAGGGGGCAATATGGTGGCCGCGATGAAAGTGCCGCCCGCGCAGATTTCCAGCTACGGCGTGCTGGCGGTCAAGTCAGACATGGGCACGCTGCTGCCTGCCAGTGGCATGGTTGAAAAGCCGCGCGCCGAAGATGCGCCGTCAAATTTCGCCGCGATCGGGCGGTATATTCTGCGCCCCGAAGTGATGCACACACTCGATGCGGCGCAAACGGGTAGCGGCGGCGAAATCCAGTTGACCGATGCGATTGCCGCGCAAATTTGTGAACATGACAATGTTTATGGTTACCGGTTCAAGGGCCAGCGCTTTGACTGCGGCTCCAAAGCCGGTTTTTTGCAGGCAACCGTTGCCTTCGGCCTTGCGCGGGAAGATTTGCGCGACGAGTTTGGCGCCTATCTCTCCACCCTCAACGCGGCCTCGCACGCAGCGGAATAGCGCCTTGCGCGCCCGCCTTCTTGATATCAGCCGCAGTGTTTCGCGCATCGGCCTTGGCCCTGCTACGGGCATTGACAGGGTCGAGCGCGCCTATATCCGCCAGTTCATGCGGGACGTTGCGCCCGCCTTTTTTCTTGCACGGCTGGCGGGCGGCTTTGTGCTGCTTGATCGGGCGGGCATGGCGCGGTTCTGGCCGGTGCTGGTGGGTGCGGCACTGCCGGGAAGGCCCGACCTTCTGGCGCATCTGTCACGCAAGCTTAGCCCGGCGCAGCGCCGCGTTCAGGCCGAGCTGCGGCGCATCGCTTTTGCCCGTTGCTGGCGGCGCGGGCTTTCGCGGTTGCTGGCGCGCCACATGCCCAACGGTTTTGCCTATGTGAATGTGGGTCATTCCAACCGCAGTGCGCCTGTCTGGGCGGCAATGCGCAAAGCAGGCGCAGGCCCGCGCCTTGCCATGCTGCATGATACGATCCCGTTGGATTGGCCTGAATTCAGCCGCGAAGGTCTACCAGAGCGCTTTGCGCAAGAGCTGCGTTCTACGGCCAAAGGTGCGACGGGCATTATCTGCAACTCGGCAGATACCGCGGCGCGCGGCGCGCATTGGCTTGGCACATTCGGGCTTAAGGCAGCGCTGCATATCGCCCCGCTTGGCTGCGATGCGCTGGCCGGCCGGCGCACAGCACCTGTAACAACCACACCTGCCGAATTTGTCGTGCTTGGCACCATAGAGCCGCGCAAGAACCACGCGCTTTTGCTGGATGTCTGGGATACGCTTTGTGCCGAACCGAACGCGCCACAGCTTCACATTATCGGGCGGCGGGGCTGGCGCAATGATGCAGTGTTTACCCGGCTGGATGCGGCCATTGCGGCGGGCCAGCCGGTGTTTGAACATGGCGCGCTGGATGATACGGCATTGGCCGCACATCTGGCCCGCGTGCGCGCGCTGCTTTTTCCATCCTTCGCGGAAGGTTTCGGCTATCCGCTGGTTGAAGCGCTGCAAATGGGCGTGCCGGTGCTGTGCTCCGATTTGCCGGTGTTTCGCGAACTGGCCGGCCCCCATGCCACCTACCTGCCAGCCGATAACCCCAAAGCCTGGCTTGACGCGATTACAGCCGCAAGCCATACCCCGCCCACCCCTCCGGCAAAGTTTGACTTTCCGGACTGGGGCCGCCATTTTTCTTTAGTTGACGATTTACTCGCATAATTGGTTCAAAGACTAGCCCGAGGTTTATTTGCCCAGCCCAACAAGCATATGGCGCGCGTATCGGCAGCGACTGGTTCGCAAGGCGTGGCAGGTGCGCGCAGCCTGGCACGGACGAAAGCTGGTGCGCACGCATTTGCGCGCCCCGCGCCGCCAGAAAGGCGCGATCTATCTGTTTTGCGTGCTGCGCAACGAGGCCGAGCGCCTGCCCTATTTTGTTGAGTATTACCGCAACCTTGGCGTTGAGCATTTCTTCTTTGTCGATAACGGGTCAACCGATGGCAGCGCCGCGTTTTTAGAAGCGCAGGAAGATGCCTCGATCTGGCACACCGATGCCAGCTACCGCGATGCGCATTTCGGGGTGGACTGGCTAAACCACCTGCTTGCCCGCTTTGGCCATGACAATTGGTGCCTTACGGTCGATTGCGACGAGCTGTTGGTCTATCCACATCACACAACGCGGGGCTTGCGCGCGCTTACCGAATGGCTGGACCTGTCGCACCTGCGTGCCTTGCCCGCAATGCTGGTTGATATGTATCCCGAAGGCCCGCTTGGGCAGGCCAGCTACCAACCGGGGCAAGACCCGCTGAGCTTGCTCAACCGCTATGACCATTCCAATTATGTCTACCATCGCGACAACCAGCACCGGCATTTGTGGATACAGGGCGGCCCGCGCCTGCGGCTGAACTTTGCAAACAATCCGCGGCTTGCCCCTGCGCTGAACAAAATTCCGCTGGTGCGCTGGCGCTGGGGCTGCGTGTATATCTCCTCAACTCACCTTATGCTGCCGCGCGCGATGAATGTAACCTACGATGAACGTGGCGGTGAAATGATCAGCGGCGCGCTGCTGCACACCAAATTCCTGCCCGATATTCTGGACCGCGCAGTCGAGGAAAGCGACCGGCTGGAGCATTATGAGAGTGGCCGCGAATACGCGGCCTATGGCCAGACACTGGCCGCCGATACTGTGCTCGCCACGCCGGAATCGCGCCAATACAAAGGCTGGGCACAACTGGAAGATGACGGGCTGATCTCCTCGGGCGGCTGGGCATGAGCGTTGGTTTCTCCATTCTGGCGCATCGCGACCTGCCGCGCGTGGCAGCACTTGCCGCCACATTATCGGGCGCCGGCTGTCCGGTGGTGTTGCATGTCGACGCCGCTGCCCCGCAGGCAGAGTTTGACCGGCTGCGCGCCACACTTTCAGCGCATGACAATATTCTGTTCAGCCCGCGCATTCGCGCCGCTTGGGGCGAGTTTTCGCTGGTCGAAGCACAAATCGCCGCCGTTAAAACCTTGCTGGCGCATATCCCCGACCTTGGCCATATCTGCCAGCTTTCAGGCGATAGCCTGCCAACCCGCCCGCTGGCCGAGTTTGTTGCGTTTCTGGAAAAAAATCCAGAAACCGACTTCATTGAAAGCGTGACCGCGGGGGCCGCGCATTGGATCAAGGGCGGGCTGGAGCACGAGCGGTTCACGCTTTACTTCCCCTTCAACTGGAAGAAAAACCGCCGCCTGTTTGATATGTCGGTCGCACTGCAACGCCGCTTTGGCGTCAAACGCAAACTGCCCGAAGGCATGGTGGCGCATATCGGCTCGCAATGGTGGGTGCTGAGCGTGGCGACGTTGCGCGCCATTCTAAACGATGCGCGCCGCGCGGAATATGACGCGTTTTTCAAGCGCTGCTGGATCCCCGATGAATCCTACTTCCAAACCCTTGCGCGCCAGCATTCGCAAAAAATTGAATCGCGCGCGCTGTGCTATGCGCGGTTTGACTATGAAGGCAAACCGGTGGTGCTGTATGACGACCATCTTGCCGGTCTGCAAAACCTCGACAGTTATTTCGCCCGCAAGATCTGGGCAGGGGCTGATGCGCTCTATACCCATTTACTGGACAAGTCGCGCCCGGCCCTGCCCCGCCAACCCGCTCAGCGCGAGGCGTTTTTGCGCCATATCGGCCAGGTTGAACGCCGCAGGCTGGAAGGGCGGCGCGGGCTGATGATGCAGGCCCGCCATGTCGGTGCGCGCGCACGTTTTACACGAGAGACGGCGGTGCCTTATCTGGTGCTTCAGGGGCTGGATTCGGTGTTTGAAGAGCTGCAACCATGGATTTTGCACCATACCGGCCAACGCGCCATGGGCCGCATTTACCACCCAAAAGGCGCATTATTTGAAAACGACCAGCCCGTCGGCCCCGGCGGGCTGACCGCGCTTTCGGTTGTGCGCGACTATCGACCAGCAGAATTTCTGCGCAATTTCGTGTGGGCGCAGCGCAATGGTTTGCCGATTTTCGCCCATGATCTGTGCGACAATAACAAGGTTGCCCGCATTATCGAAGCCGACCCCAATGCACGAATTTTGCACGTCCGCTCGGCATGGTTGCTTGATATGATGCGCCAGCCCAACCCCGACCCGGTGGCGCTGCGCGATCAGGCCGCCGCGGCGCTGGCGCGTGAAAAGCAGCATCTGGCCAATGTGCTGCGCGAAAGCAGCCCGGCGCGCGCGCTGATTTTGCCGCTTGGCCATGTGCTCGCAAACCCGATGAACATACTTGGCCCCATCGTTCATCTGGTCACGCACCAAGACCCGCCTGAAGGCTTGCAGCCCCCGCAAATGTGCACGCCAAAAGGTTTGGGCCAGTTCATCACAGATCTCAAAAATGCCGGCGTTAACCTGACCTATTCAGACGATGGTCTGGATTTGCGCAGCGATGCCAAGCGACAGAAGGCGCGGCTGCTGGCATGAGCACCGCCCTACGCCCTTTTGACAGTTTTGTCATATTTTCCGTTATGCGCAGCGGCTCGAACCTGCTGGAGCGCTATTTGGCGCAATATGACGGGCTGGCCAGCTTTGGCGAGCTGTTCAACCCGGTATTCATTGGCCGCAGGGGCCAGAACATGCTGTTTGATGTCAGTTGCGACACCGCGCGGCGCGACCCTGCAGCGCTGCTTGCAGCCATAGCCCATGCAAGGCCCGAAACGGTCAACGGTTTGCGTTATTTCCCCGAACATGTGCCCGCCGCCCTGCAGGTGCTGCTTGATGATCCGCGCTGCGCAAAAGTTATCCTGACGCGGGACCCGCTGGAATCCTACGTTTCGCTTGGCATTGCACAGTTCAGCGATATCTGGCTGATCGGCTCGGAAAATGACCGGCTGCCGCTTTCTGTACCCGTTAGCCCCGCGGCATTTAAAGCCTACAAAGCGACGCGCAAGGTCTATTTTGACCGGATCGAGGCGGGGCTTGCGGCATCTGCTCAGGCGGCTTTGCGCATTAACTATGCCGATCTGGGTGATATTGCCAAAGTGAATGCTCTGGCCAAGGCACTGGGTGCCACATCACCCCGCGAAATGCTAGAAACGCCGATAAAACGCCAAAACCCTGCGCCCTTGCACGCCAAAATTGCCAATTACGCCGAGGTTTACGAAGCCCTTGGCCTGCCCGCCCCCGAATCCCTGCCCGAGACGGAACCACTGTCGCAAACCGAAAGCCAGGTCAAATGGGTCTGGCCGCGGCATTATTATGTGTGCGACCACCGCCCGCTGGCCTTTGCGCCGCTTATTGAAAATACCAAACAGCCGCTCACCGCATGGCTTGGCCTTGTGCCAAGCGAATTGCGCACAGGCTTGAAGCTGGACTATGTGAAAGACTGGGCGGCGCGCAACCAGAAAGCCGAAGTGATCAGCGTTCTGCACCATCCGATAGACCGGCTTTATGCCGCCTTTATGAACAAGATTTTCAGCACCGCGCCCGATGCCTTCCAGAAAATCCGCGCAACGCTGGAAACGCGCTACCAGCTTTACCTGCCGCGCGATGCACAAAAGCTCGACCGTAAAACCTATACGGCTGACGACCACCGCACCGCGTTTCACCAGTTTTTGCTGTTCGTTGCGGCGAACTTGCAGGGCGAAACCGACATTCGGCAGGATTGTGCGTGGCAAACCCAATCCGCCCTTGCCGATATATTTGCTCAAATCATGCCGATTACGCGGTTCATACGGGTGGAGCAGTTAAACCGTGAGCTGCCGGAACTTGAGCGCGCGCTTGATATTCCACCCATCTGGGCCACGCTGCGCCGCGACAAACACGCAGCCTTTGCCTTTGATCTGGCTGAAATCTACACCACCCAAACCGAAACCCTTGCCCGTGCCGCATATGGCGAGGACTATGCGCGTTTCGGGTTTGGAAACTGGCAGCCGGGCTATGCGGCTTTTGATGCTTCACTGCCAAGCAGCGCATAATACATCATCGAAGCATCGGCATCATGGGCGCGAAGCTTGGCGCAAACAGCCGGATCGCGCAGCGCGCGCGAAACGCGTGCCAGTGCTTTAAGATGCGCAGCGCCCGCGTTTTCGGGGGCCAAAAGCACAAATACCAGATCAACCGGCTGACGGTCTACCGCGTCAAAATCAATCGGTTTGGTCAGGCGCATGAAAAAACCGCGCACTTCATCCAGATCGGGCAGGCGCGCATGGGGAATGGCAACGCCATGCCCCATGGCAGTCGGGCCAAGCAGTTCGCGGTCTTGCAAAGCCTGAAACACCTTATCGGCGTTCAAACCATAGAGTTCGGCGCAGTTCTGGCCGAGATCTTGCAACAGTTTTTTCTTGCTTGTCGCCTTGTCGGTCGTTTTCACAGCCGAGGGCGGCAATATTTCCTGTATATCCACGAATCTGCCTCTGTTTGCCTTTGGCGGTCCTTTAACGCGAATTGCGGGGGTCTATCCACCCTATATTTCCGTCTTCTCGCGTATGAACGACATTAACGCCGCCATGCTTGGAATTTCTGAACACCAGCATAGGTGCGCCGGCAAGCTCCATGGCCATAACAGCCTCGCCTACCGAAAGGGTTTGCACCGGCGCTTCCATCTCGGCAACGATCATCGGTTGCAGGCTTTCCGGCTCAACCTCGTCAATGTTTCCACCCGACAGGATGTAAGATGGTGCGCCGATGGTTTCAATCGGGTCCTTGTGGTCGCGGTGGTGGTCTTTCAGGCGGCGCTTGTAGCGGCGAAGCTGTTTTTCCAGCCGGTCTGCTGCACCCTCAAACGCGCCGTAAACATCGCTGCCATGGGCTTTGGCCTGCGCCTTCATGCCGGTGGAAAGATGGATGGATGTATCGGCAACAAACTCGTGGCGATCTTTGGAAAACGTCACCTCCGCTTCGGTCGGACGCTCGGCATATTTTGCCACTACCTCCTGTAGACGCTCGTTTACATGGGTTGTCAGCGCGTCGCCAACATCCATCTGCTTTCCTTTGACCGTAATTCGCATGATGAGTCCTTTCCATACCAGTCGCCCAGGTTGGGCTGTCAGGGCAGTGGCATCGCATGCGCCAATGGGCTTGGTGTGCCCGGCGTCAGTCCGTCACCAGTTTGTGGATGCGTACTGCCGGCGGCGCTGAAGCGATGTCAAAATGCCCATGGCCCCACGATATTTGGCCACGGTGCGGCGCGCAATATCAACGCCGCCTGTGCGCAAATATTTTACCAGATCATCGTCGGAGAGCGGATTTTTCTGGTCTTCTGCATCAATCAGGCGTTTAATTCGCGCGCGGATTGCAACAGCACCAAACCGCTCATCACCCGATGTTGCGTTCAGCCCGACGGAAAAGAAATACCGCAATTCAAAGGTGCCCCTGCGGCAGGTTAGGTATTTGCCGTTCACCGCACGGCTGACGGTTGATTCGTGCAGCTTTGTGGTTTCGGCAATTTCGCGCAAAGATAGCGGGCGCATATCCATCGCGCCTTTTTCAAAGAAATGCGCCTGATGCTCGACAATCGCGCTGGCCACTTTCAGTATATTGGCGGCGCGTTGTGATAAGGCGCGCAAAAGCCAATTGGCCCGCTCGCCCCAGTGCCGGGTGAACGCCGCGCTTTCGGTATCGGTGCGGCCAAGCGCGTTGGCATAGCTTGAATTGATGCTCAGCCTTGGCAGGGCTTCGGGGTTCAGCTCGCATTGCCATTGGCCGAAAGTATCGCGCCGCACAATGATTTCGGGCACGACGATGGCAGCCGTATCGGCCTCAAACGCGGCACCGGGGCGCGGGTCGAGCTTGCGCAAACTGTCCAGCAGGGCCTGAAGCGCGTCTGCGTTTAACCCGCTGATTTTGCTCAATGCCTCGTGCTTGTTGGCAGCCACAAGGTCAAGCCGCCCGAGCACCGCCCTGGCCCCGTTGCACAGCGCGCCGCGCTCGGCCAGTTGCAGCCCAAGGCATTCGGCCAGATTGCGCGCGCCCACGCCGACAGGCTCGCAGCTCTGCACAAGCCTTAGCGCAGCCTCAAAGGCGGCCTCGCTTTGGCCATGGCGCGCGGCAATCTCGGCAAGCGGGGCGCGCAAATAACCGTCGGGTTCCAGTTCCTGCGTGAGCAATTGTGCCAAAGCGGCCTGCTCGGCTGGCACCTGCATCATGCCGATTTGCGCGGCCAGAAAAGCGGCAAGCGTGGTTGCTGTGGCGGGAAAACTGTCCATATCCTGCGCGGCATTGCCAAGGCTTCTATGGCTGTGCGGCAGGGGCGCGGGACGCGGGGCTGCAAGGTCGTCTTCGGCCACGATCAGGGGGTTTTTGTCCAGCTCCTCGCGCAGCAACTGGTGCAGTGACTGTTGGTTCATCTGCAAAACGGCAAGCGCCTGGCGCAGTTGTGGCGTTATGCTCAACCGCTGCGACTGGCGCAATTCCAAGGATGGTCCTAGTTTCATCCTGCCTCCCGTTGGGCGCGGGCCGCCTAGATTCTGAACTTGTCGCCCAGATAGACCCGCCGCACATCGGGGTCTTGCACCACTTCCTCTGGCGTTCCGCTCATCAACATTGTGCCATCATGCAAGATATATGCGCGATCAACAATGTCCAAAGTCTCTCTTACGTTGTGATCGGTTATCAAAACGCCAAGACCGCGATCTTTGAGGTGGCTTACCAAATTGCGAATCTCGCCTACCGCAATAGGATCAACCCCCGCAAAAGGCTCATCCAGAAGCACATATTTGGGGAAACTGGCCAGACAGCGGGCAATTTCAACGCGCCGCCGCTCGCCGCCCGAAAGCGCCATGGCAGGGGCGCGGCGCAGGTGCGTAATTGAAAATTCGGCCATAAGTGATTCGAGTTCGCGCTGGCGTTTGCCGCGATCACGTGTCGAAATTTCAAGAATCGCGCGGATGTTGTCTTCCACCGACATGCCGCGAAAAATCGAGGCTTCCTGCGGCAAATAGCCGATACCAAGCTTGGCGCGGCGATACATCGGCAGGGCCGAGGCATCAATTCCGTCAATCTCGATTTCGCCCGCATCGGGGTTTACCAAACCGGCAACGGAATAAAAGCAGGTGGTTTTGCCTGCGCCATTGGGGCCAAGCAGCGCCACAACCTCGCCACGATACAACTCCAGCGAAACATCGCGCAGCACCGGGCGGCGTTTGTAAGACTTGGCCAGATTGCGCACGATCAGCCCGCTGGCGGCTTGCCTTGCCGCAGGCTCCGGTGCCGTTTCACGGGCTGGCGCGGCCCCGGTATCAGACTGCATCAATTGCCCTCGGTTCGGAAAATGGTTTGCACGCGGCCTTCCATGAGCGCCGTGCCTGCCACAAGGTCAATGCGCAGCCGTTCGCCCGACAAGGCACTCGAACCCTGGGTCAGGATCACGCTGCCTTCAATCAGTATCTGGCCATCAACCAGCGAATAGACGGCGGAATCGCCCTCGGCTGTTTCAACGCCATTGCTCAGCAGCACACCACCGCTGGCGCGCAGCGCTGCGATTTTGCCGGCCTCTGCCGCATAGACGACCTCGACCCGTGCGGCAGTCAGGCGCAAATCGCCCACGGCAACCTGCACATTGCCCTCGAATATCGCGGTTTCATCGGCTTGGCTTACGCGCAATGTATCGGCGGAAACTTCAACATCCTGCGCCTCACCGGCGGGCAGGCCGGCAAAGGGCAGGCTTGCGCCCTGGGCCAGCAGCGGGCCAGCAGCCCCGCACAGCAATGCTATGGCGAATGGTATTGCGCGGCGAAATGTCATTCCAAGGCTCCCTCGTTGTCGGTGTTGACCTGTTGGTGCAGCTTTAGCCTAACCCCTTGACCAAACCAAAGCACCCGATTTTCTGTAGCAGATTCGCGGATTTCAAAGCTACCGGCGGTAATTTCGCCAAGCGGGCCGCTGCCATCCAGCCCCGTGCCGCTGATATCACCGCCCGTCAGCGCGGCTTGCATGGTTTCGGTGCGGCCACGATAGCCTTGCGAGGTGGTGATCGCGCCACCATCAGGCATGACGATACGGTTATCGCTCACGAAAAATTCGGCCACTGTGGCCAGCAGTGTCGCCTCTTGCCCGTCGGCAAACTGGATCGAACCGGAAAGCTTGTCAAACAGCAACACGTTTTCGCGGCTCGGGTCGGGCGCAAGGCGCAGCGTCGAAAAGCTGAGATAGTCACCATTGACAGTGGCACCGGCAAAGCGCGCGCGGGCAAGTACATCGGTTTGGCCAAGCGCCTCGAAATCGGCATCGGAAAAGGTCAGCGCCCGATCAAGCCTGCGACCGTCACCCAGTAAAAACACCGTCGACAGGATAACCAGCGCCAGCAGCGGTAGCAGCACCTTGATGCGCGCCACGAATTTCGAGTAACGGGCCGTTTTCCGTTGGCGCTGTTGCTGGCGATCGGGCATTACGGCCTCAATGCGCAAAAATATCGTGGTCGGGCCATCCGGCAAGGTCGAGCAGGGCACGGTGCGGCAGGTAGCCAAAGGCGGCCTGCGCGTGGCCCATGCGGTTCTCGCGCTCCAGCATCACATCGAGCGCGGCTTTGAGCTTGTGCAGATACAGCACATCAGACGCGGCATAGGCGAGCTGCGCCTCGCTCAGTTCCGGCGCGCCCCAATCCGAGCTTTGTTGCAGTTTCGAGATGTCCACACCCAGCATTTCCTGCAACAGGTTTTTCAGCCCGTGCCGGTCGGTAAAGGTGCGCACCAGCTTGGCGGCGATTTTTGTGCAATAAACCGGCGCGGCCAGCACCTGAAAGCGCTGATACATCGCCGCAATGTCAAACCGGCCGAAATGGAAGAGCTTCAGCACCTGCGGATTAGCCAGAAGCGCGCACAGGTTGGGGGCTTCGGTCTGGTCTTGCGCGATCTGCACCAGATGCGCATGGCCATCCCCACCGGAAAGCTGCACAAGGCAGAGCCGGTCACGGCCCGCCATAAGCCCCATGGTTTCACAATCAATTGCGACAATCGCGCCTAGGTCCAGATCAGCGGGCAAGTCGCCCTTATACAGATAATTCGCCATACAACCCCCGGTTCAGCCTTTCATATAGGCGCGGATATAACAAAACGCCACTGGATATGCCGCCACTGCGCTGGAAATGGCGCAAAATCTGCTACGCGAATTATGCGCCTGCGGTTAGGCTGCTGAATGGCCCCGGCCCTTACCCCGGCCCTTACCCCGGCCCTTAACCCGACTGTGGCCCCGACTGTGGCCCCGGCCCAAGCAAAGAAACACGATGCAAAACCAACGCCCCGGCCTCGATGCCCGCCGCCTGTTGCCCCGCCAGATCAGCCAACTGGTTGTCGCACCGCGCACCGGCGCGCGCCCCGAAGTTATATTCGAGACAGACCAGTTGATCGAAGCTCCAAACTGGACACCCGATGGTAACTGGCTGGTTTTCAATGCCGACGGGCGGTTGTTTGTTATATCGCCTGACGGCCAACTTGGGCCGAACCGGATCAACACAGCGCCCGTTGAAAACCTGAACAACGACCATGTGATCGCGCCTGATGGCAGGCACATCTATGCCAGCGCGAATGACGGGCATTTATATGTTGTGCCGTTTGAGGGCGGTACCCCGCGGCAGGTTTCGCATGCGGTGGATGCCGCGCGGCGCTATCGCTATTACCTGCACGGCATTTCGCCCGATGGCGCTTTGCTGGCCTATGTGGCGCTGGAGCGGCGCGGCGATGGCACGATGATGACCCGGATTGCAACCCTGCCTGCGGCTGGCGGCACACAAGCCTATTTGACCGATGGAGCCTGCTTTGTTGACGGGCCGGAATTTTCGCCCGATGGCAAGTGGATTTACTTCAACTCGGAAGCCGCCGCCACCCGCCCCGGCCATGCACAAATTTTCCGGATGCGGCCCGATGGCAGCAATATCGAGCAACTTAGCCATGATGCACGTGTAAACTGGTTCCCGCATCTTGCCCCTGACGGGCAGGCGCTGGCCTATATCAGCTTTCCACCGGGGACCGAGGGGCACCCGGCTGACTGTGATGTTATTATTCGCATCATGCCCGCCAGCGGCGGGCCTGCGCGCGATATCGACCGGTTTAATGGCGGGCAGGGCACGATCAACGTCGCCTCATGGGCACCTGATGGGCAGCGCTTTGCCTATATACGCTACCCGATCACGCCCTAGGTGTTTGATAACGCATGTTTAACTGCAGAAAACCGGTTCCCACTTTTGCTGCAACATGCTTTAGACCTATTCGGCCTGAATAAACTCGCCATCTATTGGCAAGGGTTCGCGGATTGGCTTTTTCGGGGCAGCTTCGCTAGGCTCCGGCTTTTTGGTGCCGCGCAACCAGCCCCAAACCCGTTTGATCCGCCCCTTGAACACCGAAGGCGCGGCGATCATCACCGGCACCATGACCAGTGTCAGAAAAGTTGCAAACAGCAGCCCCGATACCAGAGCGGCCGCAAGCTGGACAAAGAAGATCCCCGCCAGCCCGCCAACAACAATTTCGCGGCGAATGAAGTCAAACTCGATATTCAGGGCCATGGGAATGACGCCAAGCGCCGTTACCGATGCTGTAAGCAGCACCGGGCGGATGCGCTGCGCCACCGTAATAAGCATCGCCTTGACGGGCTCGACCTTTTCGGTGCGATTATAGTGGTTATAGGTATCCAGCAGCACGATTCCGTTCTTCACGACAATTCCGGTCAGCGCAACAATGCCAAGTCCTGTCATGATGGCCGAAAACGCCATGCCGGTGAGCAGCATCCCGAGCAGCACGCCCGAGATGGACATGAGCACGGTCGTCAATGTAACGAAGACCTGATAAAAACTGTTATATTCCAGCAGCAGAATGAAGAAGATCAGAAACATCGCGCCGATAAAGGCCTGTACGATAAAGGCGTTGGTATCGTCGGTTTGTTCGGCCGCACCGCCATAAACGATGTTCACGGTTTCGGGCCAGTCCTGCGCAGCTTCCCATGCCTTGATCAAATCTATCTGCTCGGCAGAGGCCAAATCTGGCGGCAGGTTTGCGGCAACATTCATCGAATAGATACCGTTACGCCGCGAAATAGTGCCTGTTGCCGGCTCGACCGTGCGCACCAGAAAGTTTGATACCGGCACCAGCCCGTGTGCCGTTGAAATGCGAATATTGTCCAGCGCATCCAGACTGCGCTCGCTTTGGGGAAGGCGCACGACGATGTCCAGTTCGTCAGCCGCACCTTCCGGCAGAAAGCTGCCGATGGTAACGCCGGTGGTGACAAGCTTGATATAGGGGCCAAGGTCGCGCAACCCGATGCCGAATTTTGAGGCTTCGGCGCGATCAAAGGTCAGCCGCCAGTCAATGCCTGGGGCCGGTCGGCCATCCTCGATATCCAGCGCGCCGGGAATCCGGGTTTCGATATAGTCACGCAACTGAGTGACGGCGGGCACAAGGTCAGCATAGCGGGTGGATTCAACGCGCAGGTTGATATCCTTGCCAGCGGGCGGGCCGCTTTCCTGCTGGGAAATCTGAATTTCCAGCCCGGAAATACTAGCGGTTCTGGCGCGAATTTCCGCAAAAATCGTCTCGGCTGGATAGCGCGTTTGCCATGGCTGTAACTGCAATTCCAGTGTGCCGATCGTATCGGGTGGCGACCCGTTGCCGCTGCCAAATGACAGAATCACATCCTGAATGCCCGGCACGCGCAGCACTTCATCCTGCACCTCGATCAGGAAATCGCGGATCTCGTTGGGTGAGTAGTTGCCCCGTGTCACCACCGAAACAGTGCCGTATTCGGGCTCCGTCTCGGGGAAGGCTTCAATGCCTGTCGGGTTTTGCGCGAAATAGATGAAGATGGACAGCACGATGCCAAAGCCGGCCAGCATTGTCAGCCCCGGCGCGCGCAGCAGCCGCGCCATAATGCGTACGTAAACGCCTGTCAGCCCGCGCACCTTTCTGGCATCAAACTTGTCAGGATACATGACAATGCTGGCGTTTTCCTTTTCCTTGTCCGACGTTTCGTTCCGGGCAATCATCGCACCGATCACCGGCAGGAAGATCAACGCAGACACCAGCGAGGCGACCATGACGATGATCACCACAATCGGCAGATAGGACATGAACTTGCCGATGATACCGGGCCAGAACAGCAGCGGCACAAAGGCCCCGAGCATGGTGGCAGTGGATGCAACCACCGGCACGAACATCTTGCGTACAGCAAGAATAAACGCCTTTTTGCGCGACACCCCTTCAGAGAGCTTTCGCTGGGCATATTCCACCACGACGATCGGGTCATCGACCAGCACGCCAACAGCAATGACAAGGCCGAACATCACCATCATGTTGATGGTTATGCCCATCGCGTTCAGCACCAGAAAAGTGATCATGAATGATACCGGGATGGAGATGCCGATCATGATGGCCGGACGCACGCCAAGGGTTGCGACGCACATGATCAGCACCAGAACCACTGCGGTCATCACCGAGGCCTCAAGCGAGCGATAGAGGTTTTCCGTGCTGATAGACTGGTCCAGCAGGAAACTGTGGCCAATCTCGCGCGGCCAGTCTGCGGTGAAGTCCGCAACCGCGCTGCGCACTTCGCCCGACACATCCATGATGTTGGTGCCGAGTTTCCTGACCACCGCCAGCGTGATGGCCGGCGCGCCGTTGACATAGGCGTATTCGGTCGCATCCTTGAAGGTGCGCGTTACCGTGGCAACGTCACCAAACACGACAACGCGGTCGCCGACGGTCAACAGGGGCAGGTTGTAAACCTCTTCTGCGGTCGAGATCAGGCCGGGAATTTCAATGTTGAACGCGCCTTGGCCGCTATCCAGCGTGCCGCCGGCAACCATGGTGTTATTGCGCGCCAGCGCATCGAATATCTGCCCGGCGGTCAGCCCGTAGCCCTCAAGCCGCAACTGGTCGATGCGAACCTCTAGCACCTCGTCACGCGCGCCCGAAATGTCAACCGACTGGACATTGGGCAGGCTTTCCAGCACGTCGCGCAGCGCGCGCGCCTGACGCACAAGCGTGGCTTCCGGCACGTCGCCATAAATCGAGACCGACATCACCGGCATATCGGTGAAGGAAATCTCGCTGACGCTGGGCTCGTCGGCATCGGATGGCAATTCGTTGCCTACACCATCGAGCTTGGCGCGAATATCGGACAATGCCTTTTCATTATCGGCATTGATATTGAACTCCAGAAAAATGGAGGCATGGCCGGTGGTGGTTGTGGTCGAAATGTTTTCCAGCCCGTCAATGCCGTTCAGACGGTCTTCGATCGGCTTGACCAGAAGGCGTTCAGCATCGCCCGGCGAAATGCCGCTCTGGCTGACCGAAACATAGAAATAGGGAATGTCGATTGCCGGAAAGCTTTCCTTGGGCAGGGACTGATAGGAGGTGAAGCCACCAATCAGCACAAAGATCATCAGCGTGATGACCACCCGGGGCATTCGCAGAATGCGTGCGATAAAGTTCAACATCGTCCTGCCCCTTACTGGCCCTCATCGCTTGCGGTCACGGCTTGACCGTCCACAACATATTCCTGACCGATAACAATAAGCACCGCCGAGCGCGGCAGCCCCGAAACCCATGCACCGTCGCGGCTGTCTTGCAAGATTTGCGTGGGGTAGAACACGACCTTGCCATCAACCACACCGCGAATGCCAAGCACACCGTCGCTGTTCAGCGTCAGAATGGATTGCGGCACAAGATGCGCGGGCACACTGCCAAGCTCGACCGTGGCCTCGGCGGTCAGCCCGTCACGAATGGCGCCTTCGGGGTTGTCAAACACGATTTCAATTTCGAACGTCCGTGTCATCGGGTCGGCACTGGCCGAAACATAACGCACCGCGCCTGTGGCGCGCTGATTGTTGATTGTGCGGATTTCGGCGCTCAGCCCTGTGCGCGCAAGGTCGATATGCACCTGCGGCACCGAGCCGATAAACAACATCGGGTCAAGCTGGATGATTTTGGCACAGCTTTGGCCCATATTCAGCAAATCGCCCTGTTTGGCGATGGGGCGCTGGATGATGCCGGAAACAGTCGCGCGCACCTCGGTGTTTTCACGCTCCACTTCGGCATTGCGCAGGGCCACTTGTGCGGCTTCAAGGTTTGCTTCGGCAGAGCGCAATGCCGCGGCCTGCGCTTCGGCGCTGTTTTCCGAAACGAGGCCCTTGTCGCGCAAGGCGGCATTGATCTCGTAATCATTCGTGGCTTGCTGCAGGGCGGCTTCGGCCTGTGCGACGGTGGCCAATGCCTGGTTCACCCGCGCATTGCGCGTGCCACCGTCAAGCGAGCAGATAAGATCGCCCTCTTCAACACTGTCGCCCGCGGCAACATGCACTTCGCGCACGATGTCACTGGTGCGCACGGATGCATCCACAACACCATTGGCTTCGGTATGGCCGCGCAACTGCACGCGCAGCGGCATCAGGCCTTGCTGGTAAACCTGCGTGCGCACCGAGCGTGGCGGCCCGTCAGTGTTGCTGGCAAGTTCGTTTCGCTCGGCAATGCTCAGCGCAGGGTCTTCGGCACCTTCCAGATGGTGGGGCGTAACGGCTAGGCCGCTGGCGGTAACCGCAGCGGTCAACAGGCCGCCATCCTCACCTTCAATCGCGCCAACAACCGTGACTTCGCCAGCCTCGGGCCCGAGCCCGCCGCGCACAAGCGTGCCGGTCAGCAGCCAGCCGCCAAGAATGAGAATGAGCAGGGCAGCAACCCCGTATGATTTCAAAGCGCGCATTGCAATTACCAGTTTCTATGAGTCGAGCGTGCATATAGGGCCAAAGCATGAAAAGCGCAACGAGGCCGGTTGTATTATCTTTACGACATGGCATTGAAATTGGATCAGTTTTAGCGACTTTACTGGCAAAAGAATTCGCGAAACTGTGCTTTAAAGACAGGGTAATAAGTATCCAAAATCCCCACACCTATCGGGTTGCGAAGGCTTGAGGTCGCACAACCTTGCTGCGCTCAACGCGCACTGGGGTCTTTACGCGTTTGCTTGCGTTAGATCGACGGAATATAACGAGACATCCACATGGGCTTCAAACAACATGGTTTGCGACACGTCAAAACTGTGATCGAGCGCGCCATCATTCAGCGGTTTGGCGGGGCATACGATGCGCGAAATCCCGGCCTGAATGATTGCGCGCGCGCAATCAGCGCAGGGAAAGCGGTTTACATAAAGCGTACACGTATTGGTTGATATGCCGATGCGCGCGGCGTTGTAGATCGCGTTGCGTTCACCATGCTCAAACCAGAAGAACTTCTCACCGCTGGCGCGATCATAGCGTTCTTCAACATCGCTTCGAACGCTGCGCGCAAAGCCATTGTAGCCGGTGGACCTGATCTCGAGATCAGGCCCGACAAACACCGCGCCGACCTTGAACTCACGATCTTCCGTCCACTGCGAGATATGATCGCATAGCGCCATGAACCGCCGGTCCCACTTCGCCTGTTTTTTTATGTCTGTCATGATTTACCCGGCGAACTGATAGCTGGTTTTGACAGTGCTGTAGAATTCGGCCGCGTAGCGCCCCTGTTCGCGCGGCCCGTAGGATGACCCTTTGCGCCCGCCGAACGCCACATGATAATCGACCCCGGCTGTCGGCAGGTTGACCATCACCATGCCGACCTCGGCCTGACGCTTGAATTCCCGCGCATACTTCAGGCTTTTGGTGCATATGCCCGCAGTCAGTCCAAACGCCGTGTCATTTGCGATTGAAAGGGCATGGTCGAAATCATCCGCCCTGATGACTGACCCGCAAGGGCCAAAAATCTCTTCACGATTGATACGCATGGCATTGTCCGTTCCAAGAAAGAGCGCGGGTTGCTGAAAGAACCCGTCTTTTCCGAGGTCCAGTCGCTCGCCGCCTATGACCTGCGAAGCTTCTGATTTTGCCAGTTCAATATAGCCAAGATTTGAGTCCAGTTGTTTGAGGTCAACGACCGGCCCTATTTGGGTGGCTGGATCGAGCGCGTCGCCGATTTTCAGCTTGCCCATTACTCTGGTCATCTCAGCGACAAATTCGTCATGAATCCCGGTCTCGACAATCAACCGAGAAGACGCCGTGCATCGTTGGCCGGTTGAAAAGAAGGTGCCATTGATACAGGCAGGCACGGCAACTGACAGATCGGCATCGTTCAAAACGACCATCGGGTTTTTGCCGCCCATTTCAAGCTGAACTTTCTTCAGCATTTTACCACAAACCTCGGCGATATGATGCCCGGTGCCAACCGACCCGGTGAAAGATATCGCATCCACACCAGGATGTGTAACCAGCGCTTCACCAACCGAAGAACCGCGCCCCATGACGAGGTTGAACACGCCCGCAGGGCAGCCGCATTCGACCAGTATCTCGGCGATGATATGTGCACAGCCCGGGGTCAGATCGGCGGGCTTGAGAATAACGGTGTTTCCATAGGCCAAAGCCGGTGCGATCTTCCAGGCCGGGATTGCGATCGGAAAGTTCCAAGGCGTGATCAGGCCGACAACCCCAACGGGCTCGCGCGTCGTTTCAACATCAATATCCGGACGAACCGAGGGCTGGATATCCCCTATCTGACGCAGGCATTCCCCCGCAAAGAACTTAAATACCTGCGAAGCGCGCATTGTCTCGCCGATACCTTCGCCAAGGGTTTTGCCTTCTTCTCGCGACAGCAACCTGCCAATTTCCTGACTGCGCTTTGCAAGCGTATTGCCAACGGCCTCCAGCAGATCATGGCGCGCTTGTGGCGTGACATTGCGCCAAGCAGGTTGTGCAGCGCGGGCGGCGTCAACCGCAGCGTCAATACTCGTCGCATCGCCATAAGAATAGAGCCCGATCACGTCGCTTACATCGGAGGGATTCCGGTTTTCGTGATAGTCGCCCAAGCACACCCATTTGCCGCCGATGAGGCTGTCATGTTTTGTCATTTCAAAGTCTTTCTGTTTTAGCGGAGAATTTCAGCCACGTGAGAGCAGCTTGATTGTCGGGTCCAGAATTGCCTTTTGTTCGCTCGAAAGGCTCATAAAGGGGGGCATCAGGTTTTCCCATTCAGAGTGGTTCGTCCTGCAAGCAACGAGATACTTGACCGATGGGATCAGCGCAGGTCCGGCGATGGCATCGCGAATCTCTGATATGCGCGCGGCTAGACTTTGGTCGGGCAATTTACGGGCTGCCCAAAGCTTGGCCGAGAGCACGCTTGTCTGGTTTGTCGTTGCTGAAATGCATCCGGCAAAACCAGATTTGTGCGCTTCGGCCAATGAGACCTCGGAACTCGGAAAAACCTTCAACTTCGGCATCATAGCGGCCAGTTTACGGCAATATCCCAGATCACCGGAGGAATCCTTGATTCCGGCGAACCTTTCGGGCCACCTGTCATGAAGCCGTTGGATGACAGGTATCGGAATTTCCAGCCCCGTCATCTGGGGGAAATTGTAGAAATAGACGGCGATTGGCCGATCGCCCAGTGCGGCATGCAGTTGTTCATACCACCGGAACAAACCTTCCCCGGAGAGCGGCTTGTAGTAATAGGGCGGGAGCACCAGAGCGGCAGGATACAACAGGTCATCGGCGGCCACGGTCAGGGCAACGGTTTCTGCCAGTGAAGGCGTCCCCGTGCCCACCATAAGCCGCGACGTATCAAGGTTCTTTGCAGCCGCGCGCATGATGGAAATGCGCGTCGTGCTGTCAAAAGAATTTGCTTCGCCCGTTGAGCCGAGAATATTCAAACCGTCACAGCCGTTATCGAGTGCCCACTGGCAATGCGACAGGAACAGGCCAGACATAAATTTGCCGCCAGCGTCCAGCGGTGTCGGGACGGCAGCTATCACCCCATGCATATCAGGATATTCCCTTTGGTTTATACGTTTCTAGTGCGGTAGCGTTGTAAGGCATGGCTGCGACAGCCGGATGGTCGATCTTGGTGGTGGTTGCTTCACACCAACCGCCTGCTTCCCCCAGACCGGTGACAGAATCCTCAAAATATTCGCGATTGATCCGGATAAAGTCGGCGTCTTTTTCTTCGACCTCGTCATCGTAGCGGATGGCATCGACAGGGCAGATCGACTCGCACAGCCCGCATTCCACGCATTCGATGGGATGGATGTAAAACATCCGGCCACCTTCATAAATGCAATCCACGGGGCAGACTTTGGTGCAAGCGCCATCCTTCACATCGATGCATTCGCTTTTGATGATGAGCGCCATGTCTAGCGCCCGCGCCAGACCGGCGCGCGCTTTTCACGAAAAGCGAGCACGCCTTCATCAGCGTCTTCTGAAACCAGAGCGGCAATCAATTCCGGTGTTTCGTGCATATAGGCATCGTGAACCGACATTTCGCAGGTTTCACGGGCAACTGCCTTTATCGCCGTCAGGCTGAGCGGTGCAGCGGCAAGAATGTCGGCCACCCACCGGTCGGTTTCGGCATCGAGCTCTGTTGCAGGCACCACGGCATTGAGCAGGCCGTATCGCATCATCTCCGCCGCCGGAATCATCCGGCCGGTCATCATCATGCCAACGGCGATATTGCGCGGGATCAGGCGGGGCAACATAACCATGCCACCATCCAGCGGCATCCGCCCTACTTTTGCTTCCGGCAATCCAAAGCGTGCCGTCTCCGAAGCAATCAGAATATCGCAACCCATCGCCATTTCAAGACCACCACCCAAGGCAAGGCCGTTGATCCGCGCAATGACCGGAATTTTCAGTGTGCTGCGCAAGGCGATCCGGCGAAAGCCACTTTCGCTGATATCCTTCCAGTATTGCACCCCGCTCATACCGCTATTGTCTTTCAGATCCGCTCCGGCCGAGAAGGCTTTTTCTCCGCTGCCAGTCAGGACGACACAGCGCAACGCGGGGCTGGCCTCGATCTCGTCCCAGATTTCTGCCAAGCGGGTTTGCATGCCGGAATCCATCGCGTTCATCCGGTCCGGGCGGTCAATGGTAACCCTTGCTACACCACCGCTCGTTTCAAATAGAACACTCATTCCGCCGCTTTCACATCACTGCTCGACAGGCCAAACTCACGCAGGATGTCTTTCGTATGCTCGCCAAGACGCGGAGGCGTGTGGCGAACGCTAACGGGGGCGGCGCTGAGATGAACAGGTGAGCCGATGACTGTCAGCTTACCGAGAACTGGGTGATCCATATCCAGCAACATGTTGTTGATTGCCGTTTGCGGATCATCCAGAGCTTCGCCCAAAGACCGCACCGGCGCGCAGAGCAAGTCCTGCTCTTCGAGGCGTGCCAGCCAATGCGATGTGGTGTTGAGCGCAAAGGTCTTGCGAAACAGCTCCTGCAGGAAGGGCTTATGCTTGCGCTGCGCTGCGAGGTCGGGATATTGCGAAGAAATATCTTTTATTCCTAATGCGTTACAGATGTCTTGCAGCGGGTTAGCCTTGAACGCGCCAACAACCACCAGCGCACCATCCGTGGTTTCAAAAACGCCGGTCAACGGCATCGCCGCCCAATTCAGAACCTCACGATGCTTGCTCCATTGCGCGGCTTCCTGCATCTGCATCGCGATCATTGAATCATAAAGAGAAACATCAACTCTTTGGCCGACACCCGTGCGCTCACGATGCAGAAGGGCGGCCAGAATGCCCTGAACAAGGTGCATGCCGGCAGAATAGTCGCACAAAGTCGTGGGATAGATCGAACGCGGAATCGACGGGTCGGCTGTCTTTTCCATCACGCCGCTCATCGCCTGGGCAAGAACATCTTGCCCACCCTTGTGAGCATAGGGCCCTACACCACCAAAACCGGTTCCCGAAGCGAAGATGATGCGCGGATTGATTGCTTTCAGCTTTTCATAGCCGAACCCAAGACGGTCCATCACGCCAGCCCGGAAGTTGTTCACAATCACATCGGAAACCTTGATAAGGTCGTAAACGATCTGCTTTCCGGCATCGCTTTTTGTATTGATCTCGATTGATCGCTTGTTGCGGTTCAACGAGGAGAACACGGCGTTATTCATCGCCAGTTCGGTTGTCTCACCGAAAAAGCTGCGCGAAAGGTCGCCGGCGCCGGGGCGTTCGAGCTTGATCACATCCGCGCCAAAATCGCCAAGCATCTGGGTGGCGCATGGGCCGAGCATGACCTGCGTCAGGTCCAATACACGGATTCCGTCAAGCGGGAGGGTTGAGCCATCGGTCATCATAACATCCTCATGCTGTCACGGGTTGGTCGTCGGTAAGCGCATTGTAAGACGGCACATCACCAGGATCGGCGCCTTGCGCGCGCATTTGTTTCTGGATCAGGGTGACATCCACGTCGCGAAGTGCCGAATTGCTGTTCAGCGCCAGTGAAACCGCAACACCAGCGGCCTCGCCTTGCGACATGCAGGGTGGAATTTCGCGCGAGCTCTTTTGGGCGTCGCTATCGACAGAATAATGGCGACCCGCAACGATCAGGTTATCCAGCCCCTTGGGCAACAAGGCACGGTAGGGGGTATAGTAGTCCCGACCCCGGCAGACGCTGTCTGCAAAATGACGGCGTTTGTGAACGTCATCCTTTGTGACCACATATTCGCCACGCAGCAGGCGGGTCTGGCGAATGCCCAGTTGTTCGGCGGCACCAAGCATCTTGGCGTTCTCGAAACCCGGAATGTTTTCACGGGCGAATTTCAGCAGATTCATCATCCGCTCGCGCCCTTCATGCTCGGCAGCGACCATGCCTTCAGGTGACAGACCGTCATACCCCGTCATATGCGGGCAGTTACACCAGACGATGCCCGGCAACGGCGTTTTAAGCCACCACATGCCCCATGCGCCGCCGATAACACGGCGCGCCTGACGATCCAGTTTCTTATAGTCTTCGGGGTTGCTGTATTCAAAGGCCTCTGCCTTGTCCGTATCCACATCACAAAGCCGGAAAACAGTCGTTACGATATACTCGCCCTGAATGAAGTCAGCCCCAGCGGAGGCGGCAAGATCGAGGTCTCCGGTAGCATCTATGACCATATCTGCCATCAGCGCCTGACGACCGACCTTGGTCTGGCAAATTACGCCTTCGACCTTTCCATCTTTGACAATCGCCTCTGAAAACCAGCTATGTAGCCGCAGGTTGACACCACATTCCCTGACAAGATCGAGGCTGACCCGTTTCCAGGCATCCGGATCAAAGGCGACGGCATGAATGATCGGTTGCGGCATACCGGTTTCATGGAAATTGATGCAACCCCAGCGAGACCATTTCTGCCACATCTCCCAGCTTTTCACGCAATCTTCCGAAGGCGGGTAAATGGCGGCGTCCTGTGCTTTCAGCCGGTCAACAAACTCCGACACGATGCCTGTGGTGACAATCTCGTCCGGCCGGTTTCCGTTACCCGGATTCACCATATCATCCAGCACCAGAACCATGCCACCTGAGGCCTGCCCGCCAAGGTGATGGTAGCGCTCGATCAGGGTGACCGAACAGCCGTTGCGCGCAGCCGATACCGCCGCTGACAGCCCGGCCGGGCCTGCGCCGACTACAACAACGTCAGTTTTGGAAACGACCGGAATTTGCTGCGATTGAGAGGTGACGTAGTCTTTGATTTGCTCGGACATGGTGAGCTCCTTGAAGTGTTGGACAGGCGGGTTTCACGCCAATTGATTTTGGTGTTTGAAATCTGCGCAGCTACCAGCGAATGATCAGACGCTCTGCGATTGAAACGGTGGCAAACAAGAACACCGACAAACCAGATGACATGAAGACGGTTGCGTAGAGCAGCGCAGAGCGGAAGTTGAACGTTGAGTCGATGATGAGCGCGCCCAGGCCAGCATCGGCACCAACCCATTCCGCGACGATTGCGCCGATAACGCAGGTCGTCGCCGCGATCTTCAGCGCCGAGAACAGAAATGGCAGCGACGAGGGCAGCCTGATTTTCCAGAAAATTTCAGCCTTGGACGCAGAGAGAATGCGCGCCAGTTCAAGGGATTGTTCACTGACAGATTGCAATCCACGCACCATGTTCACGAGTGTGGGAAAAAAGCAGATGAGGCCCGCGATGACAACTTTTGCCGTCAGGCCAGCGCCAAAAATCAGCACGAGGATTGGTGCAATTGCCAGAATCGGAATCGTGTTGATGAATACGGCAATAGGAAAGAACGCACGTTCGACTGTGCGGCTGTGAACAAAGGCAATGGCAAGCAAAACAGCGGCAAGGTTGCCAGCAATGAATCCAAGCACCGCCTCATAAAAGGTTGGCCAGAAATTTTCCATGAGTAGCGAAAACTTCGTCACAAACTCGATGGCAACTTCGCTCGGCGCAGGCGCAATGTAACTGGGGACGCCGAAAAGCCGCACACCGAACTGCCATGTGAGAAGCAGCACTATCAATGTGCCCAAGGGAAGCGCTACGGCTTCGATTTTCCGGCGGCGAACAGCACGGCGCTCTTCCTCAAGGATTTGCGCATCAATATTTGTTGTCGTGGCGGTCATCAGCATGTCTCCAACAGTTCGCGCAGGTAGGACGTGTATTTGATGAAGTCCTGGGTATCGCGTAACTTGATTTCGCGTGGATATGGCAGGTCGATATCGACCACTTCGCGCAACCGTCCAGGGTTGGCTTGCAGCATCAGAACCTTCTGCCCGAGGAACACGGCTTCGGGGATCGAATGGGTCACGAACAGGATGGTGACACCGGTCTCTTGCCAAATCTGCAACAGTTGCAGGTTCAGGTGATCGCGCGTCATTTCGTCCAGCGCGCCGAACGGCTCATCCATCAACAGCAACTTGGGCTTGCAAACCAGCGCCCGCGCAATGGCAACGCGTTGGCGCATTCCGCCGGACAACTCATGGGGCAGAGATTTTTCGCGCCCTTTCAGGCCGACCAGTTCCAGCAGTTCGGCTGGCGTCTTATCGCTAACCGGAATTTTGACGCCACGCTTGCGGCCCATTTCCAAGGGAAGCTCGACGTTTTGGATGGCCGAACGCCAGGGGAGCAAAGCTGCGTCTTGAAAAACAAATGCAAACTCCCGCGCAAGCCGGGCTTCCTCTGTCGTTTTTCCAAGGACTTTCAACTCCCCCGAAGCGCAGGGAACGAGGTCGGAAATCAGTCGTAGCAGCGTCGACTTCCCGCAGCCTGATGGCCCAAGGATGGTGTAAAAAGACCCCTGTTCGATATTCAGGCTCAGGTTTTCGATTGCGGTAAACGCTCCGAATTTGACGAATGCGTTAGTGAGCGAGGCTGCGACAGGCCTGTTGCCTGTCGCTTTCCCTTCGATGTTGCTGACTGTTTCCATCGGCTCAGCCATAGGTCGGGCGGTCAGCTACAGTAGCGTCGAGAATCGAGAAATCCACCAAGTCATCCAACGCGGGCGCAGCACCGTCGAACTGACCAAGCCGCTCATATGCATCGAGCTGCGATTGCCAGTTTTCCGCTGTCATCGTGCCCCAGCCCCTTGCGGCCGTGCTTTCGTTGAACGAGAAATCGTTGATCAGGCCAACCGTGCTTTTTTCGGCGTCCAGATCGAGATTGGGATAGCGTTCGACCAGGAATTCGGCTGCTTGTTCGGGATTGTCATGAACCCAGCCCCAGCCCTTGGCAGAAACGCGGATCATCGCTTCAACTTTATCGCGATGCTCGGCAAGAGTTCGATCTGTGACGTAATAGGGGTTGGCATAAAGCTGAACGCCAGCATCCCAAAGTGACAGGTCAACGCGTTGGTCGCCCAGAACCGCCAAGGCACTGGTATTTGTGCTCCAGCCGGTTACAACATCCGCCTGCCCTGTCATCAGAACCGACATATCGGCACCAGAAACGATGATTTCGAGATCATCTGAAGAAATATTGTTCGCCGCCAGCAAAGCATCCAGAAGAATGCGGGCCGTGCCATTGGTTGCAACACGCTTGCCCACAAGGTCGGCGGGCGTGTTCACCGGGTTTGACTTGAGCGAGAAATAGGTGAACGGGTGCTTTTGATATCCGGCAGCAATACACTTGATCGGAATGCCAGCAGCGCGTGCCAACATCAGCGACGGGCTTGAAGAGATGGACCCCAGATTTGACCGCCCCGACGCAACAGAAGCAACGCCATCGATGTTAGGGCCGCCGGGAATGATGTTTAGCGACATGCCTTCGTCTGCGTAGTAACCCAGCCTGTCTGCAGCGACTTCACCCAAAATGCCATTTGAAGCGAGCCAGCCAAGCTGCATGTTCACTTCATAGGTGCCTTGGGCAAGCGCCTTTCCAACGCTCAACATCGAGCCTGTCATCGCAAGGCTAGACGCTGCGCCCATGCCTTTCATCAGTTGCCGGCGGCTTACGTCGCCCTTGTAACGATTGGTCATCTTACTTCCTTCCAGTTGGGTTGGCTTTTTTGATTTTCTTGACTCTACGACCAGCACGCGCGAGTCTAAAAGGATCAAGATTGTTCAACAGCGGTGCTAAAACTGCACCACCTATTCGATGGAGCGCTACATGCATTCGATCTTTCTACGCTACTTTGACGAGGTGGCCCGTCAAGGCTCTATCAGGAAGGCCGCCGGAATCCTGAACATTTCATCCACGTCGGTGAACCGGAAAATTATTAGCATCGAAGAGCAGATGGGAATCAAACTGTTCGAGCGCTCGGCCGATGGCGTTGAACTTACGCCGGGTGGTAAAATCGTTTTGGAGCATTGCCGAAAAACGCTCTACGATTATGAGAGCATCAAGACGGTGATCGACGACCTCCGCGACCTTCGCACAGGTCATCTCAGTGTTCAAACCATAGACTCATTCACGTTCAGCGTTTTGCCACGGATCCTGCGTCGATTTGGCGACGATTATCCCAGCATATCTTTGACTGTGACAGCGGATTTACCCGATCGGGTCTCCCATTCGGTCGCAGCCGGCGAAATCGACATTGGCATCAACTTCACCAACCTGCACTATCCGGGCACCCGTGTCGTTCTGGAAAAATCGGCCCCTTTTGGCATCATCATGCGACCGGACCATCCTTTGGCGGTAAAGACCAATGTCGAGGCAAAAGACCTTGAGGGATATCCGCTGGTGCGCACCGTCGATGCGCGTGGCCGAAACTCGATCCTTGACCAGGAAATGAATGAAGCGTCGGGCTATTTATATACACATATTTTTACAAACGCGCTCAGCATCGCAAAGCAATCGATACTGGCGAATCGCGCGGTTGGTATCTACACGAAAATCGGCTTCCTCGAGGAGATAGAGGCAAAGGAACTGGTCTTTGTTCCCTTCGGCATGAAAGCCTTGAAGGAGTATAGAACGGGCCTGATAATTTCCGCTACATCGGCCATAGATCCTGTCAAACGCATTTTCATAGACAATGTCGAAAAGGTGTTTAAGACGCTTGATTTCGGCCCCTGAGCCTCGTTGCTTTGGAATGAGCCCGATGCACATATGCGCCCCGGCGGCACCACCCGCAGTGGCAAATAGAACTGGTTGACGGACCGCCGGAACAAGCGCTGGCTGTGCGGTTGATCCCGGCTGGATCCAATGCCCCCGTTGAAAGTGATGATATTCGCACCTGGTTGTGGGGTTTTATGAAGCACGTAACCCTAAGTGCCGATTGAACGCCCAGCGCTCGATCACAACACAACCAAACCAGCAAGCTTGTGAACTATAAGAGAGACCTGGTGCCGCTGAAGGGCACCAACCCATTGTTTTTACTTGTTTTTATCTGTCCAACCGTGCCCCTATCCACCTTAAAAACATGACGATACCTGCCCATCCTTGCCTTGAACTGTCCGGCCCTATCCACTAGCTTAGGGTGGATAATTGGGGGGATGGAAAATGCGGGCGCGAAACAGGTTGACGGCGGGCTTTCTGAAAACCGCCCCCGTGGGCAAACATTGCGACGGGGCCGGGCTTTGGCTGGTGAAGCGCGATGATGGTGGCGCGCAATGGGTGCTGCGTGTGACCGTTCACGGGCGACGGCGCGAAATGGGGCTTGGTGGCTTTCCATCGCTCGGGCTGGCCGAAGCCCGCAAGATTGCGACACGCTGGCGCGACGTAGCGGCGGCTGGCCGTGACCCGGTGAAGGAACGCGAAGCCGAAGAACGGGCTGCGCGGCGCGAAGATATAACGCTGGCAATCCTGACCGCTGACGCTTTCGAATCCCGCAAAGCCGAACTGAAAGGCGATGGCATGGCGGGGCGGTGGCTTTCCCCTCTTACCATTCACGTTCTGCCCAAGCTTGGCAAAGTGCCTGTGACCGACCTCGACCAGCGCGACATTCGCGACACGCTTGCGCCCATCTGGCACACCAAGG
>JBBDJE010000059.1:0-67952 GCA_040880065.1 Paracoccaceae bacterium | reverse complement strand
GTCATGCAGGAAGCTGTCAAGGCCGCGTGACCGCGTCCTACGCCGGATGCTTACGGTTTAAGTACGAAAGATAGATTTTATTATTCATGTCAGGTCGCAAGGCACGCGCCGGCGCGTTCGCATGGTGTGGATTCGACTTGCAGCGTGACATGGGTAATGCCGAAGTCATGCTCCAATTCGTCGGCCACATGGTCAAGGAAGGCATCGGCGTCTTCCCCCTGCCAAACCACATGCACGGCCAATGCGGTGCGGGTGGTGGACAGAGCCCAGATGTGCAGGTCGTGCACATTGGTTACGCCGGGTTGATCGCCAATCCAGTCCGCGACAGCCTGTCGATCGATTTTTTCGGGTACGCCGTCCAGTTCCAGTCGCAGCGCGTCGCGCATCAGGCCCCAGGCGGTCCAGGCGATCAGCACCGACACGGCGATGGCGACCGCTGGGTCCAGCCACTGCCAGCCGGTATACAGGATACCGGCGGCCGCCAGCACCACAGCACCTGATACGGCTGCATCAGCAGCCATGTGCAGGAACGCGCCCTTGGCGTTCAGATCATCCTTTTGTGATTTCATGAACAACAACGCTGATCCGGTGTTGACCGCGATTCCCACCAGCGCCACCAGCAGAACCGTCAGCCCCGGCACCTCGATGGGGTCGGTGAAACGCTGCGATGCTTCCCAAATCACGACAACGACACCGATCAGGATGGCGACCGCGTTCAACATTGCCGCGAGGATCGTGGCGCGGCCATAGCCGAAGGTATAGGTGCCGTTGCCCACCCGTTTGGCTAGCACAGCTGCCCCCCAGGCGATCAACAACCCCGCCACGTCGGTCAGGTTATGCGCGGCGTCCGCCAGAAGCGCGAGCGAACCGGTCAGAAAGCCGAACGTCGCCTCCACGACGACATAGGCGCTGTTGAGTCCGACCGCCCAGCGGAATGCGGGGCCAAGATCGGCGGGTGGGACATGGTTGTGATCGTGGGGCATCAGGCAGTTTTCCTATGGATTGTGCCGCCAAGCGCGGTTGCGTCGGCCAGGGTATTATAAATTGTGCCGTATTTTTGCAGGTTCTTGTGCAGCAGCTCTATCCGTTGATCACTTTTATCGGTGTCCACGATGATTTCTTAGTCGATACGGACCATCTTCGGCGGGCTGTCCTGACGGAGGGCTGACCTCGATACCATGCAGCTCGAATTGCAGCATAGGGATCACGCGCTCGGTCCCTTTCAGGATACAGGCGCCAAGGCTGGCAAGCAACATTTCGGCCGGGTTGAACGCGCCCGCCCGCCCCGCCATGTCGGTATCAAGGACGATCCGTGCGTCCTTGGTCGTGGCCTCGGAGCCGTGGCTATCGATCCGGCGGGCGGAGACGTGGTATTTCAGCATCACTCCCACTCCATTTCCTCATAGGTGGCCTGTGCGTTGCGGCCTGCAAGTGCGGCGAACTGTTCCAGATAGGACCACGCCGACTGATCGATGGTTGGGGCATCCATGATGTTGCCGCCGTCCTCGATCAGCGCCCCGATCTGTGTGCGCAGGTTCACGAGGTAATCGTAGGTTTCGCGCGTGGCCTTGGGCAGGTCGGTCGCGCTGCCGTGGCCGGGAACGATGTGCATGGGCTGGTAGGCCGCCATAGCTTCAAATACCGCGATCCAACTATCGGTGTCGCGTGCGGGGCCGTTGCCGAGAATACGGTCCACATAAACGATGTCCCCTGTGAACATGACATTGCGTTCGTCCAGCCAGATGAAACTGTCGCCGGGGGTATGCGCCGCTCCGCGGTGCATGATCTCGAAGCTGAAGCCGCCCAGATCAAGGGTGTAATCAGCTTGAAAGATCACATCGGCATAGGCAGGTTCGGTGCCGGCCAGCCCTTCGCCAAGAAACTGCGACAGCGCGATCATATGATCGCGCGCGCGGGCCCGGTGATCCTCTACCGCCGCGGCACTCGCGATCACTGTGGCGCCCTGCGCCTGCCAGTAGCCATTGCCAAGCCAGCGGTGGTCCTGACCGCCCGTGTCGATGACATAAACCACCGGCAGATCAGTGATGGTGCGGATAGTCGCGTGGAGCATTTCCGCACCTTTCCATGACCCGCCGGGGTCCATCAGCACGGCGCCCTCGCGGGTCACGACAAGCCCGAAGGTTGCGTTATTGGCAAGGTTGACCTCGCTGCGCTGTTCCAGCGGGCCGACGATGGCCCAGACATCCTCCGTAACAGGCTGGACGGTCAGGACATCTGCCAGAACGGCAGAGGGGACAGCGACGCAGGCGGCGGTAATGAAGGTGCGGATCATGCGGTCAGCCAGCCATCGAGTTTCGCCGCATCGGGCAGGCCACCGGCATGGACCAGCTTGCCGTCCACGGCGATGCCCGGCGTAGACATGACACCCGCCATAGCAATAGATTTGGCATCGGTGACCTTTTCGACGGTCACTTCGATACCGAGCTTCGCGGCGGCCTGCTTGACCATGGTTTCGGTTGCGGCGCAGCGGGCGCAGCCGGGGCCGAAGACTTTGACGGTTTTCATGGATGTGGTTCCTTTTTGCGAAAGACAGAGAATTGAAAGGTCTGGATATTGCTTAGGGGCGTGTGGTGTGCGTGATGTTCGGTATGAATGATGTCGAACAGATCCGGCATCAGATGGCCGATTTGCGCGGCCAGTGTTTGCGGCGAATAGCGCTCGACAGGCAGGTCCGAGCACCGCTCGGGTCCTGCCAGATCGAAGGTTGAGATGATAGCAACGCCACCCGGACGCAGGCTTGCATCAAGCGTTTGCAGATAGCGTTTCTGATCGACGGGATCGGTCAGGAAGTGGAACACCGCCCGGTCATGCCAGAGGTCATAGGCGCTGTCCGGTGCCCAATCGCGCACATCCGCCGCAACGAAGGTGACAGATGCAGCCTGCACCCCAAGCCGCGCCTTTGTAATGGCCAAGGCTTGGGCCGACAGGTCCAGTAGGGTCAGCGCGGCAGGCTTATCCATCAGCACATGATCCACCAGCCGCGACGCTCCGCCACCAACGTCAATGAGTGCGCCGTCTTTTGGCAGATGGTTGCGCACAAGCCGCAAGGACACCTCGGGCACGTCCTCGAACCATGTCAGTGCATCCTCGTCCCGTGCGGTGTAGGCGGTGTTCCAGTGGTCGGAAAGTGTCATGGTCTGTCCTTCACAACAGGGCATTGAAGAGAAAGCCAGTGGCAAGGATACCTGCGCTTACCACCGCGATGAAGATTGCGATCAGGCGCAGGGTCAGCACCTGCTTGAGGATGATCATTTCAGGCAGGCTGAGGGCGATGACCGACATCATGAAGGCCAGTGTCGTTCCGAGGGCCGCACCCTTGCCCAGTAGCGCCTCGACGATCGGGATAACGCCTGCCGCGTTGGTATACATCGGCACGCCCACGACGACAGCGGCAGGAACAGACCACCACGCTTCGCCGCCCATGACCTTCAGCATTAGCGCTTCGGGGACATAGCCGTGGATCGCGGCGCCGATGCCGATGCCGACCAGCACCCAGATCCAGACCTTGCCGACAATCTCGCGCACCTGTTCCAGACCCATCTTGAGCCGGTCGACCAGCGTCAGGCGTTCCTGCGGCAGATCGCCGATGGGGCCTGAGTTCAACTCCCGCACCCAGTCCTGCAAATACCGCTCAAGCCCCATGCGGCCCATGACGAACCCCGCCACGGTGGCAATGGTGAACCCGAACACAAGGTAGAGCGTAGCGATTTTCCAACCGACCAGGCCGTAAAGCAGGCCAAGGCCCACGGGGCCCACCATCGGCCCCGCGATCAGGAAAGAGAACGTCACGCCGAGCGGGATGCCTGCGGACACAAAGCCTATGAACAGCGGCACGGAGGAGCACGAACAGAACGGGGTCAGCACGCCCAGAAATGACGCCAGCGGATAGCCCCAGATCTCGTTCTTGCCGGCAAGTATAGCGCGGGTTTTTTCGGGGCTGAACCAGCTGCGCAAGACGCCGGTGACGAAGACAATGCCCGTCAGCAGCAGCAGAACCTTTGGGACGTCATAGGCGAAAAAGGCTATCGCCTCGCCGGTATGGCTGTCGCGGGCGACGGGAAACAGCGCCGTGATCCATTCCGCAATCGGGATCAGCTGCCCGTAGAGCAGATACAGCACCACGCCCACGACGAGAACGCCCGTATACCAAAGCCAGTCGGGAGCGGCGCGATGGGTGGCGGGATCTTGTGTTTCGGTGGTCATGCGACCTTCCTTTCAAAGTAACGTTCAGCGGCCAGCACCGCGTCGATCACGGCGGCATATTCGGGTGCAAGATCAGGGTTCTGACGATAGCGCACCCATTGCGCGTCCCGCCGTGCAACCACCAGCCCAGCCTGTGACAGGACTTTCATGTGCCGCGACATCCTGCTTTGGCTGGCATCAAGCTGTGCCATCAGTTCACAGACACAATGCTCTCCTCCATCCCAGAGAAGGATGAGCGCTGCGCGGCGGGTCGGGTCGCAAATAGCGGTCAAAATATCCTGCATAAAAACATCATATTGCTCTTTATGCATATGTGCAAGAGCGCATATGCGTTTTGATGGATGTAAATGTGGTGATCTAGTAAGTATCTTTGGAATTCAGTGGTTGACGTGGTGCCAACCTCAACAACTATCGACTGTGTCAGCGTATTAGTAGGCGCTGATGCCTTCGCCTCGCATTGCCTCAGGTCCGTCAATAGGTGAACGAACACAGCAGATTTCTAGCTCAATGTGATTTCGTTAAGTGTTTTGGCCTCGAGAGCAGATTGCTACTTTTTGATCTACCGTGAATGTCAGCCTACGATGAAGCAGCAGTCGAGTGCTGCAAAGATTCAGAAGTTACCGGTCGAGCGACACGCATTGCGCCACGCCGCAGTTGGCACGACTGTCTTGTAAGCGGCTTGCTGCGGTCAGATGCACCTGCGGCATGCAAGGCGTGTCCGACCGTCGAGTATGGCCGCAAAACCACCGTCGGATATCGTGCTTCAGGTGGCGAATACCGGCTAGCTCGCCGGTCCCATCCACGGGTTCAACACCTTGGCCGGATCTATCAGGTCATCGCGGCCTACATTTTGAATGTCGTTATGGCCCATCAGTGCCATGGTGATATCCATTTCCTTGTGCATGAAGCCGAGCATTTTTTCAACGCCGCGCTGCCCTTGCGCACCCAAGGCATAAAGATACGGGCGGCCAATAAACGCACCTTTTGCGCCTAGTGCCACGGCCTTCAGCACGCTTTGGCCAGAGCGGATACCGCCATCAAACAGCACCTCGATCTTGTCGCCAACCGCATCAACAATTTGCGGCAGCATTTCAATGGATGACACAGCGCCATCCAGTTGCCGCCCGCCATGGTTGGACACGATGATCGCATCGGCCCCGGTTTCCACGGCCTTTTTGGCATCTTCAACGTTCAAAATGCCCTTCAGGATCACCTTCCCGCCCCATTTCTTCTTGATCGCCTTGACCTTCTCCCAGTCCAGCGCAAGGTCGAACTGGTCGCTTGTCCAATCCATCAGGCTGTTCATATTGGTCACACCCTTGGCATGGCCCACAATATTGCCAAATGTGCGCCGTTTGGTGCCCAGCATCCCCATGCCCCAGCGCCATTTTGTCGACAGGTTGATCAGGTTTTTCATCGTCAGGCGCGGCGGCGCGGTAAGGTCGTTCTTCAGGTCATTATGGCGCTGCGCCAAAAGCTGAAGGTCGAGCGTGACGATCAGCGCCGAACAGTTGGCCGCGCGCGCGCGCTCGATCAACCGGTCAGAAAACTCCTGATCACGCATCACATAAAGCTGAAACCAGAACGGCTTGCCGGTTTGTGCGGCCAGATCTTCGATCGAGCAGATCGACATGGTCGACAGGCTGAACGGCACGCCAAATTCATTTGCCGCGCGCGCGGCCTTGATCTCGCCATCGGCGCATTGCATGCCGCACATGCCTATAGGCGAAAACGCCAGCGGCATTGATACCGGTGCGCCCAGCATCGTGCTGGCAAGGCTGCGGGTTTCAAGGTTGACCGCCACCTTCTGGTTTAAGCGTATCCGCGCAAAATCTTCGGTATTTGCGCGGTAGGTTTGTTCGGTCCATGACCCCGAATCGGCATATTGGTAAAACATGCGCGGCACACGGCGGCGCGCCAGATTTTGCAAATCGGCGATATTGGTGATCACGGCCATAAACTTCTCCTGCTCCGGTTAGCAAATTTTACGGTTTTTGCGCCAATGGCAAGCCAAACCAATTGGTTTTGGCTGGTCATATGCCGATAAATCTACTATTAGCCACGCTTCCGCGATGCTTACACCCTTGGAGGATCACGCGGGCTAACTTTTGGAGACGAACATGACCGATAACACAATTGACGTGATGGTGCGTGAGAACAGCGGCAAGGGGGCCGCTCGGACTGCACGCCGCGAAGGGCTCGTGCCCGGCGTCATCTATGGCGGTGGCAAAGACCCCGTCAGCATCAATATCCCATTCAATGCGCTGTTTACGCGCCTGAAGGCAGGCAAATTCCTGTCGACCCTGCTGACCGTAAACATCGACGGCAAGAAAGAGAAAGTCATTTGCCGTGGCGTTCAGCGCCATGTTGTCAAAGACCTTCCGACCCATGTCGACTTTCTGCGCCTGTCGGACAAATCGCGCATCAACCTGTTCATTCCGGTTGTGTTCGAGAACGAGGAAACCTGCCCCGGCCTGAAAAAAGGCGGCACGCTCACTGTTGTGCGTAACGAGGTTGAACTCAAGGTAACGGCGAACAACATCCCCGACCACCTGACCGTGGACCTGGCCGAAGCGCAAATTGGCGATGTGATCCACATCTCCGATATTGAACTGCCCAAAGGCACGACATCGGTGATCACCGGTCGTGACTTCGTTATCGCGAATATCGGCTCACCGTCGAGCCTGCGTTCCGCAGATGCCGAAGCCGATGACGAGGCGGAGGCGGAGGCCGATGAAGCCGAGGCCGAAGCCAAGGAAGAATAAGACCCGCGCAATCGCGTTGAGCGCGCCGCTGTCAGCCCGACAGCGGCGCGTTTTCTTTTGTATAACGCCATGCTAGATATGCGCCAAAAGGGGGCGCTATGCAGCTTTGGGTCGGGCTCGGGAATCCGGGTGCTAAATATGCCAGAAACCGGCACAATATCGGCTTTATGGCGCTCGACCGTATTGCCGCCGATCACGGCTTTTCGCCATGGCGCAGCAAGTTTAACGGGCAGGTGTGCGACGGGCGGCTTGATGGCGTGCGCATAACGCTGCTCAAACCCGAAACATTCATGAACCTTTCCGGCCAGTCGGTCGCCCCGGCGCTCGGTTTTTTCAAGCTCGAAATTGATGCGCTGACGGTGTTTCATGACGAGCTTGACCTCGCCCCGGGCAAGCTGCGCCTGAAATCCGGCGGCGGCCATGCCGGGCATAACGGCCTGCGCTCTATCCATGCGCAATGTGGCGAGGGGTATAGCCGTGTGCGCATTGGCATTGGTCATCCGGGCAACAAGGCACAAGTGTCCAGCTATGTGTTGACCGATTTTGCCAAGGCTGAATCCGAGGGGCTGGACGACCTCTTGCGCGGCATGTCCGACGGGGCCGTGAAGCTGGCCAATGGCGACGGGCCGGGCTTTTTGAACGCTGTTGCATTGCGACTAAGCCCGCCGCGCAGCAGCAACAAACCCGAAAAAGCCCCCATTGCGCCGCTAAAGCCCGCCGCACCAAAGCCCGAACCAGAACCGGAACCAAAGGCCCAGCCAGTGAGCAAATTGCGCCAGTTGCTCGAAAAATTCAGCAAATGAGCCTGAGCGACCTTCAGGCTGCGTTCCGCGCGCAGGCCATACATTGCGCCGATCTCGGCTCGCCCTTCACGGCGCGGCTTTGCACGCTGATGGCCAACAGGCTAGGGGAGAGCGGCGCCATTGCGCATCATCTCGCCAACTGGCCCGGCAATGCCTCGCACCGTGCCGATGCCGTGCCGCTGCGCCTTGCGGGCGGGCTGCACGCTTTGGTGCTGCAAGGGCGCGACTCGGCTTTACAAGCCGCCTATCCGCCACATGTGGCCGATGAAGACGCGCTTTGGGCCGCTATTTCCCGCGCGCTTGAGCGCCATGCGCCCTTCCTGCTTGAATGGCTCAAATCGCCGCCACAAACCAACGAAGTGCGGCGCGCATCGGCGCTTGTTCCGGGTTTTCACCTGCTTGCGCGCCACTATGACCTGCCCCTTGTCATTAGCGAAATTGGTGCATCGGGCGGGCTGAATATGGGGTGGGATTCTTTTGCGCTGCATATCGCCGGGCAGGTTTGGGGGCCAGCCGACAGCCCCGTGCAGCTCACGCCAGACTGGGCCGGCCCTACGCCGCCGCGCCACGGGTTGCGGGTGATTGCGCGTGCTGGTTGCGATTTGAATCCGCTCGATGCGGCTGACCCTGCCGACAAGCTGCGCCTGCGCGCCTATCTTTGGGCCGACCAGCCCGACAGGCTGGCCCGAACCGATGGCGCGATTGACGTGCAAACCCAACACGCCCTGCCCAAAGTCGCGCGCATGGATGCGCTGGACTTTCTGCGCGCCCGCCTGAGCATGGCGCACACCGGTGCCTTGCATGTGGTTTACCACACGATCATGTGGCAATACCTGCCCGCCGCAGCCCAAAAGGCGGGCGAGGCGCTGATAGCAAGTGCAGGCGCACGCGCAACAGCCGCAGCCCCGCTCGCATGGCTGCGCATGGAAGCTGATGGCAGCGATGAGGGCGCGGCCGTAACCCTGCGCACATGGCCAGATGGCGAAACCCGCCTGCTGGCCCGCGCCGATTTTCATGGTCGCTGGGTAAAGTGGTTTGGCTAGATTTCGGCACCAGCCGCCGCGCCATAGCGCGCCGGTCAGTCTTTGCGGAAGAACTTGTTCTCGCGCGGTTTGCCATCCCAGCCGGTTTTGCCACGGGGTTTGTCGTCGCGGGGCCTGTCGTCGCGGGGCCTGTCGTCAAACTTGCGCGCACCGCCTTCACGATCACCGCGATAGGGTTTGCCACCACCGCCGCCAAAACCGCCACGCTGGCCGCCATCTTCGCGCATTTCCCACTTTTTCAACAGCTTTGTATCAAACGCATCGCGGCCGATCTGGCCTTCATGGCACCAAACGGTCGAAACCTTGGTGCCCTCGATGGCCTCGACATTCATGCGCGGCGAGCCTGCCGTCAGCACCACAATATCACCTACTGAAAAATCTGACATACCGGCCTCCTGCGCCTTTTGCCGCGCCATCGCGCAAAGCGTTGCAATAGCCCCGCATAGAACCAATGTCTAGGGCCATGTCGCGCCAAAAGTAAGGCAAGCCGGTCGCTTCACGTTGAAAGATCAGCCGCTGCCGCCCGCAAAGTGCCCGGTTTTGTATTCATCAGAACTTCAATGAAATACGAGATGAGCTGCGCACGCCCGTTCACACCGGCCTTACGAAACACGGCATTGAGCTGTGCCTTGATCGTAGCCTCGCTTTTGTTGCGCAGCGCTGCGATTTCGGCGTTTGACATGCCTTTGATGGCAAAAATCGCAACATCGCGCTCGGCCGGGGTAAGCGCCCAGCGGGTAAGACAATCATCCAGCATAAGCTGGAATTCACCCGAGGCCGCCTGCAACTGGTGCTGGACACGGCGCATTTGCCTGAGCACATGGCGCAACAATAGCCCGCCGGTAATAGAGCCGAAAACGAGGCCAAGGCTGGCAAGAACCTGAAGCACCTCGCGCCACTCGAAGGGCAGCGCCCAATCGCGCAGACCAAAAACCTCGGTCACAAACTCGGATACAAAAAACACCGCGCAAATTAGCTGCACAACAAACAAAATAGCCAAAAGCCAGATGGTGCGTCGGCGTAGGCGAAATATCGTCATCGTAAACTCCTCATGCAAAATGGCCCGGAAAATTCCGGGCCACGCCGCTATGCACTTAGTTACCGATCGAGATTGAAACGCCGCCCGTAGCCGAGCCGCCCGTATTGCTGTCATTCGAGCCACCCGAAGCGCCAAGGTTGATATCGACACCTACGGCCACGCCGCCGTCATTGCCGGCCGCTTCTTCATCTACAGCGGGCTGGCCATTTTCCGATTGTGCGTAAACGACGACGATAACGTCGCTCATCACTTCACCGGTAGTGTTGGAAACGACAACTTCGCGCAGATGAAGCTGGTTGCGAACTTCGATCTTCACACGACCAAGCCAGGTGCGCGATACCTCGACCACCTCATAGCCGCTGGCTTCAAGCTGGGCCATCACGTCAAGATAGGTCTGGTTTTGTGCGACCACGGTTTCACCGGCGCTGAAGCTTGAGTTGCCTTGGCCGACAACACTGGCGCTTTGGGCCATGGCGGTCTGGGCATTCACGCCCAACGCCAAGCCAGTCAAAGCGATGATAAATGCGTTCTGTTTGCGGTACATGTTCTTGTCCTCGTGTTAAGGCGATATCGCCGTTTCGATGGCTCAAACAAACATATTCCTCATAGCATTCCCTATGCACCACAGGGTGTAAAACCGCGGCCTTAAACCCGTGGTTCGCTGCGCCTAAACACTTGGTTCTAAGGCGTAGCAGCTGTTTTACACCTTAGGTTTTAAAGCCCAGCGCCTTGGCAACGGTGAAAATATCCTTATCACCGCGCCCGCACATATTCATCACCAGCAAATGGTCGGCTGGCAGGGTCGGGGCGAGCTTGATGACATGTGCCAAGGCATGGCTAGGCTCTAATGCGGGGATGATTCCCTCTATCGCGCAACACAGTTGAAACGCTTCCAGCGCCTCGTCATCGGTAACGCTCACATATTGCGCGCGGCCCATATCGTGCAGCCAGCTATGCTCGGGGCCAATGCCGGGGTAGTCAAGCCCGGCGGAAATCGAATGGCCTTCAAGGATTTGCCCATCGGCATCTTGCAACAGATAGGTGCGGTTGCCGTGCAGCACACCGGGGCGCCCGCCTGTCAGGCTGGCGCAATGCTCCATGCGGTCATCAACACCGTGACCGCCGGCCTCTACCCCGACAAGGTTGACCGATTTATCATCGAGAAACGGATGAAACAGCCCCATTGCGTTAGAACCACCACCAATGGCCGCAACCAAAGTGTCAGGCAAGCGGCCTTCGGCTTGCATCATCTGCTCGCGGGTTTCATTGCCGATAATCGCCTGAAAATCGCGCACCATTGCGGGGTAAGGGTGCGGGCCCGCCACCGTGCCGATGCAATAAAACGTATCGGCCACATTGGTCACCCAGTCGCGCAGGGCCTCGTTCATCGCATCTTTCAGCGTGCCACGGCCAGCGGTAACCGGCACCACCTCGGCGCCCAGAAGTTTCATGCGAAACACGTTGGGGGCCTGACGCTCAACATCGGTTTCGCCCATGAACACCACGCATTTCAACCCGTAGCGCGCGCAGACCGTAGCCGTTGCCACACCATGCTGGCCTGCACCCGTTTCGGCAATAATGCGCGATTTGCCCATGCGGCGGGCCAACAGAATTTGCCCGAGCACATTGTTGATCTTATGCGCGCCGGTATGGTTCAACTCGTCACGCTTGAGGTAGATCTTCGCGCCACCCAAATGCTCGGTCAGGCGCGGGGCGTGGTAAAGCGGGCTGGGGCGGCCAACATAATGCTTCCACATGAAGTCCATCTCGGCCCAGAAACTGTCATCGGTCTTGGCGCGCTCATACTCGGCTTCGAGCGACAGAATCAGCGGCATCAGCGTTTCGGAAACAAACCGCCCGCCAAACTGGCCAAACCGCCCGTTTTCATCGGGGCCGGTGCGAAAGGAATTCAGGATATCAACGGACATATGCGGCCCTTTTGTGGAATGCTACAGTTTGCGTTTAAAGCCTACATGGCTGCGGGTAAAGCCAAGCCGTTCATAAAACGCATGTGTGTCATGGCGTGCAGCGTTTGACATCATCTCCATGAACGCGGCGCCAACGGTGCGGGCACGGTCCATGGCATCCTCCATCAGCTTGCGCCCCAAGCCGTGGCCGCGCAAATGCGAGGCAACGCGCACGCCTTCAACCTGTGCGCGGCGTTGGCCGCAAGCGTTAAGCCCGTCAAGAATGATCAGGTCATAGCAGGCGACAAGTTGGCCATCGGCCTCGCCGACAATAAGCTGGCAACGTTCATCCATGCGCGCAAAGGCGGCCTTATAATCTGCGAGCGGCGCGGTTTCGCGCGCACCGCCAATATCATCGTCAGCCAAAAGCGCCACAACACCCGGCACATCGGCCTGCACGGCGGGGCGAAAGGAAACGCTCATGCCGAGGCTGCAACGATGAAGTCGCGAATGCGCGCAGGGTCTTTCACACCCGCCGTGCTTTCTACGCCAGACGACACATCGACCTGCTTGGCACCCGTTAGCCGAATAGCCTCACCCACATTTTCAGCCGTCAGCCCGCCCGCCAGCATCCATGGCACCGGCCAGCGGCGGTTGGCAATCAGCCGCCAGTCAAAGGCCAGACCGTTGCCTCCGGGAAGGGTTGCGCCTTTGGGGGGCTTGGCATCAACTAAAAGCTGGTCGGCCACCGCGCCGTAAGCTTGCAGGCTGGCAAGGTCGCTTTCCTCGGCAACACCCACTGCCTTCATGATTGGCAGGCCATAGCGTTGGCGCAGTGCAAGCACCCGCTCAACGCTTTCTTGCCCGTGAAGCTGGAGCATATCCAGCGGCACGGCGGCATTGATCGCATCAAGATAGGTGTCATCGGCATTGACGGTCAGCGCCACTTTGGCAACACCATCGGGGACAGCCAGCGCCAGCGCGCGCGCGGCTGCTATGTCTACATGGCGCGGCGATTTTGCGAAGAACACAAAGCCGACATAACGCGCGCCCGCATCAATGGCCACGCTCAGGTTGGCGGCATCGCGCAGCCCGCAAATCTTGACATTCATCTATCTAAGCAGGGCAAGAACGTCATCCTCGTCCTTGCCACCCTCGGCCTTCAGGCGCTCTACCTCGCCCGCCAGCTGGTTCGCTTCGCGGCGCGTCTGGTTGGCGGCGCGGCGCTGCTTGTGCTCGCGGAAATATTCAAAAAACATACCCAGCAGCAGGCCCAGAACAAGTGCTGCGAAGACCACCAAAAACAACGGCGCCGTCATCTTCAGGCTATCGGCCAAGGGCAGGCCCGCGGGCAAAAGCGCAATTTCGACCGACCCGCGATTGGCCAGCGCCAAAAGTACAAGCCCCAATAGCACAAGCCCAAGCACGGCCAGGCGGATCATTCGAATCATACTCATTCGGCCTTTGTGTTCAGGATTCGTTCAGCCGGTCGCGCAACAACTTGCCTGCCTTGAAGAACGGCACGTGCTTTTCTTCCACCGCGACCGATTCACCGGTGCGCGGGTTTCGGCCCTGGCGTGCATCGCGCTTTTTCACAGAGAAGGCCCCGAAACCACGCAATTCAACCCGGTTACCTTCGGCCATGGCGCCGATGATCGTATCAAAAATGGTTGTCACGATCCGCTCGACATCCCGCTGGTAGAGATGCGGGTTTTCGTCGGCGATTTTCTGAACCAGCTCTGACTTGATCATTGGTTACATCCTCTAATTGCCCCGATGGAGGCGGGCCACACTGCACCGATTTTAGGCAACACGCTACTTTTGTCATTTTGGCAGGATTTTCGGCGCGATGGAATAGCGGCTTGTTCCAGAGGTCGCAATTACGCGCAAATTTGCCGATCACACTGCATCTTGCCGCATATATTGCCCTGAAACTATTAGAAATTATCGCGCAAAACCAGAATCAGCCAAGTTGACCTTAAGGTTAATAAGTGATTCGCATAGAAAACGGGGCCACATCAAATGATGCGGCCCCGGATTACTTGCACGACCAAAAGCAAAGCGCGGTGCTTACTCGTCGGTTTTGCCTTTCAGCGCGGCGCCAAGAATATCGCCCAGCGATGCGCCGGAATCCGAGCTGCCGAACTGTTCGACGGCTTCTTTTTCCTCGGCAATTTCACGCGCCTTGATCGACAGGCCAAGTTTGCGCGATTTGGCGTCGATATTGGTGACACGTGCGTCAATCTTGTCGCCAACCGAGAAGCGCTCAGGGCGCTGGTCGCCACGGTCACGGCTGAGGTCAGAACGGCGGATAAAGGCTTTCATGCCTTCATATTCCACCTCGATGCCACCGTCTTCAATGGCGGTCACGGCCACGGTTACAACCGCACCACGTTTTACGCCACCCGTCGCGTCAGCAAACTTGTCGCCTTCAAGACCCTTGATCGACAGCGAGATGCGCTCTTTTTCCACATCAACATCGCTGACCACGGCCTTGACCATGTCACCTTTGCGATAGTCCTTGATCGCCTCTTCGCCGGAACGGGTCCAGTCCAGATCGGACAGGTGAACCATGCCGTCGATGTCGCCATCAAGCCCGACGAACAAACCGAATTCGGTGATGTTCTTGACTTCGCCTCCAACGACGGTGCCCGCAGGGTTGCCGGCTGCAAAGTTATCCCACGGGTTACCCTGGGTTTGCTTCAGGCCAAGGCTGACACGGCGTTTTGCGGTGTCGATTTCCAGAACAACAACTTCAACTTCCTGGCTGGTCGAAACGATCTTGCCGGGGTGAACGTTCTTCTTGGTCCACGACATTTCGGAGACGTGGACAAGCCCTTCAACACCGGCTTCCAGCTCAACAAACGCGCCGTAATCGGTAATGTTGGTCACACGACCCGTGTGGCGGCTTTCCAGTGGGTAACGTGCTTCCACATCCGACCAAGGGTCATCAGCCAGTTGCTTCATGCCAAGCGAAATGCGCTGGGTGTCTTTGTTGATTTTGACGACCTGAACCTTGACGGTTTCGCCAATCGCCAGAATTTCCGAGGGGTGGTTCACACGGCGCCACGCCATATCGGTAACGTGCAGCAAGCCGTCAACGCCGCCAAGGTCAACAAATGCACCATATTCGGTGATGTTCTTGACAACGCCGTCAACCACATCGCCTTCGGCCAGCTTGCCAACGATTTCGGCGCGCTGCTCGGCACGGCTTTCTTCAAGAATGGCGCGGCGCGACACAACTATGTTGCCACGGCGGCGGTCCATTTTCAAAATCATGAAGGGTTGGGGAAGCTGCATCAGCGGACCGGCATCGCGCACGGGGCGCACATCAACCTGGCTGCCCGGCAGAAACGCAACCGCGCCACCCAGATCAACGGTAAAGCCGCCTTTAACCCGGCCAAAGATAACGCCTTCGCAGCGCTCTTCCTTGTCATAGGCTTTTTCAAGACGGTCCCAAGCTTCTTCGCGGCGGGCTTTTTCACGGCTGAGAACAGCCTCGCCACGCGCGTTTTCTACCCGGTCCAGATAAACCTCTACCACGTCGCCAACGGCGATTTCGGGGGTTTGGCCCGGAGCGGCGAATTCTTTGATGTCGACACGGCCTTCCATTTTGTAGCCGATGTCGATGATGGCCTGTCCGGCCTCGATGGCAACAACTGTGCCTTTGACGACTGAACCCTCGTCGGGGGTTTCAAGTTCAAAGCTTTCCTGAAGCAGGGCTTCGAATTCTTCCATTGCCACGGATGCGGCCATTTGCAGTTCCTTTCAAGTATTTTTACGGGCCGAGCGGTTGGGTCCGCCGGTCTTTGGGTTTCATGTTGCCAAGCGCCAAAACACAAAGGGCCGGTAATAGAATTCCGACCCTGCCTGTTTGTTATTTTTGGTCTTTGCCCTGCAACGGGGCGTGGTTACACGCAAACCCTTCGGCAATCAAGCCTGATTCAGGGGTCTAACCCGCGGAATTGGTCTATTTTAGCCGCCTTTTCACGGCGGCAATTGCGGTTTGGATGGCATCGTCGATTGTGAGTTCAGACGTATCCAGCAATTGTGCATCGGCGGCGGGCAGTAACGGCGCCACGGCACGCCCGGCATCACGGGCATCGCGCTGCGCCAGATCGCTGGCGACCTGCACGACCGTCAGTTCGGGGTTGGCGGGTGAAAGCTCTGCAAAGCGGCGACGGGCGCGCACGGCATCGGATGCGGTGACAAACAGCTTCACCTCGGCATTCGGGCAGATCACGGTGCCAATATCGCGGCCATCAAGCACCGCGCCACCATCACGCTGCGCAAACTCCTGTTGAAACTTCAGCAGTGCTGCGCGCACCTCGGACAAGGCTGCCACACGGCTTGCCGCCTGCCCTGCGCGTGCGGTGCGCAAATCTTCGCGTGCCAGATCTTCATCGCTGAGTGTGCGCGCAACGGTGGCTGCAATATCCGGTTCAATCACCCCGCGCCCTGCATCGAGCGACGCCATGCCAACGGCGCGATACAGCACCCCGGTATCCAGATGCGCAAAGCCGAAATGTGCCGCAACCGCGCGTGCGATCGTGCCTTTACCCGCCGCTGCGGGGCCATCTATGGCAACCGTAAACGCCATGTCTTCCCCCTATCTTTGCTGCCCATCCTAACACAAACCAGCTAGGAACGACACACGCGATCCAGACGAAGCGACTTAAGCGTTGCTTTGCTGAAATAGCGCCCCCAAACCTTCCATCAACGAAATGAAGTCGGGGAATGATGTTGCAATCGCGCCAAGGTCATCAATGGTAACCGGCTTTTGGCTGGCCAAACCGAGGCAGAGGAATGACATGGCAATCCGGTGGTCCAAATGCGTGGCCACGGTCGCACCGCCAGCCACGCTACCCGGCCCGCGCCCATGTATGATGAGATAGTCATCGCCTTCCTGAAGCGAAACGCCGCACGCTTCCAGCCCGCGCGCCATAGCGTCAATCCGGTCCGATTCCTTGACCCGCAATTCCTTGATGCCGCGCATGATAGTATCGCCTTCGGCGGTTGCCGCCAGTGCTGCAAGGATCGGATATTCGTCTATCATGCTGGCGGCCCGTTCGGGCGGCACTTCAATGCCTTGCAGCGGGCCAAAGCGCACGCGCAGGTCGGCAGCAGGCTCACCGCCTTCGCTGCGCGCGTTCTCAAAGGCAATATCGGCACCCATTTCAACCAGCGTGGTGAACAGCCCGGCGCGGGTGGGGTTGAGCCCGATATTGGGCACCAGAACCTCCGAACCTTCCACCAGCAGTGCTGCACAAACCGCAAAGGCGGCGCTTGACGGGTCGCGCGGCACGTCAATCTTTTGCGGCTTTAGCTCCGGCTGGCCCGTCAGGGTGATGATCCGGCCTTCATCGGTGATTTCGGTGGTAATCTCGGCCCCGAAGCCCGCCAGCATCCGTTCGGAATGGTCACGCGTCGCCTCGGCCTCGATCAGCACGGTTTGCCCCGGTGCATTCAGCCCCGCAAGCAGCACGGCCGATTTTACCTGCGCGCTTGGCACAGGCGAGACGTAACGCACCGGCACAGGGTTTTGCGCGCCGATAATCGTCATCGGCAGGCGGCCACCGCTGCGGCCATAGGCTTGCGTGCCAAACAGCGCCAGCGGGTCGGTCACGCGGTCCATGGGGCGTTTGCGCAAGCTGGCATCGCCGGTAAATGTGGCCGTGATAGGCGTGGTGGCCATGGCCCCCATGATCAGCCGCACACCAGTGCCTGCATTGCCGCAGTCAATCACATCGGCAGGTTCGGCAAATCCGCCCACACCTACACCCTCAATGCTCCATTCACCCGGCCCGTGGCGCTCTATATGCGCGCCAAAAGCCTGCATCGCGCGGCCGGTACCCAGCACATCCTCGCCCTCCAGCAGCCCGCGCACCTCGGTGCGGCCAATGGTGAGCGCGCCCAGAATAAGCGCACGGTGGCTGATGCTCTTATCGCCCGGCACAGTTGCAACGCCGCAAAGCGGCGGCGATTTACGGGCGGTCAGCGGGCGCGGGGTTCCATGGCCAGACATCGGCGATCCTTATGCGTTAGGGCCGCAAGGCGCGGGCGCGCGCCATCATCTCGGCCAAATTCTCTGGGAAGAAGGTTTCGCTGGTTGTGGCCAAGTCTTCAACCCCCCACCAGCGTTGATCTTGCATCACACGCCGCTCAAATGCGTTCCAGCGGCTTGTATCAATCCGGCTATGCGGGGCGAAGGCGGCAAAATAGCTTTCATGCGCACGCAGCATTTCACCCGATTCCAGCCGGAAATCGACCACGCGCGTCGCAATCACATCGCTCAGCGGCAACATAAAGCCGGTTTCCTCGTGCAATTCACGCGCAGCGGCGGCTTTCGGGTCTTCGCCTGCCTCGATACCGCCACCCGGTGTAACCCAATGCCGCTGGCCGGCCAGAATGCCGGCGTCATGCACGAAATGAAACAACAATGCGCGGCTGTCAGGGGCGAGCAGAATTATCCGCGCTGCGGGGCGTTCACGCATGATCGGCCCGAATATAGGTCATGTAATGTGGTATGCGCCCGGCGCGCAGCGCCTTTTGCTCGTAACGGGTGGAGTGCCAGCCTTCCCATGGCTCCAGCATGACCTCACCGCCGGTAAAATCGCGCCGCGATGCCATATAGTCCTGCGTGTGGCGCACATAATCCGCGATATCCGAGGCGATATGAAACTGCCCGCCAGCCATGAGCACGCGCGCCATCGGGTCGATATTCTCGGCCTTCACGAAGCGGCGGCCATGGTGGCGCTTTTTCGGCCACGGGTCGGGGTAAAGCAGAAAGGCGCGCGCAATGCTGGCATCCGGCAGCACATCCATCACATCGCGCCCGTCACCCAAATGCAGGCGGATGTTTTCAAGCGCAGCAACACGCGGCAGCAGCGCCGCCATGCCGTTCAGGAACGGCTCGACACCAATAAACCCGATATCGGGGTTGGCAGCCGCCAGCGCCGCCAGATGCTCGCCACCCCCAAAGCCGATTTCAAGCCAGACGGGCCGGTCATCGCCAAACACCGCCGTCAGGTCGATGGCTTCGCGCGTCGGGTTGAAATCCCATGACACGCCGGGCAGCGACAGGCGCGGCAGCGTATGTTCCATATGCTCGGCCTGCCCTTGGCGCAGCGGCTTGCCTTTGCCCCGCCCGTAAAGATTGCGCCACGCGGCGTTCGGGCGGGCGGCGGGGCGCATATCGCGGGGTGGTTTTGGCATATCACTCATGGCGCTGCTCTAGTGTCCGGCATGCAAACGGTCAACCCCACCGGCCACGGTCGGGTTGAGCCATTGCAAAGCCGGAATTGCGGACTAGAGCGCAGCTTTCAGTGCAGCGGCCAGATCGGTCCGCTCCCAGCTAAAGCCGCCATCGGCTTCTGGCGCGCGACCAAAATGGCCATAGGCAGCGGTGCGTGCATAAATCGGGCGGTCAAGCTCAAGATGCGTGCGAATGCCGCGCGGGGTCAGGTCCATCGCGCGGGCTACGGCGCGCTCGATCTCGGACTCATGCACCTCGCCGGTGCCATGCGTATCGGCGTAAATCGACAAAGGCTTGGCCACGCCAATGGCATAGCTCAACTGGATTGTGCAGCGCGTCGCCATGCCAGCTGCCACCACGTTTTTAGCCAGATAGCGTGCGGCATAAGCGGCGGAGCGGTCGACCTTGGTCGGGTCTTTGCCTGAAAACGCCCCACCACCATGCGGGGCAGCGCCACCGTAAGTATCGACAATAATCTTGCGCCCGGTCAGCCCGGCATCGCCATCGGGGCCACCGATTACGAATTTGCCAGTCGGGTTCACCCACCATTCGGTCGCCTCGGTCAGCCAGCCATCGGGCAGAACCTGCCGGATATAGGGTTCGACAATCGCACGGATATCATCGCTTGTCTGGTCCTCATGCGCGTGCTGGGTGGACAGAACAAGCGAAGTCACCTCGACCGGTTTGCCATTCTCGTAGCGCAGGCTGAGCTGGCTTTTGGCATCCGGCCCCAAGGTTGGCTCGGCGCCCGATTTGCGCGCCTCGGCCAGCTTGCGCAAAATCGCATGCGCATACAGAATCGGGGCGGGCATCAACTCGGGCGTTTCATCTACCGCAAAGCCGAACATGATGCCCTGATCACCCGCGCCATCGCGATCTACGCCTTGCGCAATATGCGCCGATTGGGCGTGCAGCATGTTTTGCACCGTCAGCGTGTTCCAGTGGAACTTCTCCTGCTCGTAGCCGATATCGCGCACGCAGTCGCGTACGATCCCGTCGATCTTGCCCATATAGGTTTCAAGCTTGTCCCTGCTGCTCAGCCCGACCTCGCCGCCGACAACAACGTTATTGGTTGTGGCAAAGGTTTCACAGGCCACACGCGCATTCGGCTCTTCGGACAGAAACGCATCCAGAATGGCATCGGAGATACGGTCGCACACCTTATCAGGGTGCCCCTCGGATACGGATTCCGAGGTGAAAATATAGTTCTGACGGGACATAAACGCTCCATTGGGTTAACCGCCGCACGCCAGGAAGCCGTTGTGCACGGTAGAATAACTTGCATTACCGATAGTTGTGGGGGCGGGTCAATGGGAAAGGATGGTCACGCCGAAGTCAGGCCGCAAAGCGCGGACGCCTGACCGCGAAAAACGCCGCAAAAACGCAAAGCAAAAGCGCCACCGGCCAATCGCCGGTAAGGCTGTAAAGCGTGGGGGGCAATGCGCCGGGCAGGCGCGCATCCAGCGCGGCCATCTCACCCAGCCGGGTTTCCGCGCGGATATGGCCGCGCGCATCAATCATTGCAGAAACACCGGTATTAGCGACGCGGGCCAGCGGCAGGCCTTGCTCGATCGCCCTCAGGCGGGCTTGGGCAAGGTGCTGGTAGGGGCCTGAAAAGGTGCCAAACCAGCCGTCATTGGTGATTTGCAAAAGCCAGGCGGGGCGCGGATGCGTGCTGGCGGCTTGCGGAAAAATCGCTTCATAACAGATCAGCGGCAGAAACGGGGGCAGGCCCTCCAGCGTGATCGGGCCGGTTGCCGTGCCATGTTGCGCGCCACCGCCGATAATATCGGCAAGGCCGGAAATGCCGATGCTGTTGAAAAAATCGTTGAACGGCATGTATTCGCCAAAGGGGGCAAGGCGCAGCTTGTCATAGGTTGCGATGATGTCGGCCTGCGCATCAATCGCAAACAGCGCGTTGTAAATGCCGCTGTTATCGCGCCGCACGGCCCCCAGAATAACCGGGCTGCCGCGCCCGGCGGCGGCAATCTCGGCGCGCAGTTGCGCATCTTCTGCGGGTAAATAGGCTATGGCGGCTTCTGGCCAGATTACCAGATCGGGGCGCATACCTGCGCCTGTCATCTCGATCTGGCGCATGTAGAAATCAAATATCCGGTCGGGGCGCCATTTTTCCTGCTGGCTGGCATTGGGTTGCACAAGGCGCAGGATAACGCCGGGTTCAGCCGGGGTATCACCCGCATCGCGCATGATACCCACCGCGCCCATGATCAGCAGCATTGTCAGCCCGGCCAGAAAGCTCGAGCGGAAGGCCAAAAGCCCAGCGCCAAGCATGACCATCGCGCCAAGCCCCGGCGCGCCGATATAGGCCACCCATTGCGCCAGCGGCGTATCGAGTAAGCCTTGCGCCAGTTGCGCCCATGGAAAGCCCGTGAGCACATAGCCGCGCGCCAGTTCCACCGCGCCCCAAATGGCGGCCAGCGCCAGCGCATCGCGCGCCGTGCCCTTGGCCACGCGCACGGCTAGCCCGAATGCCAGCGCCCAGAACAGCGCCATGCCGCCCGCCATGCCGATAATGCCAAAGGGCGCAAGCCAGCCGGTGCGCACAACATCAACCAGAAAAGGCTCGACAATCCAGTGCAGCGCAACTGCGAAATAGCCAAGCCCCACAAACCAGCCAAGCCCAAAGCCCCGCCAAAAGCGCCCGCGCTGCGGCGCAAGCAGCGCCACAAGGGCCGGCAACACAACAAGGTTGACCAGCGCAAGGTTGAACGGCTGCAATGCCAACGCCAGAACCGCACCAAGCACCAGTGCCATCAGCGCAAGCCGCCAGCCGCGCTGATGCAAGATTTTCTCGATCATTCCGCCGCTGTGCGCGCCGCACCTGAAAGCGTTATCCGCAAGCGTTTGATGCGCCGCGGGTCGGCCTCGACAACTTCAAACTCGTGGCCCGCCTCGTCGCGGACTATTTCGCCACGCACGGGCACGCGGCCGGTGAGTTTGACGACGATGCCGCCAAGTGTGTCAATTTCCTCATCGAGCTCGGCTGGCAGCAAATCCACCCCGGCTGCGGCTTCAAACTCGTCAAGCGGGGCGCGGGCCTGTGCAAGGTAAACGCCGGGGCGTTCTTCAACCCAGAGCGCGACTTCTTCCTCGTCATGCTCGTCGATGATGTCGCCAACGATTTCTTCAAGGACGTCTTCAATCGTCACCAACCCGTCAACGCCACCGTATTCGTCTATCACCAGTGCCATATGCACACGCTCGCTTTGCATGCGTTGTAACAGCACGGCCACGGGCATAGAGGGTGGTGCGTAAATCAGCGGGCGGATAAGCGCGGCAAGGTCAAACTTGCCCGATTTGCCGAAACCATGGGTCAGCGCCAGATCTTTAAGGTGGATCAGGCCAAGCGGTTCATCCAGCGTATCGGCAAAAACCGGCAGGCGCGTGAGCGTGGAATCGCGAAACACTTCGACGATTTCGGCCAGCGTGGCTGTATTGGAAACGGCAATGATATCGGCCTTAGGAACGGCAATATCATCAACCCGCCGCGAATGCAGCTTGCGCAAATTGCCCTGCATTTCAAGGGTTTGGGCCCGTGATTCCGCCGCGCCATGGCCAGACTCTTCGGCCTCGCCGCTGCGCCCGAAAAGGCGCTGGAACAGGCCGGGGCGTCCTTCGTCACCGTAACTTTCGCTATCGTAACTGTGAGGTTCGGGCGCGTCGCCCGGTTCTGGTGGACTTGTGTCCGAATGACTGCTCATGACTCCCTAATCCGAAATGCGATGCACTTCCTGCATCTGACTAATATGGATTTTGAATGCCCATGCTGGCAAGAGCCTTAATTTCAAGCCCTTCCATCACCGTGGCATCCGCATCTTCAATATGGTCGTATCCCAATAAATGTAACACGGCATGAACGATCAGATGGGCCACATGGGCTGCAAATTCAATGCCCTGATCGCGCGCCTCGCCTTCGCAGGTTTCAAAGGCAATTGCAATATCGCCCAATTCCGGCCCTTCGGGCGGCAGCGGTTCTTCGCCCGGCGCGCTTGGCGCTAGGGCTTGCGCAGGCCATGACAGCACGTTCGTCGCCACAGGTTTGCCGCGAAAATCACCGTTGAGCGTGGCGATGCGTGCATCATCGCACGCCAGAATGGCAGCTTCCCAATCTTCGCCCTGCAGCGCGCAAATCGCTAAAGCGGCGCGGGTTGCACGCTCGGCAATCACAGCCAGATTGCACCCGTCCCAGCGCGCATCTTCAATAACACAATCGGCAATGTCAGGCATTGGAACGGTGTGCGGCAGCGTCATAGGCTTTGATGATGCGGGCCACCATCGGATGGCGCACCACATCATCAGCGGTGAAATGGGTCATGCCCACGCCCTTGACGCCCGCCAAAACCTGCTCGGCTTCAACCAGGCCGCTGGTCACGCCGCGCGGCAGGTCAATCTGGGTCGGGTCGCCGGTAATCGCCATGCGCGAGCCTTCACCAAGCCGGGTAAGAAACATTTTCATTTGCATGGTTGTCGTGTTTTGTGCCTCGTCAAGCACAACAAAAGCGTTGGACAAGGTGCGCCCGCGCATGAAGGCCAGCGGCGCAATCTCGATCTGCTTTTCCTCCATCATCCGGCCAAGCTGCTTGCCGGGGATGAAATCATTCAGCGCGTCGTAAAGCGGCTGCATATAGGGGTCGACTTTTTCCTTCATGTCGCCGGGCAGAAAGCCAAGCCGTTCGCCTGCCTCAACGGCGGGCCGGCTCAGGATAATGCGGTCAACCCGGCCCTCGATGAACATTGAAACAGCGGCGGCGACAGCCAGATAGGTTTTGCCGGTGCCAGCCGGACCAAGCCCGAAAACCAGTTCATGGTCAAACAGCGATTTGACATAGAGCTTTTGCGTTTGCGTGCGCGGCTCGACAACCCGTTTGCGCGTGCGTATTTCCAGCGCACCGCCGGAGAACATTTCGATCTGCTCCGAGCTTATGGGCGCTTCAAACACCTCGCCCTGCATGCGGATGGCAGCATCAACATCGCCCGGCTCCACCACACGCCCGGCGCGCAGGCGCGCATAAAGCCCCTGCAAGGTGGCCGCCGCCATGCGCCGCGCGGCAGGTGCACCATGCAGCACAATCACATTGCCGCGCCGCACGATCTGCACATCATGGCCTGTTTCAACGCGGGTAAGGTTGGAATCCAACTCGCCACACAGGTCGATCAGCAGCCGGTTGTCAGGGAATGTCAGCGCGGTTTCATCCGGTGCTGGCGGCGATTGAATCGACATATCATGCTGTGTCAAAGGCGAAGGGGTCCTTTTGCGAAATATAGCTTAGCGTGCCTCAACATCATGCGTCTGGCAAGCCGCTCTTTCGTGAATATTGTGTTAAACTGCCTGACCGGTCAGCGAATTCTTTTCGCTGGCGACTATTCGCGCAGGCAGGATCCGGCCAATCGAATCGGCAGGGGCTTCAAAATGCACGGCATGCAGGTAGGGCGACTTGCCTATCACCTGCCCGGGCTTGCGGCCGATTTTTTCCACCAGAACCGGCAAGGTGCGGCCGATCATGCTGGTTTGAAAGGCAAACTGGTCGGCGGTGATCTGCGCTTGCAGCGTAAGCAACCGCTCATGCGCCACATCATCGGGCACGAGTTCGCGCCCTGCAGCCGGCGTGCCCGGGCGGGGCGAATATTTGAAGCTGAACGCCGAGCCGTAGCCAACGGCTTTGACCAACGCCATTGTATCGGCAAAATCTTCATCTGTTTCACCGGGGAACCCAACGATGAAATCACCCGACAACGCCATATCCGGGCGCGCGGCGCGCATGCGCTCGATCACCTTCATATAGCTTTCAGCCGTGTGGCGGCGGTTCATGGCCTTCAGAATCTTGTCACTGCCCGACTGCACCGGCAGGTGCAGATACGGCATCAGCTTGCCAAGTTCGGCATGCGCGGCGTAGAGATCCTCGCTCATGTCATTGGGGTGGCTGGTGGTGTAGCGCAACCGTTCCAGCCCGTCGAGTTTGGCCAATTCGCGCACCAGTTGCGCCAAAGACCACGCCGCGCCATCAGCACCGGCACCATGATAGGCGTTAACATTCTGGCCAAGCAAGGTCAGCTCGACCACGCCGCGCTCCACCAGATCACGCGCTTCGGCTACAATGCGCGCAACGGGGCGGGAAACTTCGGCACCGCGCGTATAGGGCACAACACAAAAGGCGCAAAACTTGTCGCAGCCTTCTTGCACGGTCAAAAATGCGGCGGGCGCACGGCGGGCTTTGGGGCCGCGCGGCAGGTGCGTAAACTTGTCTTCTTGCGGAAACTCGGTATCGACGATCTTGGCACCGTTACCGCTGCGCGCCACCATATCGGGCAAGCGGTGATAGGCTTGCGGGCCAACCACCACATCAACCATCGGCTGGCGGCGGATGATCTCTTCACCCTCGGCTTGTGCCACGCAGCCCGCCACGCCAATTTTTACCGCAGGCCGCGCAATTTTATGCTCTTTCAGTCGGCCAAGCTCGGAATACATCTTCTCGCTGGCTTTTTCACGAATATGGCAGGTGTTCAGCAGAATCATATCCGCATCATCGGCGCTATCGGTCGCCACATAGCCCGATGCGCCCATGGCTTCGGCCATGCGCTCGCTGTCATAGACATTCATCTGACAGCCCCAGGTTTTGACAAACAGCTTTTTCGGCGCAGACATGTGGGTTCCCAAAACAAAAACGGCGCGGATTTTCCCGCGCCGCTGCTATACGCCCAATTCGGGCGCGAGGCAATTCCGCATCAGGCTTTTGGTTTGCGCGGGCGCCCCTTACCCTTGCGGCCAAGGCCGATTTTCTTGGCCAGTTGCTGGCGCAGTTCGGCATAGGCGGGTGCCACCATCGGATAATCGGGCTTCAGGCCCCATTTTTCCCTATACTGCTCAGGCGTCATATCATAGGCCGAGGAAAGATGGCGGCGCAGCATTTTCAGCTTTTTGCCGTCTTCAAGACAGATGATGTAGTCGCGCGTGATAGACTTCTTGATCGGCACAGCCGGCACAAGCTCTTCTTCAGGTGCGCTTAGTTCACCTTCGGCTAATTGTTTGAATTTTGCAAAGACGCTAGCAATCATGTCGGGCACGTCTGCGGCCGCCATTGCGTTCTTTGACGCAAACGACACCACAACATCGGTCGTCATGGCCAGTAGTTCCAGCGTGTCCGGAGCACTTGTTTCTTCAACCATTCTCACTGTCTCCTACAGTAAAGCCAAATTAGAGACGGGCACCATCATATTACCACACTTACCAGTCTTAGACTAATATTTACGCGAATGAACACCAGCTCGCACCGCTGATTTTTAGAGCACTCAGCGAAATGAAGCAACGCGTAATTATATGATAACCCGAGGAAATTTGCAGCGCTTTCACTTTTTTTTACCGCACAGTAGTTTTTACTCAACCGCGAAGCCACGTCCACGTAGCAAAGCCTCAACCTCAGGCATACGCCCGCGAAACGCTGTATATGCGGCTTCTGCAGGGCGTGTGCCCCCTGCCGAAAGAATATACGTATGCAAACGTTCTGCGGTTGCGGCATCAAACACATCGCCCGTCTCTTCAAAGGCTTCAAACGCATCGGCATCCATCACTTCCGACCACATGTAGGAGTAGTAGCCGCTGGCATAACCGTCACCGGCAAAGATATGCGCAAAATGCGGCAGGGCGTGGCGCATGCGTATCGCCTCGGGCATTCCCAGCGCATCAAGCGTGGCGGCTTGGGCTTGCATCGGGTCGGCGGGGGGCGGGCCTGAATGCAGGTCAAGATCGACCATCGCGCTGGAAATGAATTCGACCGTGGCAAAGCCCTGATTGAAATTTTCAGCCGCCTTGATACGGGCAATCAGGTCTTCGGGCATGGGCGCGCCGGTTTTGTAATGGCGGCCGAATTTACGCAGCACATCGGGTGTTGCCAGCCAATGCTCAAAGAGCTGGCTGGGCAGTTCCACAAAATCCAGCGGCACCGATGTGCCCGAAACACTGGGATAGGTCACGTCTGAAAGCAACTGGTGCAGCGCGTGGCCAAATTCATGAAACAGCGTGCGCGCATCGTCAAAGGTCAGCAATGCGGGGCTGCCTTTGGGCGGCTTGGCCGAATTGCACACATTCACCACAATCGGGCGCACCTGCCCGTCAAGCGCCTGCTGTGTGCGAAACCGCCAGCACCACGCCCCCGAGCGTTTGGCGGGCCGCGCGAAATAGTCTCCGATGAACACCCCGATATGGCGCGCGCCCTTGCGCACCTCCCAGGCCCGCGCATCTTCATGGTAAAGCGGCATGGCAAGCGGCGTGAATTCCAGCCCGAACAGCCGGTTGGCAACGTCAAAGGCGGCCTTGATCATCGCATCCAGCTGCAAATACGGCTTCACCTCGTTCTCATCGACATCAAAGTCACGCTTTTGCAAGATGCTTGCGTAGCGCCGCCAGTCCCATGGGCGCAAATCATCCTGCACGCCATCGGCTTTCATCAATTCAGCCAGCGCCGTGGCGTCGCGCAGGGCCGCGCTGCGCGCGGGCTCCCACACGCGGACAAGCAGGCCACGCACCGCTTCGGGGGTTTTGGCCATTTCAGGCTCCAGTCGAAGCGCTGCAAACGAGGCATAGCCCAAAAGCTGCGCGCGTTCGGCGCGCAGTTCCAGCATCTCGCGGGCAATGGCGCGGTTATCGGTCTCACCGCCATTCGCCCCGCGCGCTTCCCACGCCTCAAAGGCGCGCTTGCGCAAATCCCGGCGGTTGGAAAATTGCAAAAACGGCATGACCAGCGCGCGTGACAGCGTAAGGCAATGCCCGTTCTGCCCGCGTTCCGTTGCTGCTGCCGCCAGCGCCTCTACCAGATCATCGGGCAGCCCCGCCAGTTCATCAGCGCCAAGCGGCAATTCCCACGCCGCCTCGTCCTTTAACAGGTTTTGCGAAAACTGCGTGCCAAGGCTGGCCATGCGCTCGGCAATTTCCCTGAGCCGCGCCACGGGTTCTGCCGCCAGATGCGCCCCTGCTTGGCGGAACATGCGCAAATAATGCTTGAGCACCTCCTCTTGCTCGCCGCTCAACCCCAAACCGGCGCGCTGCTCGTCGAGCGCCGACAGGCGCGCATAGAGCCGCTTGTCGCTGGCGATTTCGCTCGCAAGTCGCGCCTGTTTGGGGGCCAGATCACGTTCCAGCGCCTGCAATTCGGGGCTGCTATCGGCGCTCGAAACATTGTCAAACACACCGGATACGCGGCTCAACAGTGCATCGGCGCGCTCCAGCGCATCCACCGTGTTGGCAAAATCTGGCGCTTCGGGGTTGCTGGCAATCGCCTCGATACCTGCCCGCGCCGCAGCAAAACCCGCTTCAAACGCCTCGGCGTAATGCTCGGGCCTGATCTTGGCAAAGGGCGGCATTCCAAACGGCGCGGTCCAATCCTGCAAAAGCGGGTTCATATCTGGCTCCTCGTGGTGTCTATTCTTGCGCAAGTGGCGCTCCGGCCGCCGCAACGCAAACGACAGGCCAATCATTTTCGCAAAGTAATTGAAGGCAAAACTATTGTAAGCCACAAAATCATTCCCCCAAGGGTGTGCCAGGGGTATCTGCAGCGCAAAATGCGGCACCAGAATGGCGCGCATGTCGGTAGCAGATGCCATCTGGTCGGGCGCTCGCAAGTTAGAGGCGGTGTTCTGGATGATAGCTTGCACCAAACCATCTGGAATCGGAGTGTTAGATGAAAACCCAAGTTAAAGCACTGGTCGTTGGCGGTGGCGCCGTGGGCGCGGGCATTGCCTATCATCTGGCCAAGGCGGGCTGGGAAACGGTGCTGATCGAGCGTGACGAGCTGACATCAGGGTCCACATGGCACGCCGCCGGCCTGCTGCCTTTGTTCAACATGGGCTATGCCACCAGCCATATCCACCAGTATTCGGTTGATTTTTACAAGCAGCTTGAAGCCGAAACCGGGTTGAATGCGGGCTTTTCGGTGGTTGGCAACCTGCGCATGGCCCAGACCGATGCGCGTATGGATGAGTATATGCTCTATGCTTCGACCGCTGATTCGGTGGGCATCAAGTATGAATTTCTGACCCCGGACGAGATCAAATCCCGCTGGCCGCTGATCCGCACCGAAGACCTGAAGGGCGCGCTTTACCACACCGAAGACGGCTATATTAACCCCGCCGATGTGACCCAGGCCATGGCCAAGGGCGCGCGCCAGCACGGGGCCGAGATTTACCGCAAGCTGCAGGTTGACAGCTATGAATGGACGGGGGCCGAATGGATCGTGCGCGGCACCAAGATGGTGGAGCGCGGCGGCAACCTTGTGGCGGGCGAAGAAACTTTCGAAATCCGCGCCGAACATGTGGTGACAGCTACTGGCAACCACGCCCAGCGCACCGCACGCCAGCTTGGCATTAAAATCCCCGCCATCCCGGTGGAACACCAGTTTATCGTGATGGAGCAAGACCCGGCACTGATGGAATGGCGCAAGACCAACCCCGAGCACCCCGTCATCCGCGACGCCGATGCGCAATCTTATGTGCGTGAGGAACGCGGCGGCTGGATTCTGGGGGTTTATGAAAAAGACGCCCCCGCCCGCTTTGAATATGGCGTGCCCGACAGTTTCCGCGCCGATCTCTTCCCGCTGGAGCTAGAGCGCATCGAAGAACAGTATATGGCGATGATCCACCGCATACCTTCATGCGAGGAAAGCGGGTTGAAGGATGATTTCAACGGCCCGATCTGCTACACGCCCGATGGCAACCCGCTGGTTGGCCCGGCCCCCGGCCTGCGCAACATGTGGCTGGCCGAGGGTTTTTCCTTTGGCATTACGGCGGCAGGCGGCACAGGCTATTACCTTGCCCAGATGATGGTGAATGGCGAAGCCGAGATCGACATGGCCAGCCTCGATCCCAAGCGTTTTGGCGATTGGATGACCACCGAATACGCCATGCGCAAGAACGAGGAATGCTATGACCATGTCTACATCCTCCACCACCCCGATGAAGAACGCCCGGCCGCCCGCCCGCTGCGCACCTCGCCCGCCTATGACCGCCAAGCGGCGCGTGGCGCACAATTTGGCCAGGTCAATGGTTGGGAACGCCCAAACTATTTCGCCCCGATGGGTTTTGACGACCACGCGGCGCGCAGCTTTCGCCGTGGCGGCTGGTGGCAATATGCGCTGGAAGAGGCGAAAGCCATCCGGCAAAGCGTCGGGTTGATCGACGCCACGGCCTTCACCAAACATGTTGTCAAAGGCCCCGGCGCAACCGCTTTCCTTGACTGGTTCACGACCAATAAACTGCCCAAAGTTGGCCGCATCAACCTGACCTATGCACTAACGCCAACCGGCACGACACGCACCGAGTACACCATCGTGCGCATGAAGGATGATGAATATTACCTCGTCTCCGCCGGGGCGTGGACAGCCTATGACGCCGATTATCTGCGCAAATGCGTGGCCGACAAGCAAGCCGAGTTTGGCCGCATCGAGGTGCAGAACGTCACCACGCAATGGGGGGTGTTCGCCATTGCCGGGCCAAAGTCGCGCGATGTGCTGAAAAAACTTATCCGCGATGCCGACCCTGAAACCGCGCTGTCCAACAAGCGCTTCCCATGGCTTTCGGCGCGGCAGATCGAGCTTGGCATGTGCCCTGTCAACGCCATTCGCGTCGCTTATACCGGCGAGCTTGGCTGGGAGTTGCACCACCCGATCGAAATGCAGAACTATCTGTTTGACCAGTTGGAAAAGGCCGGGGCGGAATTCGGCATGAAGCTGGTGGGCGCGCGGGCGCAAAACTGGCTGCGGCAGGAAAAATCCTATCGCGCCTTTGGCACGGAACTTGGCCGCGACGCCACCCCGCTGGAAGCCGACCTGCCGCGCTTTGTCGACCTTGGAAAAGACTTTCAGGGCAAGGCTAAAATGGAGGCCACGGGCATCCGCGCCAAATGCGTGACCCTGCTGATCGACGGCCCGGATGGCTGCGACCCATGGGGCCGCGAGGCGCTGTTTGATGGCGATGTCAAAATCGGCCGCCTTACCTCGGGCGGCTATTCGGTGCATTTTGGCAAATCCATCGGCATGGGCTATGTCCGCCCCGACCTTGCGGTCGTGGGCCAGAAACTCAAGGTCAAAATGCTCAACCAGCTTTGGGATGCCGAGATCGTTGAGGACAGCCCCTATGACCCAGCCAACGCCACTATCCGCGTTGACGGCTAGGCCCGGTTCCCGGTCACGATAACCGAACGCTGCCGCGCCCCGGCGCGGCAGCAACCGCCCAGCAGGCCCGCCGCAGAACGACATGCAGCACGATCAGAGCATGCCAAGCGCCTGCGCAAACACATCACCATCCACATTTCCACCCGTCACCACCACAGCCACAGCATCACCCGCCAGCGCGTCAGCCTGAAACAGTGCTGCCGCCAATGCCACTGCGCCACCCGGCTCGGCCACGATTTTCAGGCGTTGAAAGGCCAGTGCAACGGCGCGCAATGCGTCTTCATCCGAAACGCTCAGCCCCGGCCCGCAATGGGCTTGCAAAATCGGGAATGTCAGATTGCCGGGGGCAGGCGTGACAATCGCATCGCAGATCGAGCGCGCATCGCCGGAATTATGCTCGATCCTGCCGCTGGCCAGCGAACGGGCCACATCGTCAAACCCCACCGGCTCGACCGGGCGCACGCGCAGGCCGGGCGCAACATCAGCCAGCGCGAGCGCAATGCCCGATGTAAGCCCACCGCCGCCGCAACACACCAGCACATCGCCCGATGTCATGCCGTGTTTTGCCAGTTGCGGGCCAAGCTCCAGCCCCAGCGTGCCCTGCCCCGCAATCACCAACGGCTCGTCATAGGGGCGAATCAGCGTCAGCCCGCGCTCTGTGGCAAGTTTTTGGCCAATCGCGTCGCGGTCTTCACCAAAACGGTCATAAAGCACAACCTCGGCACCAAAGGCGCGGGTGTTGTCAATTTTCAGCTTCGGGGCATCCGAAGGCATGACAATCACCGCCGCCACCCCGTGCAGTTTGGCGGCCAGTGCCACGCCTTGTGCATGGTTGCCGCTGGAATAGGCGATGACGCCGCCTGCCCGCTGCGCCTCGGAAATGCCCGATAGCGCGGAATATCCGCCGCGAAACTTGAAGCTGCCAGTAAGCTGCAAACACTCGGCCTTGACCAGCACACGCCGCCCGGCAATCTTATCGAGAAACGGCGAGGTCAGAACGGGCGTTTGGCGCACATGGTCCGCGATGCGGTCGCGCGCGGCATTTATCATCTCAATCGTGCTCATATCTGCTCCAGAACGGCGTGGATGGCGGCGCGCGATTCCGGCTCATCCAGAAACGGCACATGGCCACGGTCCCGCACCTCGGCTGTTATCAGGCCGGGGCGGCGGGCCTTCATGCGGGCAACGGTTTCAGCGGTCAGCAAATCGGAATTGGCACCGCGGATAACGGCCAGCGGGGTGGGTAAAAGGTCAAACAATGGCCATAGGTCAGGCACGGGCGTAGCACTTTGCGCGATCACCGCGTCGCGAATTTTGGGGTCATAGGTCAGCCCGATGCCATCGTCGCGGACATCAAACCAGCGCCGCGCGAGCGCGCTCCACTTTTCAGCCGAAAGGCCGGGAAAACCTGCGCCCATATTCGCCTGAAGTGCGGCCACAAGGTCGGGCAGGGTCTGGGCGCGCGGAGCAATGCCCAGATAATCCATGATCCGGCCCAGCCCGTCTGGCGCAAGCTCGGGGCCAATGTCATTGAGCACGACACCGGCAAGCCGTTCGGGCACGGTGGCGGCCATAGCCATGGCCTGCAACCCGCCGCGCGAGGTGCCGATCACAACCGCCTTCTCCACCCCCAAAAAGTCGAGAAATGCCACGGAATCCGCCGATTCTGCGGCTATATTGTAACTTGTAGGGTGCTCCGCCCAGTCTGACCCGCGCCGCCCGCGCGGTGTAAGGCGCAGCAGGCGCACGCTGGTAAGCGTAGCAGCAAGCTCATCGAAATCGTACAGATCGCGGGTCAGGCCGGGCAGGCACAGCACGGCGGGGCCTTGGCCCTGATCGGTATAATCCAGCTGCAACCCGTCGGCGGTGTGGAAAGGTTTCAAAGAGAGGCCGCCAGTTCGGGAATGCCTGTCAGGTCGGTCATCACATGGTCGGGCGACCAGTCAAACCGGTCAACCGGATCATCCGCACGGTTCACCCACACGGTTTTAAACCCGTAACCGGCGGCATGTGCTGCATCCCAACCGTTTGAGGAAATGAACAAAACCTCGCTTGCCTGACTGCCAAAATGGCTGCCGACAAGGTCATAAACCCAGCGGTGCGGCTTGAACACGCCGACATCTTCGACACTCAGCACAACATCAAGCCAGTGCGCAATGCCCGCCGATTCTACCGCGGCATCCAGCATATCGGGCGAACCGTTGGACAAGATGCCCGTGACCATCCCCTGATTTTTCAGCGCGGCGAGCATATCGGGCACTTCGCCAAAAGCTTTGAGCTTCCAGTAAAGATCGAGCAGGCGCTGGCGCAGCGAAGCCGAGGTAAACCCATGCGCTTCAAGCGTGAAATCAAGCGAATCCTGCGTGACCTGCCAAAAATCTTTATGGGCGTCGGCCACTGCGCGCAGCCATGAATATTGCAACTGTTTGTCGCGCCATGTGCGTGCAATTTCAGGCCATTTGGCAGAAAATTCTTCATTTCCCGGCTCATCCGCCACTTGCCGTGCGGCGGCCGCAACATCAAACAAGGTTCCGTAAGCATCAAAAATACATGTGGTAATCGGCATGTTATCTAGCCACGGCCACTTGCCCGCGCCTCCATTGATCAGGTTAAGTTTTCGGGCTGCGCCATGCCCATGACATGGTAGCCGCCATCGACATAGATCACTTCGCCCGTAGTATGCGCCGCCATGTCCGAACATAAGAACATGCTCATGGCACCGCAGCTTTCCAGGCTGGCATTGCTGCGCAAAGGCGCGTTTTCTTCGGTTGCACGGTAAACCTTGCGCGCGCCGCCAATCGCAGCGCCGGCCAGCGTTTTCATCGGGCCGGGGGAAACGGCGTTTACACGAATCCCGTCGGGGCCAAGGTCATTTGCGAGGTAGCGCACGGTGGCTTCAAGCGCCGCCTTGGCTACGCCCATCACGTTGTAATTCGGTATAACCCGCTGGCTGCCCATATAGGTCAGCGTAACGATGCTGCCGCCCTGCTTCATCAGCGGTGCTGCGCGGCGTGCCACATCAACCAGCGAATAACAGGAAATATCCAGCGAGTTGAGGAAATTGGCGCGGGAGGTATTCAAAAAGCGGCCTGTCAGCTCATCCTTGTCGGAATAGGCGATGGCGTGGATCAGAAAGTCGATGCTGCCCCAGGTTTTTGCCAATTCGCCAAAGGCGCGGTCAAGCGAAGCGGGATCCTGCACATCGGCCTCGATCACCGTGTTGGAGCCAAGGCTTTGCGCCAGTGGCAGCACGCGTTTGCCAAAACCTTCGCCCTGATAGGTGAAGGCGAGTTCCGCGCCTTCCGCCGCCAACGCCTTGGAAATGCCCCAGGCGATCGAGCGGTCGTTTGCGACACCCATCACCAGCCCACGTTTGCCGCGCATCAGTTCAGCCATGATAATTACCCATGAAATTTCGAGAGCGCGAGCGTCGCGTTCGTGCCGCCGAACCCGAAGGAGTTCGAAAGTAGCGTGTCGTGTTCAACATTGTCGCGTCGCGTCGTCACAATTTCAGATGGTTTTAGCGCAGGGTCGAGATTTTGGATATTCGCGCTGGCTGCAATGAAATTGTGCTGCAGCATTTGCAGGCAGTATATGGTTTCCTGCACGCCTGTCGCACCCAAACTATGCCCGGTAAGCGATTTGGTTGACGATACCGGCGGCGTAGCACCTTCACCGAAAACGCGGCGGATCGCCTCGATCTCGGTGACATCACCGGCCGGGGTCGAGGTGCCGTGGCTGTTGATATAAGTGACCTTGCGATCACCGATCGTGCCAAGCGCAAGCTTCATGGACCGCTCGCCACCCTCGCCCGAGGGTGAAACCATGTCATAACCATCGGATGTAGCGCCGTAACCGGTGACTTCGGCGTAGATTTTTGCACCGCGTGCCTGCGCATGCGAAAGCTCTTCCAGCACCACGACCCCGCCGCCGCCCGCAATGACAAAACCGTCGCGGTCGGCATCATAGGCGCGGCTGGCCAGTTCCGGTGTATCGTTATATTTGGAGGACATCGCGCCCATGGCGTCAAACAGGCAGGACAATGTCCAATCCAGTTCCTCGCCGCCACCGGCAAAAACCACGTCTTGTTTGCCAAGCTGGATTTGCTCGACCCCGTTGCCAATGCAATGCGCCGAGGTGGAACAGGCCGAGGTGATGGAATAGTTCACGCCCTTGATTTTGAACGGCGTCGCCAGACAGGCCGAATTTGTCGAGGACATGCCGCGCGTAACCATGAACGGGCCCATCCGCTTGGGCGCGCCGTTTTTCAGCACGATCTGATGCGCATTGAACAGGTTCTTTGTGCTTGGCCCACCCGAGCCCATGACAAGGCCGGTGCGTTCGTTGGACACATCGCTATCTTCAAGCCCGGCATCGGCAATGGCCTGCTCCATGGCGATGAAGTTATAGGCAGCGCCATCGCCCATGAAGCGCAGGTTGCGCTTGTCGATATGCTCGCTCACATCAATATTCGGCAGGCCCTGCACACGCGAGCGAAAGCCGTGCTCGGCGTAGCTTTCGGCAAAACTGATGCCCGAGCGACCGGCTTGCAGTGAGTCGAGCACTTCTTCAGCCGAAACGCCGATTGACGAAACGATTCCCAGCCCGGTGATGACAACGCGACGCATAGCGGAATTCCTTTGCTTTGGTCTGATCAGTCTTGCGACAGGCCAACTTTCATGTCGAGCGCGGTGTAAACATGCACATCATCAGCATACATGCGCCCATCCGCGCGCCCAATTTTCAACTTGCGGTCGATAACCCGCACCATATCCACCTCGTAGCGCACGAGCTTGGTTTCGGGGGTGACCATACCGGTGAATTTCACCTCGCCCACGCCCAGCGCCATGCCGCGCCCCTTCATGCCGCGCCAGCCAAGGTTGAAGCCGGTGATCTGCCACAAGGCATCCAGCCCAAGGCAGCCGGGCATGATCGGGTTGCCGATAAAATGGCAGGCGAAGAACCACAGGTCGGGTTTAATATCGAATTCGGCAACAACATGGCCCTGACCATTCGGGCCACCATCGGCGGAAATTTCGGTAATTCGGTCCATCATCAGCATGGGCGGCATGGGTAGTTGCGCATTGCCTTGGCCGAACATTTCGCCGCGCGCGCATTCTAGCAACCCGTTATAGTCTATGCTGGTCGGGCGGTTTTGCATCAAGCCCTGCTCCTTTAGTCTTTGCGCCAGTGTTGGCTCTTTCCCTATCACCCGCAAGGGTTAGCGTGCAAGCGGGGCTGCCTGCACAATATCGCCGCATATAAACGGCTGATAGGCTTTTCGCTGGAACTATATGGGGTTTTTGCGTTAATTAAACAGTGAGGCGGGAAATATTATGCGACATGAGCAAAAAAACCAGCTGCGCCCAGACGAACGGGCCGCCGATTGGCTAACCGGTGCGGCGCTGCGCCCGACGCGGCAGCGTTTGACTCTGGCCGCTTTGCTGGTGGGTGATGGGCGTGACCGCCATGTCACCGCCGAAAGCCTGCATGAAGCCGCCGCCGCCGGTGACCAATCGGTCTCATTGGCGACGGTCTACAACACGCTACGCGCGTTTTGCGATGCTGGCTTGATGCATGAAATTACCGTAGACGGGCATCGCAGCTATTTTGATACCCGCACCGACCATCACCCGCATTACTATTGGGAAGATGACGGGCATCTTTCAGATGCACCCATTTCGGCCATTCAGATCGAAGGCCTGCCAACACCGCCGGAAAACACCGAGATTTCGCGGGTAGACGTGGTGATTCGTCTGCGCCGCCGTTAGTCGGCGCAGAGTACAGTTTTACAACTTAAAGGTAATAACGGCCAGCGCCACGTATTATCAGGGCTGTGCTGGCTCTTCATAACCACCCTGTGGCAGGTCCACATACACTGCATTTGGGTAAATACAGCCAGAAACAGCGGCTGCGAACAAAAACAGGCAAACTACACGCATCGTTAAACTCCTTACAAACACACTGCGCCCTATTTAGCAAAACGGGCGACAGAATGCATTGATAAAAGTTTAATATAATTAATTTCGGTGCATCCGGTTGGTAACAAGATCGTCAACAACGCTCGGGTCTGCAAGCGTAGATGTATCGCCAAGACTGCCATAATCGTTTTCGGCGATTTTGCGCAGAATCCGCCGCATGATTTTGCCCGACCGGGTTTTCGGCAGGCCCGGTGCCCATTGGATAAGATCTGGGCTGGCGATGGGGCCAATTTCCTTGCGCACCCACAACACCAGTTCGCGCTTCAGCTCATCGCTGGGCTCAATACCGTTCATGAGGGTGATATAGGCATAAATCCCCTGCCCTTTAATGGCGTGGGGGTAGCCGACAACCGCCGCCTCGGCCACCTGCGCATGCGCAACCAGTGCACTTTCTACCTCGGCCGTGCCCATCCGGTGGCCGGAAACGTTGATCACGTCATCCACCCGTCCAGTGATCCAGTAATAGCCATCGGCATCGCGGCGGCAGCCGTCGCCAGTGAAATAGTAACCTTTGTAATCGGCGAAATAGGCCGAAACGAAACGGTCATGGTCGCCAAACACCGTGCGCATCTGGCCGGGCCAGCTATCTTTGATGCAAAGCACGCCCTCGGCTTCAACGCCGGTCTGCTCTTCACCTGTCGTGGCATCCAGTATAACCGGTTGCACCCCGAAGAACGGCTTGGTAGCCGAGCCGGGTTTTGCGGCAATCGCGCCGGGCAGCGGGGTGATCATGTGGCCGCCGGTTTCGGTTTGCCACCATGTATCGACAATGGGCAGCACGCCCTTGCCGACAACCTCGTTATACCAGTTCCACGCTTCGGGGTTGATCGGCTCGCCCACTGTGCCCAGCAGTTTGAGGCTGGACAGATCGCAGCCATCTACAAACGCGTTCCCCTGCCCCATCAGTGCGCGAATCGCGGTCGGGGCCGTGTAGAACTGGTTTACCTTGTGCTTTTCGCAAACCTGCCAGAAGCGGCTGGCATCGGGGTAGGTTGGCACGCCCTCAAACATCAGCGTGGTGGCGCCATTGGCCAGCGGGCCATAGACAATGTAGCTATGCCCGGTCACCCAACCGACATCGGCGGTGCACCAGAAAATATCGCCATCATGATAGTCGAACGTATATTCATGGGTCATCGCGGCATAGAGCAAGTAGCCACCCGAGCTGTGCACCACGCCCTTGGGCTTGCCGGTGGAACCCGATGTATAGAGCACGAAAAGCGGGTCTTCGGCGTTCATCACTTCGGGCGCGCAATCGCCGCTGGCGGATTCCATTTCGGCGAAAAGGTCAATATCACGCCCTTCGGTCCAAGTTGTTTGCCCGCCGGTATGTTTGGCAACCAGACAGCGCACGGAATCGCTACAATGCAGTAAAGCCGCATCGGCGTTGGATTTCAGCGGGGTTTTACGACCGCCGCGCGGGGCTTCATCGGCGGTGATCAGCACCTTGGCGCCGCTATCGTTGATGCGGTTGCCAAGCGCGTCGGGCGAGAAACCTGCAAACACCACCGAATGCACCGCACCAACGCGCGCGCAGGCCAGCATGGCATAGGCGGCGGCGGGAATCATCGGCAGATAAATGACAACACGGTCGCCCTTGCCCACACCTTGGGCGCGCAAAACATTGGCCATGCGGCTGACCTGATCGTGCAACTCGGCATAGGTGATGTGCTTGGCGGGTGTCGCAGGGTCATCAGCTTCCCAGATAATGGCTGTCTGGTTGGCGCGGGTCGCCAGATGCCGGTCAATGCAATTGACCGCGACGTTCAACTCGCCATCTTCAAACCATTTGATCGACACATTTTCATAGGCGAAGCTGGTATTCTTGATGGTTTTGGGCGCTGTCACCCAGTCCAGCCGCGCGGCTGCCTTGCCCCAGAACGCATCGGGGTCGGCTATCGACTCGGCATACATCTTTTCATAGGCCGCATTATCAATATGCGCATTCGCCGCAAAACCGGCTGCGGGGGGAAAGCTTGCGTTTGTCATTATATCCTCATCCGTTCGGGCCAGATGCCGCGCCGCTGCTGGCGCAAGGCGGGCTAGATGGCCAAATATTCCTGGCGAAGCGCTTCATTGTCCAGCACCTCTTGGGCTGTGCCGTCAAACACCACCTGTCCAGTATCCAGAATGACCGCCCTGTCCGCCAGTTTCAACGCCGCAATCGCATTTTGTTCTACGATTATCGTGGTAATGCCCAATGCCTTGATCTGCGCAAGCGTGCGCTCGATCTCCTGCACAATCACCGGGGCTAGCCCTTCATAGGGCTCGTCCAGCAAAAGCAGCTTTACATCACGCGCCAGCGCCCGGCCAATGGCCAGCATTTGCTGCTCGCCACCCGACAGGGTTACGCCCTCTTGCTTGCGCCGCTCGCCAAGGCGGGGGAACAGTTCGTAAATACGTTCTGCCGACCATCCCATCGGCGGCGAAATCTGCGCAAGTTTGATGTTTTCTTCCACCGTCAGGCCGGGAATGATCCTGCGGTCTTCCGGCACCAGCCCCACGCCAAACTGGCTGGCCTGATAAGACTTCATCTCGTGCAGTGGCTTATGGTCCAGCCATATTTCGCCACGTTTCAGCGCGGGGTCATCCATGCGGGCAATGGTGCGCAGGGTCGAGGTTTTGCCCGCACCGTTACGCCCGAGCAGCGCCAGAATTTCACCCTCGTGGATGTTGAAGCTGACACCTTGCACGATATAGCTTTCACCGTAATAGGCGTGGATGTCATGCACCTGAAGATAAGCCGGCTCGGCCCGTTCCATGTGCCTTAGGCGCACGTCGTCAAAATCGTTATCGGTCAGTGTCATACCTGTGCCTCCCCAAGATAGGCTTCTCGCACTTTCGGATGGCCTTTGATGTTTTCAGGTGTGTCTTCGACAATAATCGCGCCCTGCGCCAAAACCGAAATCCGGCTCGCCAGCGAAAACACGACATGCATGTCATGCTCGATAATCACCTTGGTGATTTTGCGCTTGGCGCTAATTTCGCGCAACAGGTCGATGGTATTGTTGGTGTCGGCCCGCGCCATGCCGGCGGTCGGTTCATCCAGCAGCAGCAGCTTAGGCTCCTGCACCAGACACATCGCCATTTCCAGCCGCCGCTTGTCGCCGCGCGACATTGAAGCCGCGATCATGTCGCGCTTGTCCAGCATGCCGACATCAGCCAGAATTTCCTCGGCCTTCTCGCGGATGAATACATCATTTGCGACGCTTTTAAGCGGGTTGAGCGTGAACGCCCCGTCGCGATGCGCAAAGCACGGGATCAGCACATTTTCCCACACGCTCAGGCTGGCGAAAATCTCCGGTGTTTGAAACACCCTGCTGACGCCAAGCTGGTTGATCTGGTGCGGCTTCTTGCCCAGCACCGACTGCCCGTTGAACATAACCGTGCCGGTATCGGGCTTCAGCTTGCCGATCAGACAGTTGAGGAATGTTGACTTGCCCGCCCCGTTCGGCCCGATGATCGCGTGGATCGAGCCCTCCTGCACATCCAGATTGACATTTGACAGGGCCTGCAAGCCGCCAAAGCGCTTGTTGACGTTCTGAACTTCTAGAATTCCCATCTTGCGCTCCTATTCTGCGGGGGCATTGGCGGGTTTGGGGCTGCGGCTTAACTGCCGCTTGACCCAGCCGCCAAACCGCCGCCCGCCCTCAACCAACCCGCCGGGCAGGAAGATGACCACCAGCATGAACATGATGCCCAGCGTCAGGTGCCAACCCTTGCCAACAAAGGGATAGATCAGCCATGTCAGCGCGGAATTTGCCCATTCCGGCATGAAACTGAACCAGGCATTCAGCACGCCTTCGTTGATGGTCGAGAAGATATTCTCGAAATACTTGATTGCGCCAGCCCCAAGTATCGGCCCGATCAGCGTGCCCGCACCGCCAAGAATGGTCATCAGCACCACCTCGCCCGAGGCAGTCCACTGCATGCGCTCGGCACCGGCAAGCGGCTCCATGCTGGCCAGAAGTGCGCCGGCCAGACCGGCATACATGCCCGAGATGACAAAGGCGGCCAGCGTATAGGGCCGGGTGTTAATGCCGGTATAATTCAGCCGCGTGCGGTTGGTTTTCACGGCGCGCAACATCAGCCCGAAGGGCGAGCGGAAAATGCGCATCGACAGATAAAAACCGCCAATCAGGAAGGCCGCGCAAACGTAAAACCCGTAATTGAACTGAATGGAATAGCCCAGCATCGTGGGGTTCCAGAACACCGCATTCATATCCAGCCCGAACAGGTTTGTCAGCGGCAACTGGTTGGGGTTTACAACCGTGTCCAGAACCCGGGGGTCAGCCAGCGTCAGTTGCAGACCGGTCTCGCCATTGGTCAGCGGGGTCAGCACCGAATAGGCGAGGTTATAGCTCATCTGCGCAAAGGCCAGCGTCAGGATCGAGAAATAGATCCCCGACCGCCGCAAGCTGATAAAGCCGATGAGCAGCGCAAACAGGCCGGAAATGACCACCGCTAGCAAGATTGCGGGGATGATGTTCATGGTCAGCAGCTTGAACATCCAGACCGCAGTATAAGACCCGACACCAAGAAACGCCGCATGGCCAAAGGACAGATAGCCGGTCAGCCCGAACAGAATGTTGAACCCCACGGCAAACAGCCCGTAGATAGCAAAGCGCTGCAACAGCGCAGGATAGCCCGCGCCAAGCGGCGCAAGGAGGATCGGGCCAGCCAGAACCATGATGATGACAATCGTCAGCAAAAGGCGGTCGTTTGAACGGATGTTGCTGATCATATCATTCCTCCATCACACCGCGGCGGCCCATCAGGCCACGCGGCCTTGTCAGCAGGATGATCACTGCAACAAGGTAAATAACAATCTGGTCGATGCTGGGCAGGCCGATGGATTCAAAGGCGTCCTTCACCTCGGACATCGAGGCAAAGCTTTCCAGAATGCCGAGCAGGAACCCGGCGGCGACTGCCCCGGGCAGGCTGCCCATGCCGCCAACAACGACAACCACAAAGCTCAGCACCAGAAAATCCATCCCCATATGGTAGTTTGGCGAGTTGATGGGCGTGTACATCACCCCGGCAACCCCGGCGACCGCCGCCGCAATGCCGAACATGATGGTAAAGCGCCGGTCGATATTGATACCGAGCAGCCCCACGGTTTCACGGTCGGCCATGCCGGCGCGCACCACCATTCCGAATGTCGTGAATTGCAGGAAGGCGAAGATCGACCCGATGACCAACGCCGAAAAGACAAAGTAGATCAGCCGCCAGAACGGATAGATGACGGCATTTTCGGCCATGCCCAACATCACACCAATATCGATCGAGCCTTTGAACGCAGCGGGCGATGGTGTGGGAATGGGGTTGGCGCCGAAATAAAATTTGATGATTTCCTGCAACACGATGGCAAGGCCGAAGGTCACGAGAATCTGGTCGGCATGGGGGCGCTTGTAAAAATGCTTGATCAAGCCGCGTTCCATGATGATGCCAAGCAGGATCATCACCGGAATGGCCACGATAATGGCCAGCGGCACGGTATAATCTATCATCCAGCTGCCAAAATCGCCGAACCACATTTCAATATATGGCGTTTCCACTTTCAGCGGATTGCCCAGAAAATCGGTGCGTTCCGGATCGAGCGTGACGCTTGCAATATTCAGAATTTTATTGAAGGTCACAGCGCAAAACGCGCCAAGCATGAACAACGCGCCATGGGCGAAGTTGACCACACCCAATGTGCCGAAAATCAGCGTAAGGCCCAGCGCGATAAGCGCATAGGCCGAGCCCTTGTCCAGCCCGTTCAGCAATTGAAGAAAAACAGCATCCATCGTGGTTCTCGCTCGATGTTACATGTGGCCCGCTATCTGCGGAAAAGCCGGCCGCACCACACAGGATGCGACCGGGAGTGATTCCCGAGGGGGAAACTTATGCGCCGGGGTTACATTCACCCAAGGCACCACCAGCAAAGAACTCGTTCTCCGGGTCGTATTCAACCTGCGCGCGCGGGGTCACTTCAACCACCTCGAGCACATCATATTCGGATGTCGGGTTCTCCGCGCCTTTCACAACCAGCACATCCTTGAAGCACTGGTGGTCGGCGGCGCGGTATTCGGTTGGCCCGTCGCCAAGACCATCGAAGGTAAAGCCTTCAAGGGCCTCTACAATGCCGCAGGGGTTGAAGGTGCCCGCGCGTTCAGCCGCATCCGCATAAAGCAGCGTCTGGACATAGGCGGTATGGGCAGCCTGGCTTGGCGGGAAGCCGTATTCCTCGCCAAACGACTTGGTGAAGGCCTGCGTGCCAGCATCGGGCAACTGCCAATGCCAGTTCGACGACCCGAAGATGCCGCGCACGTTTTCGCCTGCACCCTTGGCCATCAGCTCGGAATAGAGCGGCACAACGATTTCGAAGTTCTTGCCGTTGACCTGTTTGTCACGCAGACCGAACTGCACGGCGTTGGTCAGCGAGTTCACCATGTTTCCGCCGTAATGGTTCAGCACCAGAACATCGGCACCCGAGTTCAGAACCGGGGCGATATACGAGCTGAAGTCGGTGGCGGTCAGCGGGGTCAGCACGTTGTTGACGGTTTCCCAGCCTTCGGCTTCGGTGAAGGCCTGCATGGAGGCCTGCTGTGTCCAGCCCCATGTGTAGTCGGCCGTCAGATGGTAAGCCCGACGATCAGTGCCATAGGATTTTGACAGCACGGGGGCCAGTGCGGCACCCGACATATAGGCGTTGAAGAAATGGCGGAAGCCATTGGCCTTCTTGTCCTTGCCAGTCGTGTCATTGGAGTGTGTCAGACAGGCCATGAAGATAACGCCCGCTTCCTGGCACAAGCCCTGCACGGCCACGGCCACACCAGAGCTTGAACCACCGGTGATCATCACGGCGCCATCGCGCTGGATCATCGACTGGGCCGAGGCCCGCGCGGCATCGGATTTCGTTTGCGTATCGCCCGTTACATAGGCGACGCGCTTGCCAAGCACACCTTGGCCCGTCAGGGCATTGCCGGTGAATGTGCTGATCATACCGCCATCGCCTTCACCGTTCAGGTGTTTGACAGCAAGCATATAGGCACGAAGTTCGTCAGCACCTTCATCGGCATAGGGGCCAGACTGCGGCACGTTGAAGCCAAAGACGACATCGCTGCCGGTAGGTTCGTTTGTATAGGCCGACGCAGCGCCCGTAAAGATCGTGGGCAAAGCAAGGCCCGCGCCTGCAACGGCGCCCGAGCGGATAAGTCCGCGACGGCTGAGGGTTAGTTTTGACATGAATTTCCTCCCATTCCTGTCCTGACCGGTTATCCGGCGGGGCGCATTGCGCCATGGGTATAATGCAGGGTATTTTGTGAAGTTAACAATAAATGATTGCTTTCATTGCGTAATTTTGTAAATATATTTCTATATTGCAGCGCACAATAGTGAACTTATTTACAAAACGGTGTTTTTTTCGTTGCAAAGCAAGAGGATCGCATATGGCAGGGCAACTGGTTGGCACACGCATTCGTGAAGCCCGGCGCAAAATGGGCCTCACGCAACGTCAACTTGCGGCAGAAGCGGGGGTGTCGGCGTCATACCTCAACCTGATCGAGCATAATAAGCGCAGAATCGCAGGGGTGCGATTACAGGCATTGGCCCGCGCGCTCGACATGCCAGCCGCTGTGCTGAACGAAGGGCCGGATTCCGCGCAACTTGCCGAGTTGCGCGCCGTGGCCACAGCACAAAGCGGTATGGATCCAACACAAATTGAAGTCTTTATCGCGCAATTCCCCGGCTGGGCGCAAAGCGTTGCCGCCCTGTCACGCCAGAACCATGATCTGCGCGAGGCCATTACAGTGCTGAGCGACCGTTTGAGCCATGACCCGTTTCTAGCCGAAACCCTGCATAGCGTATTGTCAAACATTACGGCAATCCGCTCTGCCGCGGGCATTCTGAGCACGGTGGATGATATCGCCCCCGACCAGCAGCGCCGCTTTGTGCGCAGCATTCACGACGAAAGCCGCCGCCTGTCCAATGCGGCGACAGCGCTCAGCGCCTATCTGGACCGCGCCAGCGAAGGCGCCGCCGCCGCTGCCACGCCGGAAGAGGCGGTGGACAGGTTCATGCTGCGCCACGGCTACCGCTTCGCCGCGCTGGATGCCGGCGGCACAATCGCATCGCTTCTGGCCGATGCGCCCGAGCTTGACAGCCAAGCCGCGCATGCCATGGCGCATGACCTGCTGGCCCGCTATGCCAGCGACGCCGCCGCGCTACCGCTTGAAGCGTTTGCAAAATCCGCAGCGCAGCTTTTTTATAACCCCCATGCGCTGGGCCAGCATTTCGGGAGCAGCCAAATTCGCGTCTACCGGCGGCTTGCAACCCTGCGGCGCGACGGAATCGCGGCACCGCGTTTCGGGCTTTTGGTGGTGAATGCCGCAGGCCAGCCGGTCTGGCGCCAGCCACTTGAAAGCTTTGCACTGCCACGCCACGGCGCGGCATGTGCGCTTTGGCCAATCTTTCAGGCGTTCAGCACCCCCGACCGCAGCAGCGTAGCGGCCCTGTCACTCACCGATGGCACGGCGATCACCGCGCTGTCACTGGCCGAACAGACGGCAACAGCGCCGGTGGGGCAGGCTCCCAATTATCAGGCGGCCATGTTGCTGATCCCCGATGAAAGCCTTGAGGCGATTGCGCCGTGGTTTCCTCGGCCACAAGGCATGTCAAAAGTCGGCACCGCTTGTGCGATATGCACGCGCACCGATTGTGCTGCGCGCAGCCGCGCTGCCTATCTTACAGAAATTCCGCAGACGGCTGGCTGACAAATCGCTTGGCATTTGGCCTTTTCGCCTTTTATTCTGCCCCCAGCGCCGAATGGGCGCCGGGGGGTAATCTGTGCGCAAGTCTGTCCTGATTGTTGAGGACGAACCGAACATCGTCGAATCTTTAACCTTTTTGCTGGAGCGCGCAGGGTTCGATGTGCTGAGTGAACCCGATGGCAACCGCGCGCTGGCACGCATTACAGAATGCGCCCCCGATCTGGTGATTTTGGATGTGATGCTGCCCAATCGCAGCGGCTTTGATATTCTGCGCGACCTGCGCCTGAAGGGGCAGACCGCACCCAAAGTCATGATGCTCACCGCCAAGGGTCAAGCGCGCGACCAGCAAATGGCTGAAGATATTGGTGTGGATGTGTTCATGACCAAACCCTTCGCCAATGCCGAACTGGTCGCGCGCGCGCGGCTGTTGGTCGGGCTATGACCACCAAGCCCGACCTTGCCCAACGCGCGCTGGAGCGGCGGCGCAGGCAGGATTTTGCCGGACTTTTGCCCATTCTCGGCGGCTTTTTATTGCTCTCGCCCATCATTTGGGTCTTCGCGCAGGCGGGCACAATTTTGGGCCTTCCGGCGGTTTTTGTCTATGTGTTCGGCGTCTGGCTTGGGCTGATTTTACTGGCGCGCAGGCTTGCGCGCGCCATAATGCGCGACGACCCGGGCTAAGCCATGTTGAATTTCAACATTCTGCTTTTCGTCTGCCTTGCCTATGTCGCCTTGTTGTTTGCGGTGGCCTTCTGGGCAGAGCGGCGGGCTGCGCGCGGCCATTTCTCGTGGCTGCGCTCGCCCATCGTCTACACGTTGTCAATTTCGGTCTATTGCACGGCATGGACATTTTATGGCGCAGTCGGCTCGGCTGCGCGCAACGGGCTTGAATATGTGGCCATCTACCTTGGCCCGACATTGGTCTTTATCGGCTGGTGGTGGCTTTTGCGCAAAATCCTGCGCATTGGCCGTGCGCAGCGCATCACATCCATCGCCGATATGATCTCGTCGCGCTATGGCAAAAGCCCCACGCTGGCGGTGGCGGTTACCTTTCTGGCTGTCATCGGATCAACCCCGTATATCGCGCTGCAACTCCAGTCGATCACCCTGTCATTCTCGGTGTTTGAAACGGCCGAAAGCGGGTTTGGCAGCGCAAATGCCACGGCCTTCTGGATAGCGGTTGGCCTTGCGGTTTTCACCATTTTGTTCGGCACCCGCAATGTGGATGTGAACGAGCGTCACCACGGCGTTGTCACCGCCATTGCGCTTGAAGCAGTGGTAAAGCTGTTTGCGCTGCTTGCCGTGGGCATTTTCGTTGTTTGGGGTGTGGCCAATGGTCCCGCCGATATCTTCTCGCGCGCTGCACCCGATTTGCTGCACCCCGAAAATATCTTTTCGCCGCGCTGGGCGACACTGGTGTTTCTATCCGCCACCGCCATCATCTGCCTGCCGCGCATGTTTCAGGTGACGGTGGTGGAAAACGCCGATGAGCGCCACCTTGCCGTGGCCAGTTGGGCGTTTCCGTTTTATCTGTTTTTGATGAGCCTGTTTGTGCTGCCCATCGCCATTGCAGGCGGCTCGATCCTGCCCGAGGGCTCCAACCCCGACCTGTTCGTGCTGTCGGTTCCCTTGGCCGAAGGGCAGAATACTTTGGCACTTCTAGCCTTTCTTGGCGGGTTTTCCTCGGCCACATCTATGGTGATTGTGGCAGCAATCGCGCTTTCAACCATGATGTCAAACCACATTGTCATGCCGCTTTGGCTGCGTGCCAGCACAGGGCATTTGCAATCCTCGGGCGATGTAAAAAACGTGCTGCTGGTCAGCCGCCGTATCAGCATCGCGGCGGTGTTGCTGCTCGGCTATCTCTATTTCCGGGTTACGGGCGGCTCAACCGCGCTGGCCGCGATCGGGCTTATTTCTTTTGCCGGAATCGCGCAGGTTGTGCCCGCACTGATCGGCGGGCTGTTCTGGCGCGGAGCAACGCGCAAAGGCGCGTTGGTGGGTATGATTGGCGGCTTCATCATCTGGGCCTATACGCTGTTTTTGCCAAGCTTTGATGGCGGCTTCATCCTCGGCGCCCAAACGCTCGCCAATGGCCCGTTTGGCTGGGAAATGCTGCGCCCGCAATCCCTGTTCGGGTTGGATTTCGGCGATGATCTGGTGCATTCGATGTTCTGGGCAATGACCGTTAACACCGGATTGTTTTTTGCCGTATCTCTTGGCAGCACGCCAACCCCGCTGGAGCGCCTGCAAGCCACGCAGTTTGTGGATGTGTTCCGCCTGAATGAAGGCTCGGGCGGCTACCTGATTGCGCGCTCGGCCACAGCCGAAGACCTTTATGCGCTTGCCCAGCGCATTTTGGGGTCCGATGCCGCGCATGCGCTGTTCACCCGCGTGGCGCTTAGCCAGGGCCGCAACAGCGGGCTGCCGGAAGCCACCGATGATTTCGTTCAGCTTCTGGAGCGCGAGCTTTCAGGCTCGGTCGGGGGCGCTTCGGCGCATGCGATGGTGAGTCAGATCGCCGGTGGCGGTATGGTCTCGGTAGACGAGTTGATGAAGATCGCCGATGAAACGGCGCAGATCATGGAATATTCACAACAGGTGGAGGCGCAGTCGCGCGAGCTTGCCGAAACCGCGCAGCAATTGCGCCAGGCCAATGCCAAGCTGACAGAACTTGGCGCGCAGAAAGACGCCTTCCTGTCCCAGGTCAGCCACGAGTTGCGCACCCCGATGACCTCGATCCGCTCGTTTTCGGAAATTCTGCGTGAAACGGAAGACCTTTCGGATGAAAAAGCCCAGCGCTTTGCCGGTATCATCCGCGACGAAAGCGAACGGCTTACGCGGATTCTTGACGAGATCCTTGATCTGTCGCATCTCGAAAGCGGACGTGTGAACTGGGTGCTGCAAGATGTGCAACTGCAAACGGTGATCGAGCGCGCGCTTGCCAGTGCCGAAACACTGATCAGCGCGGCGGGCGTGCGCATTGTGCTGAAGCTTCCTGAAGCGCCGCTGATCGTGCGGGCCGATTTCGACCGTCTTGCGCAGGTCTTCATCAACCTCATTACAAATGCTGTGAAATATGGCGTGGCCGCGGCCCCCGAATTGACCATTCATGCGCGGCAGGTCGGCAAGCAGGCCCTGATTGGTGTTACAGATAACGGGCCGGGTATAGCCGCGCATGACCGCGAACGCGTATTCGAGAAATTTTCGCGCCTCAGTTCGGAAACGCTTGCGGGCAGCGCCGGGCTGGGCCTGCCGATCAGCCGCGAGATCATGCGCAACCTGCACGGCGATCTGACACTGGAAGACAACGCCCCCGATGCCCCCGGTGCGGTGTTCCGTGTAAGCCTGCCGCTTGCAGATTATGCGCCGCGGTAAATATCCAGAATTACCCGCGCGGTCATCAGATCAAGATGCGCCCCGCCACCGTTTTTGAACAGGGTTATGTCTTGCGCCGATTGCCGCCCGGCACGGCCTGTGGCCAAATCGGGCAACTCACCAAGTATCTGCGCTTCAGAAATCGCGCCGCTGGCCAGCGGGATCATCAACTCGCCAATATGGCCAATGGTCGTTGCGCGGCTGTCGACAAAAATTCTGGAACGCTGCAAGGCGGTGTCATTGGCTTCGCGCATATCGGCGGTAAAGGCCCCGATCAGGTCGATATGCTGGCCCGCATGCAGCCATTCGCCCCACAAGACCGGTTCTTTGGCCATGGTCGCCGTGGCGACAATATCGGCGCGCGAAACGGCGCGTGGCAAATCGGTGGCAAGCCGCGCGCCCTTGGCATTGGCAAGCACCTCGGCCTGTGCGGGTTTACGCGCCCAGACCATGACATCAAGGTCCGGCCAATGGCTGCGATAGGCGTCAATCAGCGAAGCTGCCACCCGCCCCGCGCCAATCACCAAAAGCCGCGCAGCATCGGGCCGCGCCAGAAGCCGCGCAGCCGCCAAACTATCGGCGGCGGTTTTCCATTTGGTAACAAGGTCGCTGTCAATTACCGCTTCAATCTGGCCGGTCGCGTCGTCAAAAACCAGCATGGCACCGTGGATGCTGGGCAGGCCATTGGCCACATTGCCGGGCATCACCGTGACCGATTTCACGCCAATCCCCATGCCCGCAATCCAAGCAGCGCGCGACAAAAGCGTATTGTCACCCTCGCGCAGGAACTGGTCGCCGATTTTGGGGGTCGCGGCTTTGGAGCCCGCAATAATCGCATCGGCCACCGCGCCCCAGCTTAGGCGCGCCTCGACCATATCGGCGGTGATATAAGGAATGGACATGCGCTAAAGCACTTTTGCAATCGCGCCTGCCAGCCAGTCCAAACGCTCGGCTGGCAGGCCCGCCACGTTGAAACGGCTGTCACCCACCATGTAAATGCCGAAATCGCTGCGCAGCTTTTGCACCTGCTCGGGGCTAAGCCCGAGGCGCGAGAACATGCCGCGATGATCGGCGATAAAGTCGAACCTGTCGGAATTTGTTGCCTTGCGCAGCGCGGCGGCCAGCCCCGTGCGCAACTCGAGCATGCGCAGGCGCATGGCTTCAAGCTCTGCCTGCCAGTTGGCGCGCAGCTCTGCATCAGCCAGCACGGTGGCAACAACCACAGCCCCATGGTCGGGCGGAAAGGAATAGTTTAGCCGGTTCAACGTGGTCAACGCGCCCTTTGCAAGCTGGGCCTGCGGCTCGTCCGCTGCAATGGCCAGCGCCACGCCGACACGGTCACGATAAACGCCGAAATTCTTGGAGCAGCTTGCCGCGATCAGCATTTGCGGCACGCGTTCGGCAAGGCCGCGCAAACCTGCCGCATCGACATCCAGCCCGTCGCCAAAACCCTGATAGGCGATGTCGATCATCGGGATCAGGCCGCGTTCCAGCAGAAAATCGCCCACGGCCTGCCATTGCGCAGCATCCAAATTTGCGCCTGTCGGGTTGTGGCAGCAGCCATGCAGTAGCACCACATCGCCTTCTTTGGCATTGGCCAGATCATCCATCATGCCGGCAAAATCCACGGCACAACTCGCCGCATCGAAATAACGGTAGCTTGCGCCCTTCAGGCCAACATGTTTCAGAATTGCCGGATGGTTCGGCCAAGTCGGGTCGGACAGCCAGACCGTTGTATCCGGATTGGCCATTTTGATCATCTCGAACAATTGCCGGATGGCCCCCGTGCCGCCCGGCGTTTGCGCACCGGCAACGCGCGCGGCTGGCACGGTATCGGCCAGCACCATATCGCGCATTGCGGCCACAAAATTCAGATCACCCAAAAGCCCAAGGTAGGATTTGCTCGCCTGCGCCTCCAGAACCCGCGCCTCGGCCACCTTGATCGCGCCCATAATCGGCGTTTTGCCGGTTTGGTCCTTATAAACGCCAACACCAAGATCAAGCTTGTCAGCGCGGGCATCCGCCGCATAAAGCGCGATCAATTCGATGATTTTATCGGCGGGTTGGGGTTTTAGATGTTCCAGCATTTCAGCATCCTTAAGGGGCATGGTTGATCGCGTGTCGTCTTGCAGCGCAGGGTTGGCTTAAGCCGGGCCGGTGGCGATTTTCAGGTCTTTATACGCGCCCCATTCGGCCCATGACCCGTCGTAAAGCGCGTGATCGGCATGGCCAAGCACAACAAGCGCAAGGTTGATAATGGCAGCCGTAACACCCGAACCGCAGCTTGTAACAACCGGTTTGGCAAGGTCAACACCGGCAGCGGCGAAGGCTGCGCGCAGCCCGTCCTTGTCTTTCATCTTGCCATCCGGCGTGAGCAATTCACGAAAGAACACATTGCGCGCGCCGGGAATATGCCCTGCGCGCAGGCCTTCGCGCGGCTCGGGCGCACTGCCTTCAAAGCGTTCGGGCGCGCGTGCATCGACAATTTGCACATCGCGCAGCTTTGCGCTTGCCGCGACCTGCGTCACATCGCGCACAAGGTCGGCGTTGCGGCGCGCGGTAAAGTGCCGGTCGCGTAGGGTTGGCGGAAAATCAAGCGTATCGCGCCCTTCGGCCAGCCATGCGGGCAGGCCACCATCCAGCACCGAAACATCGGTCTTGCCGAAATGGTTGAACAGCCACCACACGCGCGCTGCCGAAAAAATGCCGGCACTGTCATAAATGACAACCCGGTGCCCATCGCCAATGCCCATTGCGCGCATGCGCGAGACGAATTTCTCGACCGAGGGCGCCATATGCGGCAGGCCGGATTGCGCGTCGGAAATTTCGTCAATGTCGAAAAACCGCGCATTGGGAATGTGACAGCGGTCATATTCAGCCTTAACGTCGCGATTATCTGCGGGCATATACCAACTGGCATCAAGGATCCGCACATCGGGCGCGTTCAAATGATCGGCAAGCCAGGCTGTGCTGACAAGCGGTTGCGGGGACCAGGCCATAGTGCCTCCAAGTTTGCTCAGCACAGACCTAACGCCTTCGCAATCCCCTTACAAGCACCCAGCGGCCAAACCTGTCAGCGCGTGGTGCAGCGCCTCAGTTGGGCGCATAGGTTTCATCAAAGGCGTAACCGGCGGCACGCACAGTGCGAATGGGGTCGGTCGCGCCGCGCAGGTTCAGCGCGCGGCGCAGACGGCCTATATGCACATCCACCGTGCGGATTTCGACATAAATGTCTTGCCCCCAAACGCGGTCGAGCAATTGTTCGCGGCTATAGACCCGGCCGGGGCGGCTGATCAGCGCATCGAGCAGGCGAAACTCGGTCGGACCGAGCTTGACCTCGCGGCCAGCGCGATGCACGCGGCAGGCATCGCGGTCCAGCTCGATATCGCCGAATTTCGTGGCACTGGCTGCAATGCCGGGGGCGCGGCGGCGCAGCACCGCCCGCAGGCGCGCCATAAGCTCGCTCATGGAAAACGGCTTGGTCAGATAGTCGTCAGCGCCGGTGTTCAGCCCGCGCACGCGGTCTTCCTCCTCGCCGCGCGCGGTCAGCATGATGATCGGCAGTTCGCGCGTGGTGCTGCGCGCCCGCAACTGGCGGCAAATTTCCACCCCGGATACGCCCGGCAACATCCAGTCCAATATGACCAGATCGGGGCTGTAGTCCTCGACCGCGGCCAGCGCCTCGTCGCCATCTTCACAAACCGCAACTTCATAACCTTCGCGCGTAAGATTGTAGCGCAGCAGGGTGCTGATTGCGCTTTCATCCTCAACAACCAGAACCCGTCCGCTCATTGCGCGCTCCTACTCGAAATCCAGCCCGATCGGCTCGCCCTTGGGGCGGTCATCGCCCAGCGGTTCACCTTTGACGATGTAATAGATCATCTCGGATATATGGGTTGTATGATCTCCGATGCGTTCCAGGTTCTTGGCCACGAACAAAAGCTGGCTGCCAAGCCCGATCATCCGGCTGTCTTCCATCATATAGGTCACCACCTCGCGGAAGATGGCGTTATACATCTCGTCGATCTTGACATCGCTTTTCCAGATAGCGACCGCCTGTTCTGCATTGCGCGAACCGTGTGCGTCGAGCACTTCGGACAGTTGCGCCAGCGTCGCCTGCCCCATATTCACGATAGAGTGCGAAATTTTTACCGGACGAGCCTGTGCCAGATAGGCGGCGCGGCGCGCGATATTCTTGGCAAGATCGCCAATCCGCTCCAGCGTCGATGCGATTTTCAGCGCCGAAATGAGCACCCGCAAATCCTGTGCCATGGGCTGACGCAGGGCAATCACGCGGGTTGCCATGGTTTCAAGCTCAAGCTCCAGCGCATCAAGCTCCTTGTCGCGCTCGCGCACCTGTTCGGCCAGATCCGCATCGCGGTTTTGCACAGCCTCAAGAGCCTTGCGCAGCAGCTCTTCGGCCAGCCCGCCCATTTCCGAAATTTTGCCCTGAACGGCGACAAGGTCGTCGTCAAAGGATGATACGATATGCGGTCCCATTTTATCCTCCATCAGCCAAATCGGCCGGTGATGTAATCTTGTGTGCGCTGTTCGCGCGGGTTGGTAAAAATCTCGGTCGTTACGCCATATTCCACAAGGTCGCCCATGTGGAAAAAGGCGGTTTTTTGGCTGACGCGCGCGGCCTGTTGCATGGAATGCGTTACGATCACTACTGAAAAATCGGTGCGCAACTCGTCGATCAGCTCTTCAATGCGGGCCGTGGCGATAGGATCGAGCGCGCTTGCAGGCTCGTCCATCAACAACACTTCGGGGGCCGTCGCAATGGCGCGCGCAATGCACAGGCGCTGTTGCTGGCCACCCGAAAGCCCTGTGCCCGGTTCTTGCAGACGGTCCTTGGCCTCGTTCCACAGGGCCGCACGGCGCAAGGATGTCTCGACGATCTCGTCCAGTTCCGCCTTGGAGCGGGTCAGCCCGTGAATGCGCGGCCCATAGGCAACATTATCATAAATCGACTTTGGGAAGGGGTTCGGCTTTTGAAACACCATCCCGACCTTGGCGCGCAACTGCACCGGGTCGATGTCCTTGTCGTAAATATCCCTGCCGTCAAGGCGGATATCACCGGAAACACGGCAGATGTCGATCGTGTCATTCATGCGGTTCAGGCAGCGCAGAAAGGTCGACTTGCCGCAGCCCGACGGGCCGATGAAGGCCGTCACGGTCTTGTCTTCAATATCAACCGAAACGTTGTTGAGCGCCTGGGTTTTCCCATAAAAAACGTTCACGTCCTTGGTGGTGAACTTGATCTTGGCATCCGCCACAACGGTCTTCGGGCTGGGGGTGTCATACATTGGTTTATCCTTTCTTACCATTTACGCGCAAACCTGCTGCGCAGGTAGATGGCAATGGAGTTCATTGTGATCAGGAAGGCCAGCAGCACCAGAATGGCCGCCGAGGTGCGGCTGACAAAGCCGCGCTCGGGGCTGTCGGCCCAGATGAAGATTTGCGTGGGCAACGCCGTGGCGCTGTCAAACGGTGTAGAGGCCGCCGAGGTGATGAAAGCGTTCATGCCGATAAGCAACAGCGGGGCAGTTTCACCCAATGCCTGTGCCAGCCCGATGATCGTGCCTGTCATGATGCCGGGCATCGCAAGCGGCAGCACATGGTCAAACACCACCTGATGTTTTGAGGCCCCGACCCCCAGCGCCGCTTCGCGGATCGAGGGTGGCACCGCCTTTAGTGCGGCGCGCGTGGCGATGATGATCGTCGGCATGGTCATCAGCGCCAGCGCCATACCCCCGACAATCGGGGCAGAACGCGGCATTCCGAACCAGCCGATGAACACCGCCAGCGCCAACAGACCGAACACCACCGAAGGAACGGCAGCCAGATTGTTGATATTCACCTCGATGAAATCGCTGATCTTGTTCTTGGGCGCGAATTCCTCAAGGTAGATGGCCGCGCCAATGCCCAGCGGAAAGGCGATGACAAAACACACAAGCAAAGCCCAGAACGAGCCGACCAGCGCGCCTTTAAGCCCTGCGAGTTCGGGAAAGCGCGAATCTGCATTGGCGACAAGCGCCCAGTTGAGCGGGCGGGAAATGGCACCCAGACTGTCGAGCCGGTCAAACCGCTCGATGGCGGCATCGTTCACCCGCCGCAGCTCTTCGGGCGTGTCACGCGCCACCAGCCCCTTGTTCAACTGGTCATACGGGTCTGACATTGGCACGCGCAGCGTTACCGTCTGGCCGATCAGCGAAGGGTCAGCCACGATCATGTCGCGCAGGGTAAATTGCGCCCCGTCAGAAAGCATGGTTGTCAGCTCGCGCATGGCAGCGCGGTCGCCGGTATCGGCTTTTGGGAAGTAAACGGCCATCGCAGCACTCAGCACATCACGAAACCCGCCGCGTGGCAGGCCTTCGACGCTGATCTCTTCGGGGTCCACGAAAACCTCGATCTCGATATGGGTCTGGGTGAATGCGTGGCGCCCGCTGCTCACAAGCGATGCGACAAGAATGCCAAGCATGCCAATGGCAAAAATGATCGCGCCAAGCCCCAAGGCCTGTATCAGCACCTGCTTGCGATTGCGGCGTTTGAGGCTGGCGCGCACAAGTTCATCGGTCGTCTGCGTGGTGCGAAGGCCGCCGGTGGTGGGTGTCGTATCGGTCATGTTTAGGGCCCTAATCGTAGATTTCGCGGTATTTGCGGACAATCCGCAAGGCAAGGATGTTGATCAGCAATGTGACGATGAACAGCACCATCCCCAGCGCAAAGGCTGCAAGGGTTTTGGGGTTGTCAAACGAAGTGTCGCCGATCAGCAGCGTTACAATCTGCACCGTTACGGCGGTAACGCTGTCTAGCGGGTTGATCGTCAGCTTGGCGATCAGCCCTGCCGCCATGACCACGATCATGGTTTCGCCTATCGCGCGGCTGACGGCCAGCAGCACACCGCCAACAATGCCGGGGATGGCGGCAGGAAACAGCACATTGAGCATGGTTTCGGCGCGGGTTGCACCCAGCGCCAGCGCGCCGTCACGCAGTGATCGCGGCACCGCTGTAAGCGCATCATCGGCGAATGAGGAAATGAACGGGATCAGCATCAGCCCCATCACGCCGCCAGCGGCCAGCGCGGTATTGGGGGCTACATCCAGCCCGATGGACTGCCCGAAACTGCGAATCGCGGGCGCAACAACCAGAATGGCAAAGAAGCCGTAAACCACCGTCGGCACGCCCGACAGGATTTCAAGCACCGGTTTGACGACCTCGCGCACCTTTCGTGGTGCAAACTCGTTCAGGTAAATCGCCGTAAGCAGGCCAACCGGTAGCGCAATGAACATCGCCACCGTGGCAATGACAATCGTGCCAAGAAAAACCGGAACAATTCCGAATGCGCCTTCAGCGGCGATCTGGTCTTCGCGGATGGGGATTTGCGGCTCCCAGTTCAGGCCGAACAGGAACTCGCTCAGCGGCACCATCGACAGAAATTTGAAAGTTTCGAAGGCCAGCGCGGCGACAATGCCGATCGTGGTAAAAACCGCTACAACCGAGCAAAACACCATCAGCCCGGAGATAATCGCCTCGACGCGCTGGCGGGCGCGGAATTCGGCGCTGACCTTGCGGCGTGCATAGAGCATCAGCGCCAGCGCGCTGCTCACAACCACAATGACAAGAAGCCAGGCCGCCGTGGCGCGATAGTCAAGCAGGTTAGTGGCTGCGTCAATTTTCCAATCTTCCGGCGTGCCAAAAGCCCGCCCTGCCGACAGCGACTGGATCTCGGCCAATACCAGTTGCAACTCGCCGGTGCCCATACCATCAAGCACACCGTCTGGCAGGCCGGACATGACCAGCGCGTTAATCGCCGGGCCTTGAAACAGCAGCCATACAATAATCAGCACAAAGACCGGAACGAGCACGACCAGCAGCGCAAACATGCCGTGAAACCCGGTCAGGGAATGCAGCCGCGCGCCGCCCTGCCGAATAAGCCGCGCCGCGCGGCGGTTGAACATGTAACCGACGATGGCGGCGGCAAAAAGCAGAAGAAATGCAAGCAGGGTCATGGCCATTCCCGGTAGTCGTTCGTTAACAAAAACCGCCCGGGGGAATTCCCCCGGGCGGGATAGAAAGGCAGGTCGGATTATTCCGGCGCTGCCATGTTGGTGCCGTTCAGGACAGCTTCCTGAAGTGCTGCGCGGCGATCATCGACCAGCGGCACAAGGCCACGCTCGGACAAATAGCCACCAGGTGCCAGCGCATCTTCCGACATGTATTCCTCGACAAACTCGTTCAGGCCCGGAATAACACCGCGATGCGCGTTCTTCACATAAAAGTAGAGCGGGCGCGCGACCGGGAACGAGAAGTCAGCGATGGTGTCAAAGGTCGGCTCAACGCCGTTCAGCTTGACGCCGACAAGCGTGTCGAGGTTTTCGTACACGAAAGAATAGCCGAAAATGCCCAGCGCGTTCGGGTCTGCCTGAAGGCGCTGCACGATCAGGTTGTCGTTTTCACCAGCTTCGATGAACGGGCCATCGGTGCGCATGCGCGAGCAGTTTTCATTCACCCAGTCACTGTCAAAACCGCCTTCGGCAACATAGGGCAGCTCTTCACAACCAGCGTGCATGGCAAGTTCAACCCAGGCATCACGTGTGCCGGATGTCGGGGGTGGGCCGACGACGACGATGTCGATGTCGGGCAGGCGGCTGTCGATCTGCGACCAGCGCTCATAGGGGTTGTCGACCCATTCACCGCCAACCGGAACCTGCGCGCCAAGGGCAAGATACATTTCACCAAGGGTGATGTCCCAGTCGAAATCATTGTCGCGGCTAACGGCCATCGACAGACCGTCAAAGCCGATCAGCGCCTCGGTGATGTCGGTGACGCCATTTTCAACGCAAAGCGCATATTCCGATGCCTTCATGGCACGCGATGCGCCGGTCAGGTCGGGATGGGCTTCGCCGATGCCGCCGCAGAAAATCTGCATGCCGCCGCCGGTGCCGGTTGATTCAACGATCGGCGAAGGCATGCCGCTGACGTTGGCGAACTGTTCGGCAACAGCCTGCGTATAGGGAAACACGGTCGAGGAACCGACGACACGGATCTCAGTCCGTGACTGCGCCACTGCAGAGGTTGCGGCTACAGCAGCAACTGCGGCGAGAATAAAGCTTTGGGTTTTCACAAGGAATGCTCCGTTTTTGTGTCTGATCAGGCCATATGCCCAACGCGTCCACCATCGTCATTTGGTGCAGCAGAAATATTACAAAGCCACAACGGTTTTATGACAGGTCAAGTTATTGTAATATATGGCTATTCAGGAATAGGGTCCGGGTCACGCTCGGGGTATGACGGAATCCAGACTGTAAATTCACTGCCCTCACCCAGGGTCGAATCGATATCCAGCCGCCCGCCATGGCGGTTCAGAATATGCTTGACGATGGCCAGACCAAGCCCGGTGCCGCCCTTGTCGCGGCTTTTTGCGGCGCTGATGCGATAAAAGCGCTCGGTAAGCCGTGGCAGATGCTCGCGCGCGATGCCCGGCCCGGTATCGGTTACGCTTAGCCCTGCCAGTCCCGGATGCCGGCTGCTTTTCAGGCCTGTGGTAATCGTGACCAGACCACCCTGCCCTGAATATTTGATGGCATTGTCAATGAGATTGCTCAGCACCTGCAAGATCTGGTCACGGTCACCAACAATATTGCAAGGCGCGGCACCATCGGCGAGCTTCACCTGCACATCTTCCAACAGCGATGACGGGGCCAGCGCACGAATACATTCGGCGGCAAGTTCGGTCAGGTCGCAAAGGCCATTGGGGCGCAGGTGCTCGTTCAACTCGATACGTGACAGGCTCATCAGGTCATCGACAAGCCGCTGCATCCTGTCGGCCTGGCGCGCCATGATGCCGAGGAACTCATCGCGCGCGGCCCTGTCATCGCGCGCCGGGCCGCGCAGCGTTTCGATATAGCCGATGATGGAAGCAAGCGGCGTGCGTAATTCGTGGCTGGCATTGGCAATAAAGTCACGGCGCAGGGTTTCCACGCGGCGCGCTGCGGTCCGGTCTTCAAGCTGCAAAATGGTATGGGCGGTGACGCCAAAGTCATTTCCCTTGGGCAGCGGGCCGATCTGTGCTTCCATCAGCCGTTCGGCACCCAGCCTTGTGGTGAAGGCAACACTTTGCACAAGCCCCGTGTCCTGCGCGCGCTGAAGGGCGGCAATAAATTCCGGCGCGCGAATCAGGTTTGAAATATGCGCGCCCGGCTGCACATTCGGGCTAAGCGCTTCGGCGGCGCTATTGGCATAAATGACCCGCCCCTTGCGCGACAGCACAATCAGCGGCGAGGGCAGCCCGCGCAGCATGGCGCGGCCAAAGCCGAAGGGAAGCGCATCATGCGCCAGTGGCACTGGAATGGGCTGTTCGGGCAGTTCCGCTTCGGCGCGGGCCTGCCTGAACAGCCCAAAGATCAGCACCATCAAAAAGACCGCCGCGCCGACAATCCAGCTTGCATGGGCATAAGCGGCGGTAAACCCCGCAGCCACACCCAGCAGCGCGCCGAGCAGCGCATAACCGGCAGTTTTTTTGAACATATTGCCAGATGTCCTGCGTAGTTGATTGCAATCCCCTAAGGGCGATATAACTGAATGATGAACTTAACAAGACAGGCTTTTTATGATCCGGTTCTCACTTGAATGCGCCAACGGGCACGGCTTTGACTCGTGGTTCGGCTCCAACGCCGATTACGAGCGCCTGCAAGACCGTGGCCTATTGGCTTGTTCTGTTTGCGGTGATGCCACTGTTTCAAAGGCGATCATGGCACCGGCGGTATCGCTTGCCGATCAGCAAAAAGCCCATCCGCTAAGCGCACCTGCCACACCTGCCGAGCAGGCTTTTCGGGAATTGCGCAAGAAATTCGAGGCCGAAGCGACCGATGTCGGCAAGAATTTCGCCACCCAAGCAAGGCAAATGCATGGTGGCGAATTGCCCGCAAAGCCGATTTATGGCGAGGCAAAGATCGAAGACGCCCGCGCATTGCTCAAAGACGGCATTCCCGTTGCACCACTCCCTTGGCAAAAGCGCCGCGAAAACTAGCGCCGCTTGCCGCTGCCCAAGCTTTTGGCTAATGAGAGCCCGACGCAACCAGCCTGGAGCGGCAATTATGCCCCGTTTGGTCATGAAATTTGGCGGCACTTCGGTGGCCGATATAGACCGCATTCGCAATGCGGCCCTGAAAGTGCAGCGCGAGGTCGAGCGCGGCTACGAGGTGATTGTCATTGTCTCGGCAATGTCGGGCGAAACCAACAAGCTGGTCGGCCATGTGCGCGATGCTTCGGCGGGTGGTGCTGCAGGCACGCCGGGGTTTTACGATGCGCGCGAATATGATGCGGTTGTTGCCTCGGGCGAGTTGGTCACCTCGGGGCTGATGGCTATCGTCTTGCAGGAAATGGGCATACAGGCGCGCAGCTGGCAGGGCTGGCAGGTGCCGCTGAAAACCACATCTGCCCATGGTGCGGCGCGCATCGTCGAAATTCCGAACGACAATTTTAACGCAAAATTCGCCGAAGGCATGCAGGTTGCCGTTGTCGCCGGCTTTCAGGGCGTGGGCGATGATGGCCGCGTCACCACGCTTGGGCGCGGCGGTTCGGACACAACCGCCGTAGCCTTTGCCGCCGCCTTCAACACCGAGCGCTGCGATATTTATACCGATGTCGACGGGGTTTACACGACCGATCCGCGCATCACCGCCAAGGCACGCAAGCTGAACCGCGTGGCCTATGAAGAAATGCTTGAACTGGCCTCGTTGGGCGCAAAAGTGCTGCAAACACGCTCGGTTGAACTGGCAATGCGTTACAAAGTGCGCCTTCAGGTGCTAAGCAGTTTTAGCGACGAGCCGGGAACGCTTGTCTGCGATGAGGAGGAAATCATGGAATCTCGGGTCGTTTCAGGCGTCGCCTATTCGCGCGACGAGGCCAAAATCACACTGATCAGCGTAGCCGACCGCCCCGGTGTGGCCGCCGCCATTTTTGGCCCTCTGGCCGAAGCGGGCATCAATGTTGATATGATCGTGCAAAACATCTCGGAAGACGGGCGCACCGATATGACATTTTCCTGCCCGCATGATCAGGTGCCCAGCGCGCGCCGCGCGGTTGAAGCCGCACAAAATGCCGGCGCAATCGAGTATCGCGCGTTGGACCTGGATGAAAATGTCGCCAAGGTTTCCATTGTGGGCATTGGTATGCGCAGCCACGCGGGTGTTGCGCAAAAAATGTTCAAAGCGCTGGCTGATGATGGCGTGAACATCAAGGTTATCACCACATCCGAGATCAAGGTCTCGGTGCTGGTCGACCGGAAATATATGGAACTGGCCGTGCAATCGCTGCATGATGCGTTTGAGTTGCATAAGGTTTCATGACACGTCCCCCCAAAAAGGCCGGATAGATGGGCTCACCCAAAGGCGTAGAATCACGCATTCTGTTGCAACGCCTGCGCGCGGTCATGGCCGAGGCGGGCGAAGGGCAGGATCGGCTTAACAGCATCGTGCACCTGATCGCCGAATCCATGGCAGCCGAAGTGTGCTCGATCTATCTGCGCCGCGATGAACAAACGCTGGAGCTTTGCGCCACCGAGGGTCTGCGCGCCGAAGCTGTGCACGCCACACGCATGCGCATTGGCGAAGGGCTTGTCGGGCGGGTCGTAAAATCGGCCGAGCCGGTGAACGAGGCTGATGCCCCTAAGGCCAGGGGCTTCAGCTACCGCCCTGAAACCGGCGAAGAGATTTATTCGAGCTTTCTGGGTGTGCCAATTTCGCGCCTCGGGGCCGTGCTCGGTGTGGTTGTTGTGCAAAATGCCGCGCCGCGCGTTTACACCGAAGACGAGATTTACGCGCTTGAAATCGTCGCCATGGTTCTGGCCGAGATGACCGAGCTTGGCGTTTTCGCCGGGCCCGATGACCTTTCGGTGCCAGCCCAGCATAGCTGGCCGTTCTTTGCGCGCGGGCTGATCGGGCAGGAAGGTGCTGTCGAAGGTGTTGTGCTGCTGCACGAACAACAGGTCGTTGTGGCCAACCCCGTGGCCGATGACCCCGATGTTGAAATGGCGAAACTTGCCGCCGCTATTGACACGCTCCAGTCCGAGGTTGACCGCATGTATGAAGCGGATTTCGCCCATGAGGTGGGCGACCATCGCGACGTGCTCGACACCTACCGTATGTTTGCCCAAGACCGCGGCTGGCGGCGGCGCATGGAAGCCTCGATTGATAGTGGTCTTGCGGCGATTGTTGCGGTCGAGCGCGAGCAAACCAGCACCCGCATGCGTATGGAGCGCGTGAGCGACGCCTATATCCGCGAACGCCTGCACGACCTTGATGACCTGTCCAACCGGCTGCTGCGCATTCTGTCGGGCGGTGAAGGGGCCAATGGCCGCGACATTCCCGAAAATGCCGTGCTCGTGGCGCGCAATATCGGCCCGGGCGAGTTGCTGGATTATGCGGGCAAGATTATCGGCGTGGTGCTGGAAGAGGGCAGTGTTGGCAGCCATGCCGCGATTGTAGCACGTGCGCTGGCCATACCTTTGGTCATTCAGGCCGAGCATATTTCACGCGAATCGTTGAACGGCGATTTGATTTTGGTTGATGGCGATAGTGGCGTGGTGCATCTGCGCCCCGAAGAAAAAATCGTATCTGCCTTTCGTGAAAAACTGGCCATGCAAGCCGAGGCCCAGCACGAATATGCCGCCCTGCGCGACCTGCCCGCCCAAACGCGTGACGGCACGCTGATCGAGCTTTACATGAATGCAGGCCTGATGGCCGACCTGCCGAGCCTGAACAATTGCGGGGCCTTGGGCGTGGGGCTTTACCGCACCGAATTGCAGTTTCTGGTGCATGCCCGTATGCCGCGGCGCGACGATCTCGTCTCGCTTTACACCCGCGTCATGGATGCTGCAGGCGATTTTCCGGTGACTTTCCGCACGCTCGATATCGGCTCGGACAAGGTGCTGCCCTATCTCAAACGGGTCGAAGAGCCTAACCCCGCCCTGGGCTGGCGTGCCATTCGCGTGGGGCTGGACCGGCCCGGCGTGATGCGGATGCAGCTTCAGGCACTGATCCGCGCGGCCAAAGGGCGACCCTTGCGCATCATGTTTCCCTTTGTGGCCGAAACCGACGAATACCTTCAGGCGCGCGATATGGTGCATGCCGAAATTGCCCGCGAGGAGGCGCACAAGCATGTTGTGCCGCGTGATCTGAAAGTCGGCGCCATGCTGGAAACCCCCAGCCTTGCCTATGCACCTGATATGTTCTTTCGAACTACCGATTTTCTGTCGATCGGCGGCAATGACCTCAAGCAGTTCTTCTTTGCCGCCGACCGTGAAAACGAGCTCGTGCGCCGCCGCTATGACACGTTGAACCTGAGTTTTCTGAACTTTATAGAGCATATCGTAAACCGCTGTGCCGCCGCGCGCACGCCGGTTTCTTTTTGCGGTGAAGATGCAGGCCGACCGCTGGAAGCGCTGGCGCTCGCCGCTATGGGCCTGCGCAGCCTGTCAATGCGCCCGGCTTCGGTTGGGCCGGTCAAACGCATGTTGCGACTGGTTGATTTAAGCGAAGCGCGGGCAGTCATAGTTGCCGCACGCGAACGCGGCGAAATTTCCGCGCGCCCCGCATTAACCGACTGGATTGCCAAGCTTATAACCTAATCTGGCGCGCGGCCCTGCGTGAGCGGTGCACCATCCCATTTGCGCACCATGCCCGAAACCCCGTCAAACGCGCCGGGGCGCAGGGCTTGGGCGAGCAAACGGTCCGGGTTGGTTGGCGGCGGGTAATCCAGCTTGCGCGCGGTGGCGCGATCAAAGCCGAAGCGCTTGTAATAAGGCTCATCCCCAACCAGAACCACGCGGCTCCAGCCAAGGGCGTCCGCCCGGTTCAGGCTGTCATTGATCAACAAAGCCCCCAACCCCTCGCCCTGGCGCGTGGGGTGCACGGCGATGGGGCCAAGCAGCAATGCCGCATGACCCGCTTCGCCAATACGAATGGGCCAATAGCGGATAGAGCCGCCGAGCACGTCATATTCATCGCGCGCGACCAGCGACAGGCCGGCCAGCGGCGGAATCCCGTCGCGCAACCGATAAGAGGAGAGCGCCGTGCGCCCGGGCGCAAAACAGGTGTCGAGCAGATACTCGACCTCATACCAGTCAAACGGTGATTCAGGGGTGAACTGGAACATCAGATAATCCGGTAACGGACGGCAGCCAAAAACAGGCGGATAAAACAGGCGGCCTGGCCGTTATCGTCGCGTGCTGCACTGGTTCATCCTATTATGCTCCCTGGGTCTCGACACTTGGGTAACATGCACATAGTTTCCCCGCAAACAGGAAACCACCTTATGTTCTATCGCCCCGGCACTGACGACCCAAAACCACCGCATTCGCCCTTCAAGGCCATTGTCGCACCGCGCCCTATCGGCTGGATTTCAACGCGCAATGCCGATGGCACCGCCAATCTGGCCCCCTACAGCTTTTTCAATGCCATATCCGATATGCCGCCAATGGTGATGTTCGGATCGACCGGCAGCAAGCAAGACAGGGCGCGCGGCAAGGATTCGCTGGCAAATATCCGCGCAAGCGGCGAATTTGTGGTCAACATCGTAAGCCGCGATCTGGTCGATGCGATGAATATCACCTCGGGGGCCTATGCTGCCGGGCAAGACGAGTTTGAGCTTGCAGGGCTGCTCAAAGCTCCGTGCCGCGTGGTCGATGTGCCACGCGTTGCCGCCAGCCCCGCCGCGCTTGAATGCCGCCTGTGGCGCATAATCGAGCTTCCCGGCGATGAGAACACCATGACCATTGGCGAGGTTGTCGGCATTCATATCGACGATCGTTATATGAAAAACGAAATGTTGAACGTCGCCGCCTATCAGCCCGTTGCCCGGCTCGGCTACAGAGATTACTGCGCCGCAGCCGAATTGTTCCAGCTCACCCGGCCCGGCTAAAAATTAGCGCGCTTCCCTCTGTTCCTTGGCAAATCCAGCCGCTAAGCTGGCAACGCCCCGCAGTGTAAAGGCCAGTGGATAAGGGATAGCGCGAATGATAACGACCGGCGTGATCCTTGGCAAATTCATGCCACCCCATGAAGGCCATGTGGCGCTTGTGCGCACCGCTCAGCATCTGGTTGACCGGCTGACGATCATCCTGTCGGCCAGCGATGCCGACCCGATCCCCCCCGCCGTGCGCAAGGGTTGGATGCAAGATCTCTTTCCGCTTGCCGAAGTGATTGTGCAAAACAACGGGGCTCAGCCGTTGCGCAGCCGTGATCCGGTCTGGGCGCGCATCATCCGCGGGTTTCACCCCGAACCGATTGACAGGGTGATCGGCTCGGAGGGCTATCTCGTATCGCTCGCCAAGGCGCTGGATGCCCAGCATTTCATACTCGATCCGATGTGGATGGCCTATCCGGCCGACAGCGCCGCCATCCGGGCTGACCCCGTTGCCAACTGGCACTCCCTGCCCAGCGTCGTGCGGCCCTGGTATCAGAAACGCCTTACGCTGGTTGGCCCGGAAAGCACGGGAAAATCATATCTGGCCGATGTGCTGGCGCGCGAGTTTGGCGGGCCTTATGTGCCGGAATATGGCCGCCCTTACGAGAAATACCGCGCATCGGGCGATTACCGCGCCGAAGAGCTGCATTTCATCGTTGATGGCCATGTCGCCCACCGCAAGACACTGGCGATGATGGCAGGCCCGCTGCTGTTTGAAGATACCGACCCGCTGCTCACCGCCGTCTGGGCGGAAATGCTGCTTGGCCACAGCCTGCTAGAGCTTGAGGCGCGTATCGAGTTGCCCGAACACTATTTGCTGCTCGACCCGAATATCCCGTGGGAAAACGACCCGATCCGCTATTTCGCCCGTGCCGATTTGCGCCGCCGTTTCTACGATCTGACCAAGGCCAAATTGCAGGCCCATGGTGCCAGCTATACCATTGTCACAGGCGATTATGCTGCACGGCAAGCCAAGGTGATCGCCATCGCCGCCGAAATGCTCAAAACCCCAAAAAGGACAGGTTGATGCCCGCCAGCAAAACCGTGCGCGATTATATTCGCACCATCCCGAACTTCCCGCGTGAGGGGATCATGTTTCGCGATGTCACCACGCTCTTTGCCGATGCGCGCGGCTTTCGTATTGCCATCGACCAGCTTTTGCACCCCTATGCGGGCCAGAAAATCGACAAGGTTGCCGGGCTGGAAGCGCGCGGTTTCATCCTTGGGGGTGCTGTGGCCCACCAGCTTGGCGTTGGCTTTGTGCCTATCCGAAAAAAAGGCAAACTGCCGGGCAAGACAGTGCAACAGGCCTATCAGCTTGAATATGGCGAGGCGGTGATGGAACTCCACACCGACGCAATAGAGCCGGGCGAACGCATCCTGATGGTCGATGATCTGCTCGCCACAGGCGGCACCGCCCAGGCCGGCATACACTTGGTCGAGCGGCTCGGCGGCAAGGTTGTCTCCTGCGCCTTTGTCATTGACCTGCCCGACCTTGGTGGCCGCACGCGACTGGCCGAAATGGGCATGGATGTGCATAGCCTGTGCGCGTTTGAAGGCGACTGATCTCTCATTTTCTTTTCAAAAGATCCCCGCCGGGGCTCCTGCACATGCCAGATAGCTCAAACCTCCGGCACCAGCGCGCCGGGGTTTAGTATCCCCACCGGGTCGAGCGCGGCCTTGATGGCGCGCATCATCTCCAGCTTCACAGGGTCGCCGTAGCGGCGCAGCTCGTCCAGCTTCATGCGCCCGATGCCGTGTTCGGCGCTGAAACTGCCACCAAAGGCAGCCACAAGGTCATAGACCGTGCGCTTCACCGCTGCGGCATGGTCGCGATAGTCGCGGCCCTTTTTGCCCAACGGCGGAAAGACGTTGAAATGCAAGTTTCCGTCGCCCAAATGCCCGAAACAGTTGATGCGCAATTCAGGCGCAATCGCCGCGCGCGCAGCCGAAATAAACGCGGGGAGCGCCGCCAGCGGCAGCGCGATATCATGGCTTGATACGGCCCCGATTGCGCGGTTCGCTTCGGGAATCATTTCGCGTATCTGCCAGAAACTTGCGCGTTGTGCTTCGCTTTGGGAAATCAAAGCATCATGGCAAAGCTCTGCCTCAAAGGCCGCGCCCAATGCCGCTTCAATGCGCTCGGTAAGGTCATCGCCCGGCCCTGCCGCGCAATCCAGCAAGACCAGCCAAGGGGCATCGGGCAGCCCTGCGGGCAGGGTCATCACACCTGTCTCGCCCAGAAACTCCAGCCCCGTCCGGTCAATCAGCTCATAGGCCGAAATGACATCGCCCAAACCTGCGCGAATCTGGCCAAGCAGCGAAAGTGCTGCGACAGGGCTTTTTACCGCAATCCAGGCTGCCTGTTGTTGCGCGGGTTGGGCAAACAGTCGCAGCACAGCGGCGGTTATCACCCCCAAAGTGCCTTCAGCGCCAATCATCAGGTGGCGAAAATCATAGCCGGTATTGTCTTTATGAAGCCCGCTCAGCCCGTGCCAGATGCGCCCGTCGGCCAGCACAACCTCGAGCCCAAGGCACAAATCGCGCGCATTGCCATAGCGCAGCACATTTACCCCGCCGGCATTGGTACCCAGCACCCCGCCAATTTGCGCCGAGCCTTGTGACGCAAGACTAAGCGGAAACAACAGACCCA
>JBBDJE010000058.1:0-12764 GCA_040880065.1 Paracoccaceae bacterium | reverse complement strand
ATGGATTACAGCCTATGGGAAAGCCATATCTGGCCGGTTATCGCCACACGCATTCCGCAGTTTCAGGCCATTAAAGTGCAAAGCGAATGGGCGGGGCATTATGCCTATAACACGTTCGACCAGAACGCGATTACCGGCCCGCACCCTGCGCTTGAGAATTTCATTTTCCTCAACGGGTTTTCCGGCCACGGGTTGCAGCAATCGCCGGCCATGGGGCGCGGCACGGCAGAATGGCTGACCTATGGTGCGTATCGCAGCCTTGATCTGAGCCCGCTACGCTATGAACGAATTTTACGCGGCCAGCCGCTACGGGAGCGGGCGGTGATTTAGCGGAGCTACCCGGCCAGCATTGAAGCGTGGTACAGGAGTGTTTAACTGACAGGGTAGCCGGTGTCGCTGTTGCCTGTTTTGGTGCAAACGGTCATCGGGATGCTAGAAGAAGAGGACTGTATGCTGTATCTGGATTTACCAACCCTGCCTGACATCAAGGCGCTGAGCGAGGCCCGCGATCCGGCAAGCGTTTCGTTCTATCTGGCGACCACGCCACAAACGCAGGATATTGGCGCGTCGCGCACCCGGCTTTTGCAGATGCTCAAGCAAGCCGAAGGGCAGTTGGAGGCGGCGGGCGTCGAAAAACGTAGCATCTGGCCGATCAGCGAACAGGTGCAGGACCTTCTGGATGATGATGCGTTCTGGCAAAAGCAGGCCCATGCGCTTGCGGTTTTCGTGACGCCGACACGGCTGATCACCCATCGGTTTGCCGCCCAGATCACCGAAACGGTGCAGGTCTCTGACAGGTTCCACATCAAGCCGTTACTGCGCAGCGTGACGGTGCCGCAATCGGGCTATGTTCTGGCGCTGGAGGAAGACCGGGTTCGGATATTTGACGTGGCGGCGGGCGAGCGCGCGGTCGAGATCAAAATCCCCGACATGCCCAAGGACGCCCATAGTGCGGCGGGCACTGCGTCGGTCAATTCGCGCTCGGCCTCGGGCCGGGTGCAGGGCGGCGAGGGCCAGAAACTGCGCCTGCGCCAGTTTGCCCGCAAGGTTGATGCCGCGCTGCGCCCCTATCTGGCGGGCCGCGCCGAGCCGCTTATACTGGCCGCATCCGAACCGCTGCTGTCGATCTTTAGGTCGGTCAACAGCTACCCCGGCCTGATTGATGCCGCGATCGAGGAAAGCCCGGCCAAGATGAGCGAAGCCGATATCAAGGAGCGCGCCCAGCCGATGATCCGCGCGCGCCACGAGGTGCGCGTGACCGGCGCGCTTAGCCTCTATTCAGCGCGTGAAAACGAGGGCCGGGCCACTACCGATATCGCACAAGCCGCGCGGGCCGCGACCTTTGGTGCAGTGGATACGCTGCTGGTGGATATGGATGAGGTTATCGCCGGCACCTTGGATGATGCCACCGGTGCGGTGACTTTTGCCGAAAACGAAAGCGCAGCGAGCTATGGTGTGGTCGATGAAATCGCCGGGCGGGTTCTGGCCTCTGGCGGCACCGTTCTGGCGGTGCGCAAGGCCGATCTGCCCGGTCAGGCAGCGCTTGTTGCTATTTTGCGCTTTGCCATCTGATCTGGCACGCGACGGGGCAGGCAATGTGGAAGCCGGTATCCGGCTGCAAAAAGCTTTTGTATCCCTCGCCGCGCTTGGCCGCTCTGCGTATAAAACCCAAGCCCGCCGCCATGCCGCATTGGCGCTGGGGCGGGCTGAAAAGGCGCTGGCGGTGCCTGACGATCTGGTGCGCCTGCGCCGGATTGCGCAGCTTTTGGATGTGGGGCGTTAGTTTTGCGGGGCGGCAAGCTCGTGGAAGGTTGTTGTCGCATCGGAAAGCGCGCGCGCTTTGACATCCAGCGCCGCAAGCAACAAAGCGCGGGTTTGGGCGCGGCTGTCATCAATGAGCAGGCGCAGTTCGGCTTCGAATTCATCAGCATGGAAATATTGGTCGATATTGACGATGGCTGCATCCGCAGCGAACCAGGCAACAAGCCCGCCGACTGCGCCACATACGGCTGCGCCCGGGCCGCTCCACGAACATAAGCCGGCACCTGTTCCGATACCCGCAACAATTGCACCGCCCTTTGCAGCGGTTTTTATACCCAGTTTGGCTAAAATCTTGATCAGCATTTTTTGGGCGATGAACACGGAAAGTGTTTTGGCCCCGCCAAGTGCTGTAAAGGCCATAACCGCACCTGCAATCGGGGCGGTGAATTGGGCGCGGCTTATGAGATCATCGCGGATGGTTTGGGTTGTCTGGCCAAGCAGGGTAGGGCTGCCTGATCGGGGCAGGCTGGCATCAATCTCTTGGTGCAACTGATCGTTGAAAGCGGTGTTGAATTGCGTATCCAAGGTGTTTGCCGCAACTGTCAACCTGTCTTCAAAGCCTTCAAAGAGGTGGGCCTCAATATGTTCGCCCATTTCGGATGTGACGGCCTGATAAATTTCAGTATATTCGCCCTCAACTGAATAATGAAACGCGGTATAGGCGGGGATGGAGGCGTAGACCGGGGCGTAAATCTCGTCGAGCAGGGGCTCGACAGATTCAACTGTAAGCGCCAAAGCCCCGCCCGAAGCACTCTCGATCAGTCTTTGAAGCACGGTTGTCGAGGGATCGTAGATGTTGGTATTCGTCTGTTGTGTGGCGCCTGAATTGGAATTTGAATAGGCCAGCATGCTAAGCCCGATAGTGAACAGCGCCAGCACTATGATGACGCCCCAAAAAGAGTAAGCCATGATTTTGCGGTTACGCTGCAACGCAGCTACATTGGCTTCGTTGATCTCGGTCATGCCTGCGGCCTTTGCGTGAAGGGTTTGACAAGGCTCGTCAAGCGGGCGCTGGCGTGCGCTACGATGATAGCGACGAGCGCAGCATCAAGGCTGTAAAAAATTGGCGCCCAGCCGGTTTCACCCAGCTTGAAGGTGAGCCATAGCTTTGCCGCGTCGACGGCAAAGAAGAAGGCAAGCACCTCGTTCAACCAGCCGGCACGCGGCGGAAGTTCGGCCAGCACGATAAGTGTCGCCTCGGCGAGCGGCGCGGTAAGCATGGCAACGGGGATGGAAACGTAGGTCCAGTTCAGCCAGCCAAGTAGCGGGATGAACAGGATCAGGGGCAACACACCGGCGAGCTTGACGGCGGCAGCACGGTCAAACCCGGCGGCCAGATGCGGTTTTGCGCGCGCCTCAATCCAAAGCGATAGCAGGCTGGAGACAAAGCAAAGCGCCAATAGTCCGGCAACAACATAGGTATCAAGGCGAAGCGCTTGCCACGCCAACACAGGCGTGGCGATTGCCGTGAAGACCAATGCGCGCAGCAGGGCGCGCAGCCGCCCTGTGAAGAATTTCGCAAGGGGCGAGTCCGGGCGAAAAGCAATACGCGACTGTGCGCGACAGATGATGGAAGTTGTGCTGAAAACACCGGTAAACAAGAGGGCTCCGAGCAGTAGCATGAAGACGCCTGCAAGGTCGCTATAGGCAAAGCCGAGGTTCCAACATAATAGTGGAAGGGCCAGCAAAGCGGTAGAAATGATCGCGGTGAAAAACATGGCCGTAAGCTCGCATTCTTTACGAAGGCAAATTTGCATAGCGACCATGCAATTACAAGGTTTCTGAATGCCAGCGCTTTCGCCTTATGGTTAAGGCGCTGGATGGTCTGTTGGATACTGCCCTTAAATAATCGCGTGGCGCATGCGGGCCGAGACCCATTCGCTGAGAACAACGGTGCAAAGGATCAGCAGCAGGATCAGCGAAACCTGGCTCCATGCCAGTGTGTTGAGCGAGGCTTGCAGTTTCAGGCCAATACCACCCGCGCCGACCAGACCGAGGATGGTGCTTTCGCGGATGTTGATATCCCATCTGAATACGGAAATGCCCCAAAATGATGGCATGATTTGCGGCACGATGCCAAAGGAAAGCACCTGCGCGCCGCTGGCCCCTGTGGCGGTGATCGCCTCTATTTGTCTGGCGTCGGTTTCCTCGATCGCCTCGTAAAGCAGTTTGCCGACGAAGCCGATGGAGCGCAGCGCGATGGCGACGATGCCCGCCAGCAGGCCCGGCCCGATGATTGCCACAAGCAGCAGCGCCCAGATCAGCGAGTTGATCGAGCGTGAGGCAACGATGATGAACAGCGCGATGGGCCGCAATATCCGCACCGAAGGCGAGGTGTTACGCGCTGCCATGAAGGCCACAGGTACGGCCATGATGACCCCGCCGATCGTGCCCAATGTGGCCATGTTGATTGTGTCCCATAGCGGCATCCAAAGCTCGGAAATATAGCCCCAGCGCGGCGGGAACATGCGGTTGCCGATATCGGCTGCCTGTTTGGGCGCGTCGAGCACAAAGAACCAGATGGTTTTTTCGGTCATCAACTGCCAGCACCAGACAAACAGCGCCACAAGCGCAAGCCAGCCGCACCAAAGCAACAAGCGGTTGCGCGGGGTGCGATATGTCCAGACCTGTTTGTAATGTGTAATCTCGTTCATTGCAGGAACTTTCGCAGGTAGCCGGAGCTGTATTCGGCAACGAAAACAATGCCGATGATGATCAGCAGCACGGCGCCGGCGCTGTCATATTCATAACGGTCGATCGCGGTGTTGAGCGTGGCGCCAATGCCGCCCGCACCCACAATGCCAATGACCGCGCTTTCGCGGAAATTGATGTCGAGCCGGTAAAGCGACAACCCGATCAGGCGCGGGGAGACCTGCGGCTGCACGGCGTAGCTGACGACCTGCCACCATGACGCTCCTGTGGCGCGGATGGCTTCGGCCTGTGACTCGTCAATCTCTTCGATATCGTCGGCCAGCAGCTTGGCAATAAAGCCGATTGTAGCGAAGCTGAGGGTAAGAAAGCCCGCAAAGGGGCCAAAACCGAACATGGCCACGAAGAAGATAGCAATAATCACCTCTTGCAGCGCACGGCTGACGGCGATGATGGCGCGGCAGATGTAGTAAATCCAGCGCGGGGCGAGGTTGCGGGCCGCACCAATGCCAATGGGAATGGAGATGGCCACGCCGACCACGGTAGAGGTGAGCGACATGGTCAGGCTCTCAATCAGCCCTTGGCTGATATCGCGCCAGCGGCTGGTGAAATCGGGCTGCAGGAAGCCGTAGATAAAGCGCTGGCCGCGTTCCAAGCCGGCATAAACGCGGGCCCAGTTCACCTCGACCGTGTCAATCGCCAGAATAAGATAGACGACAATGAAGATCTGAATGCCAATACGCCAGCGCCGGTCCTTGATGATCTGCGGCGGGCGTTTCCAGGTGGTCGGGTAATCGGACGCATTCATATGTGGCGCGCTCATAGGCTGAGCACCGCAAGGCGGGCTTGGGCGTCTGCCTCGGCTTCGGCTTGATCCTGGTCGCCCTGGCGCATGGCGTTCCAGTCTTCCTCGCCGTAAATGGTGGTGAGCGCGTCTTGGGTAAGCTCTTCGGGCGTGCCTTCAAACACCACTTGCCCGGCGCGCAGCCCGACAATGCGCTGCATGAACTGTTGGGCCAGCGGCACATCGTGGATGTTTACAATGGCGGGCAGGTTGCGTTCCTGGCAGATTTCGGTGAGCAGGCGCATGATCTGGCGGCTGGTTTTCGGGTCGAGGCTGGCGGTGGGTTCATCCACCAGCAGCAATTCGGGTTCCTGTGCCAAAGCGCGGGCAATGCCGACACGCTGGCGCTGGCCGCCTGAAAGCGCATCGGCGCGTTTGCTGGCATGTTCCAGCAGGCCGACACGATCCAGCAGTTGAAAGGCGCGCTGGATGTCGGATTTTGGAAACTTGCGCAACCAGCTGCGCCAGAAGGAAACATAGCCAAGCCGGCCCGAGAGCACGTTTTCCATCACGGTCAGCCGCTCGACAAGCGCATATTCCTGAAAGATCATGCCGATGCGGCGGCGTTGGCGGCGCAGCTCGCGCTTGCCAAGGCCCACTAGGTTCACATCCCCCAGCACAACCTTGCCTTTGGTCGGCTCGACCAGCCGGTTGATACAGCGGATCAGTGTCGATTTGCCCGCGCCCGAAGGGCCGATCAGCCCCAGAATCTGGCCTTTGGGAACCACAAGCGACACATCGCTCAGCGCGGTGTCACCTGTCTTATAGGTCTTGGACAGACCCTCAAGCGTGAGCATATTCAGATAACCTTCCTCAAAGCATCGCGGGCGGCGCGGTGCCGCCCGCAACACTGGCTGCAAATGCCGCCTTAGTTACACGCGTAGACAACGCCCGAGGCTTCGTCGATGGTGCGGATCACGGCCCAGTTTTCCTGAAAGGTAATCGGAATAAACTGCGATTCGCCATTGCCGGAGAACTCTTCGGCCAGCGCGGAGCCTTCCCAATCGTAGCTGAAGAACGCCTCTTGAATGGCGGTTTGCAGTTCCGGTGTAAGGTTATGGGCGGTGCCGTAACCGGTGGTGGGGAAGGTTTGCGAGGTGTAGACGGTGACAAGCTGGTCGGCGCTCACGACATCGCGTTCCAGCATGCGAAACAGAACCGAGTTGGCGATGGCAGCGGCAGGGTAGTCTTTATTGGCGACGCCGATGATCGAATTGTCATGCGCACCCGAGAATACCGGCTCGAAATCGGTGCCGGCAATCATGCCAAACTCAGCCGAAAGAATGGCCGAAGGGGCTTTGAAGCCGGAATTCGAGGTTTCGGCGGTAAAGGCCATCTCGCGGCCACGAATATCGTCAACCGATTCAATGCCGGAACCCGGATAGGTAATGATTTCCATCTCATACCCAAATGAGCCATCATCGCCCGCCATCATCGCGAAGGGGCGGAAACCGGCACAGGCAACGGCCAGCGGGTTCGACCCCGTGTTGAAACCGGCAATGTGCAAACGACCGGCGCGCATGGCTTCGATTTGTGCCGCATTGGACTGAACCGGGAAGAACTGTACATCTTTGCCGGTTGCATTTGAGAGATGCTCAAGAAAATCGGCCCAGACTTCGGCGTAAACAGCAGGGTCTTCTACCGGGGTATAGGCGAAGATCAGCGTGCCGGGGTCGATCTGGTCAGCTGGATCGGTGGGAATGTCGGCAATCAGGTCGCCGTCGGCATCGGTGAAGCGGCTGTCTAGTTGAAACTCGGCATAGGCCGGCATGGCGAAAGCCATGGCCGCAATGGCGGGGATGAGCGTGAAATTTTTCATGTGTTCCTCTGGGTTCGGTTTACATCTCGGTTGCTATACCGCGTTGTGATGACACAATTACGACATCAATTATGGTGCGCATGCAAGTCTTTTGGCATGGTGCTTGCGAATTGCAACGATAGTATCGTTGCGCAGCATGCGCGGTTTATGACAGCACGATTTGGTGTCAATGCTGCCGTTGAGATGCATGATCCCGATAAAATGATTGACGTATGTCAGCCTGAGCCGCATGTATATGACCAAGAGATTCGGCACCCTGGGTGGAAGTGCGGTTAGCGGGGTTGGAGGGGTATGAAAACGCCAACATTATCCGATGTTGCCCGTGCTGCGGGTGTAAGCTATGCGACCGCTGATCGCGTGGTGAATGCGCGTGGCGGCGTTGCGCAAAAATCGGTTCACAAGGTGCAAAAGGCTGTCGCGGCGCTGGGCTATGTGCGCAATGTGGCGGCTGCCAACCTTTCAACCCAGCGGGTTTACCGCTTTGCATTCGTTATCCCAACCGCAAGCAACGCGTTCTTTCGCCATATTCACGCGCTGCTAGGCGCGCGTGACCTTGCGGGCCGCGACTTTCGCCAGACAATTGATATTGTCGGGGTCGAGGCGTTTGAAGCCGCAGCACTGGAAAGCGCGCTGAAAGGTCTTGCAGGTGCGGGCTATGACGGGGTTGCCGTTGTGGGCATTGAAAGCCCCGGCGTAAGCGCGCAACTGGCGGCACTGCGCCAAGAGGGCACTGCGATTTTCAGCTTTGTGTCTGACGTGAATGCCAGCGAGCGTATGGCCTATATTGGCATTGATAACACCATGGCCGGGCGCACGGCGGCGCGTATGGTCGGCATTGCGCATGGAGCGGGGGCCGGACATGTGCAGCCGATCGTCGGCTCGCTGAGCGTGCGCGACCATCAGGAGCGGCTGGCCGGTTTTTGTGCGGTGCTTAAGGCAGAATTTCCACAGATCGCGCTTTGCCCCGAAATCATCGGGGGCGACCGCAACGACATTGTTGAAGAAAAGCTGGCGCTTCAGTTGCAGGCAGTGCCGCAGATTAGCGCCGTTTACAATATTGGCGGTGGCAGCAGCGGCATTGCACGGGTTTTCGGGCGTATTCCGCCCAAAAGCCGCCCGTTTTGCGTGGTGCATGACCTGTTGGCGCATACCCGCACAGCACTGGAAGACGGGCTGATTGATGTGGTGATCGACCAACGCCCGCAAGACGAGATTGACCGCGCGATCAAGTTGATGCGCGCCGCCGCCAACCGGCTGCCGGTTGCAAGCTGCCCGCCCGTTACGCTGGCCATTTATGTGCGCGACAATTTACCTGCCGCGCCGCGCCCGACAAATTCCGAAACAAGGAGCACTTCAGAATGACACAGTTCTTCGGCGACATCGCGCCGCTCAAATATGACCCGCAAGGCGACGGGCTCGCCTTTCGCCATTACAACCCCGATGCGATGCTCAACGGCAAACGCATGGAAGAGCATTTGCGCTTTGCCGTGGCCTATTGGCACAGCTTTGCATGGCCCGGCGGTGACCCGTTCGGCGGGCAAACCTTCGAGCGCCCTTGGATGGATGAAACCATGCAAGGTGCGCGGCTGAAGGCCGATGTCGCCTTTGAAATGTTCGAGCTGCTCAACGCTCCCTATTTCTGCTTTCACGATGCCGATATCCGCCCCGAGGGCGCAACATTTTCTGAAAGCCGCCGGAATTTCGAAGATATCATCGACATCTTCGAAGCCAAGATGGCAACCAGCAAGACCAAGCTGCTCTGGGGCACGGCCAACCTGTTTTCAAACCGCCGCTTCATGTCGGGTGCCGCCACCAACCCCGATCCGGATGTCTATGCCTGGTCGGCGGCGACGGTAAAGCTGTGCCTAGATGCAACGCACCGTCTGGGCGGGGAAAACTATGTGCTGTGGGGCGGGCGCGAGGGCTATGAAACCCTGATGAACACCGACCTGACCCAAGAGCTTGACCATATGGGCCGCTTTCTGGCCAAGGTTGTCGATTACAAGCACAAGATCGGCTTTAAAGGGGCCATTCTGGTTGAACCCAAGCCGCAGGAGCCGACCAAGCACCAGTATGATTACGACGTGGCTACGGTTTACGGCAACCTCAAGCGGTTCGGGCTGGAAGGCGAAGTGCAGATGAATATCGAGCAGGGCCACGCCATTCTGGCGGGGCATTCGTTTGAGCATGAAATCGCCATGGCGGCATCGCTTGGCATTTTCGGCTCGATCGACATGAACCGCAACGACTATCAATCCGGCTGGGATACCGACCAGTTCCCCAATAACGTGCCCGAGGTGGCGCTGGCCTATTACGAAGTTCTCAAAGCTGGCGGCTTTACCACTGGCGGCACCAATTTCGATGCCAAGCTGCGCCGCCAGTCGCTCGACCCGGTGGACCTGATCGCCGCGCATGCAGGCGCGATGGATGTTTGCGCGCGCGGGCTGAGTGCCGCCGCCGCCATGCTGGAAGATGGCAGTCTGGAAGCCGCCCGCGCCGCGCGCTATGCCGGTTGGCAGGCCCCGCAGGCCAAGGCCATGCTCGATGCCGACCTTGCCACAATTGCAGCGCGCGTCGAGTCCGAGGGACTGGACCCGCAGCCGGTTTCGGGCCGTCAGGAAATTCTGGAAAATATCGTGAACCGCTTCGTCTAGGCGAAAGCGAAGGGAGAATGACATGAAAACCATCAAGGGACCGGCGCTGTTTCTGGCGCAGTTTGCAGGCGATGAAGCCCCGTTCAACACATGGGACGGAATAACCAAATGGGCGGCCGATTGCGGCTATAAGGGCGTGCAGGTGCCCAGTTGGGATGACAGGTTCATCGACCTTTCCAAGGCCGCCGAAAGCAAAGATTACTGCGACATATTCAAAGGGCAGGCGGCCGAAAACGGGGTGGAGGTGACCGAGCTTTCAAGCCATTTGCAGGGCCAGCTTGTGGCCGTTCACCCCGCCTATGATGCGGCGTTTGACGGGTTCGCAGCGGCTGAGGTGCGCGGCAACCCTGCTGCGCGGCAGGTCTGGGCGGTTGATCAGGTGAAAAAAGCCATCACCGCCAGCCGCCATATGAGCATTTCGGCCCATGCCACGTTTTCGGGCGCGCTGGCCTGGCCCTATGTCTACCCCTGGCCGCAGCGCCCGGCAGGGCTGGTGGAAACCGCGTTTGACGAGTTGGCCGCGCGCTGGCGCCCGATTTTGGACCATGCCGAGGAAAACGGCGTGGATATCTGCTATGAAATTCACCCCGGCGAAGATTTGCATGACGGTGTGACATTCGAAATGTTTCTGGAGCGGCTTGGCGGCCATACACGCTGCAACATGCTGTATGATCCGTCGCACTATGTGCTTCAATGTCTTGATTATATTGACAATATCGACATCTATAAAGACCGCATCAAGATGTTTCACGTCAAGGATGCCGAGTTCAACCCGACCGGGCGGCAGGGGGTTTATGGCGGCTTTCAGTCATGGGTGAACCGCGCGGGGCGGTTCCGCAGCCTTGGCGACGGGCAGGTCGATTTTGGCGCGATCTTCTCGAAAATGGCCGCCAACGGGTTTGACGGATGGGCGGTGGTTGAATGGGAATGCGCCCTCAAACACCCTGAGGATGGCGCGCGCGAAGGGGCGCAATTTGTCGCCGATCACATCATCCGTGTGACCGAGCGCGCCTTTGATGACTTTGCCGATGGCGGTGCGGATGAGGCCGCAAACCGCAAGATGTTGGGGATATGAGCATGAAACCTATTCGTTTGGGCATGGTCGGCGGTGGCAATGACGCGTTTATCGGCGGGGTGCATCGCATTGCCAGCCGCATAGATGGCCGCTTTGAGCTGGTGGCGGGCGCGTTGTCGTCAACCCCGGAAAAATCACGCACGAGCGGCGCGGCCTTGAGGCTGGCGCCAAGCCGCTGCTATGCCAGCTTTGAGGACATGGCCGCGGCCGAAGCCGCGCGCGCGGATGGGATCGAGGCGGTGGCGATCGTCACCCCCAACCATGTGCATTACCCCGCCGCCAAGGCGTTTTTGGCGCGCGGCATTCATGTGATTTGCGACAAGCCGCTGACCGCAACCCCCGTTGATGCTGCCGCCATGGCCGAAGCTGTCGCAAAGAGCGCTGGGCTGTTTGTGCTGACACATAACTACACCGGCTATCCGATGATCCGTCAGGCGCGCGCAATGGTCGCGGCAGGCGAGATCGGCAAGGTGCGCATCGTGCAGGCCGAATACCCGCAAGACTGGCTGACCGATGCAATCGAGGCCGAGGGCCAGAAGCAGGCCGCATGGCGGGTTGACCCTGCGCGTTCGGGGGCAGGGGGCTCCATTGGCGATATCGGCACCCATGCCTATAACCTTGCCTGCTTTGTAACCGGGCTTAAGGGCGCGGCGCTGGCGGCTGACTTGCACAGCTTCGGCGCGGGTCGCGCGCTGGACGACAACGCCCATATCATGCTGCGGTTTGAGGGCGGCGCGCGGGGGATGTTGTGGTGCAGCCAAGTGGCACCGGGCAATGATAACGGGTTGCGCCTGCGGGTTTATGGTGAGACGGGCGGGCTGGAATGGGCACAGGAAGACCCGAATTACCTGTGGTTCACCCCGCATGGCGAGGCCAAGCGGCTGATCCGCCGCAACGGAGCGGGCGCGATTGATGCGGCGAATGCTGTGTCGCGCATTCCGGCTGGCCACCCCGAGGGCTATCTGGAAGGGTTCGCCACGATCTATAACGCCGCCGCCGATGCCATTCGTGCCGTGCAGGGCGGTGCGGCGCGCGTTGATGCCATGGGGCTATTGCCCGGCATTGATGACGGGCTGGCGGGCATGGCCTTCATTTCGGCTTGCGTTGACTCCAGCAGCAAAAATTCAGCCTGGGTTGCCCTGTAAGCGCGGCCCAAACCCGCCCTGCAAGATTTCCGGCGCAGCTTTGCGCTGAAAGCAATTTCGGACGGCGTTTTTGTGCCTTGTGCATGTTGCAACAAAAGTGGAAACCGGTTTTCAGCACTCAAACATGCGGCACGCTCTAGGGCCAGTCACCTTTCAGCAGGTCGCGGCTCAGTGGCGGGCTGGCATGCGGAATGTGCGGCGCATCCTCTGGCCAGATCACAAAGCCTATGGCCCAAGGGTGCTGCACCGATACATCGGTGGCAAAGGTGCGCCATTCCGGCCCGCATAGGCCCGCCTGGTGATAATTCTACGCCGCATTTAGATCGGCAGAAAACCCATGGTACCGATGCTGTGCGGGGGATGAACGGGCTTGATGCACGCTACCCGACCATCCGTTCTTGCGGCGCAAACGGGCTGAGGCCAAGCCATTCCTGCATTCGGGCGGCAATATCGCGTGGGCCGGTCAGTTCCAGTCTTCCATCGGTCACTGCTTTTTTGACCGTGTCCAGACCCATCCAGATTGCGGTCATAGTGCGCAGGGTGGATACGGAGAAGAGATCAATATCATAGCCAGGATCGGCATAGCAGGCCTCGACACCGGATTGCGGATCGGCCACCAACCAATAGTTCTGCCGCGCCGCCGGGAGATTGTTGAAAACGAACTGCAGGCAAACCCGGCGTTCAGGCAGCGGGTCGATATTCAGGAAACGATGCATATCCCATATCAGCAATTCGGGATCGAGATTGTTGAGGGAAA
>JBBDJE010000057.1:0-71052 GCA_040880065.1 Paracoccaceae bacterium | reverse complement strand
CTTATCAGGCGTGGCCGTCTTATCAGGCGTGGCCGTCGGGTCTAGCGCATCTGGCTGCGCCTCTTCCTTCTCACCGTCAGGCGCGGGGTCTTCAGGTTCTTCAGCATCATCCGCATCAGGGAGTGCTACAAAATCCGGGGCGTCGGCCGGTATCGGCTCGGGCGTTTGAGCAAATTCACGCCGCGCAGCGGCAATATCATCTAGCGTCGCTGCATCAGAATCTTGTGCTTCATCCGCGGCCACAATGTTTGGCGGGTCTGAAAAGACGGGCGCTGCGGGCAGATCGTCTTCAACGATATCGGCCGGTGGCGGCGGCACACGAAAAACATCGGATTTTGAAGCCGCTTCGCTTGCATTTTCGCGCTTGGCTGGCTGGGCCTTTTGATCGGGCGCATCGGTATTGCCGCGCAACCGCGAGCCCCGATCGGCGCGAATTTCAACACCGGGTGCGGCGGCGGTATCGGGCGTGTTTGCGCTTCCGAATTTCGGTTCGGCTTCATCGGCGGGGCCGGGTGCGATTTCATTTTCCGGCCCTGGCCCTGGCCCTGGCTCTGGCTCGGCTTCGGCTAACGGTGCGGCTTCGGCCTCGGACGCTACCGCCTCATCCTCATCATCGGCCAGTGGCGTGTCTTCGTCGTCTTCAACAGCATCATCCCAAAGGGGCGAATCGTCGGTCTCGTTCTCATCAGCCGTTGTCGCATCATCTTCAGCCAATTCATCTTGGCGCGCACCATCAATAAACGCCGCAGCGCTGGCCGATGCGGGTGCCTGTTGCCAAACATTCTGGCAAGATGAACACTGCACTTCGCGCCCTTCGGGTGGAATGGCGTTTTCGGGCACCTGATATTGTGCGTTACACGAGGGGCAAACGATGAGCATTCGGCCCGTTCCTTTTGTTTTCTTGCGGCGAATCGGCCGTTGTTTAACTTCTAGCCGCTCATTGGCAACATTCCAACTGTAACGACCGACCATTGGGCTTGAGCTTGGCAGCTGTTCGTGGGAATGTTTGCTGCCAATGGGAGAATATGCGTGATAACCTTCGAGCAAGCAGGCTTTAGCTACGGGCGCAATTCAATACTGAACGGTATAACGCAAGAATTGGCGCCGGGCTCCTTTCATTTTCTGACCGGGCCTTCGGGTGCGGGCAAAACGACACTGCTTAAACTGTGCTATCTTGCGCTGCGCCCGACTGCGGGCACGGTCAAGCTGTTTGGCCAGGATGTCAGCAAGCTCAGCCGCGACCGCGTGGCCGAAATGCGCCGCCGCATTGGCGTTGTGCACCAAGATTGCCAGTTTCTCGACCATCAGACCGTGCGCGCCAACATCGAGTTACCCATGAAAGTAGGCGGGCGCAACATCCAGAAAAACCGTTCGAATGTTGATGATTTGCTGTCATGGGTCGGGTTGACCAAGCGCGGCGATGCGCTGCCGCCCGAACTTTCCGGCGGCGAACGCCAGCGCCTTGCCGTTGCGCGCGCTGTCATCATGGCGCCCGAAATCATTATCGCGGACGAACCGACAGGCAATGTGGATTGGGAAATGGGCCACCGGTTGCTGACGCTATTGGTTGAACTCAACAAAATGGGCAAGACGATCATTATCGCCAGCCATGATATGAACCTGATCCGCGCGGCAAAATCCATGGCCACAACGCGGGTGATGCGACTGGTCAAGGGCCAGTTGGTGGCAGCGGGGGCAGATCTATGAACCTGCGCGCTATCCGCACCCGCTATTTCGGGGCTTATTCGGTGGACCAGATTGTGCCGCCGCGCGGCAACGCGGCTTGGGCGACGATTTTCACCACGGCCACGATGACATTTCTGGCCGTGGCCGCACTTGCGGCGGCGCTGGCGGGTGCACGGTTTGCCGATGCATGGTCGCTGGACCTTGCCCAAAACGCCACCGTGCGCATTGCCGCCCCGGCCGAGACGCGCGAACAGCAAATAGCCGCCGTGCTGGCTGTGCTTGATACAACGCCCGGCATTGCCAGTGCCGAGGTGCTGGATGATGCGGCCCAAGCCCGCCTGCTGGCCCCGTGGCTGGGCAATGATTTGCCGCTGGATGCCTTGCCTTTGCCCGCGATGATTTCGGTCGCGCTGGAAGGTGATGGCCCGAATTCCGATGCGCTGGCCCTGCGCCTTGCCGCCGATGCGCCCGACGCGGTGTGGGATGATCATGATCGCTGGCGCGCGCCGTTACAAAAAACCACAACGCGGGCGCGCATGCTGGCCATTTCTGCCATTGTGCTGATTACCGCAGCACTTGGTGTAATGATCACGCTTGCCGCTCGCGCAGCCCTAGCACAAAACGCGCAGGTGATCATAACCCTGCGGCTGGTTGGCGCGCGTGACCGTTTCATCATCTGGACCTTTGTGCGCCGTTTTACCATGCGCGCACTCATCGGCAGCGTTATCGGGGCGATCTTCGCCATTATCGCGGTGCAGATGCTGGCCGATGCAACGGCGGATGATACCTTCCTGTCGCTTATCGGCTTTAGCGGGCTCGATTGGGCGCTGCTGTTGGCGATACCGTTCATAGCTACATTTGTGGCCTTCAACGCCACGCGACAGGCCGCAATGCGCCACCTTTTGCATCAGGCCTGATATGCTGTTCCTGCGTTCGCAACTGGCCGACCTGATCATGTATGTGCTAATGGCGGTTATGGGCGTTCTTTTTGCGCCTGCGGCGATTTATTCGCGCGCGGGCGCGTATTGGGCGATCAAATTCTATTGCCGCACAATCTTTTGGGTGCTGCGCCTGTTGTGCGGTCTCAAGGTCGAGTTTCGTGGCGAGGTGCCGCAGGGCGAGGTGATTGTCGCCTCCAAACACATGTCATTTCTCGATGTCATGATGCACGCATATGCATTGCCGCGCGTAAAATTCGTGATGAAACGGCAGCTGCGCTGGGCACCGATTCTGGGGCTTTACGGCATGCGCATCGGCTCGGCCCCCGTTGCGCGGGGCAAAAAGGGCGGGGCGGTGCGCAAACTTGTGCGTGACGTTGAAGGCGATGCCAAAAACGCGGGTCAGTTGGTGATTTACCCGCAAGGCACACGGGTTTTGCCCGGCTCGGACAAGCCCTACAAGGTTGGCGCCGGTGTGCTTTATACCCGCATGGGGCTGGATTGCGTGCCTGCCGCCACCAATACCGGTGTGTTCTGGGCGCGGCGCAGCCCCTATCGCTACTCCGGCACGGCTGTGGTGGAGTATTTGCCCAAAATCGAAAGCGGCCTTACGCTCAACCAATTCATGGAACGGTTGGAAGAGGTTGTTGAAACCCGCTCGAATGCGCTGATGCGCGAAGCGGGCTATGAACCTGCCGACCCGCGCTAGAGCGTGTTGCATTCATTTGCATTCACGCAATACGCTCAGACTTTTTGATAACGCATGTTGAAATGCGACAAAACCGGTTCCCACTTTTGGCCCAACATGCTCTAGGCGGCCAGCGTTTTGTTTCCGAGCGCGATAAACTTCTTGCGCCGCTCCATGCGGCGTTTGCTCGCGTCGATCTTGGATACTTCCTTGAGCATCTGGTCGAGCGTTTTGCCAACGGCCGCGATTGTCGCAGCGCGGTCGCGTTGCGCGCCGCCCACGGGTTCGGGGATAACCTTATCGGCGATGCCGAGCCGGTTCAGGTCTTGTGCGGTCAGGCGCAGGGCTTCGGCGGCTTCGCGCATTTTGCCCGCGTCTTTCCACAGGATCGAGGCGCAGCCTTCCGGCGAGATCACCGAGTAAACCGAATGTTCCAGCATGGCGAGCTGGTCAGCCGCCGCAAAGGCCACCGCCCCGCCCGAGCCACCTTCGCCAATCACAATTGACAGGACGGGCACGCTGATCGAGAGGCATTTATCGGTCGAGCGCGCAATCGCTTCAGATTGGCCGCGTTCTTCGGCACCCTTGCCGGGATAAGCGCCCTGCGTATCAACCAAAAACACCACCGGAAGGCCGAAACGGTCGGCCATGTCCATGAGCCGTATGGCTTTGCGGTACCCTTCGGGCCGCGCCATGCCAAAGTTATGGGTGATCCGGCTTTTGGTGTCATGGCCCTTTTCATGACCGATCACCATAACGGGTGTGCCGTTGAACCGCGCCAAGCCACCCATTACGGCAAGGTCTTCGGCGAAGTTGCGATCGCCGGCCAGCGGGGTAAATTCGGTAAACAGCGCGTCGATATAATCGCGGCAATGGGGCCGGTCGGGGTGGCGGGCAACCTGGCATTTCTGCCAGGCGGTCAGATCAGCATATATGTCCTTCAGTTGCTGGGCAGCCTTGGCATCCAGCGTTTTAGCTTCGGTGGTTGTGTCGGCATTGGAGCCGCCCTTTGCCATAGCCCGCAATTCTGCGGCCTTGCCTTCGATTTCCGAAAGGCCTTTTTCAAAGTCGAGGTAATTTTGCATCTGCCAACCCAGTCATTCTTTAGCTCAACATATGACGGGGCGCGCGCAAAATTACAAGCCAAAGGCGGGCTGGGTGGCGCCTTCGGCAATTTCCAGCACAAGGGTTACGGTAAAGCTGCTCCCCGCGCCGAGCGTGCTGACAACCTCGATCTTTCCGCCCATTTTGCGGATGATTTCATCGGATATCGCCAAACCAAGTCCGGTGCCATTCATATGGAGGCCATCAGGGCGCACCTCTTGAAAGAAGCGCTCGAACACGCGTGACAGATTCTCGGGCGCTATGCCGTGCCCGGTATCCTTTACCGCGAACGTTACCGCCAGATTTTTGCCTTTCCTGTTCGCAGAACATTCCAGCGCGACATGGCCGCTATCGGTGAACTTGATGGCATTGCCAACGAGATTGACCAGCACCTGCCGCAGGGCGCGCCGGTCAGCATTGACGCGCGGCAATGGCGTTTCAGGCTGGCCTAGCCGAAGCTCCAGCCCCCGCTGCGAGGCGACCGGGCGCAGCACATCATCAACCTCTTGCATGATGCTGCCCAAATCGGTCGGGGCAGGGTGCAGCACCAGTTTGCCTGCCTCGATGCGGGCGACATCCAGCAAATCATTGATCATTTCAAGAAGGCCGCGGCCAGAGCGTGTCATCACGGCCAAAAGCTCAAGCTGGCGTTTGTTCAAATTGGTCGTGCGCAGCACCTCGCCAATGCCCAGAATGCCGTTGAGCGGTGTGCGCAATTCGTGGGTTACGGTGGCCAGAAACTCGGTTTTCGCGGCATCTGCCGACTCGGCCTTTTTCTGCAGTGCCTCAAACGCCCTTGTGGCTTGAAACATGCGGTGCAAGAACCATGCCAGTGCCAATACCAGAATGATGGCTGCAGCCATGATCGGCAGGCGAAACTTTTCCAAAAATGCCCCGGCGGCCGATGCGGACGGCCCGCATTGCCACGAAGCTGCCTGGCCAGTGCTCGCCTGTGCCAAACACTGTGCCAGCCAAAGCTCCAGAAAAATGAGCGCCAGCACCTTGATGGCCGCGCCGATGAACAAAAGCCAGAGCGTTAAGCGCGATGGGTATGAAGGTGATGGCGTAGAAGATGCTGTGGTCACAACTGCCCCGATTGGTTTTGGGCAGACTAATCTGCTTTTACGAATGCAACGTTAACATTTGTGTCATCCGTTAAGCATTTCGGCCTGTCGCACAATGACCTGCGCTTGCCGGATTGATGCCAGATCAACCAGCCGCCCTTTATAAACCGCCGCACCCTGGCCCTCGGCATCGGCCTTTTCCATTGCCGCCAAAATCTCGCGGGCTTCGGTGATTTGCGCATCCGAGGGTGTAAACACCTGATTTGCCAGCGCAATCTGCTTGGGGTGGATCGCCCATTTGCCGACCATGCCCAATGTGGCCGCGCGGCGGGCTTGCGCCAAGAACCCGTCATCATCGGAAAAGTCGCCAAAAGGCCCATCAACCGGCAGCAGGCCATGGCTCCGGCAGGCTGCAACAATGGCCACGCTTACGGCGTGCCACGCATCGCCCCAATGCTGCGCGCCACCCGGTGCCAGCATGTAATAGTTTTCCTGTGTGCCACCAATGCCGGTGGTTTGCATGCCCATACTGGCCGCATAGTCAGCCGCGCCAAGGCTCATCGCGGCCATGCGCGGGCTGGAGGTGGCAATTTCATTCACATTTACCAGCCCTGCGGCGGTTTCGATAATCACCTCGAATTGAACGGGCTTTGTGCGCCCTTTGGCAGCCTCGATCGCGCTGATGAGCGCATCAACCGCATAAATGTCGGCGGCATTCCCAACCTTGGGAATCATGATCTGGTCAAGCCGCTCTCCCGCCTGTTCCAGCACATCAACAACATCACGATACCAGTAAGGCGTGTCGAGCCCGTTGATCCGCACCGAAAGGTGCTTGTTGCCCCAGTCTATGGTGTTGATGGCTTTGATGACATTGGCACGTGCGCTCTCCTTATCGGCAGGCGCAACCGAATCTTCCAGATCGAGGTTGATCACATCGGCGGCACTCGCCGCCATTTTCTCAAATAGTGCAGGGCGCGAGCCGGGGCCGAAAAGCTGGCAGCGGTTGGGGCGGGCTGGGGCGGCGGGCTGGGTCTTGAAGCTCATCATTCGGCCTTTGATTATTTTATTGCGATTGTATGTTTGTTTGACAAACAATCTTGCGTGCTCGCTGTCAAGCGAAATGCTGCACCTGCGAAGTCTTAACCGCGTCGGGCGAAAGCCTGCATCAATGCCGCGCAAATCAACGCCAGCAAAGCCGAAGCGCCCATGGCTCCCAATAATGGCCAGATACCTGCGCCGAGTTCCATCAGCATTCCGGTGATTGCGGCCATCATCGCACCGCCCCCCATATTGATTGCGCCGCCAAGGCCAGAGGCCGAGCCCGCCAGATGCGGTTGCACCGAGATCATGCCCGCATTGGCATTGGGCAGGGACATGCCATTGCCAACAGCCACGACAAGCATAGGCAAGTAAAGCGACATCGGGTGATTTACGCCAAAGCCGAACAGGCCCACGGCCACAAGCACACCCACAAAGCTACAGCGCGCGCCAAGCGTGATCATCTTGTTAAAGCCAACGGCTTGCGAATAGCGCCCGGCCAGAAAATTGCCGCCCATATAGCCAAGCGACACAAGCGCGAAATACATGCCCGAACTGGCGGGGGTAAGCCCGAACAGCGTTTCAGCCACATAGGGCGCACCACCCAGAAACGAAAAGAACACCCCGGCGCTGAAGGTTGCGGTAATCGTATAACCCCAGAACATGCGCGATGTCAGCAATTGCGGATAGGCGCGGAATTGCGCAGCAAAGCTGCTGGAGCGGTGGGCATTCGTCTCGCCGAGGTCAACCCAGACCAGCGCCAGCACGGCCGCACCGCCTGCAAGCAATATCGCGAACGAGGCTTGCCAGCCGAATAAATGGTCCAGCCAGCCACCAAGCGCGGGGCCGATCATCGGCGCAAGCGACATGCCCATTGTTACATAGCCGATCATGCTGGCGGCTTTGGCCGGTTCGGCAATGTCGCGGATAATCGCACGCGACAGCACCATGCCCGTGGCAATGGCGGCCTGAATCATGCGAAACACCAGAAAGGTGTAAATGTCTGGCGCAAACAGGCAACCGATGCTCGCCAGAATGAAAATGACCAAAGCGCCAATAATCACAGGGCGGCGGCCATAGCGGTCCGAAAGCGGGCCGATCAGAATTTGCAGCACCGCGGTTGTGGCTATATAGGCCGAAATGGCCAACTGCGCCAACGCATAGTCGGCCTCATACCAAGCGCTGATCGAGGTGAGCGAGGGCAGGAAAATATTCATCGTCAGGGCTGCAAGCCCTGCAACAGCAACCAGCGTTAAAAGGCGTGGCGGCGTGCGGTGCTGCGCGGCGCTCACCTTCGCGCGCCAAGCGGGCGCGAGATCCGAAGCTCGATCGCTTCAACCCCGGGGTTGAAGGCCGCCAGATCGCCGTTGGAGCGGTGGTCGTAAGACAGCGACACCCGCCAATCGGTGTTGATATAGGTTCCGACTTCAAAGCCCGAACGGAACTGGAGCGGCGCGCCGAGATCCACCTCGCCGCCCTGAATATACAGCCCCGGCGCGAAGCTCAGGCCCAAAAACATCTCCTGCCCGCCGAGATGAAAGCCGAATTGCTGGTAAAGCCCATAGCCAAGCCACGCGCCGCCCTCATCGGTGATGGAGCCATCCCAAACTGTGGTGAAGCGCCAAAACTTCTGGTCGTAATAACTTGCCCGCAGCTCGGCACCCAAAAACTGCCCGTCGGTGTGCAGCGCACCTGCCGAGAATGAAAGTTCATTGGTCGGATACTGGCGCAGATCTTCACCACCAAACAAGCTGGCAACCCAAAAGACGATGGCGAGCCGTCCGTCCACTACTGCAAATCCTTGAAAGCAACTTGCAGACGCTCGACCGCCTCAACCACATTGGCGCGGGTCATCGCAAAGTTGAACCGCATGAAAAGTTCACCCCCCGGCCCAAAGCTGGGGCCGGAGCTTGCCGCAATACCGGCATCCTTTGCAATACGGCGGTGGATTTCATCCTGATCCATGCCCGTGCCTGAAAAATCGACCCATGACAGATAGGTCGCATCCAACTGCATGGCCTGAACACCGGCAATTTCGCTGATGCCCGTTTCAAACAGCTTGCGATTCTCATCGAGGTAGCGCACCGCCGCATCTACCCATGCATCACCATGGCGAAAGGCCGCTTCGGCCATCAGCGGGCCATAAAGCGCGGTTTGCGTACTGTTTGCGGCATAGACGGCTTTGAACTTCTTGCGCAATTCGGGGTTGGGAATAACGGCGCTGCCAAATTCTGCACCGGCAATGTTAAAGGTTTTGCTGGCCGAAACCAGTGTCACAAGCCTGTCGGAGATATACGGTGCGGCATTGCTGATGGTCGTATGCGTGCGGCCCGGAAAGACGAGGTCGCAATGGATTTCGTCGCTCACCAGAACAAGGTCATGCGCCACACAGAAATCGGCCACTTGCCGCAATTCTTCAACGCTCCACACGCGCCCGCCGGGGTTATGGGGCGAGCACCATGCCAACAGGCGCTCGCGCCCGGTCATCTGGCTTTCAAGCGCGTCAAAGTCGAGCATGTAGCGCCCGTCTTCAATGCGCATCGGGCATTGCACAATCTCGCGGCCATTGGCACGCGTAACCGGCGCAAAGGAATGGTAGAAGGGTGTGAACTGAATCACGCCATCACCGGGTTCGGAATAGGCCTGCACGCAATGGGCAAAGGCATTCACAAGGCCGGTGCAGTTGATCACCCACTCAGGCTCCAGCACCCAGTTGTGGCGGCGCTGCATCCAGCCCTGCATGGCTTCCAGATAGGGGCGGTCATTTGTGAAATAGCCATGCACACCATGGGCCACACGCGCCGCCAGCGCCTCGGTAATGGCGGGGGCGGCGGCATAGTCCATATCGGCTGTCCACATCGACAATCCGGTATCTGGCGCAACGCCATAGAGTTGCTCGATCCGGTCCCATTTGCTGGAATGGGTGTTGCGGCGGTCAATCGGAGTGTCAAAGTTAAACGGCATTCAGGCTATCCTTGGGGTTGATCGCCGCCAAGCTAGCGAATTTTTGCGCGGCGACAAGGGCACGCCACCGCGCATTTGGCATATTCAGCCTGCCTGGGCGCAATACCGGGGCTTGTGCGGGCAATTGCCATCGCCTATTTGGTCTTCATGAGCCTTAGAAACATCCTGATCCACCCCGACCCGCGGCTGAAAAAGCGCTGTGCGGAAATTGGCACGCTTGATGCCGATATCCGCAAGCTGGCCGACGATATGCTGCAAACCATGTATGACGCGCCGGGCATTGGCCTTGCCGCGCCGCAAATCGGTGTGCTGAAACGCCTGTTCGTGATGGATGTTTCCGCCAAAGACGCAACCGGCGTGCCAATGGTGCTGATCAACCCCGAGATCACATGGTCCTCGGATGAGCTTAACACCCATGAAGAAGGTTGCCTGTCGATCCCCGAGATATTTGACGAGATCACCCGCCCCGCGCAGGTGCGCATGCGGTATCTGGATATTGATGGCAAAACACACGAAAACGAGTTTGACGGCCTTGCTGCAACCTGCGTGCAGCACGAGCTTGACCATTTGAACGGCCGCCTGTTCATCGACTTTTTGTCGATGGCGCGGCGCGGGCTGATCACCGGCAAGATGAAAAAGCTGAAACGCGACCTTGCCCGTGACTAGGCCATTTCTGCAATGGCCCGATGCGCGGCTGCGCAGCGTGGCCGAACCTGTCAAATCCGTGACCGATGATATCCGCGCTATTTGGGATGACATGCTTGAAGCGATGTATGCCATGCCTGTTGGCGGGCCCGGCCTTGGCCTTGCCGCGCCGCAAATCGGGGTGATGTTGCGCCTTGCGGTGGTTGATGCCGGCACAAAACGCGCCGCGCTGCGCATGGCCAACCCCGAAATCATCAAAGCCTCAACCATTTTCAAGGACTATGACGAGGGCAGCCCGAACCTGCCCGGCCTATACGCCAAGATCAGCCGCCCCGAACACGTGACAATACGGTATCTGGATGAAACCGGTGCAGTGGTTGAAAAAGAGCTTGCCGGTCTTTGGGCGACATCGGCACAGCACCAGATAGACCATCTGAACGGGCGTATGTTTTTTGACAGGCTCGGGCCGGTCAAGCGTAAAATGCTGATCGCCAAACACATAAAACAGCAAAAGCGGGGGCGGTAATGCGTGTTGTTTTCATGGGCACACCTGCGTTTTCGGTCGCGGCACTCGATGCGATTATTGCCGCCGGGCACGAGGTTGTTGCCGCCTATTCGCAGCCACCGCGCCCGGCTGGTCGCGGTAAAAAGCCGCGCCCCGGCCCGGTTGCCGCGCGGGCCGAAGCGTTGGGTATTTCGCTGTGCACACCGGCTTCATTGCGCAATGCCGAGGCGCAGGCAGAATTTGCAGCGCATCATGCCGATATTGCCGTTGTTGTTGCCTATGGGCTGATCCTGCCGCAAACCGTGCTCGATACGCCGCGCCTTGGTTGTCTGAATATTCACGCCTCGCTGTTGCCGCGCTGGCGCGGTGCCGCCCCCATTCAGCGCGCCATTATGGCGGGGGACGCACAGACCGGCATTTGCATCATGCAGATGGAGGCGGGGCTGGATACCGGCCCAGTTCTGGCGCGCGCCACACTGGACATTGCACCGCACCACACATCGGGCGATTTGCATGAGGTGTTGGCGGTGTTGGGGGGCGAGGAAATTGTCAAGGTTTTAGCGAATGTTGAAAAGCTGACCCCGGCGCCCCAGCCCGCTGATGGCATTACATATGCCGCCAAAATCGACAAGGCCGAGGCACTTATCAACTGGAGCGCCCCCGCCCCTGCGGTTTTGCGCCAGATCCACGGGCTGTCGCCCTTTCCCGGCGCATGGTTCGAGTTGCTCGGCGAGCGCGTTAAAGTGCTGCGCGCAGAGCTGGCAAGCGGGCAGGGCGCGCCCGGCACGCGGCTTGATGACGGGTTGAGCATTGCGTGCAAGTCGGGCGCCATCCGTCTGACCCAGTTGCAGCGCGCCGGGCGCGGCGCAATGGCGGCCGATGACTTCTTGCGCGGCTTTCCTGCTGCACGCCTGTAGTATTTGGCACGAACCGCGCCTATCTTGGGGTTGAGTGTGTCGCGCTCATTTGTATTCACGCAACATACTCTGACTTTTTGACAGCGCATGTTTAAATGCAGAAAACCGGTTCCCGCTTTTGTTGCAACATGCTCATAAGGGGGCGCAGATGGTTTTAATCTATCTCATTGTAATTGGTGCCGGGGTCGGGTTTCTGGCCACGCGCCTTCTCGACCTCAGGCTTGGCGTGCCGCAAACCGTTGCCTTGGGGGTAGTTGGTGCGCTGGTTGGCGGCTTGCTGCTGCGCATTGTTTTTGCTGGGCTTGGCATTGCAGGCGGGTTGCTTGGTGCGTTCATCGGCGCGGTAATCGTCGCGCTGATCGTCAAGACGCTGATGCGTTAGCTGAAACCGGTTTGAACGGTGCCATACCCGCGCGCGCCAAGGCATCGGCACGTTCGTTTTCGAGGTGGCCCGCATGGCCCTTCACCCATTCCCAAACAACGTTGTGGCGGGCCTGAGCCGCATCCAGCGCCTGCCATAAGTCAACATTCTTGACAGGCTTTTTCGCCGCCGTTTTCCAGCCGTTCGTCTTCCAGCCGAAAATCCACTTGCTGACCCCGTCCTTGACGTAAACGCTGTCGGTGATGATGGTAATTTTGCTGGGCCGCGCCAGCGCTTCAAGCGCGGCAATCGCGGCCTGAAGCTCCATACGGTTATTGGTCGTTTGCGCTTCGCCGCCTGAAAACACGCGCTCTTTCAGCAGTTTGGTGCCATTTCTGGCCTGCAAAACAACACCCCAGCCACCTGGGCCGGGGTTGCCCGAACAGGCGCCATCGGTATAGGCCACAAGCTCAGACATAGCGGCCGATCAGCAAACAGCCAATAGCGATGAGCGACAGGACAAGGTTCGTGCGTGCCCAGCTGTTAGGGGCATTCAGCACCAGCATGGTTATCGCGCCAATGGCGGTGCCAAGCGCGAGCATCGGCAAAACATCGGGCGAAACCTGTGCGCCAATAGCCCAGAACACCAGCACCATTCCGGCCAGATTGGCCAGTGCATTGCCGCTGCCCGCAAGCATAATGCCGCCCATTGCCGCCAACCAAGCCGCACCTGCGAGCGGCAGAATGACAGCCGGGTCGGACCAGAATTTTGCACCTGACACCAAACCAAGCTTGCCCGCCGCGCCATAAAGCAGCGGGACAAGCAGAAAAATCGTTAACAGACGGCTGAACGTATTCATGCGCTGACCTCTCTAAGCACGCGGGGAACCTTGAATTCGACGTTTTCTGTCGCTGTTTGCACCTGTTTTACGGTTACATTGTAACGCGAACGAAAGGCGTCGAGCACTTCGTTAACCAGAACTTCCGGTGCGGATGCCCCCGCCGTAATGCCGATTGCACCCGCACCATGCAGCGCGCGCCAGTCAATATCGGTTGCCCGTTGCACAAGCTGGGCATAGGCGCAGCCAGCCTTCTGGCCAACCTCGACCAAGCGGCGCGAGTTGCTTGAGTTGGGCGCGCCAATCACCAAAAGTGCGTCAATCTTCGGTGCCATCGCCTTGACCGCAGCCTGGCGGTTGGTGGTTGCATAGCAAATATCTTCCTTATGCGGGCCGATAATTGCCGGGAAGCGCGCCTGTAGCGCAGCCACAATCCCGGCGGTATCATCAACCGAAAGCGTGGTTTGGGTGATGAAGGCAAGGCGGCTTTCATCGCGCGGTGCAAGCGTGGCGACATCGGCTTCGGTTTCAACCAAAAGTACCTCGCCCACAGGCAGTTGGCCCATTGTTCCAATCGTTTCGGGGTGGCCTGCATGGCCGATCATAACAAGCTGCAAGCCGGCTTCATGGTGGCGCTCTGCCTCGATATGCACCTTGGACACAAGCGGGCAGGTGGCATCGACAAAGATCATCTCGCGTGCTTGTGCGGCAGCGGGCACCGATTTGGGCACGCCATGGGCTGAAAAGATAACCGGCCGGTCGGGCGGGCATTCGTCGAGTTCCTCGACAAACACGGCGCCCTTGTCGCGCAGCGCATCGACCACAAATTTGTTATGCACGATTTCGTGGCGCACAAAGACCGGCGCACCCCATTTTTCAATGGCCATTTCAACGATTTTTATGGCCCGGTCAACGCCCGCGCAAAAACCGCGCGGTGCTGCCAGATAAAGGGTCAGGTCGGGTGTATCAGGCATGGACGGCTCCAAATGTTGACCCCTTAAAAGCGCGAAACCGCGCCGGGGTCAACGCTTGTAAGCCGCGTTGGCGGTCACTCTTCTTCGACCATCGTATCCATGCGCGCCGGAACCGGGCGGGGTGGGCGGCCGATAACATCGCGCAACTCGTCAAGCTCGATGAAGTTGTCGCATTGGCGGCGCAGCTCATCGGCGATCATCGGCGGGTTGGAGCGGATGGTCGAAACCACCGAAACCCGCACGCCCTGACGCTGAAGGCTTTCAACCAGCGGGCGAAAATCGCCATCGCCCGAGAAGATCACGATATGGTCAACATGCGGGGCAAGCTCCATGGCATCGACAGCAAGCTCGATATCCATATTGCCCTTTACCTTGCGCCGGCCCATGGAATCGGTAAATTCCTTGGCGGGCTTGGTGACCATGTTATAGCCGTTGTAGTTCAGCCAGTCGACCAGCGGGCGGATGGGCGAATATTCTTCGTTTTCAAGCAGCGCTGTGTAATAAAAGGCGCGCAAAAGCTTGCCACGGCGCATGAATTCGCTGCGCAGAAGCTTGTAGTCAATGTCAAAGCCAAGGGCCCTTCCGGCAGCATAAAGGTTCGAGCCGTCGATAAAAAGGGCAAGACGTTCATCACGATAAAACATGCGATCTCCAAAATTTCTAGTGCCGTATGGCGGCTAATAATATAAATGTTAGCTTACGGCGTTCGCCGCATACATAAAGCCTTCAATCGCAGCAACAAGGGCACAAACCCCTCGTGACCCCACGTTATTCTTATATTGCAATTGGTGCAAACATGAAATCGCGGCATGGAAACCCGCGCGCGACGCTTGCGGCGGCTTTAGCGCTGTTTGCAAGTGAAAAGCTGCGTATTTCGGCGCAATCTTCATGGTATGAAACGCCGGCCTTTCCGGCAGGCAACGGGCCGGATTATGTGAATGCGGTGGTGGCTGTCAAAAGCACGCTTGCACCCGCTGCGCAGCTTGCAGCATTGCACCGGATCGAAGCTGAAATGGGCCGCGCGCGATTGCAACGTTGGGGCGCGCGGGTTTGCGACCTTGATTTGCTGGCAGTCGATGATGCGATTTTGCCCGATATTGCCACATGGCGCAGCTGGTTCGCCCTGCCGCTGGCAGGCCAGATGCGTGACGCACCCACCGAGCTGATTCTGCCGCATCCGCGCCTGCAAGACCGCAGTTTTGTTCTTGTGCCTTGGGCTGAAATTGCGCCCGACTGGCAGCACCCGACACTGCACAAAAGCGTGTTGGAGCTGCGCGATGCGCTACCTTTGGCCGAGATTGCAGAAATTCGCGCCATTTCATAGGCCAGAGCCGGTCGCAGGCCTTGCCAATCTGGCAAATACGGGCTAACACGCCTTTTCTTTCATTCAAGACTGCACAGGAGCCCGCGCATGGCCCGCGTTACCGTAGAAGACTGCATCGACAAAGTTCCCAACCGGTTCGAGCTTGTGATGCTTGCCGCCCATCGTGCACGCAAACTGTCATCGGGCTCCGCACCCGCGGTTGACCGTGACCACGACAAAAACCCCGTTGTTGCCCTGCGCGAAATTGCCGAAGAAGCGCTTGGCGCCAGCGAATTGCGCGAATCTGCCATTCAGGCGCTGCAACACCAGATCGAAGTAGACGAGCCTGAAGAAGACCAGATGGCGCAGCGGATGGGCGCTGAAACCCCGGACGCGCCGCAAAGCGACGACATGACCGAGGAAAACCTGCTGCGTGCCCTTATGGAAGCGCAACCCCGGAGCTAAGCGCCAGGGGGCGGGGGCGCGTGATGATTGACGTTGAATCGCTTGTCGAACTGGTTCGCCGCTATAATCCGCAATCAAATGCTGATCTGATTCGTGACGCCTATGCCTATGGCGCGGCCTGCCATGACGGGCAGTTCCGCCGTTCGGGCGAGGCATATTTCGTGCATCCGGTAGAGGTTGCGGCGCTGTTAACCGAAGTGCGGCTGGATGATGCCACCATTATCACCGCGCTGCTGCATGACACGATTGAAGACACGCGCGCCACCTATGACGATATCGCCTCGCGCTTTGGTGACGAGGTGGCGCAGCTTGTGGACGGTGTGACCAAACTCACCAATTTGGAGCTTTCTTCGGTTGAAACCGAGCAGGCCGAGAATTTTCGCAAGCTGCTGATGGCCATGTCCAAAGACCTGCGGGTGCTGTTGGTCAAACTGGCCGACAGGCTGCACAACATGCGCACGATCAAGGCGCTCGACCCAGCCAAGCAGCAGAAAAAATCCCGCGAGACGATGGATATTTATGCGCCCTTGGCGGGCCGCATGGGTATGCAATATATCCGCGACGAGCTGGAGGATCTGAGCTTTCAGGTGCTGAACCCCGAAGCGCGTCTTTCGATCTTGCGGCGCTTTGCGCGGTTGCGCAGCGAAAACGGTGACCTGATCCCGCGCATTACCGATGATATCGGCATTGCGCTTGATGCGGCCGGGGTCGATGCCTCGGTGGCGGGCCGCGAAAAACGCCCCTATTCCGTTTGGCGCAAGATGGAAGAAAAGAAGCAAGGCTTCAATCAACTCTCCGATGTTTACGGTTTTCGCATCATCTGCCGCAACGAGCGCGATGCCTATATCGCGCTGGGCGCGGTGCATCAGCGCTGGCAGGCGGTGCCGGGGCGGTTCAAAGATTATATCAGCCAGCCAAAGTCCAACGGCTACCGCTCTATTCACACCACGGTTTCGGGGCGTGATGGCAAGCGGGTCGAGGTGCAGATCCGCACCCGTGAAATGCATGTTGTGGCCGAAACCGGGGTGGCGGCGCATTGGTCGTATAAGGATGGCGAAAAGGTCACCAACCGGTTTGCGGTTGACCCTTTCCACTGGCTGCGCGGCATTACCGAACGGCTTGAGGGCCCTGAAAATCCCGACGAATTTCTGGAAAATTTCAAGCTCGAGATGTTTCAGGACAAGGTGTTTTGCTTTTCGCCCAAGGGTGAGGTCATCAAACTGCCCAAAGGGGCTACGCCCATTGACTTTGCCTATGCCATTCATACGCGGCTGGGCAATTCCTGTGTTGGTGCGCGGATCGACGGGCGGCGCATGCCGCTCTGGACGCGGCTGCGCAACGGCCAGCAGGTAGAAATTTTGCGTAGCGAAGGGCAAAGCCCGCAGGCCAGTTGGGAAGACATGGTCGTGACCGGGCGCGCCAAATCGGCCATCCGCCGTGCGCTGCGTGACGAGCATCGCGGCTCTCATATCAAACTCGGGCGCGAAATTGCCCGCGTTGCGCTGGAACGGATTGGCAAGAAAGCCACAGAAAAGGCGCTGGATACTGCGGCGCGCCAGCTTTTGCTGTCATCGGCCGATGAATTGCTGGTGCGGCTTGGCAATGGCGAGACCAGTTCAAGCGACCTTGTTGGCGTGCTCTACCCCGAATTGCTGAAAGATGCGCCAAAATCCGATGGCAGTGATGCCACGAGCCGCCTGATCGGCCTGCAGCCCGGGCAATCGGCCCATAATGCGCCATGCTGCGGCCCCGTGCCAGGCGAGCGTATCGTCGGCATTATGGTGCCGGGCAAAAGCGTAGTTATCCATACGATCGACTGCGCCAAACTGGCCGAGTTTGACGACCTTACAGAAGAATGGCTTGACCTGCGCTGGCCAAGTGAGACCACCAAGCCGATCTACCCGACCCGCCTTGTGCTGACCATGGCGAATGATGCCGGTGTGCTGGGGCGCATCTGCACACTGATTGGTGAACATCATGCAAACATCGTTGACCTTGATTTCTCGGACCGCAAGGCTGATTTCTATCGTATCATGATCGAAATTATGGTGCGTGACATCGAACATCTGCTCAATATCCAAACGGCGATTGAAGCCGATAGCGATATCGCTGAGGTGGTCCGCTATCGTGATGCAACCAGTTGGCGCAGCACTGGCCACAGTAAGCATGCCAATGGCGCACCGAGGCCCTGATGGTTTTCAAGCGCCGTAACCCGCTGTCTTTTCTTCGCAAAATGAAGAACATGATCTTGCCGCAAACCGGCTGGCGGCGGGCGGCCAACTATTTGGGGCACCGCGTGCGCCGCTTGCCGGACTCGCCGCACCGCATTGCACTGGGCATTTCCTGCGGGGTGTTCGTGTCGTTCAGCCCGCTTTTCGGCCTGCACTTCTTTGTTGCCGCTTTTCTGGCCTATATTTTCCGTGCCAACGTCATTGCCGGGCTTATCGGTACCGCCATGGGCAACCCGTTTACTTTTCCGGCCATTGCAGGGTCTTCGCTATGGGTTGGCGGCCGTATTGTTGGCGGGCGCGGCGAGCATTTGGGGTTTGTGCGCATCCAGCATGCGTTTGTTGATGCGTTTGCCGGGACGTGGAATTCGTTCAAAAGCATATTCGGCTATGGCCATAACGAGCTTTACCGCATGGGCGGCTTCCTTCACGATGTGTTCTTGCCCTATATCGTTGGCGGGGCGATTGTTGGCCTTCTAGTTGCCACACTCACCTATTTTATTTCGCTGCCGATCATTCGCAAATACCAGTTACGCCGTCGTGAGCGGTTGATGGAGCGCGCGCGCGCGCGTCGTGCTGCCCGCAAAGAAGACAGCACGTCAGCAAAAGACGAACCATAAGCCCGGAGGCCAAAGGTGATTTCACAAAAGACAGACCGCAAGTTGCGCCTTGGCGTGAATATCGACCATGTTGCCACCGTGCGCAACGCGCGCGGCGGCGCTTATCCTGACCCGCTGCGCGCTGCCCTGCTGGCGCAAGCCGCTGGCGCTGATGGCATTACCGCTCATCTGCGTGAAGACCGCCGTCACATCACCGATAGCGATATAGACGCGCTCATAGCTGGGCTGGACGTGCCGCTGAACTTTGAAATGGCAGCCACGGCAGAAATGCAGGCCATCGCCTTGCGCCACAAGCCCCATGCCGTTTGTCTTGTGCCAGAACGCCGACAAGAACGCACGACCGAAGGCGGGCTGGAGGTGGCGCGTGAAGAGAATCGCCTCGCTCATTTCATTGCGCCCTTGCGCGACGCCGGGTGCCGCGTGTCGATCTTTATTGCCGCCGATGCGCGGCAAATAGAGGCGGCAGCGCGGATTGGAGCGCCCGTGGTCGAACTTCATACAGGCGCATATTGCGACCATCATGCCGACGGCGATTTTGCCGCTCGCGATAGAGAACTCGCCAAACTTGTTGACATGGCCGCCCTTGCGCAAAGCCTTGGGCTGGAAGTGCATGCAGGCCATGGGCTGACCTATGAAACCGTTGCCCCCATTGCCCGCATTTTGCAGGTGATCGAGCTGAATATCGGCCATTTTCTGATGGGCGAGGCAATATTTGTGGGGCTGACGCAAGCCATATCCGAGATGCGCCAGCGCATGGATGCCGCACGAGCGCTCGCGCAATGATTTTGGGGATTGGTTCGGATCTTGCAAATATTGAGCGGATCGAAGCCACAATTACGCGGTTTGGTGATCGTTTTCTGCAAAGAGTGTTCGCAGAGATCGAGCGCGACAAAGCCGAATCCCGCCGTGAACGCGTGGCGACCTATGCAAAACGCTGGGCTGCTAAAGAGGCTTGCGCCAAGGCGCTGGGCACCGGGTTGCGGATGGGGGTTGCCTGGAATGAAATGGTTGTGCGCAACCTGCGCAGTGGCCAGCCGATGATGCAGGTTTTTGGTGGTGCCGCAGAGCGGCTGGCACGAATGACACCTGCAGGCCACGAGGCGCATATCCATGTGACCCTCACAGATGACCACCCTTGGGCGCAGGCTTTTGTGGTTATTGAGGCGCGCCGCAAGGGCGAAATCCACGCATCTTGACTTGTCGGCGCGCAGTTGCGACACAGCGCCATGAATTTGGGGAAGAATATGGCAGCGATTACGGGTAAAAAACGCGGGTTCATCAGCGAATGGGTCCGCACCATCATTTATGCGCTGGCACTGGCAGGGGTGATCCGTACGCTGATCTTTCAGCCCTTCTATATCCCTTCGGGTTCGATGAAGGAAACGCTGCTTATCGGTGATTTTCTGTTCGTGAACAAATTTGCCTATGGCTATTCCTATGCGTCGTGCCCGCGCATGTTTGGCGTTGAGTTTTGCGGCTTTGCCCAAGGCAGCAACGCACGCATTTGGGGCGACGAGCCCGATCGTGGCGATGTTGTGGTCTTTCGCCATCCGCAAAACGGTGCCGATTTCGTGAAACGCCTTATTGGCATGCCGGGTGATCGCGTGCGCATGGATAGTGGTGTGCTCTACATTAATGATATCGCTGCCGAACAGGTGCCAGATGGCGTATTTGTTGAGGAATACGGCCCGCAGGGGCCGGAAGGCAACCGCCCGATCTGCGCCAACGGGTTGCAGGGTGAAGGCGGTATCTGCGAAAAAGAACGCTTCATCGAAACCCTGCCCGGCGGCGTTTCGCATATCATTCTGAATGCTGTAAACAACAGCAGTCTGGATACAACGGCCGAGTTTCTGGTGCCCGAGGGCCACTACTTTTTCATGGGTGATAACCGCGATAACTCAACTGATAGCCGCGTTGCCGCCGCTGCGCGCGGGGTTGGTTTTGTGCCTTACGAAAACATTGTTGGTCGTGCCGATCGAGTGATCTTTTCTTCGTCGGGCCGCTCGTTGCTCGCATTCTGGACATGGCGCTCAGACCGTTTCCTGACGGCAGTGAATTGAGTGAGGCGGCTGAAACAACGGCATTTGCCGCACGTCTAGGCCATAAATTCGCGCGCAAGGAGCTTTTAGTGCGCGCACTTACCCACGGATCACGCGCGTCGAATGGTTTGGCCGACTATCAGCGGCTAGAGTTTTTGGGCGACCGGGTGCTTGGACTGGTCATTGCCCAGGCCTTGTTTGAAGATGATCGTGGTGCCCGCGAAGGCCAGCTTGCCCCCCGCCTGAACGCATTGGTGCGCAAAGAAACCTGTGCAGAAATTGCCGAACGTATCGATTTGGGTGCGGCACTGCGCCTGGGACGGTCGGAGGCGCTTTCTGGCGGTCGCCGTAAAATTGCGATATTGGGCGACGCGATGGAGGCCGTGCTTGCTGCTGTTTACCTTGATTCCGGGTTCGATGCGGCGCGCGGTGTGATTCTGCGCCATTGGGGCGGACTTATCGCCGAGGTTGATACCCGTGCCGCCGATGCCAAATCCGATCTTCAGGAATGGGCGCAGGGGCGCGGAATGGCGCTGCCGCGCTATGTTGACATGTCGCGCACGGGCCCCGACCACGCGCCAGTGTTTACTGTGCGTGTAGAATTGGAAAACAATCTGTTTTCCGAAGCTTCCGCCCCCTCAAAACGCGCCGCACAACACCTTGCGGCACAACAGCTTCTTGGCGAATTGGACAAATCATGACCGAAACACGTTGCGGATTTATTGCGCTGATCGGCGAGCCGAATGCCGGAAAATCGACACTGCTAAACCGCATGGTGGGCGCAAAAGTATCCATCGTTACCCATAAGGTGCAAACCACGCGCGCCCGCATTCGCGGTGTGGCGCTCGAAGGGCAGGCGCAGCTGATATTTGTTGACACACCGGGGCTTTTCGCGCCGCGCCGCCGGCTAGACCGTGCCATGGTCAGTGCGGCGTGGTCAGGTGCCGCCGATGCTGAAATCATCGTGCTGATGGTTGAAGCGCATCGCGGGCTGACGGATGGCGTGCAGGTAATCATCGATTCGCTGAAAGAGCGGGTGGGCCCGTCGCAAAAACTGGTTCTGGCGATCAATAAAATTGACCGTGTGAAGGCGGAAGTGCTGCTGGCGCTTTCAGAGAAATTAAATGCTGAACTGGATTTTGGCGCGACCTTCATGATCTCGGCTGAACGTGGCCATGGTGTTGACCATTTGCGCAGTTATCTGGCGGGCGAGCTTCCAGATGGCCCATGGCTTTACCCCGAAGACCAAATCGCCGACCTGCCAATGCGGATGATTGCCGCTGAAATGACCCGTGAAAAGCTGACCCTGCGTTTGCACGAGGAACTCCCCTATCAGTTGACTGTTGAAACCGAAACCTGGGAAGAAAAGCCGGACGGTTCGGTGCGAATTGGCCAGCTTATCTATGTGATGCGTGACGGGCATAAGGGCATTGTGCTTGGTGCGAAAGGCGCGACGATCAAGGCGATATCGACAGCCGCGCGCCAGGAAATGGCCGCGTTTCTGGGCCGTCCGGTGCATTTGTTTTTGCAAATCAAGGTGCGGCCAAACTGGCTGGACGAACCGGAGCGTTATGCGGAAATGGGGCTCGACTTTAACGAGGGCAACTAGTGGCGCGATTGGCCGCATCATTCTGGGTGCAGGCCTATTTGGCGCGGCTCGGCTTTGCAAACATTCCCGCTTATGTGGTCGCCCATGGCGATGATACCGCCGGGGCGGTGCTTGTGAAGCTGAATTTTCTGAACGGCGAAGCGCAGTGTTTTCAACGCGTTAACACGGCCGATGGCACCCGTATCTGGGCGGAACTGGCACGCGGTGCTGAAGCAAAGGTTGATGCGGCCATCGCACGACAACGCCGTTTTGACAGCGATATCTGGGTTATCGAGGTTGAAGACCGCGATGGGCGCCACTTGCTTGATGAGCCGGGGCTTGAGCATTAGTTGCATTGGCAGGCGCTGCGCGCAGGCGTAGAGTGCAGTGATGGAATGGCGCGATAGCGGAATTTTACTCACCTCGCGGCGGCATGGCGAAAGTGCAGCCATCATCGAGGTATTCACACAAGACCATGGCCGCCACGCAGGCGTTGTGCAGGGTGGCGGCGCGCGCCGCATGGCGCCGGTATTGCAGCCCGGCGCACAGCTTTCGCTGAACTGGCGTGCGCGACTGGAAGACCATCTCGGAACGTTTAGCGTTGAACCAATACAGTCGCGCGCCGCTGGATTGATGGCCGATTCGCTGACACTCGCCGCCTTTGGCACGATTGCCGCTTTGCTTTCGCAGGGTCTTCCCGAGCGCGAAGCGCATCCGCTGCTTTATGATCAGACAATTGCGCTCGCCAACAGCCTTGCGCTGGGGGGTGACTGGCTGGCCGATTATGTGGGTTGGGAGATGCTTTTGCTGCGCGAGCTTGGTTATGGTTTAGACTTGAACCAATGTGCGGTAACGGCGCAGCGCAATGACTTGGCCTATGTTTCGCCGCGAAGCGGGCGGGCGGTGAGCCGTGCGGCTGCAGGCGCGTGGGCCGACAAGCTTTTGCCGCTTCCCGATATTATGCTCGGCGGTGTTGTGGCGAGCCCGGAAAATGTGGTTCAAGCTTTAACCACTACCGGATACTTCCTTGAAAACCGGGCTTTTCCGGCGCTTGGCCGCGCACGGTTACCTGCTGCGCGCGACCGGCTGATCGCCGCGCTACAGCGTCGTTTCAAGTAGGCGGCGTGCGATGACCTGCGCTTGTATTTCTGCCGCACCTTCAAAGATATTCAGGATTCGCGCATCACACAGCACGCGGCTGATTTCATATTCCTCGGCAAAGCCGTTGCCACCGTGGATTTGCAGCGCATTGTCGGCCGATGCCCAAGCCACACGCGCCCCGAGTAATTTGGCCATTCCTGCCTCCTGATCGCAGCGCTCGCCTTCATCTTTGATGCGGGCGGCATGGTATGTAAGCTGGCGAGTAAGCATGATCTCGACCACCATCATCGCAAGCTTGCCCGAAATGCGCTGGAATGTTGCCAGAGACGTGCCGAATTGCTGGCGCGTTTGTGCATAGGCCAAGCCAAGGTCGAGCGCGTTTTGCGCTACGCCAATCGCACGCGCTGCGGTCTGGATGCGGGCAGATTCAAAGGTGCGCATAAGCTGGCGAAAACCCTGGCCGGCAACACCGCCAAGCAGGTTTTCGGCGGGCACTTCGAAGCTGTCAAACCCAAGCTCGTATTCCTTCATGCCACGATAACCGATGACAGGAATTTCACCACCGCTCATCCCCGCCGCAGGGAAATCACAGTCTGCAGTCCCTCGCGGTTTGGGGGCGAGCAACATGCTAAGGCCGGTATGGTCGGTTGTGTTTGCTTCGGTGCGCACCAGCATGGTCATAAGGTCGGCGCGGGCGGCATGGGTGATCCAGGTTTTGTTGCCCGTCACCTTGTAAGTATCGCCGTCAAGCTGCGCGCGGCTGCGCAGCGCGCCTAAGTCCGAACCGGTATTCGGTTCAGTAAAAACGGCTGTGGGCAGCACCTCGCCACTGGCAATACGTGGCAGGTATTCTGCCTTTTGCGCTTCGGTGCCGCTGCTAAGAATGAGTTCGCAAGCAATTTCCGAACGTGTGCCCAGCGAGCCAACACCGATATAGCCGCGACTAAGCTCCTCGGACACGACGCACATCGCGGTTTTTCCCATGCCCGCACCGCCAAATTCTTCGGGTATCGTTAACCCAAATACACCAAGCGCGCCCATTTCCTCTATCAGGTCCAGCGGGATGAGCGTGTCTTTGGTGTGCCAGCCATGTGCAAACGGGCGGACCTGTTCATCGGCAAAGCGGCGGAACTGGTCGCGGATCATTTCGATCTCGTCATCGAGGCCCGTAGCGCCATAGGTGCTTGCACCCTCTGCGCTGATCACAAGCGCAAGCAGGCATGCACGTGCCGCAGCGGTGTTGCCGCTTTTCATCAGCGTTCGGGCTGCATCGTTTGGCGCGCCAAGCTCGAAGCGCGCAAATTCCTGCTGTGACATCGGAATGCCCCCGCAAATTTGCGCCAGATACTCGCCAAAGCCGATTTGCAAAATGAGCTGCTCAATCTCGCCAAAGCGGGTGGTTTCAGCAAGGTTAACGGCCCATGCATGCGCGCGGCGCAGCGCTTCAACATAGGTGGCAAGCCAAGCCAAACCGTGGGCATCGTGTTGGTGAGCATCAAGTGCAGTCTTGTCCACACGGCCCGCAATAACGACAAGCGTCGCAAGTTTCTGGCGTTGCAATGCAAGCTCTGCCTCGGCCCAGGACAGCGCAGATTTGCACTGGCTGGTCAGGTTGGCAAGGATCGGGCTTTCGGGCTGTGTCATTTGGTTCATAAGGCTCTGCTGCAATGCGGGATATAATTGTGCGATTGCGAAGAAGCTATGCGGATTCGCGCGAGGCGTCAATTGGAAGCGCAACAATATGTGCAATTAAGTTTGAATAGGGAAATATAATTAGCATTGCGCGCTTTGTTTCCGGGTGACATAGGGGCGTATGGAACAAATTCTTGCCGATTTCGGGCTGTTGCCGCTGCTGATTGCCCTCGCCATTATGGTGTTTGCGGGGCTCGTAAAGGGCACACTGGGCTTTGGCCTGCCAATGATCGCGATTAGCGGGCTTGGCTCTATCTACGCCGCAGAAATTGCGATTGCAGCGCTGATCATTCCCACATTGGCAACAAATCTATGGCAAGGGCTGCGCAACGGGCCGGCGGCGGCTTTTGGCAGTTTACGCGATTACTGGCGCCTGAACCTTGTCATGCTGGTGATGATCTGGGCTACGGCGCAATTGGTAACAAGTATTCCGAGCCATGTGCTGTTGCTGTTTCTGGGTGGCGTTGTTACGTTTTTCGGGATGGTCCAGGTGCTTGGCTGGCGGCCGCAGATAGCCGCGCGCCATAACAAGTGGCTGCAATATTGCGTTGGCTTCGTTTCCGGTTTTATTGGCGGGCTTTCAGGGGTTTGGGGGCCGCCGATTTTGTTGTTCTTGCTAAGCCTGAACACACCAAAGGTGGAGCTGGTGCGCGTGCAGGGCCTGTGCTTTCTGACGGGGTCGGTGGTGCTGGGGGCGGCGCATCTTCAATCGGGCGTGCTGAACGCCACGACGATTCCGTTATCGGCGCTTTTGCTGGTGCCCACGCTTGTTGGCATGGCCATCGGCTTTAAGGTGCAAGACAGGCTCAACCAAGAGTGGTTTCGCAAAGTGACGCTGATTGTGCTGGTGCTCGCGGGCGCAAACCTGTTGCGCCGTGGCATGGGGTTTTAGGGGCGCCGCAGCGCCCCCGTTATCAGGCTGCGTTAATGGCAATCGCCAGAACATCATCGCCAACATGTTCGGCATATTGCGCGAAATTTTCGGCAAACATCGCTACGAGTTTGGCGGCTTGTTCATCATAGGCGGCAGGGTCTGACCATGTGCTGCGCGGGGTCAGCAGCTTGGGTTCAACCCCGGCCACATCGCGCGGCACGTCAAAGCCGAAATTGGCATCGGTGCGAAACGCCCCTTTGGCCAGTTCACCAGATAGCGCCGCACTGAGCAAGGCCCGGGTGGCGCGAATGGGCATGCGACTGCCGCCTTTGCCAGCGGCGCCACCGGTCCAGCCGGTATTGACCAGCCAGCACTGCACATCGTTTGTGGCGATCTTGTCGCGCAGCAACGCGCCATAAACCTCGGGGCGGCGGGGCATGAAAGGCGCACCAAAGCAGGTTGAAAAGGTTGGTTGCGGTTCGGTAACGCCACCTTCGGTGCCGGGCACTTTAGAGGTGAAGCCCGACAGGAAGTGATACATCGCCTGCGCAGGTGTCAGCCGCGCGATCGGGGGCAGCACGCCAAACGCATCACAGGTGAGCATAACGACGTTGCGCGGCACGCCGCCCCGCGCGGTTTTCGAGGCGTTGGAAATATAGTGCAGCGGATAGGCGCAGCGCATGTTGGGGGTGATGCTGTCATCCTCGAAATCCAGCTCAAGCGTGTCGGGGTCAAAGACCATATTCTCGACAACAGTGCCGAATTTATGCGTGGTGGCGTAAATTTCCGGCTCGGCCTCGGCTGAAAGATTGATGGTTTTTGCATAGCAGCCACCTTCAAAGTTGAAGATGCCCGTATCGGCCCAGCCATGTTCGTCATCGCCAATCAGCACACGCGCCGGGTCGGCAGATAGCGTGGTTTTGCCAGTGCCGGACAGGCCAAAAAACACCGCTGCATCTTCAGGGGCATCAGGTGCGTGGTTGGCAGAGCAATGCATGGGCATCACGCCCTGTTCGGGCAGCAGGTAGTTGAGCAAACCAAAGACCGATTTCTTGTTCTCGCCCGCATAGGCGGTTCCGCCGATAAGAATTAGCTTTTGCTCGAAGCTTGTGGCGATCACGGTATCGCTGCGGCAGCCATGGCGCGCAGGGTCTGCCTTGAAGCTGGGGCAGTTGATGATGGTAAAGCCGGGTGCAAAGCCTTCAAGCTCGCTCAATTCCGGGCGGCGCAGCAGGTGGCGAATGAACAGCCCATGCCAGGCAAGTTCGGTGACAACGCGCACATTCAGCCGGTAGGCCGGATCGGCGCCTGCAAACAGGTCCTGAACATAAAGCGTTGCTTCATCGGTATGGGCGATCATGTCATCGCGTAACCTGTTGAAGGCCGCTTCATCCATCGGCTGGTTGTTTTCCCACCAGATAGTGTTTTCAACCGAGGCTTCGCGCACGATATATTTGTCTTTGGGCGAGCGGCCCGTATGCTTGCCGGTGGTCGCCAGAAACGCGCCGCCAAGGCCAAGCTTGCCCTCGCCATTGCGTATGGCCGCCTCGATCAAAGCAGGTTCGTTCAAGTTGTAGTGAATGTCTTTGGCATTTGCGATGCCGGTCTTCGCCAATGTATGTGACGGATTGACCTTGCCAGTTTGCATACTGAGCAGACTCCGATTGTTGAAAGCCGCGATGCACGGCCTTCTGTCCCCAAGAATGCCGCATTGCCACACCAGAAGGGCCGTTCTGATGGGGAATCAAATTCCCGAAAACAATGTCGACATACTAATCCTAGCCGTGCTGCAGCGCAAAATCTACCACCTAAGGGGTGCTAAATCCGCGCAGGGGCTTGCGCGCCATGGGTTGCAACCTTCAGCAGTTTGCACGAAGCTGTATTCGGGCGGCATTACGATAGGAATTTACATGGCCACTATCGCTCTGGTTGACGATGATCGCAACATTCTCACCTCGGTTTCAATGGCACTTCGCGCCGAGGGCTTTGAGGTGCGCACTTATAATGACGGCGCAGCGGCGTTGTTCGCGCTGATAGACGAGCCACCCGACCTTGCCGTGTTCGATGTAAAAATGCCGCGTATGGACGGGCTAGAACTGCTGCGCCGCCTTCGGGCTAAATCCAAACTGCCGGTCATATTCCTCACCTCGCGCGATGACGAGTTGGATGAAGTGCTTGGCTTGCAACTGGGGGCCGATGATTATGTGCGCAAACCGTTTTCCCAGCGCCTGCTTATCGAACGTATTCGTGCGGTGCTGCGGCGCTACAACATAGCCGAATCCGGCACGGCGCAAGAGCCGGAGCTTGAGGTGCTTCAGCGTGGCAGCCTGACCATGGACCAAACCCGCCATCAGGTGATGTGGAAAGGCACACCCGTTTCGCTTACTGTGACCGAGTTTATTTTGCTGCTCACCCTTGCCAACCGGCCCGGTGTGGTCAAATCGCGTGACCAGCTTATGGATGCGGCCTATACCGACCAAGTTTATGTCGATGACCGCACAATTGATAGCCACATCAAGCGGTTGCGCAAAAAATTTCGCGCGCATGACCCGGATTTTGCCTCAATTGAAACACTATATGGCGTTGGGTATCGGTATAACGAGGTATGAGTATGGCCGATGAGGTCACGCCAAAGCATTCGCCGGAGCATTCAATGCTCGAACGTCCGCGCGCGCAGACCTGGCGCGGCTGGATGCGGCGCAACCGTTCGCCATTGGCGCGCAAAATCATCATTTTCAACGTGTTCGGGCTGTTGGTGCTGGTCTTTGGCATCCTGTATCTCAACCAGAACGACAATACGGCGATTGAGCAAAGCCGCAAATTGCTCAACAGCGAATCGCGGATCATTGCGCTTGCGCTGGAGCCTTATGAAGGCGACGCAATCGCAACGCGCTTTGCCGAACTTGCCGCAGAGTCCGAGGCCAACGCCATGCTCTATGGCCCAACGGGTGATATCATCCGCTATATCGCAGTGCCGAATGTTACCGATGCCGAACTTAACCCGAAGGGCGGGTCGGCGCTGATGCGTGGGCTGCAATCGGTTTGGGGGGCGCTGGCCGGGTTCGGGTTGGAGCCCGCCGATACCGACCGGAGCAATACGTTTTCAAAATTCTCCGATCTTGCGATGCGTGCCTTGCAGAGCGGTGTGGCCATGCAAGAAACGCTGGTCGATACCGACGGTCAGATTTACGTGGTTGTTGCAGCACCGGTCGATGGCCGTTTCGCAGTGGTTTTGGCCACGCGCCGCGGCGAGATTGATGCGCGCATTCGTGTGGCGCGCGAGCGCATTCTTGAAATGTTCGTTCTGGCGATCCTCTGTTCGATTATCCTGTCGGTGCTGCTGGCCAATTCCATTGCAAGGCCACTGCGCCAACTGGTCAACGCCACCGATGTAGGCTCGGGGCGCATCAATCCGGCACGTATTCGCATCCCCGATATGTCCTCGCGGCCCGATGAGGTGGGTGATCTTTCGCGCGCGCTGCAATCTATGACCGGCGCGCTGTATCAGCGGATAGAAGAAAACAAGCTCTTTGCCGCCGATGTGGCCCATGAGCTTAAAAACCCGCTCACCTCGCTGCGTTCGGCGGTAGAAACGCTGGATTACGTGAAATCCGATGCTGACAGGGCCGAGTTACTCGATATCATCCGCGTCGATGTGGACCGGATGAACCGCCTTGTGACCGATATTTCCAACGCATCACGACTGGAGGCGGAACTGGTGCGCGATACTTGGGCCGAGGTGCAGCTTGATGTCATGCTCGCCAATTTGCTTCGCCATCACGAATTGCAGGCCGAAGCGGCCGGCGTTGCGCTAAAATTGCATAGCAAGGGCCATGATCTGACCATTCGCGGGCTTGAAAGCCGGCTGGCACAGGTTTTTGCCAATGTCATTGGCAACGCGCTCAGCTTTGTGCCAAGCGGCGGGCGCATCGACATTGCCATCAACGGCGAAAGCGACGAGCGCGTCACCGTGCTGATCGCCGATACCGGGCCGGGAATTCCGGTTGAAAACCTCAACGATATTTTCAGCCGCTTTTATTCATCGCGGCCCGACGAAAATTTTGGCGACCATTCCGGCCTTGGCCTGGCAATTTCGCGCCAGATCGTTGAGGCGCATGGCGGCACGATCACCGCATCCAACTGCACCGACGGGCAAACCGGCGCGGTCTTCACCATCGTGCTAAGCCGGTGACCGGGCTTTTGCACGCCAGTTGCGCGGCGCGTGCGGGCTGCGGCGTGCTTATCATCGGTGCCAGCGGTGCGGGCAAGTCAACATTGCTCATGCAACTCATGGCCTATGGCGCTGATCTGGTTGCCGATGATGGTGTTGTGCTCGAACTTCAGGGTGAAATACTCATCGCGCGCCCCGGCCCGAATATCGCCGGTATGGTTGAAGCACGCGGAGTTGGCATGCTGGCTGCGCCCAATGTGCCGTCATGTCGCCTAAAACTGGTGGTCGACATGGATCAGTCTGAGCCCGAGCGCCTGCCGCCGCGCCGTTACCATCACGCTTTCGGCACACAGCTTGAATTGGTGCTTGGCAAAGGCAATGTAGCACTGGCACCCGCAATTTGGCTGTTGCTTCAGGGCGTGCGCGTGGCATGAATGGGCACTATGACGGATAAAACGCAACCTCAACACGTGGTTCTTGTAACCGGGCCTTCGGGTTCTGGCCGCGCAACAGCATTGCACGGGCTCGAAGATCTGGGGTTCGAGATTATCGACAATTTGCCGCTGAGCCTGCTGCCGCGCCTGCTTTCTGGCCCGCCAATACCGCGCCCCATGGCCATCGGGGTCGATGCGCGCACGCGCGGATTTTCAGCCAGTGCGCTGCGCGCTGCACTTAAATCTGCTGCCTCCAACCCCGATATGCAGGTGCAACTGCTCTATCTGGATTGCGCGCGCGACGTGCTTTTTCGCCGTTTCAGTGAAACCCGCCGCCGCCACCCGCTTACCGCCGAAGGCTCGCTCCAAAGCGCCATTGACGAAGAAAATGCCGTGCTGACCGGCCTGCGCGAACGTGCCGATATACTGATCGACACGTCAAACCTTAGCCCGCACGAGCTGCGCGCCGAGCTTGCCCGCTGGTTTGACGATGCGCGCACCACGGTGCTGGCGGTCTCTGTGCAATCGTTTTCTTACAAACGCGGTCTGCCGCATGGCGTGGATATGGTGCTCGACTGCCGGTTTTTGCGCAACCCGCATTGGGATAAGGATTTGCGCACTGAGGACGGGCGCAACCCCGATGTGGCCGCCTATGTGGCGCGCGATGCCAATTACGAACCCTTCGTTACCGGGCTGATCCGCATGTGCGATTTGCTGCTTCCAGCTTATCGTGCCGAGGGAAAATCCTACTTTTCGATCGCGCTTGGCTGCACCGGCGGGCAACACCGTTCGGTTGCAATTGCCGAAGATGTGCATAAACGGCTTGCGAAAGCGGGCTGGCATGTGTCAATTCGCCATCGAGAGCTTGAGGCAAAAGGATAGCGGGCTTTATGCCTATCGCAACAACAAACCAGATCGGTATTGTGATCGTCGCCCATGGCGGGCTGGCGGCCGAATACCGTGCGGCTATGGAACATGTTGTTGGCCCGCAAAAAGGTGTGGCCACCGTGGCGATTGGCCCGAATGATGCCCGTGCCGACAAGCAAGACGAGATTTGTGCGGCCATTGCTGCGGTTGATACCGGCGTTGGTGTGGTGATCGTTACCGATATGTTTGGTGGAACGCCCTCGAATCTGGCGCTGGCCGCTTGCGAAAGCGACGCCCGGCGCGTGCTTTATGGCGCCAACCTTCCCCTGCTGGTGAAGCTCGCCAAAGCCCGCCGCAAAACGCTGCCCGTGGCCGTAGAATGCGCGCTCACCGCCGGGCGCAAATATATCGACTGTTGCACACCGGTTTCCAACACACCGGCATTGAAAGCGGTCGTGGCGAAATGATTCTGCAAATCCAAAATGAAAAGGGTTTGCATGCGCGTGCCTCGGCCAAATTTGTGGCTGTGGTTGAAGAGCATGACGCCGAAGCCATTGTCCGCCGCGATGGTATGCATGCCGCAGGCGATTCCATCATGGGCCTGCTGATGCTAGCAGCCTCCAAGGGCACCACGATTGATGTGGAATGCTCAGGCCCCGATGCCGAACCACTTGCAAAAGCGCTTGAAAAACTGGTGAATGAACTGTTCGGCGAGGGCCGCTAGAGCGCCGGTAGCTAGCGCGTTGGCACAGGCGTTTCGCCGCGGTAGTCATAAAACCCGCGCTTGGTTTTGCGGCCCAACCAGCCCGCTTCCACATATTTCACCAGCAGCGGGCAGGGGCGATATTTGGTGTCGGCCAGCCCTTCATGCAAAACGTTCATGATGGCAAGACAGGTATCAAGCCCGATAAAATCGGCCAGTTCCAGCGGCCCCATCGGGTGGTTCGCCCCAAGCTTGAGCGAGTTATCAATGCTTGAAACCGTGCCAACGCCTTCATAAAGTGTATACACCGCCTCGTTGATCATCGGCATCAGAATGCGGTTCACGATGAAGGCGGGGAAATCTTCAGCACTTGTGGCGGTTTTGCCAAGGCGTTCAACCACAATCGCCAGCGTGTCAAAGGTTTCCTGATCGGTGGCAATGCCGCGAATAAGCTCGACCAGTTGCATGATCGGCACGGGGTTCATGAAATGAAATCCCATGAAGCGTTCGGGCCGGTCGGTGGCCGCGGCCAGCCGGGTTATGGAAATGGATGAGGTGTTGGAGGTCAGAATGGTCTGCGCGCCCAAATGCGGTGCAAGGCTCGCAAAAATCTGCTGTTTGATGGTCTCTTTTTCCGTTGCGGCCTCGATGATGAGGTCGCAGCTACCTATCGCCGCAAGCTCGGCGATGGGGTGGATATTGGCCAATGTGGCTGCTTTGGTTGCCGCATCGGCCTTGCCCTTGGCGATCTGACGGTCGAAATTGTCGCCGATTTGCGCTATGGCACGGTCGACCGCGCCGGGGGCAACATCGTGCAGGCGCACCTCATAGCCGGCCTGCGCCATGACATGGGCAATGCCGCTGCCCATCTGGCCCGCGCCAATAACCCCAACCGTTTTGATTTCCATGCCAGCTTCCTATTCGTTTGGCCAAGAATATGCGCAGCCGCCTAGGCGCTGCAACCGCTATTCGCCAAAAGAAAAGCCCCACCGGCGGCGGGGCTTTTCATTATCTGTGCCACAAACCTTAGCTCAGCGCTGCATCAAGCTGCGGAACGGCTGTAAACAAGTCGGCTACCAAGCCATAATCGGCCACCTGAAAGATCGGCGCTTCTTCATCCTTGTTGATGGCCACGATGACTTTGCTGTCTTTCATGCCTGCAAGATGCTGGATCGCGCCTGAAATGCCGATTGCGATGTAAAGCTCGGGGGCCACAACCTTGCCAGTCTGGCCAACCTGCCAGTCATTCGGGGCATAGCCGCTGTCAACCGCGGCGCGGCTGGCACCAACTGCGGCCCCCAGCTTGTCGGCCAGTTTTTCGATGATGGCGAAGTTTTCCTTGCTGCCAACACCACGCCCGCCAGAGACGACAACCTTTGCCGAGGTCAGTTCAGGCCGGTCGGATGATTGCACGCGGTCCTCGACCCAGGACGACAGGCCCGGATCTTTAGCCGCCGCCGCCGCATCAACCGATGCCGAACCACCTTCGCCTGCCGCGTCAAAACCTGCGGTGCGAATCGACATAACCTTTTTGGCGTCGGCGGATTTAACGGTCTGGATGGCGTTGCCCGCATAGATCGGGCGCTCGAACGTATCGGCATCGACAATGCCGGTCACATCGGAAATGACCATCACATCCAGCAGGGCAGCCACACGCGGCAACACGTTCTTGCCAATGGCGGTTGAGGGCGCAGCAATATGGCTGAAATCGCCAGCAAGGCTGACCATCAGGTCGGCCAGCGGTTCGGCCAGCCCATGACCATAAAGCGCATCATCGGCGCAAAGCACGCGTGCAACACCCAAAAGCGCGGCGGCGGATTTTGCCGCATCGCCACAGCCTTCGCCCGCAACCAGCACGGTAACATCCCCAAGCGAGGTGACCGCGCTCAGCGCCTTGGCGGTCTGGTCCATCGAAATTTCAGCGCCGTTAACTTCGGCAAGCAGCAAGACAGCCATTAGATCACCCCCGCATCTTTGAGTTTACTTACAAGTTCCTCGACCGAGGCCACCTTCACACCCGCCGCGCGCGCCGCAGGTTCGGTTGTTGAAACAATCTGAAGCCGCGGCGCGACATCCACGCCGTAATCGGCCGGTGTCTTTACATCCAGCGGCTTTTTCTTGGCTTTCATGATATTGGGCAGCGACGCATAGCGCGGTTCGTTCAAGCGCAAATCCACGCTGACAATCGCCGGCATGTTCACCTTGATCACCTGCAAACCACCGTCAACCTCGCGGGTCACGGTAGCGCTGTCGCCGTCAATCTCCAGCTTGGAAATGAAGGTGGCCTGCGACCAGCCAAGCAGCGCGGCCAGCATCTGGCCGGTTGCGTTCATGTCATTATCAATCGCCTGTTTGCCGCACAAAACCAGACCGGGGTTTTCTTCCTTCACCACGGCGGCCAGCAGTTTGGCCACGGCCAGCGGCTCAATGTCGTTATGCACATTATCGGTGGCTTCAATCAGAATGGCGCGGTCCGCGCCCATGGCCAGCGCGGTGCGCAGCGTTTCCTGGCTTTGCTTCACACCGATAGATACCACGACAATTTCTTCGGCCTTGCCAGCTTCACGAAGCCGAATGGCCTCCTCCACGGCAATTTCGTCGAACGGGTTCATCGACATTTTGACATTCGCAAGATCAACACCGCTGCCATCCGCTTTGACACGAACTTTCACGTTATAGTCGATCACGCGCTTAACGGGCACCAGCACCTTCATTGCGTATCTCCAGTATCAACGCCCCAGCGGGGCAATTTATCGGCCTCATCTCTAACGAAAATTCACGCCCCGCGCCGTGAAAAAACGACACAAAATTTCAAATTCCGCCAGAATGTAGCCAGCCAAGACTGGCGCAATCAACCATTTAGGGGCGCGATGTGCAAGAAGGACATTGGGGCAACTCTGCCTCAAGGGGGGTAGTCTTAATTGTGTTAACGGATTTTGCTTTCGGCGATGGCGGCTTTGAGTTCTGGTTAAGGGCCACACCCCGCAGCTAGCGGTTGGCACCCGGCACCCAAAGCACGTCATCCGCGCCATTGGCATTGGCGATTCGGGCCGCCACAAAAAACCAATCCGACAGGCGGTTGAGATACTTTAGCGCGGCGGGGTTGACCGTTTGCGCAATGGCAAGTTCTGTCGCCAAACGCTCGGCCCGGCGTGAAACCGTGCGGCACAGGTGCAAATGCGCCGCCAGTGGCGAACCACCGGGCAGAATAAAGCTGCGCAGCGGGGTCAGGTCGGCGTTCATTGCGTCGATCTCGGCTTCGAGCCGGTCCACTTGCGCATCGGTCATACGCAGCGGCGGGTATTCGGCGGTTGCGTCTTTCTCCATATCGGGGCGGCAAAGATCGGCCCCCAGATCGAACAGGTCGTTCTGGATGCGGGCAAGCGCCTGATCAGCCGCGCCGCTGGCATGCAGGCGCGCCATTCCCAAAGTGGCATTGGTTTCATCAACAGTGCCATAGGCGGCGACGCGTGCATCATGTTTTGCCACGCGCAGGCCATTGCCAAGCGCTGTGTCACCCTTGTCACCCGTGCGGGTGTAAATGCGGTTCAGAACAACCATCAGCTAGAGGCTCGCAGATACAAGAACAGCATAAACAACACGACAGCCAAAAATTGTAGGGCAATGCGCAGCCGCATGATCTTGTTGGCGTATTTGCGGTTGAACTCGCCGCCCTTGGCAAAGCCGATAACGCCGGTCATCAGCACACCAAAAACCGCATGGCAGGCGACGATGACCAAAATAAAGAGTGGATCTTGAAACATGGCAGCATCCTTTCTTCTGTAGTATAGCGCTATGTGCGGCGCAGCGCCACGGGCTTACCGGCGGCTTACTGGCGGCGAAACAGCGCATCCGACCATGCATCAGGCATAAAACGTTTAGCAAACCGAGCGAAATAAGTGGGTGTTGTGACAAAGTATCGCGCACGGGGTTTGCGGCTTTCCAGCGCATGCACAAGCTTGGCTGTTACCGCGCTTGGCTGCAGCTCGAACCTGTCTTTTCGGGCTGATGGCGCGTAAAGCCGCGGGCGCAGTTCAGTTGCATAAATTTCGCGATGCGCCGAGCCTTCCCAATCTATCCAGCGTTCAAAATGCGGTATGGCGTTTTCGCGAATGCGCGTGGCGATCGGGCCCGGTTCGATCAGGCTGAAATGGATAGGCGAGGCGTGGTTCTCAAAGCGCAGCGCATCCGTCATCCCCTCCATGGCGAATTTCGTGCCGATATACGCGCCGCGCATGCGCAGCGCCACAATGCCAAGCACGGAAGAGCAGTTGATGATCCGCCCGCTGCCCTGGGCTTTCATGGCGGGCAGCACATGGCGGATCAGCTCGAACTGGCCAAACAGGTTCACCTCGAAAATCGCGCGCATGGCCTCGCGCGGCAAATCCTCTACCGCACCGGGAATTGCATAGGCCCCGTTGTTGAACAGCGCATCCAACCGCCCGCCTGTGCGCGCAAAAATCTCGGTCACCGTGGCCTTCATGCCCGCCGCGTCGGCATAATCAAGCGACAGGGCTTCCAACCCCTCGTTTACCAGCCTATCGGCGTCTTTTTGCTGGCGGCAGGTGGCAAATACACGCCAGCCACGTTTGGCCAGCGCATGCGCCGCATCATAGCCAATGCCCGAAGAGCAGCCGGTGATCAGAATGGATTTCATGGTGGAAAAGCCCAACTTGCCTGCGAAAGCGGCGATGCTATTGCACAGCGTGCTGCGCTGCAACGTAGCATTGCCAGAATTGTGCTGGACCACACAAGCCCTGCGCGATAGACGATATCTATGTCTGATTTGCTTGATGACCCCAATATGCGCGATGGCTCTGCCACCTCGAATGAAACCCTGCGCCGGGCGCTGGGTGATCGGTATTTGCAATATGCGCTGACCACGATCATGCACCGCGCCTTGCCCGATGCGCGTGACGGGTTGAAACCCGTGCACCGGCGCATTCTCTATGCCATGCGTGAATTGAAGCTCGACAGCACCGGTGCATTCCGCAAATGCGCCAAGATCGTCGGCGACGTGATGGGTAACTTTCACCCGCATGGCGATATGGCAATTTACGATGCGATGGCCCGCCTTGCGCAAGATTTCAACGTGCGCTACCCGCTGGTCGACGGGCAGGGGAATTTTGGCAATATTGATGGCGATAACCCCGCCGCGCAGCGCTACACCGAGGCCCGCCTGACCCGCGCCGCCGAGGCGATGATGGACGGGCTGGCAGAAGACGCCGTCGATTTCCGTGAAAACTACGATGGCACCGACCGCGAGCCTGTTGTTCTGCCTGCCGCGTTTCCAAACCTGCTGGCCAATGGCTCCAGCGGTATTGCCGTGGGCATGGCCACCAACATTCCGCCCCATAACATAGGCGAGTTGTGCGATGCATGCCTGCATCTCATCAAAGCGCCGAACGCGCATATCGAAACCCTGCTTGAACATATGCCCGGCCCCGATTTTCCAACCGGCGGCATTTTGGTTGAACCACGTGAAAACATCCGCACGGCCTATGAGACCGGGCGCGGCTCGTTCCGGTTGCGGGCGCGTTGGGCGGTGGAAGATCTGGGCCGCGGCACATGGCAGATCGTCATCACCGAAATTCCCTATCAGGTGCAAAAATCCAGACTCGTCGAGAAGATCGCCGAGCTGATCAACGCCAAGAAAATTCCGATTCTGGGCGATGTGCGTGATGAAAGTGCCGAAGATATCCGCCTTGTGCTGGAACCCAAAAGCCGCACGGTCGATGCGGCCGTGCTGATGGAAACCCTGTTTCGCCAGTCAGACCTTGAAACCCGCTTCAGCATGAACATGAATGTGCTGATTGACGGGCGCACGCCTGTCGTGGCCGATTTGCGGCAGGTGCTGCGCGCCTTTCTCGACCATCGCCGCGATGTGCTTGTGCGCCGCAGCCAGCATCGGCTGGATAAAATTGATGCCCGCCTTGAAGTGCTGGAGGGCTATATCGTCGCCTTTCTGAACCTTGACCGGGTTATCGCGATTATCCGCTATGAAGATGAGCCAAAGCCAATGCTGATGGCCGAGTTCGCGCTTTCCGAGGTGCAGGCCGAGGCGATCTTGAACATGCGGTTGCGCAGCCTGCGCAAGCTCGAAGAAATGGAACTGCGCCGTGAACACGAGGCGTTGTTGATCGAACGCGCTGGCCTGCAAGATCTTTTGGCAGACGAGGCACTGCAATGGGCGCGCATTACCGAACAACTGCGCGAAACCCGCAAAACATTCGGCCGCGCAGCCAAGGGCGGCGAGCGGCGCACCGAACTGGCCGATGCCCCCGATATTGAAGATGTGCCGCTGGAAGCGATGATCGAGCGCGAGCCGATCACCGTTGTTTGCTCGGCCATGGGCTGGATTCGCGCCATGAAGGGCCATATTTCGCCTGATAGCGAGCTGAAATTCAAGGATGGCGACGGCCCGCGCTTCCTCATCCATGCCGAAACCACCGACAAGCTGCTGCTGTTCGGCTCCAACGGGCGGTTTTACACCTTGCCCGGCGCCGGCCTGCCGGGCGGGCGCGGCATGGGCGAACCTGTGCGCCTGATCGTCGATCTGCCAAACGAGGCCGAAACACTGGCGCTGTTTATCCACCGCGCGAAAGGCAAGCTGCTGGTCGCCTCAACCGCTGGTGACGGTTTTGTCGTGGCCGAAAGCGATTGTCTGGCCCAAACCCGCAGCGGCAAACAGGTGCTCAACACCAAAGAGGGTGTAAAGGCGGCGATTTGCCGGCCTGTAGCGGGCGATAGCATTGCCGTTGTTGGCGAGAACCGCAAACTGCTGGTATTCCCGCTGGCCGATCTGCCAGAAATGGGGCGCGGCAAGGGCGTGCGCCTACAATCTTACAAAGATGGCGGCCTGTCTGACGCAATCACCTTCACCCGTGCCGACGGGCTAAGCTGGAAAGACCCTGCTGGCCGCACGCGAACCGAAACCGACCTTGAGGAATGGAGCGCGCCGCGCGCCAAATCGGGGCGCATGGCGCCGCGTGGCTTCCCGCGCAATAACCGCTTCACCGACTAGGCGCGCAACCTTGAGATAACCCCGCGGCGCTTCCAGGCACTATTTCGTTTATGCGGGCTGCGCACCGTTGGCCGTATCAAGGCGGTTCTGGTGTTCGGTTGGTAACTTTTCGACGAGATCTTCCACCACCCAGGAAACAAGCTGCTGGCGTGTAGACATGTTTGATTTCTTGAAGATCGAGGTCAGCTGCGATTTTACGGTCGATTCACTCGTGCCGCGCAGGTCGGCGATTTCGTGGTTGGAAAACCCCTTGATGACCAGCGTGGCCACAATTTTCTCGGTCGGTGTCAATTGCCATGCGTTGAACTGGACCTGAATATAGTTGTGAAAATCGCCCGAGGCCGCGCGCACGCGTTCTTCAACCTGCGAACTGCGCTTTTCCATCAGCGAGATCAGCCAGAAGCTGGTGAAAACACCAATCAACATCCCGAAGGTCGACAGGATCTCAACGCTTTCAAGCGCGCTCCAAGGCACGAAATATAGCGGAATGGCAAAAAGGTCGGCAACTACCTTGAACAAAAACAGCGATGTGCACAGGACCTGAAAAACCAGAATGACTTTGATGACGCTGCGGTATTGAATGGGACGCTTTCTGGTCGTCATAGGGTATTCCTGGTTAAATGTTGTTGCGTAAATATGGCGCTCAGCGCGGATAGGCTACATCGCGCAGAACCTGCCCTGTTGATTGTGAAATTACGATTTCGCGGCGGATGCGGTCATTGACAGCAACAATGCGAATGCGGTTGAGCCATGTGTGATTAATGCGTTCAATTAAAAACCCGGCGGCACCGAGCGATTCAATGATCTCGATGTAGCGCGCGTCGGGCAGTGCTTCATTCGTGGTGATTTCAACCAAACCACGATTCGTTTGCGCTGCGGAATATGCAGGGTAGAGTGCAAAAGCCAATATATGCGCATAAACAATCGGCATGATAGCCAAGCGTTTCGCAGGGCGGTGCAACAGGTATTTCATGAACATGGCAGTCTGGTCATCGTTCGGCATCATCCTTTCAATCAACATTATCCACTGTCTGCGGCGTATACGTAAGCCCCTATTTTTATTGGATTTATGCCTGAAAAAAGGCGGCACAGGTTAGAATTTCAAAATAACACAACTTTAACGATTGCCGTCACACTATGGTCGCAATTATCGTGCGTAGTACTGTAGGACTATAACATAATCTTCCGTCCAGGTGGTAGCCTGCATTCATAAGGCGAATGCGAATTAACGACGAAGCGTCACAGGGCGCAAAAATCGTCTCAAAAACTAAGTCGCTTCGGAAACACATGAAAGGAAATTCAAATGGCACATACTAAAGTAATGAGCACACAAACCTTCGGTCGCACCCTTCTTCAAGGTGCATGCGTACTCGCATGTGTTTCGATGATGGGAACATCGGCTCTGGCCGGTGGCGGCCTGCTCGGTGGGCTCCTCGATGTTGATAGTGGCGATGGCGAAACTTCGGTCAGCGTCCTCGGCGGAACGGCCACTGTAACCATTGGTGGAGGTGGCGACGGTGGTGGGCTTGATGTGGGCGCGAGCGTCGGTGGCACCAGCGTGGATGCCAGTATTGGCGGTGACGGTGTTACCGCTGGCGTAAGCACTGGTGGTTCAGGTGGCGACGGCGGCACCGGAGGCGACGGTGGCACTGGTGGTGACGGTGGCACGGGCGGTGGCACGGGCGGCGGCACACCCACAATCCCCGCAAGCACAGCTTCCGGCTATGCCAGTGGTGACAATGGCATGGGGTGCAATATCATCGGCAACACAACGGTGTTTGACGGCCAGCGTGCCGTTGACCAAAACAATGTTGTGATCGGTGATGTTCTTGGTGTCATGGTCGACACAAGCATGACCATTCGCACGGTGCGCTTCATGACTGCGGGTGATCTGTTCGGCGGTCGTCGCTGCATTGATATCAGCGGCGAGAATATCTGGGCCGATGCGCGGGGCGTTCATCTGCCGATCTCGCAAGCCGCGCTGATATCCCAACTGGTGAGCAACTAAAGCACGGCTATCCTCTCCAAGGATGAAGCCGGGCGCGTCAGAAATGGCGCGCCCTTGTTACGTGTTCAGCGCATAAAAAAAGAGCGGGCAATGCCCGCTCTCTATCGCCTAAAGGCGTGCTTGCTTATGCCAGCGAAAGGTTGGTCGCCGACTGGCGGCCATCACGACCCGACTCAAGATCGAAGGTCACTTTCTGGCCATCGGGCAGGCCCGAAAGGCCGGCGCGCTCGACCGCCGAAATATGAACGAATACGTCTTTGCTTCCGCCGTCGGGCTGGATGAAGCCAAAGCCTTTGGTGGCGTTAAACCATTTCACGGTGCCTGTGGCCATCGTGTGTCTCCTTTTAACCCTGCCCGCAACATGCGGCAGCTCGGCTTAGTCAGTGCAACATCGAATGACTGCGCCGAAAAGGTGACAGCGGGTCGATAGTGATAACGTAGCGGCCTATTCTTACAGGTGTTTTGGCTCAAAAAGCAAGCATTATTGCATTTTGGCGCGATATGCGGGCGCTTGGCTGGACTTGGCCAGATTTGATGCCTAAGCAAGCAAAGCAGGATCGGGGCAGCTATGGATAAGAATAAGCCGGATGTTCTGGTGATTGGCGCTGGCCCGGCCGGGCTTATGGCGGCTGAAACCGCGGCCAGCCTTGGGCGCAAAGTGCTGCTGGCCGATGCAATGCCAAGTTTTGGCCGCAAGCTGCTCATGGCGGGAAAAACGGGGTTGAACCTGACCATGGAGCAGCCTGAAAGCACGTTCATCAACGCCTATTCGCCGCCTGCGTTTTTGGCCCCGATGTTGCAGGAGTTTGGCGTAGCCGAGGTGCAGAACTGGACGCGCGGTCTGAACCAGCCACTGTTCACGGGCAGTTCGGGGCGCGTTTTTCCGGTGGCGATGAAGGCCTCGCCAATCTTGCGCGCATGGCTGGCACGGCTCGCCGGTCTTGGGGTTGAGTTTCGAACGCGCTGGCGCTGGACGGGCCTTGAAAATAAAGCATTTTCTTTCGAGACACCGCAGGGGCCGCTGCGCGTCATACCCGGAGCGACCGTGCTTGCGCTTGGCGGGGCCAGTTGGGCGAGGCTAGGTTCCAACGGGGCCTGGGCTGAAATACTGGCCAAAGCGGGCGTTGAAATCACCCCGTTCCAGCCTTCAAACATGGGTTTTTGCCGCGCGTGGAGCAGCTATATGCAGCCCCATTTTGGCACGCCGATCAAACCGGTCGGCCTGCGTGCGGGCGCAATTCATGGGCGGGGCGAGTTCGTGATTTCGCGGCAGGGCATCGAGGGTGGCGGCATCTATCCGCTTGCCGCGGCTTTGCGCAAAACTGGTGAACTGGAGTTGGATCTGGTGCCCGACATACCGCTTGTACGGGTAATCGAAAAACTTGAACAGCGCCGCAAAGGCGACAGTCTTGCCAATGGCTTGCGCAAATCGCTCAACCTTGGCGCTGCAAAACTGGCGCTGTTGCAAGAGGCTGCGCGCCCTTTGCCAAACGATTCCGCCGCCCTTGCCCGCCTGCTCAAAGCGCTGCCGCTTGTGCTTGACGGGCCATACCCGATGGACCAGGCGATCTCGACAACCGGTGGCATCGCGCGTGATGCCGTTGATGACAGTTTGCAACTTCACAAGCTTGCGGGGGTTTTCGTGGCTGGCGAGATGCTGGATTGGGATGCGCCGACAGGGGGCTATCTGCTTACGGCCTGTCTGGCGACGGGGCGCTGGGCGGGGCGGGCGGCGTTGGATTCATAGCTTGCCAAGGGTTGGCCAAAGCCCTTGTGATTTCAGGATAACTACGCGACTTTGAGCCTAAACACACAACAATCGAGAGGGGCGGTTAAGTACGAGTAGTAGCAATTTTCGGACACTCTCCAAGATAGCAGGTAAATCAAAAAGGTGCGCAATGAATGCGCACCCTACGCGTGAGGCGGTTGGAAATTGGGCGCAATGAATGCGCACCATTCCGGACGTCGAATGCTCTACTCAACGCGTGAATTTTTTGTACTTCACCCGCTGTGGTTTGATGGAATCCGGTCCCAACCGGCGCACCTTGTCGGCCTCATAATCCTCGAAGTTGCCCTCGAACCATTCGACATGGCTGTTGCCTTCAAAGGCGAGGATATGGGTGCAAAGCCGGTCGAGGAAGAACCGGTCATGGCTGATGATCACCGCGCAACCGGCAAAATCGGAAATCGCATCTTCAAGCGCGCGCAGGGTTTCAACGTCCAGATCGTTGGTCGGTTCGTCAAGCAGCAGCACGTTGCCGCCTGATTTCAACAGCTTGGCGAGGTGCACGCGGTTGCGCTCGCCGCCCGAAAGCAGCGATACTTTTTTCTGCTGGTCGCCGCCTTTGAAGTTGAAGGCGCCGGTATAGGCGCGGCTGTTCACCTCGGCATCGCCGAGTTTGACTATATCCAGCCCGTCGGAAATTTCTTCCCAGACGGTTTTGGTGCCATCAAGGCTGTCGCGCGATTGGTCGACATAGGAAAGCTGCACCGAGTTGCCAATTTCTACCGTGCCGGAATCCGGCTTGTCTTTCCCTATAAGCATTTGAAACAGCGTGGATTTACCTGCGCCGTTCGGCCCGATCACGCCGACAATGCCACCCGGTGGAAGCGAGAATGAAAGCTCGTCGATCAGCAAATTGTCGCCAAAGGCTTTGGACATGTTTTCGACTTCAATCACCTTGCCACCAAGGCGCGGGCCATTGGGAATGACGATTTGCGCGCCGGTAATCCGCTCGCGTTCCGATGCGTCGGCCAAATCGTTATAGGCGTTGATACGCGCCTTTTGCTTGGCTTGGCGGGCCTTGGCACCCTGACGCATCCAGGCCAATTCGCGCTCCAGCGTCTTCTGGCGCGATTTGTCTTCGCGGGCTTCCTGTTCCAGGCGCTTGGCTTTCTGGTCAACCCAAGCCGAATAGTTGCCCTCGTAAGGAATGCCGCGGCCGCGGTCGAGTTCCAGAATCCAGCCAGTGATCTGGTCGAGGAAATAGCGGTCATGGGTCACAATCAAGATTGTGCCTTTGTAATCAATCAGATGCTGTTGCAGCCAGGCAATGGTTTCAGCATCAAGGTGGTTGGTCGGCTCGTCGAGCAGCAGCATGTCGGGCGCTTCAAGCAGCAAGCGGCACAGGGCCACGCGGCGGCGCTCGCCACCCGAAAGCGTTGCCACATTCGCCTCATCGGGCGGGCAGCGCAGGGCTTCCAGTGCGACGTCGATCTGGCTGTCGAGGTCCCACAGGTTTTGTGCGTCTATCTCGTCTTGCAACTGCGCCATTTCTTCGGCGGTTTCGTCCGAATAATTCATAGCCAATTCATTGTAGCGTGCCAGCAGGTTCACCTTCGGGGCCACGCCATCCATCACGTTTTCGCGCACGGTTTTGCTGTCATCCAGATGCGGCTCCTGGGAAAGATAGCCAACGCGGATGCCTTCAGCCGCCCAAGCCTCGCCCTGAAACTCCGTATCCATGCCAGCCATAATCCGCATGAGCGTGGATTTACCCGAGCCGTTCACCCCTACAACACCGATTTTGACACCGGGCAGGAAGTTTAGTTTGATGTTTTCAAAGCATTTCTTGCCACCGGGATAGGTTTTGGACACCCCGTCCATGTGGTAAACATATTGATATGCGGCCATGGTCGTCTTTCCGTTAATGCTGGTTTGGGCCTCATGTAACCTGTTCAACGCGATGAGGGAAGGGGGGGGCGGCTTATGGCAGCAGCGCCGTGCTGCCCCTACGTCAGGCAAAGGTTGAATTTGAATCGGTCGCGCCCCACGTTTAAGGTCGTGACAACGCCGCGCAACCCGAGGATGCTATGGAACTTGTTATAAACGGAACGCCATATGAGGTCGATGCGCCGGATGATATGCCGCTGCTCTGGGTTTTGCGTGATCTGCTCGACATCAAGGGGCCGAAATTCGGCTGTGGCGTGGCGGCCTGCGGGGCTTGCACCGTACTGATCGAGGGCGAAGCTGTGCGCAGTTGTTCGCTACCAATCGCCGATGTTTACGGCCCCGTAACAACAATCGAGGGGATAGGCGCAGCCGACAGCTTGCACCGCGTGCAGCAGGCTTGGGTCGACCATCAGGTGCCGCAATGCGGCTATTGCCAGTCGGGGCAAATTCTGGCCGCTGTGGCGCTGCTCGATCAGGTGCCAAACCCCAGTGATGATGACATCGATGCGGCCATGACCAACCTGTGCCGCTGCGGAACCTATCCGCGTATCAAGGCGGCGATCAAATCGGCGGCGGGGGCATAATATGGGCAAGGTTGCAAAATACACCCGCCGTGGCGCTTTGGGGCTTGGGCTTTTGGCGGCAGGCGGGCTTGGCGCGGGCTATTACTTTTACCGCAAACCCTACCCCAACCCGCTGCGTGGCACGCTTCCCGAAGGCGTGGCGATATTCAACCCGTTCGTGACCATCGCGCCGGATAATACCATCACCATCTATACGCCGCGCGCCGAAATGGGGCAGGGGGTGCATAGCACCTTGGCCGCAATGGCCGCCGAAGAGCTGGATGTGCCGCTTGCCATGGTCACCGTGGCGCACGGCCCTGCGGCCAAGGCATATTATAACGGTGCCTTAATTGAAGAAGGCGGCGGCGATATGGCGTGGGAAGATGGCGCCTTGGCCAATTTCAGGCGCGATATGATGGCGGTTGTCGGCAAGTTTCTGGCGCTGCAAATCACCGGCGGGTCGTCTTCTGCGCGCGACGGGTTTGTCAAAATGCGCCAAGCTGGCGCGGCCGCGCGCCATGCGCTTTTGGCGGCCGCAGCCGCGCATTGGGGGGTGGATGCTGCCAGCCTGCAAACTGCCGATGCCAGTATTACCAACCCCGCCACCGGCGAAAGCCTCACCTATGGCGCGCTTGCCGCCTCGGCCGCCACACAAGACATCCCGCGCGCACCGGCATTGCGCAGCCCGGCCGATTGGACGCTGCTCGGCAAATCGCAGGCGCGGGTCGATATCCCCTCCAAAGTCACTGGCGCACCGATTTATGGCATAGATGTGCAACTGGCTGACATGCTCTATGGCACGGTGCGCATGTCGCCGGTTTTTGGTGGCACGGCACTGCGGTTTGATGCAAGTGCTGCGCTCGCGCTTGCCGGTGTTGAAAAAGTGGTGCCGCTGAATTCGCATATTGGCAACGGGTTTGGCATTGTGGCCAGCAATACATGGGCGGCGTTTCAGGGTGCCAATGCTATTGATGTTGACTGGAGCGCACCGGATTACCCTGCCGATAGCGCAGCACTTGATGCGCATTTTGCGGCAGCACTGGATGGCGAGGCAAGTTTCACCAAAGGCGGGCAGGGCGATGCGCTTGCCGCTTTGGCCGATGCAAACCCCGCAACCGTGCTTTCAGCCGAATACTCAATGCCGTTTCTGGCCCATGCCACACTGGAGCCGATGAACGCCACCGCACAACTCAAGGATGGAAAACTCACACTTTGGATGGGCAATCAGGCCCCCGGCATGATGGCCGAAGCCTGTGCCGACCATTTGGGCCTGTCGGCTGAGGACGTGACGGTCCACACCCTGCCAATGGGCGGGGGTTTTGGTCGTCGTGCCGAAATTGATGCCGCTGTTTATGCCGCGCTTTTGGCCGCCGAAGTTGCACCGCGCCCCATCAAGGTAACGTGGAGCCGCGAGGAAGACACCATGCACGGAGCCTATCGCCCCATGGCCGTGGGGCGGTATCGCGCCGTGGTCACGCCCGGCCAACTGCCCGAAGTGCTCGATGTTGCCGTTGCCGCGCCCGACATTATGGCCAGCATGGCGGCCCGCCGCAAACCCGGTGGCACCAGCCCGATGGATGACCGTGCGATCATTGACGGCACATTCGACCAGCCGACCCGGTTCAAACATGCACGCTATGCTGCCCATGTGGCAACGCCCGGCGTGCCGGTAGGCTTCTGGCGCTCGGTCGGTTACTCGGTCGGTGGCTTCATGCATGAAAGTTTTCTGGATGAAATCGCCCACAAATCCGGCCTCGACCCGCTTGAAATGCGCCTTGGCCTCATGGCGGGCGATGAACGCCTTGCGCCCGGGCGCGCTGTTTTGCAAAAGCTCGCCGAAATCTCTGGCTGGACCACGCCTTTGCCGGCTGGCATGGGGCGGGGGCTTGCTTTTTGCCTGTCATTTGGCACATGGGTCGGGCAGGTGGTTGAGGTTGATGCAACGGTTGGCAATATTCGCATGACCAAGGCCTATGCGGTGGCCGACCCCGGCACAGTGCTCGACCCTGCCAACTTTCGCGCGCAAATCATGGGGGGCATGATCTTTGGGCTTAGTCAGGCTTTGGGGCAGGAAATTACGCTTGAAGGCGGGCAGGTGCAGCAGCAGAATTTCTACGATTTTGACGCCATGCGCATGGCGCAATGCCCCGAAATTACCATTGAGCTTTTGGAGAATTCAACGCGCATGGGCGGGGCGGGCGAACCCGGCACACCGCCCGCTGCGGCGGCACTCGCCAATGCGATTTTTGCCGCCACCGGCCAACGTATCCGCAAAATGCCGCTGAGCCGGGAGATTGATTTTTACAGCTAGAACTGGCTGGGTTGCCGCCATAATCTGACGCCAGTCAGGAGGCCGCCCATGCACCCGAACCCGATCTATCGTAGCGCCGATACGGCGCAACATCTGGCCTTTGCCGCCGCGCGCGGCTTTGGCATGTTGGCGGTGAATGCACCGGATGGACCGCTTTTGTCGCATATCCCGTTTGTGCTTTCGCCGGGCGGGGTTGATTTCCACCTCGTCCGCTCTAACCCGATTGCGCGGGCTTTGGCTGCCGGGCCGATGAAGGCGGTGCTGGCTGTATCCGGGCCGGATGGCTATGTCTCGCCCGATTGGTATGGGCTCAAAGATCAGGTGCCCACCTGGAACTACCTGGCTGTGCATCTGCGCGGCACGCTCAGTCTTGCGCCGCAAAACAGCCTGCGCGCCCATCTCGATGCGCTGTCCGAAACATTCGAAACGCGATTGCTGCCCAAGCCGGTTTGGCAAACGGCCAAAGTCGCGCCAGACGCATTGGCCAGAATGCTGCGCCAGATTGTGCCCGTGAAACTCAACATCACCAGCACCGAGGCCACATGGAAGCTGAGCCAGAACAAGCCCGAAGCGGCGCGCCAGGGCGTAATGGAAGGGCTGCGCACCAGCCCGACAGGCCATGAGCTTGCCGCGCTGGTTGCGGCGATGCGGGAGGTGAAGGGAACTGGCTGATTGCTGGCTGCTTTCGCTGTTTGACCGAAGCTGCGCCGGACCACCTTGCAATCGCAGTTTCTTCTGCCACTCTGGCGGAAATTTACCAACGAGGTTCTCATGAAACTGTTTTCCGCCCCCGCATCGCCCTTTGTGCGCAAAGTTGTTGTTGCGTTGCATGAAACCGGCCAGCTTGGTGCGGTAGAGATTGTGCCTGTAACGATCAGCCCCATCGCGCCGGGGGATACTGTGCCCGCCCATAATCCGCTTGGTAAAATTCCGGCGCTGGCGCTGGATGATGGCCGCACCTTGTTTGATAGCCGCACCATCACTCGCTATATCGACAGTCTTGCACCCGGCACGCTCTACCCCGAAGCGCCGGATTTGTGGGAGGCGCTGGTGCTGGAATCGCTTGCCGATGGCATTATGGATGCGGCGGTGTCTATGGCTTACGAGGGTCGCCTTCGCCCCGAAAACATGCGCTTTGAGCCGTGGCTCGATGCGCAATGGCTGAAGATTGACCGCGCGCTCACAGCGATTGAAACCCGCCATATGGGCCAGTTGAATGCCCGCCCCGATATTGCTGTGCTGGCCGTGGCAATCGCGCTGGAATATGTCGACTTTCGCCATGATGCCCGCAACTGGCGTGCAAATCACGCCACATTGGCAGCGTGGCATGAAGGCATTGCAGGCCGCGACAGTCTGGCGGCGACCAGACCCAAAGTTTAAGCCGCCGCCATTTCCGTGGCCGCCGCCGAAAGCCGGACGATGCTGGCGAGGATGAAATCGACCGTTTCATCCGCCATCAGCACCGAAAAATTCAGCCTGATAAAGCCGGGTTTGTCGGCAAGATCGCCCGCCAGAATGTGCTGGCGCAATTGCGCGGACTCGGCCTCTGATATGTCCAGAAGGCGGTGGGCATAGGGGCCGGCGCAGGCGCAGCCGCCGCGTGCCTGAATGCCGTAACGATTGCTCAGCATTTGCGTGGCTTTCTCGGGCTTGAGCCAGCCGCCGGCGCCATCGGCAATGCGAAAGGCAAAAATCGGCAGGCGGTTGCGGTGCTGCGGGGCCAGAACGGCCACACCCGGCACGGCGGCCAGCTTTTCAAAAGCGCGCGCGGCAAGTGCGGCATTGCGCGCTTGCATCTGCGTGCCAATCGCCGCTTTCACCAAAAACACCAGCGCAGCGCGCACATCGCCCAATGTATTGGGGGTGCCTGCCTCTTCGCGCGCGATCGGGCAGGGCAAATAATCATGCGTTGTTGCGTTGACATAGCGCACCGTGCCGCCACCGGGCGCGGTCGGGCGCGTAAGGGTCACGGCATCGCGGCGGATGATCATCACCCCCGACGCACCCGGCCCGCCAATGAACTTGTGCGCCGAGGTCACGATGACATCGATCTCGGCACCTGAGGCCGGGGTCATCGCAATGGGCAAATAGGGGCCGCCACCGGCATAATCCCAAACCGCAAGCGCACCGGCTGCCTTGAGCCGCCGTGTGACAGCAACAACATCGCTGCAAATTCCGGTAATGTTGGAGGCCGCAGAAAATGCCCCGATGACCAGCGCGCCCCGTGCCGCGACGAGCGCGCGCTCAAGGTCGTCTTGGTCGATGCCGCCGCCGGAAGCCTCGGCGACTTCCACCATCTCGGCACCGCTGTCGCGCCATGGCAGCAGGTTGGAATGATGCTCATAAGGCCCGACAAGCACCACAACGCGCCGCCCCTGCGCCAAGGCCTGCGGCACGCCAAGCAACGCAACCGCCTTGTTCAGCCCCGCCGTTGCCCCCGCCCCGCAGAAAATCACCGCATGATCATCGGTCGCCCCGCAGCAATCGGCCACCACGCGGCGGGCCTCTTCGCGCAGCAAGGTCATGGCGCGGCCACAGCAGGAATCTTGCGTATGGGCATTGGCGTAATAGGGCAGCACCTTGTCCAGCATCGCATGCTCGATTTGCTTCAGCGCCCGGCCAGAGGCAACGTAATCTGCATAGACCATTTTCTTGCGGCCAAATGGCGTTTCAATCTCCATCCCCGCGCCCACAAGCCCGTCGCGCAACTGCGCCAACAGGTCTGGCTGCTTTAGGGAATGCACGAAATCGGCGAAAAAATTTGCAAGCGGAGATTGGGTCATCAAGCGGCCTTTGGTCTGGTTTGGGGTAATATATTGTGCAAAAATGCAAAATACTTTACCTATTACTGCATAATAACTGCAATATTTGGGTCATATGAACGAACGAACTCTTAAAATTGATGATATTGATCGCCGCATACTAAGCTGCCTGCAACGCGATGGCGGCATGTCGCAGCGCGAAGTGGCCGAGCATGTGGGCCTTTCGCAAAACGCCTGCTGGCGGCGCTTGCAACGGCTCACAGCGGCAGGGGTGATCAAGGGCAGCCAGACGCGGCTGGATCTGGCGGCGTTGGGGCTGGATCTTTCGGTGTTTGTCATGATCAAAACCGCGCATCATTCCGATGACTGGATCGCGCGCTTTGCCAAGCATGTGACCGCCCTGCCGCAAGTGACGGATTTTCACCGCATCGGTGGCGACTGGGATTATCTGATCAAGGTAACCTGCGCGGGCATGGCGGGATATGACGCGTTTTATCGCGCGCTCATCACCGGTTTCGACCTTGCCAATGTCACCGGCTATTTCTCGATGGAGCCTATGCTGGATTCAAGGCCCGTCGGGCTGCTGCGCTGATCCATATTGCGGAAATTGACATCGCGCTGCGGGAAGGGAATCTCGATATTCGCCGCCTTGAGCGCATCCCAAAGTTGCAGATACACATCGCCGCGAATATTGGTCAGCCCGCCAATCGGGTCACGGATCCAGAAGCGCAGCAGGTAATCGACCGAGCTATCGCCAAAGCCGGTTATATGGCATTGCGGGGGTGGTACATGCACGACGCGGTTGGCCTTTACCGCCGCTTCGCGGGCCAGTTTGCGCACTTCATGCGGGTCGGAATTATACGCGGTGCCAAATGCCACATCCAGCCGCACGAGGTCGTTGGAATGGCTCCAGTTGACCACCTGCCCGGTGATCATATCTTCGTTGGGCACAAGGTATTCGCGCCCGTCGCGGGTTTTGACAGAAACATAGCGCGCGCTCAAATCGGTGATCCAGCCAAAGGTTTGGTCGATGGTAATGACATCGCCGGGCTTGATGGATTTATCCACCAGCAAAATCATCCCGGCCACAAGGTTGGACACGACCTTTTGCAAACCAAAGCCAATGCCCAGCCCGATTGCGCCCGATAGCACGGTCAGCGAGGTCAGATCAAAGCCGACCGTTTGCAGCCCGATCACAATTGCCAGCCCGTAAAGCGCCAGCCTTAGCCCTTTTTCCGAAAGCATCCGCATCGAGGGCGAAAGCCCTTCGACGTTCTCCAGGCGTTTGCGCGCAGCGTTGTTAACAAGGCCCACAAAAAAGAACAGCACCGCCAGTGTGGCCATGGCCTGCACGACCATCAGCGCCGAAAGCCGCAACCCGCCAAGGTTGATGGCGGCAGAATCGAGCGCGATTATGGCATCGTCGGTCATGTTCAACAGGCGCAGGGCAATGTAGATCCACACGGTAAAGCGGGTAACTTTGCGCAAAAGCGGGTTGCGAATTAGCCGTGCTGACAGCGCCACCACCACCCAGGCCAGCGCCAGACTGGCCCCAAGGCTGACAATATAGCTGCGGCTTGGGAACACGGTGATTGAGCGGACCACGAACACCGCCAGCCAGCAATACAGTGCCAACAAAATGGATTTGCTGCGCCGCGCCACGGCAATCATAATCCGCAATTGTCGCGTGCTGAGCCCTTTGCGGCTGCGCATCCAGGCGTCAATCGGCGGGTCAATCAGCCGTGCGGTCAGCAGTGCTGCGCCCGCGCAAGCAATCAGAATGACAAATTGCCAAACCCGATAGGGCAGTAACATGCCGCCCATCCAATCGACGGTAGCCGTCCAGATCGGCTCAATTTGTGCCAGTATGCCGTCCAATGTCATCCTCTCCGCTTTTTGATATTATGGTATGGCCTTGGCGGCAGGTCTAACGCTAACTGCGCTTATGACACTGGCTTGGCATCATTTTATCGAAGTTTGGGCGCTGATCGGGCTTAACATCCTGTCGCCGGGGCCGAATGTGCTGAACACAATCAGCATTTCCATGGGCTCTGGGCGGCGGGCCGGATTGGCCTGTTCGGGCGCGGTGGGCATTGGCATTGCGCTTTGGGCGGGTGGGGCTGTGCTGGGCGTGGCGGCGCTGTTTACGCTCGCCCCGTGGCTTGAACCGGCGCTGGAACTTTTGGGCGCGGGCCTGCTGATATGGTTTGCCAAACGCTATTTGCAACGTGCGCTGGGCGGGCGCGGCCAGTTGCGGGCGCGGGGCGATATCTCGCCAAGGCAAGCTTTTTCAGGCTCGCTTGCCATTCTGGCCACCAATCCGAAAGCGCTAACAACCTGGCTGACAGTGCTGGCCATTTTTCCGGTGAAGGCGGCCATGCCTGCCGATTTGGCGTTGCTTGTTCTTGGCGCAATCCTGCTTGCAATGGGCCTGCACGCAGCCTATGCGCTGCTGTTCTCTACCAAAGTTGCAGCGAAAGCCTATATGCGCGCTGCCCCGGTGATTGATTGCGCGGTTGCGGTGTTCTTCGTGATGATCGCCGCCGGATTGGTGCGCCACGTCGTGCTGCAACTGGCATAATGGCGCAATAGCGCGCGCGCCTGTCGGTTTGGTTTTCCAAATGCTGCGCGAACGTGGTTAAACTCGGCCAACAACGCATGAATCAGGCAGGCATATGAGCGACAAAATTTCCTTTACCCTCGATGGCCAGCAGGTCGAAGCCCAGCCAGGCGAATCCATCTGGGAGGTTGCCAAGCGGCAAGGCACCACCATTCCGCATTTATGCCATTCCGGGCAAAAGGGCTATCGGCCCGATGGCAATTGCCGCGCCTGTATGGTGGAAATTGACGGTGAGCGTGTGCTTGCCGCCTCCTGCGTGCGCGAACCGGCTGAAGGCATGGTGGTGAAATCTGCCTCGGCGCGTGCGGTATCGGCGCGCAAAATGGTGATGGAAATGCTGGTGGCCGACCAGCCCGCGCGCGACACTGCACATGACAAATCCAGCCACCTTTGGGATATGGCCGATGCGCAGGGCGTGGCCAGCAGCCGCCTTCCGAAGCTTGAGGCAACCCGCGTGCCGCTGCTGGATGACAGCCATGTCGCCATGCGCGTGAACCTTGATGCATGCATCCATTGCAACCTGTGTGTGCGCGCCTGCCGCGAAGTGCAGGTGAACGATGTGATCGGCATGGCCGGGCGTGGGCATGATGCGCGCATTGTCTTTGACATGGCCGACCCGATGGGCAATTCCACCTGCGTGGCTTGCGGCGAATGTGTGCAGGCCTGCCCGACAGGCGCGCTGACACCGGCCACGATGCTGGATGATGCCCAGCAGGGCGACAGTGCGGATTATGACCGCGAGGTAAAATCCGTCTGCCCCTATTGCGGGGTGGGCTGCCAGCTCAGCTTCAAGATCAAGGATGACAAAATCGCCTGGGTGGATGGTGCCGACGGTCCGGCCAATGAAAACCGGCTCTGCGTGAAGGGCCGTTTCGGGTTTGACTACATCACCCACCCGCATCGGCTGACCAAACCGCTGATCCGCCGCGCCGATGCGCCCGCCAAAGGGCTGAATGTCGACCCCGCCGACCTGATGACCCATTTTCGCGAAGCAACATGGGACGAGGCGCTGGACGCCGCTGCAAATGGGCTGGCGCGCTTGCGCGAAACGCGGGGTGGGGAATCCGTTGCCGGGTTCGGGTCTGCCAAATGTTCCAACGAGGAAGCCTATCTATTTCAGAAGCTGATCCGCACCGGCTTTGGCCATAACAATGTCGATCATTGCACCCGGCTTTGCCATGCCTCATCGGTGGCAGCGTTGATGGAAAATGTCGGCTCGGCCGCCGTGACAGCCACCTTCAACCAGATCGAAAATGCCGATGTGGCGATTGTGATTGGCGCGAACCCGGTTGAAAACCACCCCGTGGCCGCCACCTATTTCAAGCAGTTTACCAAGCGCGGCGGCAAGCTGATTGTGATGGATCCGCGCGGCGTTGGCCTGCGGCGGTTCTCCAGCCATATGCTGCAATTCCGCCCCGGCGGCGATGTGTCGATGCTGAACGCGATCATGAATGTGATCGTGGAAGAAAAGCTATTCAACCCCGCCTATATCGACCGTTTCACCGAAGGTTGGGATAATTTCTGCGCCCATATCGCCAATTTCACACCGGAAAAAATGTCGCCCATCTGCGGTGTTGAACCCGATATGTTGCGCGATGTCGCCCGCACCTTTGCAACGGCGAAGGCCGCGATGATCTTCTGGGGCATGGGGGTTTCCCAGCATATTCACGGCACCGATAATTCGCGCTGCCTGATATCGCTGGCACTGATGTGTGGCCATGTCGGCCGCCCCGGCGCGGGGCTGCACCCGCTTCGTGGCCAGAACAACGTGCAGGGCGCGTCCGATGCCGGGCTGATCCCGATGTTTCTGCCCGATTACCAGACCGTAACCGATGACGGCGTGCGCTCTGCCTTTACCGAAATATGGGGCTCGGATGATTTTTCGGCCCAAAAGGGCCTGACCGTCGTGGAAATCATGGATGCCATCCATGACGATAAAATCGCCGGCATGTATATTCTGGGTGAAAACCCCGCCATGTCCGACCCCGATGTCGAACATGCGCGCGATGCGCTGGCCAAGCTCGACCATCTGGTCGTGCAGGATATTTTCATGACCGAAACCGCCAACTATGCCGATGTTGTGCTGCCCGCCGCCGCATGGGCCGAAAAATCCGGCACGGTGACCAACACCAACCGGCAGGTGCAAATGGGCCGCCCTGCCGTTACCAGCCCCGGTGAGGCCAGGCCCGATTGGTGGATTACCGTTGAACTTGCCAAGCGCCTTGGCCAGAATTGGCCCTATACCGACCCAAGCCAGATTTTTGCTGAAATGAAGCTGGGCATGAAAAGCCTGAACAACATCACATGGGAGCGTTTGGAGACCGAAGGCGCGATCACCTATCCAAGCCTGACCCCGACCGACCCCGGCCAGCCCATTGTCTTTGCCGATGGTTTTCCGCGCGCCGAGGGGCGGGCGAAATTCACCCCCGCCACGGTAATTTCACCCAACGAGGTGCCCGATGCCGAATACCCGATGGTGCTGATTACCGGGCGGCAGTTGGAACATTGGCATACCGGCTCTATGACCCGGCGCGCCAAGGTGCTGGATGCGATGGAACCCGAGGCGAACTGCTCGCTCAACCCCGCAACATTGGCAAGGCTGGGGGTGGAACCGGGTGAAATGATCCGCCTTTCAACGCGGCGTGGCAGCATCACGCTCATGGCGCGGGCCGACCGCGCGATTGCCCCGGACAATGTGTTTCTGCCCTTTGCCTATGTCGAGGCGGCGGCGAACATCCTGACAAACCCCGCGCTTGACCCTTATGGCAAAATTCCGGAATTCAAATTCGCGGCCGTGCGTGCCGAAGCCGCCAATGACACGGTTGCAGCAGAATAGGGCCATTTTGCAACGGCGCTGGCATGGGCGGCATTGCTTTGGCGAAAATTTCCGTTGCTTTTGCGCCGGTTTTCTGGAATTTTAACATATTGTTAAACAGGTTCACTCAGGAGCATTTCATGCGTTTTGCACTTCTTACACTCACCTCTGTTCTTGCCGCAGGCGCGGCTGTTGCAGGTTCGGCTGTTTACGTTGCACCCGCCGTTACCGTCGTTGAAGAACCAATGCGCGCGGGCTCGGGCGCATGGCTTATCCCGCTGGCAATTATTGCCATTTTGGCGCTGACGCTGACTGGTGAAGAGCGCGAACGGTAGAAACTGCAACACCTGCAGCGCATTTGAATTGACCAGCGGGTTTAAATCCGCCGGTTTTTCTATGCGTTATGCCCGTGCACCTGTTGCCATGATACAACAGTTATGCGTGCATTGCGCTGCACATTCGCCGGAACACGCTTAAGACTTGATTATGCAATACGTTCAGGCCACCCTTCAGATAACGAAACCATAGGAGATATTTATGAAAACCGTTTTGACTGGCGTTATCGCAATGCTTGCAACCGCTGGCGCCGCTGTTGCCGGCACACCTGTTTATGTTCCACCCGCAGTGACTGTGGTTGAAGAACCGATGCGCAGCGGTTCGGGCGCATGGCTCATCCCGCTGGCGATCATCGCCATTCTTGCGCTGACCTTGACTGGCGGCGAAGACGAACCAGATGATCCACAAGATCCAGCATAAGAAGGCTTAGGCCAAGGCTCCGGCTTTTGCAGTTAAAAGAATTTTGGAAAGAGGCCCTTTTGGGCCTCTTTTCTATTTGTGAATGATTGGGTTTCATTTACCAATAGTCAAAAGATACGCCGGAGACTCTGAATGCCCTATCTCATCGCCCTGACTGCCTTGTGCGCAAACTGGGCGGGGCAGAAGCACTGGCCGACCTTGGCGGCATGGTAAGCGCTGTGGGCAAGGCTGATAAATATTTGGATGATAGCTTGAGCGTCTTAAGCGTGCAGTAACTGAACGCTGGTTTTTACAACTAAGGGAGTTAACGATGAAGAGACTCGCAATTGCCGCGCTGCTGAGCGCAGCCGCCGCCGCCGGAAGCCTGGCCAATGCCGGTTCGGCGATTTATGTCCCGCCCGTGCCAACCGAGGTAGAAACCCCAATGCGCAACGGGTCTGGCGCGTGGCTAATCCCGCTGGCCATCATCGCCATTCTGGCGCTTACTCTGACTGGCGAAGATGACGAGATCGCCGTTAGCGACGCACGCCTGAAAACCGGTATTTCCCCTGCAGGCACAGCGCCCAACGGGTTGCCGCTTTATACCTACCGCTATATCGGCGGCAATCAGGCCTATCTGGGCGTGATGGCGCAAGATGTGCTGATGCACTCGCCGCAAGCCATCGTCGCCGGGCCATTTGGCTATATGGCGGTCGATTACGGCATGCTGGGCATGGAAATGCAGCCGCTCGATTGAACCATAAAAAAGGGCCCCGCGTGGGGCCCTTTTCGCTACACGCTCATGCAGATGTATTTCATCTCCAGATAGTCATCAATCCCGTGGCTGCTGCCTTCGCGGCCCTGGCCGGATTGCTTCACCCCGCCAAAGGGGGCCACTTCGGTGGAAATCAGCCCGGTATTCACACCGACCATGCCATATTCCAGCGCCTCGGCCACGCGCCAGACGCGGCTCAGGTCATTGGCGTAGAAATAGCTGGCAAGGCCGAAAATCGTGTCATTGGCCTGCGCGATCACATCGGCCTCGTCTTCAAAGCGGAACAGTGGCGCAACAGGGCCGAAGGTTTCATCCGACGATACCGCCATGGCCTTGGTCACGCCAGTCAGGATTGTCGGTTCAAAGAATGTGCCACCAAGGTCGTGGCGCTTGCCACCGGCTACAACCTTTGCGCCCTTGCTCACCGCATCGGCGATATGCTCTTCGACCTTGGCCACAGCTTCGGATGTGATCAGCGGGCCGGTGGTAACCCCGTCGCCGAACCCGTCGCCGATTTTCATCTTGCCCACGGCCACGGCGAGCTTTTCAGCAAAGGCGTCATAAACGCCGGCCTGCACATAAATGCGGTTGGCGCAAACGCAGGTTTGGCCATTGTTGCGATATTTGGAGATCATCGCGCCTTCGACCGCCTTGTCCAGATCGGCATCATCAAACACGATGAAGGGCGCGTTGCCGCCAAGCTCCATGCTCATTTTCATGACCTGCTCGGCCCCTTGGCGCAGCAGAATGCGGCCAACTTCGGTCGAGCCGGTAAAGGTCAGCTTGCGCACCTTCGGGTTGTCGCAAAATTCCTTGCCGATTTTCGAGCTGGATTTCGAAGTGATGACCGAAAACACGCCCTTTGGCACGCCGGCACGCTCGGCCAGCAACGCCATGGCCAGCGCCGAAAGCGGGGTTTCAGCCGCCGGTTTGGCCACGAATGTGCAGCCCACGGCCAAAGCCGGGCCAACCTTGCGGGCAATCATCGCATTGGGAAAGTTCCACGGCGTAATCGAGGAGACAACGCCGACCGGCTGTTTTAACACCATGATGCGCTTGTCGGGCTGGTGGCCGGGGATGGTTTCGCCGTAAACGCGCTTGGCCTCTTCGGCGAACCATTCGATGAAGCTGGCCCCATACAGAACCTCGCCCTTGGCCTCAGTAAAGGGCTTGCCCATCTCGGCGGTCAGGATGGTGCCAAGATCATCGGCGTTTTCAACCATCAGCTCGAACCATTTGTGCAGAACGGCGGCGCGGTCCTTGCCGGTGCGCGCGGCCCATGGCTTTTGTGCAGCATAGGCGGCATCAATCGCGCGGCGGGTTTCATCCACGCCCATATCCGGCACGGTGCAGATGACATCGCCGCGCGCCGGGTTGGTTACATTGAAACTTTCGCCGCTATCCGCACCGCACCATTCGCCCGCAACATAGGCGGTGTCCAGCAGCAGGCTCGGGTCTTTCAGCATTGATTTCAGGTCTGTTACGTCCAGCATTTCGTCCTCGAAGGTCAAATGAAAATTGGCGGCAGGTGATCACATTGCCGCGTAAGCTGCAAGGGGTCGCTGCCGCCAAAGACGTTCCGCTGCGCGCCTAGTAATAGGGCGAATAGGTGAACATCATCGGGTTGCGCGGCCCGCCAAGTGCAATGGTCATACCCGCCGAAAGTGTAGCTTGCATGGGCCAAAGCCTCGGCCTGATCGACTGTAAAACCATCACCGTCGTTATAAATCTGATCCTGAAGGTCGACAAAGGCGCCCTCAAAGCCTTGCGCGGCCAAGGGCGCGGCGAACAGGCTTAATGCGGCAGCCAAATGATATGGCTTGAATCCCCTACGCTTGAAGTTCCAGCATAGGGGAAGGGGCTGTCATGTTACGCCTGTTTTGCCCGCTCGACCATGCCGAACAGGTCGCGCGGGTCATCGGGGTCGGCGAGCATGTCAAGCTGTTGGTGGAACGGGTGCGCGCGGAGTTGGTCGCGCACATAGCGTAGCGCCGAGAAATCTTCGATGGCAAAGCCGACGGAATCAAACAGGGTGATCGCGCTGTCATTGGCACGTCCCTTGGCAGCCCCGGTCATCACCTGCCAAAGCTCGGTGACGGGGTAATCGTCGTCAAGCTGCTGAATCTCGCCTTCAATGCGGGTTTGCGGCGGGTATTCCACAAAGATCTGGCTGCGCAACAGAATATCGCGGTGCAACTCGGTCTTGCCGGGGCAATCGCCGCCCACGGCGTTGATATGCACGCCGCCGCCGACCATGTTATCGGTCAGAATCGTGGCATATTGCTTGTCTGCCGTCACGGTGGTGATGATATCCGCACCTTCAACCGCATCCTGCGCGGTTTTGCATTTTACAATGTTGAGCCCATGGCCGGCAAGGTTGGCGGCACATTTTTCGGTGGCCGCATTATCAATGTCATACAGGCGAATATCGGTAATGCCGCACACCGCCTTGAAGGCCAGCGCCTGAAATTCCGATTGCGCGCCATTGCCGATGATCGCCATGGATGTGCTGCCCTTTGGCGCCAGAAACCGCGCCGCCAGCGCCGACATGGCGGCAGTGCGCAGCGCGGTGAGAATGGTCATTTCGCTCAGCAAGACAGGGTAGCCGGTGGCCACATCGGCCAAAAGGCCAAAGGCGGTAACTGTTTGCAGGCCTGCTTTGGTGTTGGAAGGATGCCCGTTTACATATTTGAAGCCGTAAACCTCGCCATCGGATGTCGGCATAAGCTCGATCACCCCTTCGGCGGAATGGGCAGCGATGCGGGGGGTTTTGTCAAACAGTTCCCAGCGCTTGAAATCGGCCTCAACATAGTCGGCCAGTTCGGACATGAAGCGCTCCAGGCCAATGGCATGGACAAGTTTCATCATGTTTTCAACGGAAACAAAGGGGATATAGGCCAGTTTGGAGGGGGCTGTCATTTGGGACTCTCGGTTTTGGGTGTGGCGCGCACAGGGCGCGGTGTAAGATGGATGCCCGCAATCATGCAGCGCACCGAACCGCCAGCGGTTTCGAGGGTTGGCACGGGCAGAGGAACAAGCGGAAGAATGGCGGCAATCGCTTCGCGGTTTTTTTGGGTCAGGCCATCATATGCAGACTGCGAAAGCGCCAGAAAGCGGTGGTCATGGCCGCTCAACTCGATCGCATTGCCGGCAAAACGCGAAATTTCCTCGGCAGATAGCCGCACTACGCTGCGCCCGGTTTCGCGCAGCCGCCCGATGACCTCGTCACGTCGGTTGTTATTGGCAATCTGCGCGGCTCCCAGCAGCGCGATTTCGGTGCCGATGCACATCATTACATTGGTGTGGTAAACCGCGCGTCCTGCGGAATCGGCGGCGTCAAACACCATGGGTTCATAGCCGAAATGGGTGCAGAACCGTTCCAGCGCAATCGGGTCGGCACGGTTGGAGCGCGCGACATAGGCAATATTGGCGATATGGTCGAGGACCATAGCCCCGGTGCCTTCCAGAACAAGCCCGTCAAGCTCCAGCCCCGAATAGTCGATAATATCTTGCACCCGAAAGCTCTGGCGCAGAAATTCGATGATGTCGGCGCGGCGTTCCAGCCGCCGGTTGGGGCTGAACATGGGGTAAATGGCGATATGACCGCCGGAATGGGTTGAAAACCAGTTATTCGGGAACACCGAATCCGGTGTGTCATGCACGCCGGTATCCTGAAACTCATGCACAACAACGCCGCGGCTGCGCAGCGCGGCAACCACGGTGTAAAATTCGGCGACCGCATCGCTGGCCACCTGCGCTTCTGGCGCGCTGGACCGGCTTTGAAAGGCATTATCCGCCATTGTTTGCGGGTTCGAGCGGAAGCGGTGGGGGCGCACCATGACCACGTGTCTGGGGGCCTGAATCAGGTTTTCGCGAAAGGCTGGCATGGGTATCATTATTTGTGTGAACGGGTCGGGCGGTCGAGCACGGTGCGGCCCATCAGGCTGGCCACAAGGTCAACCAGCAGGTTGGCGGTTTTGCCGCGCTCATCCAGAAACGGGTTAAGTTCCACAAGGTCGAGACTGGTGACAAGCCCGCTGTCATACAGCATTTCCATAATCAGATGCGCTTCGCGGAAGGTTGCACCGCCGGGCACGGTTGTGCCAACCGCCGGTGCGATGGTCGGGTCGAGAAAGTCGACATCGAGGCTGACATGCAGCCGACCGCCCGCTTCTTTCACCTTGGCCAGAAAGGGCGCCAGCAGCGCCGCCATGCCGGTTTCATCAACCCGCCGCATATCATGCGTGGTTACGCCAGCGGCTTTCAGCCCCGTGCGCTCGGGCGCGTCAACACTGCGCAGGCCAATCATACACACACGCTTGGGGTCTACCGCGCGTTGCAGGGGCGGATAATAGCCCTCAAATTCCGGCTGGCCGGTGAAATAGGCCGCAGGCGTGCCATGCAGATTGCCGCTTTCGGTGGTGGAAAGTAGGTGAAAATCGGGGTGGGCATCGAGCCAGAGCACAAATAGCGGTTTATCGGACGGCACCAGCGCCATGCCCGAAACACTGCCAGCCGAGATGGAATGATCGCCGCCCATGAAAATGGGGAAAACATCTTCGGGCGTGGCGGCAGCGGTGGCTTGAATTGATTCGGTCCAGGCGGCGATAGTCGGCAGCGAGTGCACCGCAGCGTTGGCGTGGGAAAGCTCCGGCAGCGGGCCGGGGGTGATATTGCCCTTATCGGCCACGCTATGGCCAAGACTGACCAGCGTTTCGGCAAGCCTTGCTGTGCGCAGGGCCGATGGCCCCATTTCGCAGCCTTTACGATAGGTGCCATCTTGCAGCGGCACGCCATGAAGGTGAATTTTGCGGGGCATGGGCGGTCTCCAGTTCTGTTTGATGCCGTGATCGGCTATGTAAATGGCAAAACCAATCTATCATTTTGAGAAATATTGCTTATAATTGCACAAAATGGTGTAAAGGCATAGCATAATGGCAGTTGAACCGCTTGATGAACGCATCCTCGCCGCCCTGCGCCGCAATGCCCGCCAGCCGGTATCGAGCCTTGCGGCAAGCCTTGGTATTGCCCGCGCTACGCTTCGGGCCCGCATTCAAAAGCTGGAATCCAGCGGCCAGATTTTGGGCTATCAGGCCATATTGCCCGCCGATTTGCCGCAATCGCCCGTGCGCGGGTTGGTGATGGTCGATGTTGAAGGCCGCGCCGCCGACCGTGTCATGGCGGGGCTTCTGGCACTCGCCCCGGTCGGGCAAGTTCACACGACAAATGGCCGATTTGACATGATTGCCGAAATTTCAAGCGAGTCTTTGGCCGAGTTTGATACGATTTTGCACCGGATTCGGCAAATTCCGGGTATTGGCAGCACCGAAACCCATCTATTGTTACAAAGCCGGACAGCCCGGCGCATGCCCGCCTAAGCCCGTATCAGGCCCGTATCAAGCCCGTGGCGCGACAAAAAGCGCAGCCCTGAGAGGTTGTTTTTTGCACGATCCGCGCCCCTGCGTCGCAAAGTCCGCTGGACCCATGCGCTAGGGCGGTGTATTCGGGCAATGCAAAGCCCCGTTTCAAGGGGCTTAAACATATTACTGCCCGCCCAAGCGGGTGAGGTTTGTACAAAGGGGGACTGAGACTTGTCTCACGCAGAAGACACAGGTAATCGCCGCGACTTCTTGTATGTCGCAACGGCTTCGGCGGGTGCGGTTGTCACCGGTGCCGCTATCTGGCCGCTGGTTGACCAGATGAACGCAAGCGCCGATGTGGCCGCAATGGCCTCCAAGGAAGTGCCGGTAGGCAATGTCGAGGTTGGCACACAGCTTACGGTGAAGTGGCTGGGCAAGCCTGTCTTCATCCGCCGCCGCACCGCTGCCGAGATCGAAGAGGCCCGCGCGGTCGCCATTTCCGAGCTTGCCGACCCGCAGGCGCGCAATGCCAACGCCGCCAGCGGGGCCGATGCCGCCGATGCCAACCGCACGCTCGATGAAGCCGGCGAATGGCTGGTGATGATCGGGGTCTGCACGCATCTTGGGTGTGTTCCGCTTGGTAACGCCGGCGAGTTTGGCGGCTGGTTCTGCCCCTGCCACGGCAGCCATTACGATACGTCAGGCCGCATTCGCAAAGGCCCTGCGCCTGAAAACCTTCCCGTTCCGGTCGCGTCTTTCGTGTCCGAAACCGTGATCAAACTGGGTTAAGGGAGAAAGCTATGAGCGGTATTCCACATGACGAATATGAGCCGAAATCTGGCTTTGCCAAATGGCTCGACTCCCGTCTGCCAATTGGTGGGCTGATCTATAACACGCTGATGATCCCGACCCCGAAAAACCTGAACTGGTGGTGGATCTGGGGCATTGTGCTGGCCTTCTGCCTTGCGCTGCAAATTGTCACCGGCATCGTGCTGGCAATGCATTACATTCCGCATGTTGATATGGCCTTTGCCAGTGTCGAGCATATCATGCGCGATGTGCGCGGCGGTTACATGCTGCGCTATCTGCACGCCAACGGCGCATCGCTGTTCTTCATTGCCGTTTACATCCACATTTTCCGCGGGCTGTTTTACGGCTCTTACAAGGCCCCGCGCGAGATTACCTGGATTATCGGGATGCTGATCTATGTGGCGATGATGGCCACCGGGTTCCTTGGCTATGTGCTGCCCTGGGGGCAGATGTCCTTCTGGGGTGCTACGGTTATTTCCGGCTTTGCGGGTGCCATTCCCGGCGTTGGCGAAAGCATTCAGGCATGGCTGCTGGGCGGGCCTGCGGTTGATCAGCCCACGCTGAACCGCTTTTTCAGCCTGCACTATCTGCTGCCCTTCGTGATTGCCGGCCTGGTGATCGTGCATATCTGGGCCTTCCACACCACGGGCAATAACAACCCGACCGGTGTTGAAGTGCGCCGCGGCTCCAAAGACGAGGTCAAGAAAGACACGGTGCCGTTCTGGCCGTATTTCGTGATCAAGGATTTGTTCGCGCTGGTTGTTATTCTGGCGATATTCGCGCTGCTTATATGGACCACGCCGAACTATCTCGGCCACCCCGATAACTATATCGAAGCCAACCCGCTATCCACGCCCGCGCATATTGTGCCGGAATGGTATTACCTGCCCTTTTACGCAATCCTGCGTGCATTTGATGGCGATGTCTGGGTCGTGCAACTGGCCAGCTTCTTCACCGGCGGCATTGTGACCGCCAAGTTCTTCGGTGTTGTGGCCATGTTCGGTGCGATCTTTGTTATGGCGCTGGCCCCGTGGCTGGATACGAGCCGCACCCGTTCGGGCAAGTATCGCCCGGCATTCCGCTGGTGGTTCTACCTTCTGGTGCTTGACTTCATGGTTTTGCTCTGGTGCGGCAGCCAGCCCGCCGAGGGCGCCATTCCGATCATCTCGCTGATTGGTTCGGCCTACTGGTTCGGCTATTTCCTTGTGATCCTGCCGCTGCTGGGTGTGTTTGAAAAACCGCTGACCCCGCCCGCGACGATCGAGGAAGATTTCGATGCGCATTATCCGCCGAAACCGGCCGAATAAGCGATAGAGAAGGATAGAAAAGATGATGAAACGCACAATCCTTTCCGCGCTTATCACCCTTGGCATGGCTGCACCTGCAGCCTTCGCCGCCGGGGCCGGGGCTGAAATTTCCGATACGGATTTCAGCTTCGAGGGCCCGTTTGGCAGCTATGATACGCACCAGCTTCAGCGCGGTTTGCAGGTTTTCACCGAAACCTGCGCAAGCTGCCACGGGTTGCAATATGTCGCCTATCGCACCTTGCATGATGAAGGCGGCCCGGCGCTGCCCGAAGATCAGGTCAAGGCCTATGCGGCACAGTTTGAAGCCCCCAATACCGCCAATGATGATGGCGAGTTGGGCGAGCTGCGCCCGGCCACACCGAACGACCATTTCGGCCCAAGCCAGTTTGAAGGTGCGCCCGATCTGTCGCTGATGGCCAAAGCCCGCGCGGGGTTCCATGGCCCCGGCGGTTTGGGCATCAACCAGCTTTTGTTCGGCATGGGTGGCCCAGAATACATCGTTGCCATTCTAACGGGCTATACCGGCGAAACCAAGGAAGAAGCCGGCGCTCTGTTTTATGAGAACCACGCCTTCCCCGGTGGTTGGATTTCCATGCCGCCACCACTCGTTGACGGTATGGTTGACTATGCCGATGGCCATTCCAACAGCACGCAGCATATTTCGGCTGATGTTGCCGCTTTTCTAATGTGGACCGCCGAGCCGCATTTGAATGCGCGCAAGCAGGCAGGCTTTACCGCCTTCATCATGCTGGTGCTGTTTGGTGTGCTGCTCTACCTCACCAACAAGGCGCTTTGGGCCAAGGTGAAGCGCAAAGCTTAAGCGCGCCTGGCGTCACGGGTGTTCAAAGGGCGGGGGTTTCCTTCGCCCTTTATTTTTGCCCCAGATAGGCTGCAAGCGCAGGTGGCGGCGCGGCCAGCAGGCTTGAAGTGCCCTGCGGTGCAAACAGCTTGCCAGCATCGACAAGTGCGGTCTGGCTGGCAATGCGCCGCGCGTCATCCGGCTGGTGGGTGACAAGCAAGGTCGTCAACCCGCGCTCGGCTGAAATTTCGGCCACAAGGTCAAGCATGTCATGGCGCAAGCCGGGGCCAAGGGCGGCAAAAGGCTCGTCGAGCAGCAGCACCCTTTTGTCGCGCAAAAGTGCGCGGGCAAGGGCGGCGCGGCTCCGCTCGCCACCGGAAAGCTGGCCGGGCAACGCATTGGCCCGCGCGTCCAGCCCGACGCGCGCCAAAGCCTGCGCCACCGCCGCGCGTTTTTCAGCGCGCCCCGGCCCCTTTAGCCGCGGGTCCGCTCCAAGGCCAAGGGCGACATTGGCGGCGATGCTCATATGCTCAAAAAGGTTGTGGTCTTGAAACACCAATGAAACCGGGCGTGCGGCAGGGGCTATGCCTGCCATGTTTTGCCCGCCCAGCAACAACTGGCCTTGGGTGACATTCGCAAAGCCAGCAATGGCTGCCAGCAAAGTTGATTTTCCTGCCCCCGATGGCCCGATCAGCGCGGTTATCTGCCCTGCGCAAAAAGTTGCATCGGCCGATATGAAAAACCCGCCAGACTGGATTTCAACCCGCTCAAATACGATGTCCAAACCGTGCCCCCAATCTGTCAAACACATAAAACAGCAACATCGTGGCGCTGACCAGCACCAGCCCCGCCCCCGCAGCAGCATTGCCGCGATACGCCCCCATGAGCCGCTGCATCACCATGGGCAGCGTGCCGGAATCCGGCGCGGCAAAGAGCGTGATAACCCCAAGATCACCCATCGACAGTGCCACCGCCAGCCCCATGCCCAAACCCAATGGGCGGGCCAGCAAGGGGAGCGTGACATGGCGAAGCCGCGCAGAATTTTCGAGCGCGCACATCGCGCAGAGCTGCCCGTAATCGGCGGTGATTTTGGCCAGTGCGGGGATGAACAGGCGCAACAAAATCGGCAGGATCAGCACGGCGTTGATCAGCCCGGTGAGCAGCAGCGCCACGCGAGCAGGTGAAATAACGGGGTTGAGCAAAATAAACAATCCGGTGCCAAGCACAAATGGCGAAGCGGCAAGGGCGAGCATGACCGCAGCCTCGATGGCGCGCGCGCTGCGCGTGCTTAGCCGCAACAGGAGCGCCGCTATTGCCAGTGCCGTGCAAACTGCCAGCACGCCAGAGCCAAGCGCCACGGTTACGCTGCGCAGCAAGGCCGCCCAAATGGCGGCAGGCATATCGGCAAAGCCGTCAATTCCGTTCAGAACAATTGCCAGCATGGGCAGCATCAGAAATGCAGCGGCGAGGATGAGCGCAATGCGGTCACCCCACACCATCCAGCGTGCGCGGGGCAGGGCAATATCAGCCAGCGCAAGCCCGGTGCCAAAGCCAACAGGGCGCGCCGCGCGCAGCGCCAATGCGCCAACAATCAAGCAAATGCCAAGCTGCACCAGTGCCAGCCGCGCAGCACCGCCAAGGTTGAATTCCAGCCGAAGCGCTTGGTAAATGGCCAGTTCGACAGTTGTGGCTTTTGGGCCGCCGCCAAGGATAAGTGCGGCGGCAAAGCTTGTAACGCAGAATAAAAACACAACCAGCAGCGCGCCGGGCAGGGTGGCGCGCAAAATAGGTGCGCCAAGCACCCGCCATTGCCCGCGCCAGCCAAGGCCAAGCTGCGCAGACAGGCGCAAGTGTTCGGGCGGCACCATGGCCCAGCCTTGCAATATCAGCCGAGTGGCCAGCGGCAGGTTAAAAAAGACATGCACCAAAAGCAGGCCCGGCAACCCGTAAATATCAATCGGCACGCCGAGCAGCGATGATATCCAGCCCGACCGCCCCCAAACCGCCAGCAACCCGAACACTGCCACCACCACGGGCAGCAAAAACGGCGCGCCAAGTAGCGTCAGCAATAGCTGTTTGCCCGCAAAACGCCGGTGCACCAAAGCGGCGGAAAGCGGTATGGCCAGCCCCACGCTGATCAGCGCTGAAAGCGCGGCCTGCCAGAGCGTAAAGCGCAGCACACCCAGCGCATAGGCTTGCGGCCATTGGCCCGGTTGGGCCAGAAGGGCGGCCAACGGGGCGAGGCATAAAAACCCCACTCCCGCCAGCGCAACCCAGCCTGCTAGCGCGCCAGCGCGGCCAGCCATTCGTCCACCGCCGCCTGACGGTTTTGGGCAATCCATTCCGTGGGGAAGTTCAGCGCGCGCGCCGGCGGCGCGGCAAAGCCATCGGGCAGGTCGGCGGATTGTGCAGCAGGATACATCCAGTTGGTTGTGGGAATGACATCCTGCACCGCCGGGCTGATCAGATGCGCCAGAAAGGCGGCTGCAAGCGCGGGCTGCTCGCTGCTGGCCAGTTGTGCTGCCAGCTCGATCTGCATGTAATGCCCCTCGGCGAAAGTGGCGGCGCGCTTGGTGTCATCGCCTTCAACAATCACATGATAGGCGGGCGATGTAGTGTAGCTTAGCACCATATCCGCCTCGCCCGAGGTGAACAGGCCGTAAGCCTCCGACCAGCCGGGGGTGACGGTAACGATCTGGTCGGCCAAGCCTTCCCAAATCGCGCCGGACTGGTCGCCAAAGGCGGCCTTGATCCACAAAAGCAGGCCAAGCCCGGGGCTGGAGGAGCGTGGGTCTTGAATGATAATGCTGTAATTCAGCGCATCGAGCATCACAAAACTGGTCGGGGGTGTTTCAACGCGCGTAGTGTCATAGACAAATGCGAAATAGCCCCAGTCGACAGGCAGATAGGTGGCATCATCCCAGTCGATCGGCAGGGTGAGTGCGGCCATATCCTGCCCATGGGCGGTAAACAGGCCGGACTCTTTGGCCATCGGAATAAGGCTGCTGTCGAGCCCAACGACGACATCGGCCGCGCTACGGCTGCCTTCAAGGCGCAAACGGCTCAGCACTTCGGCCGCGTCGCCTGCGGCCACAAAGGTCAGGGTGCAGGCGCATTCAGCCTCAAAGCTGGCCTTGATGGCCGGGCCGGGCCCCCATTCGCTGGCAAAACTGTCATAGGTGTAAACCACCAATTCGGGCAGTTCGGGGTTGGCGGTTTGGGCGCTGGCAGAACTTGTTGCAACAACAAGGGCCGCAGCGAGGGTCAGGCGATTGTTCATCGGTTTCTCCATAAGCTGCGACGCAAGGCAGATGGAGAGAATTCCCACACCTTCCCTACGCCGGTATCATCCGGTTCAGGTTCGACGGGTCCGCGCAAAAGCGCATCTCAGGCCAAAAGGCCCCCCCGAGGTAAGGCAGAGCATAGCGGCGCGCAGCCGATGTGCAAGGGGGGGGCGTCGTTCGGCTCCCGGCGCATATCCGCTGTTTTTTGCAGGTCACCGCAAACGGCTATCTGTTTTAAGAGCGTTAGCAGGCAATAGCTGCACATTGCCACGGGGGTGCCAAGGATTCCCCCTTGCCCCCGCCCGCTCAATGCCTAGGGTATTGCCGAACCGCATTTCAGGACATTTCGCTATGAGCAGCACGCAAAATCTTGGCAGGGGCGTTGCCCTCGCAATCCTCGGTTTTGCGCTGTTTTCCGGGCATGATGCGATTATCAAAACGCTGGGCGCTGCCTATGCGCCGTTTCAGGTGATCCTGTTTTCTACGCTGTTTGCCTTCGTTCCGGTCAGCATGTCGATTGTGACCGACCGCGCGGTTGATACGTTCCGCCCGCACCATCCGTGGCTGATCCTCATCCGCACTCTGTGCATGCTTATAGGCGGGGCAGGTGGGTTTTATGCCTTTTCCGTGCTGCCGATGACCGAGGTTTATGCGCTGCTTTTTGCCGCGCCCTTGCTGGTGACAGTGTTGGCCGTGCCGTTTTTGGGCGAAACCATTCGCCTGCGCCGCGGGCTTGCTGTGGTGATCGGGTTTATCGGCGTTATGGTCGTGCTACGCCCCGGCACCGCCGAATTTACGCTGGGCCATCTGGCCGCGCTGGGGGCCGCTACCGCAAGCGCGTTTTCCAACATCATCGTGCGTAAAATTTCGGGCGAAGAACGCTCGGCGGTCATGATTCTCATTCCGATGATCGTAACAATCATCGTGATGGGCGCGCTCATGCCATGGGTTTATGTACCGGTGCAGGGGCTGGATCTGGGGGCTTTTGCCGCTATCGGGGTTATCGGGGTGATTGCGCAATCACTGATCATTGCGGCCTACCGCGCTGCCCCCGCCGTGCTGATCGCGCCGCTGCAATATTCGCAAATTTTATGGGCCGTGGCGTTTGGCGCGCTGTTTTTCAACGAGTTGCCAGATATGTGGGTGGGCGTCGGGGCCGGTATCATCATTGCATCCGGTGTGTTTATTGTCTGGCGCGAAAGCCGCAGCAATGTATCGGCGCAATCGCCGGTTTCTAGCGCTGCCAACCCGCGCCCCGATAGCGGCCCCGCCATGCGGCGCGATCGGGAAAAATAGCTTTTGCACTGGGCGCGCCGCGCCCTATGGGCTATTTGCGGTAGTGAAAGCGGCAAAAGGGGGCTGTTGCCATGTCAATGAACACATTCGGACATTTGTTTCGTGTCACCACCTGGGGCGAAAGCCACGGCCCCGCACTTGGTGCGACGGTCGATGGTTGCCCGCCGGGCGTGGCGCTGACCGAGGCCGATATTCAGCCTTTTATGGATGCGCGCAAGCCGGGCCAGAACAAATACACCACCCAGCGGCGCGAGGCCGATATCGTGCGTATTTTGTCAGGGGTTTATGAGGGGCACACCACCGGCACCCCCATCCAGCTCATGATCGAAAATACCGACCAGCGCTCCAAAGACTATAGCGAGATTGCGCAGAAATTTCGCCCCGGCCATGCCGACTACACTTATTTCACCAAATATGGCATCCGCGATCCGCGCGGCGGCGGGCGGTCTTCGGCGCGTGAAACCGCGGCGCGGGTGGCCGCCGGGGCCGTGGCACGCGCGGCGCTGAAGGCATTGCTGCCGGGGCTGAAAATCACCGGCTATATGGTGCAGATGGGCGTGCATGAGATTGATAGGTCGCGCTTTGACCTTGGCCAGATTTCCGAAAATCCGTTCTGGTGCCCCGATGCCGGTATGGCCGCGATATGGGCGGGCTATCTTGATGATTTGCGAAAGGCCGGTTCATCTATTGGTGCTGTGATTGAAGTTATCGCCAGCGGCGTGCCCGCCGGGCTTGGCGCGCCGATCTATGCCAAGCTCGATACCGACATTGCCGCCGCGATGATGTCGATCAACGCCGTAAAAGGCGTTGAAATTGGCGCGGGCATGGGGGTGGCCTGCCTGAGTGGTGAGCAAAACGCCGACGAAATGACCATGGGGCCGAACGGGCCGGAATTTTCTGCCAATCATGCGGGCGGCATTCTGGGGGGTATTTCCAGCGGGCAGGATGTGGTCTGCCGCTTTGCCGTCAAGCCGACCTCGTCCATCCTCACCCCGCGCGACACGATCACTAAAACCGGCGCGGCAACGAGCATTGTCACCAAAGGCCGCCACGACCCCTGCGTCGGCATTCGCGCCGTGCCTGTGGGCGAGGCGATGATGGC
>JBBDJE010000056.1:0-13268 GCA_040880065.1 Paracoccaceae bacterium | reverse complement strand
CTCGATAGACAATCACAACAACAAACCGCCAGACGGCCCTCGGCGAATGCTTACCTTGAACCAAAGGCTCCTCTGCACATGGTAAGACCACATTCTGAAACCCATCTTTCCTCGCGTGCTGGATGGCTGCGCGCGGCGGTAATGGGCGCTAATGACGGCATCGTCTCCACCGCAAGCCTGATCGTCGGCGTCGCCGCTGCGTCTGCCGGTACGTCCGAGGTACTGGTGGCGGGCATCGCCGGGCTGGCGGCGGGGGCCATGTCGATGGCGGCGGGCGAATATGTCTCGGTCAGTTCGCAATCCGACACCGAAGCCGCCGATATGGAAAAAGAGCGTGGCGAGCTGTCGGGTCAGCCTGAAGCAGAGCTGGAGGAGCTGACACAGATTTACATCATGCGCGGTGTGGCACCCGACCTCGCCCGCGAGGTGTCGCGCCAGATGACAGCCAAGGACGCGCTTGGCACCCACCTGCGCGACGAGTTGGGAATTTCCGAACTGACGACGGCGCGTCCCATACAGGCAGCACTGACCTCGGCGCTGACCTTTGCGGTGGGGGCCGCGATGCCGCTGGCCATGGTCGTAGTCTCGCCTGCTGATCTGCTGGTCTGGACCGTCACCATCGCCTCACTGCTGTTCCTCGCCCTTCTGGGCGCCATCGGCGCCGCTGTAGGCGGGGCGCCCATAGGCCGCGCCACCCTGCGCGTGACGTTCTGGGGGGCACTTGCCATGGCGCTGACCGCCGGGATCGGGGCCTTGGTCGGGACAGCGGTGTGAAAAAAGAAACGGTCAGGTAAGCAACACTTACTGCTGGGGTAAAGCGCACGGATCTTTACCCCAGCAGTTTTATAATCCGCCTTCATATCTGGATATCATCGCAAATTGTTTACAGCGTTCATCTTGGGTTTCACTGCTCTGACCGGCGGCCTGCTGATGCTCCATCGGCTGCGTGCCAACACATACTGGCGGGCCATGATCACGCCACTGGCGTCGATCATCGGCTCGGGTTTCTTGATCCTCGGGCCGGTTCTTGCGCAAGATTACGGGGCGTGGGCGCCTGTCGCGATGATAGCACTTTGCGCAGTGGCCTGGGGTTTTGGCATGTCGATCCGGGCGAACATCACCCGAATCGGTGATGGGCCAGCGCCAACAAGTTTGGCCGAGAGGATCAGCGGCGTCCTGCTCGCACTGGCCTATGTCATATCGGTTTCCTACTACCTCAACCTCTTTGGCGCCTTTGCGGTCAGCCTGACACCGGTTGCTGGACCAACGGGGGCCCGGATCGTCACGACCGTTGCTTATGTGCTGATCCTGATCCTTGGCTGGACCAAAGGCTTCGACGCACTTGAACGGCTGGAATACCCGACGGTGGCGCTGAAGCTTGCGGTCATCGCGGCGCTGCTGGTGGCGCTTGCGGTCAACTTTGCCGGGACTGCCGCAGATCATGCGCTGATCCTGCCGGCTGCGCAGACGCAGGGCTGGCATGCAATCGTGCTTGGATTCGGCTTGCTGGTGACCGTGCAGGGGTTCGAGACCTCGCGTTATCTGGGTGCAACCTATGATGCAGGCGTGCGGGTCACATCCATGAAAATGGCGCAGGGCCTCGCGACCGTGATTTATGTAATATACGTCGTTTTTCTGGTCTTTGCGGTGCCGATCACGGCGGATGCGGTCTCAGAGACCGAGATCATTACCCTGATGCGGACCATTGCACCGGTTCTGCCGATGATGTTGGTCGCGGCGGCGCTTGCCGCACAGTTCAGCGCGGCGCTTGCCGATACCGGCGGTGCGGGTGGCCTGCTGGTCGAGCTGACCGGGCGGCGATACTCGGCACGGCAGGGCTACCTCGCTCTGGTCGCTATCGGTCTGGCTCTGACATGGGCTGCGGATGTGTTCCAGATCATCGCCTACGCCTCGCGCGCTTTTGCGGCGTATTACGGCGTTCAATCCCTGATCGCCGCGCGCCACGCGAAAGGCCCGGCGCGCGTGTTGCATGGAGCATTGACGCTTTTGGCAGTCGCCATAGCCCTGCTTGGCGTGCCGATCGAAGGCTAAGCCGCAATGGTGAGAGGGTTTTGTGGCTGATTGCGAGCAATTCCGATGCTGGCCCCGCAGCAGATACACTGATTCACAATCAGACGATAACTTGACAGACCTTAGATATTTACATCAATATAGATATATAGAATATCAGTTTAGATGTAAGCAATGTTGGAGACGCAGGCCGTGATTACCTCTGCCCAGATGCGTGCGGCGCGGGCGCTGCTTGGTATCGACCAAAAGACGCTTGCGCAACTGGCTGACCTCTCGGTGCCCACAATCCAGCGGATGGAGACCGGGCCGGGCAATGTGCGCGGCGTCGTCGATAGCCTGACAAAGGTAGTCGTGGCGCTGGACGCGGCCGGTGTCGAATTGATCGGCGAAGGTGCCAAAAGTGACGGGCGTGGGCGTGGTGTGCGGTTGAAATCCCCTGATACGCTGAAACTGAAACAAGATCCCGATATCGCGACGGCGACCGCCGACAAATAGCCGACGATCCCGCCGCCCCCGACCAAGGCGCGGCCCGACATGACAAACCAAAACCTGCAAATTGGAAGCAAGGCCAGTTTCGCGGACCTTTTCACTCCCAAACTCGTCACCGTGCTGCGCGAGGGCTATGGCCCGGGCGCGTTCAAATCCGACGCCATCGCCGGGCTAACCGTGGCCATCGTGGCGTTGCCCCTGAGCATGGCCATCGCCATCGCCTCAGGTGCCACGCCCGCGCAGGGGCTTTATACCGCCATCGTCGGCGGGTTTCTCGTGTCACTTCTGGGTGGCTCGCGGTTCCAGATCGGCGGGCCAGCGGGGGCGTTCATCGTGCTGGTCGCGGCCACCGTCGCCCTGCACGGGATGGACGGGCTGATCCTTGCCACCTTTCTATCAGGGCTGATGATGGCGCTTGCGGGGCTGCTGCGGCTTGGCACCTTTATCAAGTTCATCCCCTTTCCTGTGACCGTGGGCTTTACCGCAGGCATTGCGGTGATCATCTTTGCCAGTCAGATCCGCGAATTGCTCGGCCTGAACCTGACCGATGAACCGGGCGAGTTGCTGGAAAAACTGCCGGCACTCTGGGCCGCGCGCGCCACCATAACACCCGCCGCCGTGACGCTGTCGCTGGGCACCATCGCGGTCATCGTGGGGCTGCGCCGACTGCGCCCGCACTGGCCCGGTATGCTGATCGCGGTGGGGGCGGCGGCGCTGGTCACCGCCCTCGTCGGCCTGCCGGTCGAGACCATCGGCACAAAATTCGGCGGCATCCCCTCATCACTGCCCATGCCCCGCCTGCCAGAGCTGTCGTCTGACCGGATCATCGCGGTGCTGCCCGCCGCGCTGTCGTTCACGCTGCTCGGTTCGATTGAGTCGCTACTCTCGGCAGTAGTGGCTGACGGCATGACCGGGCGGCGGCACCGGTCAAACTGCGAACTGGTGGCGCAGGGGGTGGCCAATGTCGGCGCAGCACTTTTCACAGGGTTCTGCGTGACTGGCACCATCGCGCGCACCGCGACCAACGTGCGCGCGGGCGCGCACGGCCCCGTGGCGGGGATGCTGCACGCCGTCTTTCTGCTTTTGTTCATGCTTATCGCGGCGCCGCTTGCAGCCTACATTCCGCTTGCGGCACTTGCCGGGGTGCTGGCGGTCGTCGCTTGGAACATGATCGAAAAACCCGCCATCGCCATCCTGCTGCGGTCGGGCCGGGGCGAGGCCGCGGTGCTGGCCGTGACATTCTTCCTGACGATCTTCCGCGATTTGACCGAGGCTATCGTTGTGGGCTTCGCGCTCGGCTCGGTGCTGTTCATCCACCGGATGAGCCGGACAACCGAGGTGGCGAGACACACTGCCTTTGTCAGCCGCGACCGGCCGGATGCCGCAACGGCCTATGACGAACGGGCCGCAGCCAACCCGGATGTCGTCATCTACCGTATCACTGGCGCGCTGTTCTTCGGGGCGACAGCCTCGATCGGATCTGTGCTCGATCAGATCAACGATAAGCACAAGGCGCTGATCGTTGATTTCTCGAACGTACCGTTTCTCGACTCGACTGGTGCCAACATGATCGAGGGGCTGGCCCACAAGGCGCACAAACGCGGCGTCGGTCTATGGCTGACCGGGGCCAGCCGCGACATCCAGCGCGCCTTCGTCACTCACGGGCTGAAACGACCGCTGGTGCAATATGCGGCCTGCGTCGATGACGCGCTCGACATGGTCCGCACCGCGGATCGCGTGTCGGGCGAGACCGCGCAATAGACAGATCCGCACGCCACCGCCCGGCGCAAGGTAACCGCGCTGCAAAAGATCGGCGACGCTTTGTGCTGCGCGCACTGGAAAAACCGCGCACGCAGGCCGAACTGCGCGACGCCCTCGGAATGAGTAACAGCGGTATCCTGCACCTCTTGCGCGATCTCGAACGCTACGGCCTTGCACGCCCCGCAGAAAAAGTTGGCTGGACCCGGATCTGGGGGGGGGGACTCAGCCCGAAAAATCGCCGGGCAGGTAAAATTAGGAGGGACCCGCTGCGCACAACCGCGTAGTCCCACACTGTTGTCGTTCCACTGGGCAGGTATGCTGCACTTGAGGCGAACGTAGGCATCTGCGAACGGCATCGCAGCATGAGATCTCCGTTGATTGATCAAAATCGCACAGTTTGCAATGCCTGCTCCCTGCGCGGTGCCGCCGCTCAGGACTGCCCACGCTGCCCACGTAGCAAATGTCCGCTCCGTCCCGCATTGCCGCCCTTCAATCTCGTGGTGTCTGGCGCAGGGGAAGTTCTTGTCGGGCGGCGGACATTAAAGAAAAATAAAGTCGTCGGCTGAAAAGTCGGCTTCTGTCAGGCTGCTGACATCCATGGTGAAAATGCGAATCTCGTCATCCCTGTAGGTGAGCAGCGCGCCGTTCTTGCGGCTTTGAATTTCGATTCCGTAGATGGAATAGAGCATGGCATAGTCGGACAGGTCGATCCGGTCGATGCCGATCTCGAAATCCATGATGAAGTCGCGCTTGCCATCGTCGCGAAACCGGAAGATATCCGCGCCGGTCCCGCCATAAAGCCGGTCGGTGCCGCGTCCGTCGATCAGGATGTCATCGCCGCCATGGCCATAGATTTCATCGCGACCGCCATAGCCGTTGAGAATGTCATTGCCCGCCGTGCCGACCAGCACATCGCGCCCGCGCCCGCCATTGATGGTTTCACCAATATCAAGCACAAGCTCGAACTGGGTGAAGCCGTGCTCGGAGGAACTGGCGGCAAAAATGAAGATGCGCCCACCAATGGAGGCGATCTCGATATCGTCGATATTGTTGAGCGTCGTGTCAAAGTCATCGGCTATGGTTGTGACAAGGTGTAACCTGCCGCGATAGTCTATGTGCAGAATCGAGAACCCGTCATCGCTGCCCCCCGCCAAAATGAAATCATGGCCCTCATGGTGGAACAGTTTCATGGTGCTGACTTGCTCGAAGCGGGTTTCATTTGTGTCGACCATCCGGTCAACCACCTTCATTTTGCCGCCTTGAGAAACCCGCATGACGACCAACTCGTCAGTGCCAGCCGAACCCATAACAACAAAGCCGCGCTGATCTATCTGCACAGCTACCATGGCTGTAGGGTTGAAAAAGCCAATCTCGCTATCATCGCGCAACATGCCTGCGCCAAGCGCACCCCCGGCACCAACCCTGAAGCTTTGCACACCGGCATCAAAGGTCGAGGCGGCGAACATGAAGTCTTTGCCATGCAGGTTTGCGTGGCACATCGCCGATACATCATTCAGCGCAAGTGCAGCGCTATCGGCCATGAAGCTGATATTTGACAGGGTGCCATTGCTGTTAAGCTGCGCCACACCTACGCCGCCCCCTGCACTGGTCACCGTATAGACAAAGGTGCCTGCAGCGGTGGTGGTGCCGCAGACCGATACGAGATTGGCAAAGCTGTAGCTTGCTGTGGGGGTGAGGCTGCCATCGCCTTCGACCCTGTAAATGGTGGTGTTGTCATCATAGCGCCCGGCGGGGATGACAAAGCTTACCCCGTCGACCGTGTAGCTTGACAGGTCGCGCACCGATTGCGTGCCCGATGTTGCGCTTAACAGCACATCGGCGCGGGGTTGCAGGCTTCCATCGGCCATAATCTCGTAACTTGAAAGCCTGCCGTCAGCCTCGCCCGCCGCGATTACAAAACTGCGCGTGCCGATGGTCAGTATTTCGAGGCTGTTGCACCCCTGCAATTGCCGCGCGGCAGAATCCCACTGCGCGGACAAACGTATAACGTTCGCTCGCATTTACCTGCTCCTTCACCAGAGGATCAGGGTGAGGGGCAGGCGTTAAGCTTTGGCTGAAATTTTTGGTTAACGCAGGTGGAGAATTGGTTAACGGCTAGGTATTAAACAGAAAATGCAACACATCGCCGTCTTTGACGATGTAGGATTTGCCCTCGGCGCGCAGCTTGCCAGCTTCGCGCGCGCCAGCTTCGCCGTTATGTGCGATAAACTCGTCATAGGCGATGGTTTCAGCCCGGATGAAGCCGCGCTCGAAATCGCCATGAATGACACCCGCAGCCTGCGGGGCGGTCGAGCCTTCCGCGATGGTCCAGGCGCGCGCCTCTTTCGGGCCGACGGTGAAATAGGTTTGCAGGCCAAGCAGGTCGTGGCCCGCGCGGATCAACCGGTCAAGCCCGGCCTCGTGCAGGCCAAGCTCTTCAAGGAACATGCTGCGCTCGTCAGCATCAAGCTGGCTGATTTCTTCCTCGATTGCCGCAGAAATGACCACGCAGCCCGCACCCTGCGCCGCCGCCATTTCAGCCACAAGTGCTGATTGGCTGTTGCCCTCGGCAGCCGCGGATTCTTCGACATTGCAGACAAACAGCACCGGCTTGGCGGTCAGAAGCTGCAGCATGCGCCACGGTTTTTCTTCATCCGCGCCAATGCTGACCGTGCGCGCGGGGCGGCCTTCTTCCAGCGCTACTTTGGCGCGGGCCAGCAAGTCGGCCTGTTCAGCGGAGTCCTTGTCGCCGCCACGCAGTTTTCGTTGCAGGTTGGCAAGGCGCCGCTCGATGCTTTCCAGATCGGCGAGCATCAGTTCGGTCTCGATCGTTTCGGCATCGGCGACCGGGTCAACCCGGCCTTCGACATGGGTGATGTCGTCATCTTCAAAGCAGCGCAGCACATGGGCAATGGCGTCGCATTCGCGGATATTGGCCAAAAACTGGTTGCCCAACCCTTCGCCTTTGGAGGCCCCGCGCACAAGGCCGGCAATATCGACAAAGGTCATGCGGGTGGGGATGATCTGTTTGGAGCCCGCAATCGCGGCGAGCTTGTCCAGCCGCGCATCGGGCACCGAAACCTCGCCGACATTCGGCTCGATCGTGCAAAAGGGGAAGTTGGCGGCTTGCGCGGCTGCCGTGCGGGTGAGCGCATTGAACAGCGTCGATTTGCCAACATTAGGCAGGCCCACGATTCCGGTCTTGAAACCCATATCCACTTTCCTTCGCCAGTTTGCGCCGCAGTTTCGCAGCTTGAACTGCCCAATGCGCAGCTAAGCGCGCATCTAGTGGCGGGTGGCGGGGTCGGTCAAGGGGCAAGCGGCAATCAAGTGCTTTGGCCAGAGCAGGCCGGGCCGCGCTTCTAGCTGAAGGTGAGCGTTGCAATGGGCGGCAGGGTGCTTGAAAGCTGCTGCCAGCTATCGCCCATATCCTCGCTGACCCACAGATTGCCGGTCGTGGAGCCTGTGGCCAGCCGGTTGCCGGTTTCATCGACTATCAGCGCATGGCGGTAGACAAGGTCGTAGCTTGGGAAAGTGGGCAGGCCATTGTCGAGAATCTCAAAGCTCTGCCCGCCATCGCGTGTGCGGGTAATGACAAATTTGCCGTTCACCGGCACGCGGCATTCATCTTTCACGGCGGGTGCGAACCATGCGGTTTCGGGATCATGCGGGTGGGCGGCGACGGCAAAGCCAAAGTTGGAGGGCGGGACATTGTGCAGCTCGGTGAAGTTCATGGCTCCATCATCCGAGCGATAGACGCCGCAATGATGCTGGCACCAAACCCTGTCCGGCGCGCTGGCGCATGCGGCAATGAAATGCGGGTCTTGCGAAGTGGGGTCGCTTGCCTGTTCGGGGGGCAGGAATGTGGCGTTGAAGCCGTGGCCCGCCTGCGCCCAGCTTTGAGCGCCATCAAAACTGTGCCAGCACCCGCCGCAGGAGACGCCAAGGGTGATGTGCTTGCTGTCACGCGGGTCGGTGATGATGGAATGGATGCCGGGATGATCGTACCCGCCACCAAACCATTTGGCGCGCTCGGGGCGTTCCCACAGGCTTTCAACCAGTTCCCAGTTTTCGCCATGGTTGGTTGACTTGAACAGCCCGCCGGGCAAGGTGCCCGCCCAGATCAGCCCCGGCTGGTCAGCGCCGCCGGGGCTAAGCACCCAGATCATATCCAGCGCGGGCGCGTCGGGCGCATCAGAGGCAGGGTAGGCGGGGGTGGGCAACTCCTGCCAGCTTGCGCCATTGTCCTGACTGCGGTGGAACTTGCATCCGAAATGCCCGTGCTGAAGTGCGACATAGTGCGCCCCGTCGCGCTGATCGACCAAAAAGGCAGTGACAGGCTCGGCCAAAAAGGCGGGCGCACCGGAAAGCTGCCAGCCAGTCGCGCCGCGCGCGTAATGAAACAGCCCTTTGCGGGTGCCAATATGCAGACGGTTGCTCATTTCATCCTCCTGAAAGGGCTTGCATGATGTAGATTTCGGCGTTTGGCGTAAGCGGGTCAGACAGTTTTATGCGGTCGCGCAGCAGAGCACCGTCGATGAATATATTTACGTGCTTGCGCAGGCGCCCCTGCTCATCAAGCACATAGCTGGCGAGCAGCGCATCGTCTTTCATGGCGTTTTGGAGCGCGCAAGCGAGCGTTTCACCGTTGGCGAGCAGCACCGGCACCGGGCGGTGGCGGGCAAGGTTTGCCGTAAAGCGGATCGTTGCCATGCACGCCCTCCTTTGGCCCAGAATGCCCAAACACGGCGATTCGTGCAATCTGTCGAGAAAACGCCAGCTTTTTGCGCCAACAAACTGCCGCAATGGCAGCTTGCGGTCAGGGTGATGGTGGCCTCGTATGCTTGCCGGGGCAAATATAGCGCCGCTTGTCGAAAATCACCAAATGCAAGTTGATTTCCCACGAGCATTGGGCCAAACCCGTGTGCATTCTAAATTTCTAATACCGCATGTTTAAATGCAGAAAACCGGTTCCGACTTTTCTGCAACATGCTCTGGACAGGAGCCGACGATGACCCGGATTGATGCCAAGTTCGCCGAACTGAAAAGCCAGAACCGCAAGGCCTTTGTGACCTTCGTCATGGCTGGCGACCCGGGCTATGATGCTTCGCTAGAAATTGTGAAGGGTCTTCCGGCCGCCGGTGCCGATATTATCGAACTAGGCATGCCGTTTACTGACCCGATGGCCGATGGTCCGGCGATTCAACTGGCTGGCCAGCGGGCGCTCGAAGCGGGTATGACGCTTTGTCGTGTGCTCGACATGGTGCGCGCTTTTCGCGCTGGCGATGATATTACCCCGATTGTGCTGATGGGGTATTACAACCCGATTTTCGCAATGGGCGTAGAAACCTTTGTGACCGCCGCCGTTGAGGCCGGTGTCGACGGGCTGATCGTGGTCGACCTGCCGCCCGAAGAAGACAGCGAGCTTTGTTTGCCCGCGCAGGCGGCGGGCCTGAACTTCATTCGCCTGACCACGCCAACCACCGATAATGCCCGCCTGCCTGCTGTGCTGAAAAACACCTCCGGCTTTATCTATTATGTATCAATCAACGGCATAACCGGCGCGGCTGAAGCTGATGCCGGTGCCGTAGCGCCCGAAGTAGCGCGCATAAAAGCGGCAACCGCATTACCGGTTTGCGTTGGCTTTGGCATTAAAACCCCGGCAGGGGCGCAGGCGATTGCCGAAGTGGCCGATGGTGCGGTTGTCGGCTCGGCTATTGTCAGCAAAATCGGCGAAGGGCAGCCCGCCGCCGCGGTGCTCGAATTCGTGGCCGCGCTGGCAAAAGGCGCGCATAGCGCCTAGGCGTTACGCGCCTGCAAACCGCGCTTCAAGCGCCTCGCGCTGCGCGTCGGTAATTTTGGCGAACATCACCTCTGGCACGCTGAAGGCGTGGCCGGGCTGCAGGGCAGAAAGCGCTGATTTTACATCGCTTGGCCATTCCCCTGTGGTGTTGAGCGCGCCCTGAATGGTTGTAGCCGCATCGGGCACAAAAGGTTTTGCCAGCGCGCCATACATACCAATTAGGTTCAGCGCGAGCCTGATGATCGCGGCGGCGCCGTCCGGGTCGGTCTTGAACAGGGTCCATGGTGCGGTGGCCTGCAAATATTCGTTGCCCGCCGCCCAAATGGCCCGCAGCTCGGCCGTGGCCTTGCGGATCTCGATAGCGTCCATATGGCCCTGATAGGCGGCCAGCCGGGTTTCAAGCTCGGCGATCAGCGCGTCTTCGGCAGGGCCATAGCTGCCCGCCTCGGGCACGGCAGGGCCGAACTTGCTGTTGCAGAACTTGGTAACACGGCTGACGAAATTGCCGAGCACATCGGCCAAATCTTTGTTCACACCGGCCTGAAAGCTCTCCCACGTGAAATCGGCATCGCTGGATTCAGGTGCGTTGGACAGTAGCCACCAGCGCCAATAATCGGATGGCATGATATCCAACGCCTGATCCATGAACACGCCGCGCCCCTGGCTGGTGGAAAATTTGCCACCCTCATAATTCAGCCAGTTGAAGGATTTGATATAGTCAACCAGCTTCCAAGGCTCGTTTGAGCCCATGATCGTGGCAGGAAACGACAAGGTGTGAAACGGCACGTTGTCTTTGCCCATGAATTGCACATAGCGCACATCATCGGCACCCAGATCGGTGCGCCACCAGCGCTGCCATGCGGCATCGTCAAGCCTGTGGGCATCGGCCCATTCGGCAGTGGCGGAGATGTATTCGATGGGGGCATCAAACCAAACATAGAAGACCTTGCCCTCCATGCCCGGCCAATCTTCGGTGCCACGCTTCACCGGCACGCCCCAGGCCAGATCGCGGGTGATGCCACGGTCTTGCAGCCCGTCACCGTCATTCAGCCATTTTTTGGCGATCGAGGTGGTTAGAATCGGCCAGTCTTTCTTGCTGTCAATCCATTCGGTCAGTTTTGCGCGCATGGCGGATTGGCGCAGGTATAAATGCTTTGTGTCACGCACTTCCAGATCGGTGGACCCGGAAATGGCGCTGCGCGGGTTGATCAGGTCGGTCGGGTCCAATTGCTTGGTGCAGTTTTCGCACTGGTCGCCACGCGCATTCTCGAACCCGCAATTGGGGCAGGTGCCTTCGATGTAACGGTCGGGCAGGAAACGGCCATCGGCATGGGAGTAAACCTGCTTTTCGCTCACTTCCTCGATCAGCCCGGCATCGGCCAGACGGCCTGCAAAATGCTGGGTCAGGTCGTGGTTGCGGGCCGAGGATGAGCGACCGAAATGGTCAAACGACAGGCGGAACCCGTCGGCGATATCTTTTTGAACCTGCCACATTTCGGCGCAGAATTCATCCACCGGTTTGCCCGCCTTTGCGGCGGCCAGTTCGGCGGGCGTTCCATGCTCGTCTGTTGCGCAAATGAACATCACCTCGTTGCCACGGGCGCGCATATAACGGGCATAGGCATCGGATGGCAGTTGGCTGCCAACCAGATTGCCCAAATGCTTGATGCCGTTGATATAGGGCAGGGCCGAGGTGATAAGTATGCGGGTCATGGTGAATCCTTAAGAGTTTGAGCTGCTTTATCGCAAGGCGGGGCAGCATTCCAGCCTATTGGTCGCCATTTCGCCGCTTGAACAGCCGGCCCAGCACAAAGCTGGTGCGCGGCACATAGCTATAGGCGCTGCGCGTGCGTGTCGGGCGGGCACGCATGCGGTAAAGGCCGAACAGGCTTAGGAAAATATGCGCAACGGCCATCATCACAAACAGGCTGCCTGCGCCATAATTGTCGATGAGGATTGAGGCCAGAAGTGGGCTGGCGATCGCCCCGATGCCATAGAGAAACATCAGTGAGGCCGCGACTTCGACCATATCGTCAACAGCGGCAAAATCATTGGCATGGGCAGACGAGATCGAAAAGATCGGAAAGGTGGTGATGCCGAATAAAAACGCCGCAACAAATACCACGCTATGGCTGTATTGCCCGAAGAATGCCGTAAGCAGACAGACGGCGACCGCGGCCAGCGAAATGCCGGTTAGCACATGGCGGCGGTCGTAACGGTCGGCCAGCCAGCCGGCGGGAATTTGGCTGATCGCCCCACCGGCCACGGCTGTGGCCAGAAACAGGCCAATCTGATCAGCCCGCAGCCCAACCTCTTGCCCGTAAACTGGCCCGACCATGCGAAAAGCCGGCGAGGTGACACCAGCCACCATAACGCCCGCCGCCGCGAGTGGTGAGAGCAACATGGTCTTTATTGGCCGCAGGCGCGGGGCTTCGGGCAGGTTTGGGGGCACAGAGCGCGTAAGCATCAGCGGCATGATCGCGGCACAGCACAGAATCGCCATGATATTATAGGAAACATATGACACCGGATCGAGCACCCCGATCAGCAGTTGTGCCACAAATGAAGCACCCATATCGACCACGCGATATGCCCCCAGCACGCGGCCGCGATTGGCATTCGTCACCTTGGCATGCAGCCACGCCTCGACAATCGTGAAACATCCGGCAACGGCCAGACCTGTCATGATCCGCAGCAGCGCCCAGGCATAGGGGCCAATGAAAATAGGATGCGCAATGGCACCTATGGCACCGAGTGCGGCAAAGGCCGCAAAGCCACGCGTATGGCCAACCGCACCCAGCAGGCGTGGCGCCCACCAGCAGCCAATGAAAAATCCTACAAAATGCGCCGACCCCAGCATGCCGACCTGCGTTGAGCTGAAGCCGAAAGCCAGCCCGGCCAACGCATCCAGCGGCCCCATTGCGCCTGAATGTAGCTGCAAAAGCGTAACCGAAAGCAGCAGGGCTGCAAATGTGATCATAATGCGCATGTGAATGGCTTGGCAGATCGCCGTGATGCGGGCAAGCCTGCTTGCAATTGGGCATTGATTTTTCTGCAAATGACGACTATCTGACCCCCGATAATTGACCGCCCCCGGCCGGGGGCATTCGCAGAATAAGGAATCAGGTCATGGCGAAGGCAAAGTTTGAGCGGAATAAGCCGCATTGCAACATCGGAACGATCG
>JBBDJE010000055.1:0-13340 GCA_040880065.1 Paracoccaceae bacterium | reverse complement strand
AGCGAAATCGCGGCCTTCAAATCAAACGTTGCACTTGAAGTTGGAATCTAAGAGGCGGGTTACGCCCCCTTTGTGGCCTATTACCGCGCAAAAATAGACCGGTTCAGCACCATCTATGACGGGGTCGAAGATACGCTGGCCGCCTTGCAAACGCAGGGCTGGAAGCTGGGCGTTTGCACCAACAAACCGCAGGATCTGGCCGATAACCTGCTTGAACGGCTCAATCTTGCGCGCTTCTTTCCGGTGGTCATCGGAGCCGATGCGCTGGCGGTGCGCAAACCGCACCCGTTGCATTTGACCGAAACCATCGCCCGGCTTGGCGGGGATGCGCGCCGCGCGGTTCTGATTGGCGACACGATCACCGATTATGACACCGCCGTTGCCGCCAACCTGCCGAGCATTCTGGTTACCTTCGGGCCGAATGCCGCCGCCTGCCGCGCGCTAAAGCCTACGGCCTTGCTTGACAGTTACGCCGCGCTGCCGCTCATTCTTGAACGGCTGGTGCCCACCTAAGGCCCTGTTGCCGGTCTGCACTGCACGCCGCGGGCAAAAAACCGGACTGCTTTGTAGCGCTCTTGGCCTTGACGCTCAGAGCGATGTGAAATATCCACCGCACCAAGCGCGGGTGTTGTGTAATGGTAAGACCCTAGCCTTCCAAGCTAGAGACACGGGTTCGATTCCCGTCACCCGCTCCACTAATTTTCGCAAGCTGAAACGCCGCAACTTGAACTAATGTCGCGAACAAGCGCGACAGGTCGCTCCGGGGCTGCGCCTGTGGTTGCTAAAACATGCAGGTATTTATGTGCTCCGCCCTTGCCACCGATAATTCACGGTTTGCCATTACCTGCGCGTTGGGCGCGTCCTTGGTGTTTTCCATCAACGATATCGCCGTGCGTTCGTTCGCCTCGACCTTGCCATTGCACGAAGTTATATTTGTGCGCAGCATTATCGGGCTGACGTTCATCATGCTTATTCTGTCACCGCGCAGCGCTTGGCTTGGCATATTCCGCACCAAAAACCTGCGCCTACAAATTGTGCGCGGCCTGTTTGTTGTTATCTCGAATTTTGCGTTTTTTGCCGGGCTTGCCGTGCTGCCCATGGCCGATGCGAGCGCGATTTTCTTTGTCGCGCCGCTGGTCATAACCGGCTTTTCGGCCATTTTTCTGCGCGAAGCGGTGGGCATTCGCCGCTGGTCGGCCTTGCTGGTCGGGATGGTCGGGGTGATGCTGATCATCCGCCCCGGCACAACAAGCTTTCAATGGGCGGTGCTGTTGCCGCTTTGTGCCGCGGTGGCCTATGCGGGGCTGCACACGCTCACCCGCAAGATCGGCCAGCGTGATACGGCGCTTACCATGTCGGTCTATATCCAGTTGGTGTTCATTGTGACCTGTATCGCCATGGGGCTGGTTTTTGGAAGCGGCTGGATGGAGGGGAGCGGCGGGCGCGTCGGGGCATTCATATTTCGCGCATGGCAAATGCCGACACTGGCCGAGTTCGGGATAATGACCATTGCAGGTGCCTGCAGCGCCTTTGGCGGCTACCTGATCACACAGGCCTATCGCAGCGCCAGCGCAGGAATTGTTGCACCATTCGAGTATTCGGCACTGGTGCTGGCAACACTCTGGGGCTTTGCCTTTTGGGCCGAGGTGCCAAGCTGGCTTTCAATCGCCGGTATCGTGCTGATTATCTGCTCGGGTGTGTTCATTGCCTTGCGCGAAGCGCGCCAAAACCTTCCCGCAAGTGCCCGCCGCGCCGCCGCCCGCCGCTAGCGCACCACACCGCAGGAATAAACCGTGCGCGTGCCTTCGCGCTGCAAAAGGGCCACACCGCTGACGCGGTCAACCGTATAGGTCCAGTCGCGGACAGGTGCGTCGCCATCGCCAGTTGACTGACCGCCCCAGAATTCAATGGTCAGCGGCGCGATGCGCACATAGGTGATGCCGCCGACATTGCCAAAAGCCTGCGCATCGGAATCGGTGGTGGCCATAAGCTGCCCGGTATTCACTTCTGACAGGCCATAGCCACTATCGGGTGCGCAAGGGGTAAGGCCGTTGATGAAGCGCGCATCTATGCAATGAAGCTCCACGCCGAAGACAGACTGGCGCCACAAATCAAGCGTTATGGGCGCGGCATTGTTGGCCAGACACACCACAACCACGGCGCGGCCCTGTGCAACTGCCAATATGGGCAGCAGCCATAGAAATAGGGCCGATATCATCAAACGCACGCCAATTCTCCTGCCGATCACCCTTGAGCCGACACGGAACAGGGGCATTGACCAGCCGCTATTGTGCGTGGATTGTAGCCCGCTGATCAATGTATAACCCGCCGCATCGGCGGCTCTTGGCCGAAGGAGTTGCAAATGAATCGCCTGAAGGGAAAAACCTGTCTGGTTACCGCAGCCGGGCAGGGGATAGGGCGGGCCGCGGCACTTCGCCTTGCGGCAGAGGGTGCGCGTGTGATTGCAACCGACATCAACACCCGTTTGCTCGACAGCCTTGATACGCTGGAAACCGCGCATCTGGATGTAACCCGCCGGCATGAAATTGCCGAATTTACCGCCGCCATTGGCCCGGTGGATGTGCTGTTCAACTGCGCGGGCATTGTGCATGCGGGCAATGCGCTTGCCTGCAGCGAAGCCGAGTGGGATTTTGCCTTTGATCTAAACGTAAAGGCTATGTTCAGCATGATCAGGGGTTGTCTGCCGGGGATGTTGGAGCGCAAGAGCGGGGCAATCATTAACATGTCATCGGTTGTATCAAGCATTCGCGGTGCTGCGAACCGTTGCGCCTATGGGGCCAGCAAGGCGGCGGTGATCGGGCTGACCAAATCTGTCGCGGCCGATTATGTCAGCCATGGCGTGCGTTGCAACGCCATTTGCCCCGGTGCGATCGACAGCCCCAGCCTGCATGACCGGCTTGGAGATTCTGCAGATTTCGCGGCCGCCAAGCGCGATTTCATCGCCAGCCAGCCCATGCGGCGGCTTGGTTCGGTTGATGAAGTTGCCGCGCTGGTTGCCTATCTGGCGAGCGATGAGGCATGTTTTGTAACCGGCCAAACCCATGTGATTGATGGTGGCTGGGCCAATTAAGCCCCAAGCTCAGGTTGTTCTTTAGCCATCGGCGGCTTAGATGTGCTGCTGAAAACAGCAGACAATTTTATTTACGAGGCGGGCATGAGCGATATTTCGGATGACGGGGCATCGCGCCCGCGCGCAAAGTCGGTGCGCCCGCTACGCCAGCTTGCGCCCTTTCTGTGGCCCTATCGCGGGTTGTTGTTTGGGGCATTGTTCGCGCTGCTGCTGACTGCCGGTTTGTCTTTGGCCATGCCGCAAGCCGTTGGTTTGGTGGTTGATGGCTTTGGGGCTGATGCCGCTGATGCGATTGACCGGTATTTCATGCTGGCCATTGCCGTGGCTGCCATGCTGGCGCTTGGCACGGGCTTGCGGTTTTACCTTGTCACGCGGCTGGGCGAACGCGTGATCGCCGATATCCGCCGCGTGGTTTATGACAAGGTCATCGGCATGTCGCCCGCATTTTACGAGCGATTGATGACCGGCGAAGTGCTCAGCCGGCTCACAACCGATACAACGCTGGTGCTGTCGGTTATCGGCTCTTCAGTTTCGGTTGCGCTGCGCAACGTGCTTATTTTCTTTGGCGGAGCAGGCTTTATGCTGGCCACCTCTACCAAGCTCAGCGCCATTGCGCTGCTTTTGGTGCCGCTGGTGATCATTCCGATCATGACACTGGGCCGCCGTTTGCGAAAGCTCAGCCGCTTAAGCCAGGATCTTATCGCCGAAAGCTCGGCCATTGCATCTGAAACCCTGCAAGCCGCCCAGACCGTGCAGGCCTATACGCATGAAACCGTTAGCCGTGGCCGGTTTTCGGATGTAACCGAGCGGGCTTTTGATGCTGCCAAGCGCCGCATAACCACCCGCGCGCTGATGACGGTGAGCATCATCTTCATGGTGTTTACCGGCATTGTCGGCGTGTTGTGGCTGGGTGCGCGCGATGTGCGCTCGGGGGTCATGTCGCCGGGCGATCTTACGCTGTTTGTGATTTATGCGGTGATGGTGGCCGGTGCCGTTGGTGCCTTGTCCGAGGTTTGGGGCGAGTTGCAGCGCGCTGCCGGGGCGACCGAACGGCTGGTTGATCTGCTGACTGCCGAAGACCCGATCAAAGACCCCGAAACCCCTGCCAGACTGCCAGCACGCATCAAGGGCGCAATCGGGTTTCAGAATATTGGCTTTCGCTACCCCGCACGGCCCGAGGCGCCTGCGCTGTCAGGGTTTAACCTTAGCATAAAACCCGGCGAAACCGTGGCGCTTGTTGGCCCTTCGGGTGCAGGAAAATCTACCGTATTCCAGCTTTTGTTGCGGTTTTATGATGCGGATTCGGGCGAAATTACCGTCGACGGCGCGCCGCTCAACAGCCTGATGCGCCATGACTTTCGCCAGCAATTCGCGCTTGTGCCGCAAGATGCGGTGATCTTTGCGACTTCGGCGCGTGAAAATATCCGCTTTGGCCGCCCGTCTGCCACCGATGCCGAGGTTGAAGCCGCTGCAAAAGCCGCCGCCGCCGACATGTTCTTGCGCAAGCTGCCCGACGGGTATGACACCTATGTCGGCGAGCGTGGCGTTATGCTGTCGGGCGGCCAAAAGCAGCGCATTGCCATTGCCCGCGCCATTTTGCGCGACGCGCCGGTGCTGTTGCTGGACGAGGCGACCTCGGCGCTGGATGCCGAAAGCGAGCAGGCCGTGCAAGCCGCTGTAGATGCGCTCGCCCAAGACCGCACCACAATTGTCATTGCGCACCGTCTGGCAACCGTTAAAAAGGCCGACCGGATTATCGTGCTGGAAGACGGAAAAATCGTGGCCGAGGGCACGCATGAAGCGCTGGTCGCCGAGGGCGGGCTTTATGCGCGGCTGGCGAAGCTGCAGTTTACCTAACGCTGCGATAGACTTGCACCAACGGGAAAACCACTCCATCCTGTGAAGAAAAAGGAAACCTTGGGAGGGGTAGCTGGTGCAAAATCACATTTCAACATTGGCAGACGTGCGCGCTGTCGAAGCCGAGAAAACCTATGCCGAACGCGTAAGCGAGCGCACATTGTTCGAGCAGATCACCAGCACCGAAGCCGCCCATGGCCCGCGTCCGGCGGTGACCTTCCAACTCCGCTCCGGCCCCAAAGAGCCTTGCGAGACCTTGAACTGGACGCAGCTTAAAGACAAGGTTGCCCAAACCGCCAACCTGTTTCGCAGCCTTGGCGTGGGTGAAAAAGACGTGGTCGCCTATATTCTGCCCAACTGCAACGAAGCGGTGCTCAGCTTTCTGGGCGGGGCTACGGCGGGCATTGTAAACCCGATCAACCCCACGCTGTCGGCTGAACAAATTGGCTCTATCCTGCGCGAAACCAAGGCCAAGGTCGTGGTGACGCTGGCGCCGTTTCCCAAAGCCGATGTTGCCCAGAAGGTTGACGAGGCGGTGGCGCTTGCTCCCAATGTGAAAACCGTTTTGCAGGTTGACCTGAAGCGCTATGCCAAGCCGCCATTATCATGGATTATCAGCCTGATACGGCCAAAAATTAAAGTAACACATAAAGCCAACATCGCCAGTTTTGAGGCCGAGCTTTCCCGCCAGCCAACAACGCTAAGCTTTGAAGAAGACTTTGGCGACCGTGTGGCCGCCTATTTCCATACCGGTGGCACCACGGGTATGCCCAAGGTTGCCCAGCACCGCTTTTCGGGGATGATCTATAACGGCTGGTGCCCCACCGACCAGATCATCAGCGCGCAGGATGTCATGTTCTGCCCGCTGCCCATGTTCCACGTTTTTGCCGCCTATCCGATTTTGATGACCTGCGTGCGGTCTGGCGCGCATATGGTCATGCCCACGCCTGCGGGCTATCGCGGCGACGGGGTTTATGACAATTTCTGGAAGTTGCTGGAACGTTACGGCGTGACCTTTATGGTCACCGTGCCAACGGCGGTCGCCAAGCTTATGCAGGTGCCGGTCAATGCCGATGTCTCCAAGCTGAAATATGCGCTTTGCGGGTCTGCCGCGCTGCCGGTGGAATCATTTCGCAAGTTTGAAAAAACCACCGGCGTGAAAATTCTCGAAGGCTATGGCATGACCGAAGCCACCTGCCTTGTCTCGATCAATCCGGCCTTTGGCGAAACGAAAATCGGCTCCGTCGGGCTGCCCTTTCCCTATTCCGATGTGCGCATTCTGCACTGCGCGCCCGATGGCAGCATCACCAAGGAATGTGGCACAGACGAGATCGGCGAAATCTGCGTGCTGACGCCGGGTGTTATGGTGGGTGCAACCTATATAGAGCCCGACAAGAACAAGGGCCTGTTCGCCGGCGGCACGCATTTGCGCACAGGGGATTTGGGGCGCATTGATGCCGATGGCTTTATCTTCATTACCGGCCGCGCCAAAGACCTGATCATTCGCGGCGGCCACAATATCGACCCGGCGGTGATAGAAGAGGTGCTGGCCGGCCATGACGCGGTGGCGCTGTCTGGTGCCATTGGCCAGCCCGATATACATTCGGGCGAGATTCCTTGCGTTTATGTCGAACTGGTCAACGGTAAATCGGTGAGCGAGGCTGAATTGCTCGACTATACCGTCAAGAACATCGACGAGCGCGCAGCCGTGCCGAAATATCTGGAAATTCTGCCCGAACTGCCGAAAACCGCCGTCGGCAAGGTGCTGAAGAACGAACTGCGCAAACTTGCCATCGCGCGCGTTTATGCCGAAGCGCTGCAAAAAGCCGGGATCGGTGCCAAACTGGTCGAGGTTTATGAGCACAAAAAACGCGGTCTGGTCGCCCGCCTTTCGCGCACCAGTGAAGATGTGACAGATGATGCGGTTACAGAAGTGCTCGGCGGCTTTGCGCGGCCATGGGAATGGCAGGACGGGTAGGGCTGGCGCTGTAGTGAGCCCGTTATGCCGCCGGGGCCGGTCTTTAGTGTGGTTCTGTGAGCGCGGGGCGATGAAACTTGTAGATCGTCACTGCCCCCAAGGTCTCCTGTCCGTAGAGCAGATAGCCGAGGCGCTCATAAAATGCCAGATTCGCCGGATTCTCGGTATTGAGCGCCCAATGCGCAGGCAAACCGGAATGCGCGTGCAGCGCTTGCAGAAAAGGGCCACCGATTCCCTTGCCGCGCGCCTTGTCTGCAAGCCCGACCAGCACAAGAAAATGCGACACGCCTTCCGGTCGCCCGCGCCCGCGGCGTCTGGCATAGGCGTTCAGGCGCGACAGGGTTCCAAAGCCAAGCAAAACCGCTGAACAGAGCACCTTAAGCAGCATAAGCCGCTGTGGTGCGTGATGTGCTTTGTCTACAACCAAGGCGCAACCTGCCAGCGCGCCATCGACCTGCCAACCCCATATCTGGTGGCCCGCGGCTGCATGAAGGTGGGTTATGAACGCTACGATCCGTTTGCGCATCGGGGTTTGCGCCATTGGGTCACTCAAGCCGGTGAAATACTTGAACATTGGGTCCCGCGCAAAAGCATCGGTAAAAAGCGGGATCGCCTGTGCCGGTGTTGCGCGAACAAGCCTGCCCGTCACGATGCACGCCCAGATGCATGATCGACCGCGAAGGCATAGCACAGCTTGAACAGAAACAGCGCCGAAACCACGAGACCGAGAGGGTCGAGCGGCAGCAACCCCAACCCCATCCAGCCAACCGCCACAAACGCCCCGGCCAGCAGGCGCTGGTCTTTCCATTCCATTAGAACGTTCAGGGACACTGTTGCTGCGATGACATAGGCCCAGATCAGGACAAAGGGCAAAAGCGGCAGATCAAGCAGCGCCGCGAAAACCAGAAGATGAATATGCAGGGCAATGAAGCCCCATCGATGCGCGGGGCGGGTAGAATAAAACCGGTTCGTTCCCTCGGTCAGATTGGCGACGGCACCCGCTGCGATATCCACGAACAGCAAAAGCGCGATGAGCTTGCGCCAAAGGCCGACATCGTTCACATCGAAAATCGGGCGCGCCCAAAGCACTGTCGCAATACAGACCGTCGTGATGACAAGCAGCAGCGACTTTGCAGACTGCGTTTCGCCAAGAACTTCGTGAAAAGCCTTTGGAATCTTGATCATTGTTCACCAGTAAATACTTGATAGCCAAAATTTATGTTGCGATCGCTAATCCGTCAAGAATACCTGTCATGCAAATGCGGCGCTGATCAAACAGCATGCAAAGCCAGGCATGATCGTCAGCGATCAAACCGTTGGAGAATGCCGCTTGCTCAGCTGCGCCGCGCAAAGAAAAAGAGGGCAGGGTGTCCCGCCCTCTGCAAATTTGCGTTATAGTTGGTTCAGTTTGGCAACAGCACCGCATCGATCCGGTGGATCACGCCGTTGGCGGCGATAATGTCGGCCTGAGTAACATTCGCACCATTTACCCGCACGCCATTGGTCGCGTTGATGTGCACGGTGCGGGTCTTCCCCCATTGCGCCGATGCCCGCTTCGATTGTGACAAGGGTGGAACAAACGCGATTACCGCCAACCGCGCACATTGGTGCTTGCAGCGGCCATGTCCTTGTATGGCTTGCGTGATCGGCCAGGGCTATCTGTTGCTATTTCAGGTTGAAAAGTCATCAATCAGCGGATTGGGATTGGCGAAGCGTTCAAGGTCCGCCTGCTTCGCGATGGTGATGCGCGTGCCGTTCACAGTGATGCCGTAAGGCTGAAGGCCTTTGAAGGCGCGCGAGAGGTTTTCGGGGGTCATGCCCAGCACCGAGGCAAGGCGGCGCTTCTCGCAATCAAGCTCGAACACAGATCCACCGCCGGCATGTCTTTGATGCTTCAGCAGATAGTTCGCAAGCCGCTCGAGCGAGGTTCTGAGCTTGAGATCCTTCTGCGCCTTGACAACCGAGCGGTAACACTGCGCCAACTCCGTTACGATTGCGCGTCCAAAGTTCCTGTCGACGTCAAATATCGTGCGCACATCCTGACTGGGGATCAGCACGATCCGGCTTTTTTCCAATGTGCGCGCAGACATAAGGTAGGGCGCATCCTTGATCGTCGCGGCAAGAATGAAGGTTGAAATGGGCCGCACTGTGGCCAGGCTGGTTTCCCTGCCATTCCACGCAGAGAACAGGTCGACCGAGCCGGAGAGAACGATGTGCAGAAAATCACTTTGCTCTCCTTCGGTGATCAATTCGATCTGCGCAGGAAAATTCTGCACATAGGCGCCGCGCACCAAGGATGGAAAGTGCTCATCCGCCATTGGCGCGAAGAGACTCAGCTTTCGAATATCCTGATATTCCGTGTCGAGCATGCCATTCACCCGCTAGCGCTTGTGGCAAAGACCATCACCACAGTTGATAAATGTCAAGCTTATGGTTGATCTTCGCGGTTTTCGCCTTGATCCGTCCAGATCTAAGAGTTGATAAAATTGTATAAGTCATTTATTTCGTTATGTTTTCCGTGTTTCTTGATTTAGATCAAGCCATGTAACGGGAACGACTGCTTCAACTGCCTCAAACACACATGGCACCCGCCTGCGGTGCCTGATGGGAGAGACAGATGGATATTATGTTGGCCTATGACCATTCCCGTAACGCCGAGATCGCACTCGATGCGGTTGTGGAATTGTTCAGCCCGCTAAAGCCGACCGTGACACTGGTTTCGGTGGTCGAGGATATTGGCAGCGCAACGTCCGGAGCCGACGATCTCTTCAACGAACAATATGCAAGTCAAAAGGCTGGAGTCGAACAGGCCGCCGCGCGACTTACGGCTGCCGGTCTTGAAGCGCGTGTGATGCTGGCCGAGGGCGATGCCCGCAAGATGATTTTGCGTGCAACCGAAGAGCGCAAGCCTGATCTTCTGGTCATGGCGCGCCACAGCCATCAGCCAGATAACGGTCCACTTGGATTTATAGCGCGCCGCATCGACGCGCTTGTCGAGGAATTCGACCACATGACCTTTGGTTCGGTCTCGGCCTTTCTCGCAAGGCGGGCGAAATGTCCGATCCTCATCATCCCAACCCATGTTTCTGCATCCGGGGTGCAGGCGGCCAAATAAGCAATAAAGAGGAACGCAGCTATGCAAGTCTCGGACATTTTCCGCTTCAAAAACCGTGAAATCCGCGCGCTTCACCTGACGTGGATCGCCTTTTTCATCACATTCTACGTCTGGTTCAATATGGCGCCGCTGGCCTCTTCTATGCTGGCTTCGGCAGATTGGCTAACCCGTGACGACATCCGCCTCTTTGCCATTGCCAACGTGGCGCTGACCATTCCCGCCCGGATCATCGTCGGCATGGCGCTCGACAAATGGGGTCCGCGGCGGGTGTTCTCGGTTCTGATGGTTCTGATGGCCATCCCGACACTGTTCTTCGCCTTTGGCGACAGCAAGATGCAGCTTTTCGTCTCGCGTCTTGTTCTGTCCTCGGTTGGCGCGGGCTTTGTTGTCGGCATCCACATGACTGCGCTGTGGTTCAAGCCGCGCGACATTGGTTTTGCCGAAGGCTTCTATGCCGGTTGGGGCAATTTCGGGTCAGCGGCGGCAGCAATGACCATCCCGACAATTGCGCTGTCGGTGTTTGGTGGCGATGACGGTTGGCGCTATGCCATTGCGATGTCGGGGATCATCATGGCCGCCTATGGCGTGTTTTACTGGTTTGCCATCAGTGATGGCCCGAGCGCCGATACCCACAAAAAGGCGCGCAAATCCGGGGCGCTGGAAGTTTCAACCTATCGCGACCTTGCGCTACTGGTAATCTTCACGGTGCCGCTGGTCGGTATCCTGTCTATCCTCGTCTACCGCGTGCAGATGATGGGCTATATCGACGACTTCGTCGCTGCGATTTGCTACGCTGCCATCGCGGTGATCGTGGCCTACCAGGTCTGGCAGGTGCTGCGCGTCAACCTTCCGCTGCTGCGCAAGGGCATCCCCGAGGATGACCGCTATCCGTTCAGCTCGGTTGCCGCGCTCAACACGACCTATTTCGCCAATTTCGGTGCGGAACTGGCCGTGGTGTCGATGCTGCCGATGTTCTTTCAGGAAACCTGGGGACTAACCGCGGTGACTGCGGGCCTGATCGCCGCGTCCTTCGCTTTCATCAACCTTGTCGCGCGCCCGATGGGGGGCCTCGTGTCCGACAGGATGGGCAACCGGCGCTTTGTTATGCTGTCTTACATGCTAGGCATTGCCATCGGGTTCTTCCTGATGGGGCTGCTCAACAGCTCCTGGCCGCTGGTCATCGCGATCATGATTACCATTGGCTGTTCCTTCTTCGTGCAAGGGGCAGAGGGGGCAACCTTTGGCATCATCCCGTCGATCAAGCGCCGTGTGACCGGGCAGATCGCCGGCATGGCCGGGGCCTATGGCAACGTGGGTGCGGTGTTTTACCTGTTCATCTTCATGTTCGTCGATACATCGACCTTCTTCATGATCATCGCGGCGGGTGCGCTGGTTTCCTGGGCGGTGTGTTTTTTCTGGCTGAAAGAGCCCGAAGGCGGGTTTGGCGAGGAATACCTGCTGTCATCTGTTGATCAGGCGATTGCCGAAGAGATGCAGCAAAAGAAGGATGCCGAAGCCGATATGGCCGAAATCTTCGCCACAACCGGCAAGGTTGAACTGAGCGAACGCGGCGGTGCGCTGCACCTTAGGGCGCAATTCAAATCGCTGGATGATTTGCGCGAAACACTCGCACGTCTTGGCGGCAATCCTGCCGCATCAACGAAGTAATCCAACAGGTTGCGGCCGGGCCAACGCCGGGCCGCAGCACAAAAAAGGCCGGGCATTGCGCCGATCATGATCGGTGGCGCTGACCGAAAACCACTCAGGAGAGAATAATGGCCAAAGATATGGAAAAATGGGACGTCGCCGACCCGACGTTCTGGGAACGGACGGGAAAGGGGGTCGCCAACCGCAACCTCTGGATCTCGATCCCCAACTTGCTGGTGGGCTTTGCTGTATGGATGATGTGGGGCATCATCACAGTGCAGATGCTCAATGCGGGCTTCCCGTTCTCACAGGCGCAATTGTTTACGCTGACAGCGATTGCAGGCCTTACGGGCGCCACACTGCGCATCCCTGCGTCGTTCATGATCCGGATTGCAGGCGGGCGGAACACGATCTTTCTGACCACGGCGCTGCTGATCCCGCCTGCTTTGCTGACGGGTCTGCTGTTGCAAGACCCAAGCACACCTTTGTGGAAATTTCAGCTTGCGGCGCTGCTCTCAGGGATTGGCGGCGGTAACTTTGCGGCCTCGATGAGCAATATCAGCACCTTCTTTCCGAAAAAGCAGCAGGGTCTGGCGCTTGGTTTGAATGCCGGTCTGGGTAATTTCGGCGTTACGACGATGCAGATACTGATTCCGGTGGTGATGACTGTGGCGATTTTCGGAGCCATCGCTGGTGATCCGATTGCGTTGATCAAGGATAGCGGCACGCTGATCGGCAAGATCGAGGCCGGAACCCCGACCTATATCCAGAATGCGGGTTTCATCTGGGCGGCGATCCTGATCCCGCTGGTGACGCTCGCCTGGTTCGGCATGAACAACCTCAAGCCGCTCTCGCCCGATATGGGCGGCACGCTTGGTTCATTCGCCAAGATTCTGGGCCTTTACGGGATCGGATTTCTGACCGCGATCATCGGGCTATACTTCTTTTTGCCCGCGCCTACGGGGCTGGGGGTGCTGAACGTGTTCGTTACCGTGATCCTGATCTGTATCGCTACATTGGTGCTGTTGCGCGTGATCCCGGGCAAAGTCGGTGCCAGCATGGGCAAGCAGTTCAATATCTTCAAGGATAAACACACCTGGTCAATGACGATCCTGTATATCCTGACCTTTGGCTCGTTCATTGGCTTCTCGATGGCGCTGCCGTTGTCGATCACGGTGATCTTCGGCTTCTCCAATGCCGAGGTTGACGGGGTCATGCAGCGGATTGCCAACCCGAATGCACCCAGTGCGCTGACCTATGCCTGGATCGGGCCGTTTATCGGCGCGCTGATCCGTCCGCCGGGGGGCTGGTTGTCTGACAAGCTTGGCGGTTCGATCGTGACTCAGTGGGTCGCGGGGGTGATGGTGATTGCCTCGGCTGCTGTCGGCTATGTCATGATGCTGGCCTATCAATCGCAAACGCCTGAACAGTATTTCCTCATCTTCATGGTGCTGTTCATCGTCATCTTCGCGGCGACCGGCATCGGCAACGGTTCGACCTTCCGCACCATTGGCGTGATTTATGACCGCGACAACGCTGGCCCGGTACTGGGCTGGACCTCGGCCGTGGCGGCCTATGGTGCCTTCGTCGCGCCGATCGTGATTGGCGGGCAGATTCGCGGCGGCACGCCGGAAATGGCGATGTATGGCTTC
>JBBDJE010000054.1:35831-73629 GCA_040880065.1 Paracoccaceae bacterium | reverse complement strand
CCGAGAAAATTCTACTTATCCAGCCCCTTACTTTCGGGGGGGATTACCCTCCCAGGGTCGAAATTTGAGGGTGCAAAGAAGGTCGTTCAGAAGCTTCGGGGGCCGATTTTACCTATCCATCGTATAGGAGACGTTACGAGGCTTCGTTCATCGGGCTGAGCACTCAACAAATTATAAAAAAATCCTCTTCTCCAAAAGAGGCGGTAATTATGCTTGGTTTTCAAGGGGACGCCGAATTTGATAGGCCAGTACTACGTGCATTCTTGCAGGAAAATGTGAGTAATATTGACGTTGAGCCATATCTTTCTCAATTCCGAAAACTGGTTTGTCGCTTTGATCGACTAGAATATGGTTTTTGAATTTTTTATTTCTGCACGAAGCGCGCAACAAAATTCTGTTGGAGCAACTAAAATCGTAACGCATTTGTGTGATAGCGTCGCTTTGGTCAACTAGCACACCTATTTCGCAGCTTTTTCAATTCGTCTTTGCAGGTCGCACAAAGCATCACGGCCCGCTTTGCCCCGCACGCCTATGCCGAGGTCAACGTGTTCGGCTTTAGTGCCGGTGGCGTTTTCGCCCTGCGCATAGCCGATTTGCTGGGCGCAAATCTCGGCCTGTCATTTGGCGGCCGTTTCAGCGCCGCAATGCCGCGCATACCGTTGGGGCTGAACAAGCCGGACCACGGGTTCGATGTGTTTTGCCCCTGCTTTGCGCAGCGCGCCGAAAAACTTGTCAATGTAGCCGGCGCCAAACACGAGGTGGACTGCCATGCAATGCTGCGCATGGGTGCGGTGCGGCCCCGCCTTATCCGTCACTACCTTATCAACTATGGGGGCCATAATGTGCTGTTGCGCATGCTTCACACCCGCACCCTTGCACCATTCATCCGGCTATGCCTTATGAAACCGGCAATTCTGCGCAGCGCAACGCTGCCATTTTGGGCTTATGGCAGCTTTGTGCGCGGGTTGCGCATCTTTTTCGGGGTGCAAAAGCTGCCCTAGCCTGCGCAGTTGCAAATCTGTTCCATCGCTGAAATGTCAAACGGTGTCAGGTTGCCGTCAATCGGGCCGGAATGAAAGCCGCGCTCTTGCAACAGGCGCTGGAATGCGGCGAAATATTCGGCGCCAAGGTCAAGCTCTGTATCGTCTATCACCGAGCGGTTGCCGCGCTCCAGTGCCAGCATGAACAATTCGGCCGCCTTGTTGTTATTGACCGGCACGCCCTTGCCTTCAAGATAAGCCAGCGCAAGATTATAACTGGCAACTGGCGAGCCGAGTTCGGATGAAATCTCGTAAAAACCAACCGCTTCCGACAGGTCAACCTCGACGTAATGCCCGTTTTCATACATGAAGGCGAGGTTGTTATAAGCTCCTGCATGGTTCAGCCGCGCGGCTGCCTGGTAGAAGTGGAAGGCGCGCTCGTGATCAACAGGCACGCCGGTGCCATAGCTGTAAATATTCGCGATGTAAAAATCAGCAGTGGCACTGCCCGCATCGCGCGCCTTTGCATAATATTCAAGCGCCAGCGCAATATCATCGCGGTTAAAATTGTTACGGTTTTCATAATATTCGGCGATGGATTCATAGGCATAGGCGTGGCCCTGCTGGCCTGCCAGTTCTGAAAGCTGCAAGCCGCGGCTCACATTCTGGCGCACGCCCTCGCCAAACAACAAGGCCGCACCAAGCAGATATTGCGCTGTTACGTCATTTTGGGCAACCAGTTGGTTCAGCCGCAAGAACGCCTGCCCGCGTTCACGGACACGGTTCTCGTCAACCAGGTCGCGATAGGCGAGAATGGCGGTGGCCGCTACAAAGCCGCCAGCTTCAGCACGGCGCAGATAGTCGGCGGCCAGCTCCCAGTCTGCCTCGACCCCATCACCCAGAAAGTAGACATTACCCAATAAAATGCCTGCGGGCGCATAACCCTCGTTCAGCAATCGCATCGAAATGTCATGCACCTTTGCAAAGTCACCAAGCTCGCCACGATCATAAAGCGCGGCGGCAAGGTTAAAGCGCATACGCGGGTTGTCAGGATGGTTACGCACCGCCACATCGCAGGTGGCCACGGCTTCGGCGGCAATGTTGACAAGGCTCAGCCGCCCCTCAACGCCAATCGGGTTGTCGGGGTTGCCCCACATAGCGGCAATATCATCGCATTCATCAATGATGCTGCGGGTATTGGCAGGCATCGCTGCATTTGTTGCGGTTTCCGGCGCGGTTGGTGGCGTTGCGGGGGCGTTGGTGCGCGTCATCCCCGGCAGCGGCGGCTTGTCCGGTGCGGGCGCGATAAAGGCACTGGGGCTGTTCAGCGCAAGCACTTCGGCGGTGGCATGATCGCTGCGCTCATCCTCCAGCACTGTATCGGCGGCTACGGTGTTTCCGGCGGGCGGCGTTGTGGGCGTGTTGGCGGGCGGCGTGGCGCTTTCCACCTCCAGCGCCGCAAGGCGTGTGCGCGCGCGCTCGGCCATTTCCGGCACAGAGTCGCTGTAGCGCGCCACAAAGGCCCTTAGCACATTGATATCGGTTGAATTCTGGATCAGCCCCCATTCGCTTTCGGCAAACTGGCTGGCGGCAAGCTCGGCGGCTGAAACCGCTGCTGGCACGACCAGCGCATCGCAATCGCCGATCAGGCAGGCGGTGCCGGAAAGCTCGTCATAATAGGCGGGCCGCTGGTTATGGTTGATGATCGAGGCCGCCTCTTGCACCTGGCTGCGTGTCACCACAATCGCGCGGCGCAAATCGCCAAACTCGCGCAGGTTCGGCAAAAAGAAGCGTGTAAACACCGAATACTGAAAGTCATCCGCCGCCCCAAGCCGGTCTAGCGCGGTTTGGTTCGCCCCTGCCGAATAGACGATGAACGAACCCGCAGGCGGCTCGATCGCGGCCAGCCCGCCAACCAGGCCCAGCGCGCGGGTTTCGCCGCGGGCAAAGGGGTTGTCGCGGCAGGCGTCGATAATCGCCAAAGACAGGCTTGCGCCGCGCTTGGCAATTTCATCCATAATCCCCGTCTGCCCGTTGCGCAGCGGCAGCGTAAAGATCGACGCTTCGGCAGCGCTTAGCGCCTCGGGCGTGTCCGATGGCACAAGGTAGTTTTGCGAGCCATCGCTCCAGCCATGGCCGGAATAGACAAAGGCCACAACATCGCCTTCGTTGATGCTGTCATAAAACCGCGCCAGCTCCAGCCGGAAATCGGTGCTGGCGGGGTTGGTCAGCACGGTGACATCATAGCCAAGCTCGGTAAACAGTGCGGTATAGCCGCTTGCATCTTCAACGGCGCGGGCAAGACTGGGCAGGTTTTCATAATGGTCTATGCCGACAATAAGCGCCAGATTGCGCGCCTGTGCTGTTGAAACACAGGCCAGACACACCAGCCATGCAGACAGAAAGCGCCGCAGCATCACAAAAACCTCGAATCTCAAATACCGCCCCATCTTACGCAATTTTGGCCACCGGTCCAGTTTCACGTCATCCACGGCTATCAGCGGGTTGCCCCGCATTGCGCCAGCGCATATGACTGGTGCAATCTTTCGGAGAGCTTCATGTCCACGCCTAAACCCGTTGTTCTTTGCATTCTCGATGGTTGGGGGCTACGCGCCGAAACCGAGGGCAATGCCGTTGCTCTTGCCCAAACGCCGGCATTCGATGCGCTGATGGCCAACCACCCCAATTCCAGCCTTGCCGCCCATGGCCCCGCCGTTGGCCTGCCCGAAGGGCAGATGGGCAATTCCGAGGTGGGGCATATGAATATCGGCGCCGGGCGCACCGTATGGATGGACCTGCCCCGCATCGACAAGGCCATCGCCAGCGGTGAATTTGCCGAAAACCCCGCACTGGCCCGTTTTATTGCCAAACTGAAGAAAACCGGTGGCACCGCGCATCTGGCATCGCTCATTTCAACGGGCGGCGTGCATGCGCATCATGACCAGCTTCTTGCGGCGACGCGCGTCATCGCGCAGGCCGGTGTTCCGGTTGCCATCCACGCCTTTGCCGATGGTCGCGATGTCGCGCCAAAATCGGCGCAGCGCTATTTTGAAGATTTCACTGCCAAGCTGCCCGAAGGTGCGGCAATCCACACGCTTATCGGGCGGTTCTACGCGCTCGACCGCGATAACCGTTGGGAGCGGGTGAGTGCCGCCACCGGCCTTATTCTGCATGGCGAGGGGGAGGCTGCGGCCAGCGTTGATGAGGCGATTGCCAAAGCCTATGCCGATGGCGATACCGACGAGTTCATCACCGCCACCCGCCTGCCCGCCTATCAGCCACCGGTTGATGGCGACGGGCTGATGTTCCTGCATTTCCGTGCCGATCGCGCGCGCCAGATACTCGCCGCGCTCGCCGCGCCCGATTTTGCCAGCTACGTGACGGGCAAGCGCCCGAAATGGGCCGATATTTGCGGCCTGGTGGAGTATTCCCAGGCGCATAACGACTATATGAGCGCGATGTTCCCCGCCCAAACCATTGTGAACACGCTTGGCCAATGGGTTGCGCAACACGACAAAACCCAGTTTCGTCTGGCCGAAACCGAGAAATACCCGCATGTAACATTCTTCATGAATGGCGGGGTTGAGGCCCCGAACGAGAATGAGGCGCGTTACCTCGCCCCCAGCCCCAAGGTGCGCACCTATGATTTGCAGCCCGAAATGTCGGCCCCCGAAGTGACAGAGGCGCTGCTCGGTGCCATTGCCGGGCAAAAGCACGACCTGATCATCGTGAATTTCGCCAACCCCGATATGGTTGGCCATACTGGCAGCCTTCCGGCCGCTATCGCCGCCTGCGAGGCGGTTGATGCAGGTGTGGCAGCAGCACTCGCGGCGCTGGAGCAGGTCGGCGGGACCATGCTGCTGACCGCCGATCATGGCAATTGCGAGATGATGATCGACCCCGAAACCGGCGGCCCGCACACGGCCCACACGCTCAACCCCGTGCCGGTAGTGCTGTTCAATGGCCCCAAAGGGGTGCGCCTGCGTGATGGTGGCAAACTGGGCGACCTTGCCCCGACCCTGCTGGCGCTTATGGGCCTGCCCCAACCTGCCGAGATGACCGGAGAGACCCTGCTCGCCCCATGAAAAGCCTGTCGCTCGCCCTGTTTTTTGCCTTGATCCTGCTGCGCCCGCTTACGGCCCAGCCCGAACAGGTATTGCGCGACCTGACCGAGGCTTCAACCCAGTTGGCCAAAGCGGGCGACGCCCTTTCCGCCTCGCAAGGGCACGCGTCACGGATCGAGGCGCTGACTGCGGCCATCCGCGCCTATGAGCTTGGGTTAAACGCCATGCGCACCGCCTTGCGTGGCGCCGCCGTGCAGGAGCGCGAAATCACCACCGCGCTAGCGGGCGAGCGTGAAACACTGGTGCAACTGCTCGGCGTGATTGCCGCGCTCGAAAGCGCGCCCGCCCCGCTGACATTGTTGCACCCCGATGGCCCGCTTGCCTCGGCCCGTGCGGGGGCGCTGATGGCCGCCATGGCACCGGAAATGCAAACCGAAGTGGCGGCGCTTTCGCGCCAGCTTGACCAGCTCCGCGTGATCAACGCGCTGCGCAAGGATGCCGAAACCCATTTGCGCATTGGCCTTGGCGAGCTTCAGCAGGCGCGCGGGGCGCTCAACGCAGCACTCGATCAGCGCGATGCCGATGGCCAGCGCCAGCGCGCTACCGTAAACCCCGTGGAGGCGGAACAGCTTGACAGCTTGCTGCGCGCCGCCGAAAACCTTGCCTTCTTTGCCGATGGTCTGGCCGCGCTCCCTGCGCCCGAAATGCCCGGTCAGGTTGACTTCCTGTCACTGCAAGGCGTGCTGGCCACGCCGGTTGTGGGCGAGATTCTGCGCGGGTTCAATGCTGCCGATGCGGCTGGCATCCGCCGCCCCGGAGTTATTTTCGCAGCCCAGCCGTTGGCGCTGGTCTCCTCTCCCACCGCCGCAACAGTCCGCTATGCGGGCGAGTTTCTGAATTACGGGCTGGTGATCATACTGGAGCCGGCACCAGACTATCTTATCACCTATTCAGGGCTTGGCCGCAGCTTTGTGAGCGAGGGTGATATCCTTGCCGCGGGCGACCCTGTGGGCGAAATGGGCGGGGATTTGCCGGTCGCACAAGAATTTTTGATCGAAACATCGTCAGTTACTGGCGCATCCGGGGCAGAAACGCTCTATATGGAACTCAGACACAAAGGCACGCCGGTCGACCCGAGCCCATGGTTCGCACCGCTGCAATGACAGGAATGGTAGCATGAAGAAATATTGGATCGCAGCGACAACCGGCGCTTTGGCCGGCGTGTTGGTCACCACGCAATTTGCCGCACCGCTTGTGGCGCAAAATATCAACGAAACCCGCAGCACCTATGAACAGCTCGACTTGTTTGGTGATATTTTCGAGCGCATCCGCGCGGCCTATGTTGAGGAGGTGGATGACGAGGCGCTGATCCGCGCCGCCATCAACGGCATGCTCACCTCGCTCGACCCGCATTCCAGCTATATGTCGCCCGATGCCTATTCGGAATTGCAGTTTGATACGCGCGGCGAATTTGGCGGGCTTGGCGTTGAGGTTACTCAGGAAGAAGGCTGGATCAAGGTTATCTCACCCATGGATGGCACCCCTGCCGATGAAGCCGGTATCATGGCGGGCGACTTTATCACCCATGTGAACGGCGAGCCGACCTTGGGGCTGACCATGGACGAGGCCGTGGAAATGATGCGCGGGCCGGTCGGCTCCGAAATCACCCTCACCATTGTGCGTGATCTCAGTGCAGAGCCGTTCGATGTATCGCTGGTGCGCGACACGATCAAGCTTACCGCTGTGCGCGTGCGCACCGAAGGCCACACCATTGTGGCCCGCGTTACCACCTTTAGCGAGCAAACCTTCGAGAATCTCGAGCAGGGAATCCTTGCCGAAATCGAAGCCGCAGGTGGCATCGAGAATATTCAGGGCGTTGTGCTCGATCTGCGCAACAACCCCGGCGGCCTGCTCAATCAGGCTGTCGCCGTGTCCGATGCGTTTTTGGAACAGGGCGAGATCGTCTCGACCCGTGGCCGAGATGACCGCAACGCCAACCGTTACGATGCCCAGCCCGGCGACCTTGCGCAGGGCCTGCCGATTGTCGTGCTGATAAATGGCGGCTCGGCTTCGGCCTCGGAAATTGTGGCCGGCGCGCTGCAAGATCACCACCGCGCGGTTGTGGTGGGCACGCAGAGCTTTGGCAAAGGCTCGGTGCAAACCATTATGCCGCTGGGCAGCGAAGGTGCAATCCGCCTGACCACGCAGCGCTACTACACCCCGTCAGGGCGCTCCATTCAGGCACTTGGTGTGGCCCCCGACATTCTGGTCGAACAGCGCCCGCCGGTTGCCGCCGATGAAGAAGGCGAAGCCACCGCCGCCTTGCGCCGCCGTTCGGAAGGTGATTTGCGCGGCGCGCTTGCGGGTGATTCACTATCCGAGGAAGAGCGCGCAGCACGTGACGCTCAGAGCGCCGAGATGGAAGCCGCCGCGCGCCTGCGCGACCGGGATTACCAGCTTGCCTATGCGCTTGACATCATCACCGGCCTGTGGGTGCTGAGCGCGCAATTACAGCGGGGCCGGCGCCGGGCGGGGCATTGAACCCCGACGGGCGCTTGTCGCTGCGCTTTGGTCATATTTTCAAGGGTTCGGTTACATGGCAATAGATCGCAGCACACTTGGCTACCGCCCCTGCGTTGGCATTGTTCTGGCCAATGCAAACGGGCATATCTTTGCGGGGCAACGGCTCGATTTTGTATCCGATGCATGGCAAATGCCTCAGGGTGGAGTCGATAAGGGTGAAGACGCGCAAACCGCCGCCTTGCGCGAATTAAGCGAGGAAACCGGCCTGCCCGCCAGCGCCGTGCGCATCGAGGCGCAAACCGCCGGATGGGTCACCTACGAGCTGCCCGATGAGCTGATCCCGAAACTTTGGGGCGGCAAATATCGCGGCCAGAAGCAAATGTGGTTTTTAATGCGGCTGGTTGGCGATGAAAGCCTGATAAACATCAAAACCCAAATCCCCGAATTCAGCCGCTGGCAATGGATGGCACCCGATGCGCTGCTCGCCAGCATCGCGCCCTTCAAGCGCGCGGTTTACGAGGCTGTGCTCGCTGAGCTTGGGCCAAAGCTTTAGCTGGCCGCTATGGCAGTTCGGCTGCCGGAATGATCGGGAAAAACGCACCGCCCGACCATAGGCCAAACCAGTCCTGCCCGTCATGCGGCTCGATCGTGCCTATTTCCACCAGCCGATAAAAGCTTTTACGGTCGATCAACGCTTCAAGATTGCGGCGGATATGCACATAGGGCGATGGCTCGCCATCTTTCGCACGCACCACGCGAATGGGGTGCTCCGGGCTGGCCTCTACCTCATCTTCAACCTGTGTTACAAAGCGCAAAACCTGTTCGCGGCCCGTGCCGGTTGCTTCAAAATCTACCGCCACAAAGGGCGCATCATCTACCTGAATGCCGACCTTTTCCACCGGTGTTACGAGAAAATAGTCATCCCCGTCGCGCCGGATGATGGATGAAAACAGCTTTACAAGCGGTTTGCGGCCAATCGGCGTGCCCATGTAAAACCACGTGCCATCCCGCGCGATCCGCATATCAAGGTCGCCACAAAACGGCGGGTTCCACAAATGCACCGGCGGCGGGCCTTTCTTGCTGGCGGCTTTGGCGGCGGCGGCAAGGTTTTCAGCGCGCCCCGGGTCATGCACGGGTGCCGCTGCGGTCACGGAATTCTGATCAGGTTTTTGCATTGATGGGCTACCACGCTGTTTGTTGCCGTATAAGTTCGGCTAAGGTGGACTAATCTAACCAAGCCGCTAATCTGATGCAAATTCCGACATGAAGCTGGAATGTGAAGCCCGAATGTAAGGACAAATTGATGCGCACCGCCGACCCAGCAATCACCGCACAGCTTACCACGCTCGCCGCGCGGCTCCAAACGGCCCGTGAAATGATTGCGCGCCGCGTAATCGGGCAGGAAAAAGTCGTCGACCTTACGCTGACCACGCTGCTTTGCGGCGGCCACGGGCTGCTGGTGGGCGCGCCCGGTCTTGCCAAAACCCGGCTGGTCGAAGCGCTTGGCACCGTGCTCGGGCTGAACAGTTCGCGCGTGCAGTTCACCCCCGATTTGATGCCAGCCGATATTCTCGGGGCCGAGGTGCTGGAAACCGGCGCCGATGGCAGCCGCGCCTTTCGCTTCATCAAAGGGCCGGTATTTTGCCAATTGCTGATGGCCGACGAGATCAACCGCGCCAGCCCGCGCACGCAATCGGCGCTGCTGCAAGCCATGGCCGAGCATCATGTTACAATCGCCGGTGCGCGCCACGACCTGCCCGCGCCCTTTCATGTGCTGGCCACGCAAAACCCGATCGAGCAGGAAGGCACCTATCCGCTGCCCGAGGCCCAGCTTGACCGGTTTCTCATGCAGATCGACGTTGACTACCCCGACCGTAACGCCGAGCGCGCCATTCTTCTGGCCACGACAGGGGCAGAAGACCAGCAGGTGGAGCAAGTCCTTGATACCGCCGCCCTTATGGATGCGCAGCGCTTTGTGCGCGCCATGCCGGTGGGTGAAAATCTGGTCGAGATGATCCTCGACCTCGTGCGCTCTGCCCGCCCCGATGCCGATGCGCCTGCGCTTGTGCGCGACAATGTGACATGGGGGCCGGGGCCGCGTGCCGCGCAGGCGCTTATGCTTGCCGTGCGCGCATGGGCGCTGCTGCATGGCCGTTTTGCACCCACGCCAGACGATGTCGCCGCCCTTGCGCAGCCGGTGCTGAAACATCGCATGGCGTTGGGTTATGCCGCGCGCGCCCGCAATATCCGGCTTGATCAGGTGATCGACGAGATCACCACAGCCGCCACCAGAGCCAGCGCCGGTGCTGCCGCGTGAGCCAGACCGCCACCACCACAGCTACCGCCACGCTGCGCTCAGGCGCCGAGACGCTTGCCGCCAGCCTGCCGCCGCTTTTAGCCGCAGCCGAGCGGCTGGCGCAGGGCGTTGTGCCCGGTGTGCATGGCCGCCGTCGCGCAGGCAGTGGCGAAACCTTCTGGCAATACCGCCAGGCCATGCCCGGCGATTCGGCTACCTCCATCGACTGGCGGCGCTCGGCGCGGGGCGATACGCTTTACATCCGCCAGACCGAATGGGAGGCGGCGCAATCGGTGCTGTTCTGGGCCGATCCATCGGCGGGCATGGGGTTTTCCTCGGCCGGCCACGCGCCAAAATCCGAACGTGCGCGCCTGCTGGCTTTGGCGCTTGGCGTGCTGCTTACCCGCGCGGGCGAACGCATAGGCCTGCTGGACACCCCGCTCGCCCGCCCCAGTGCCGGGCGCAACCAGCTTGGCCGTTTTGCCGCCACGCTGGCAGCACCGCTGCTTGCCGATGATATCAGCGCATTGCCCGGGCCCGGCCCTGTTAGCGCAGGCCATTATGTGCTGATCTCCGATTTCATGATGGATGAGACCGCCCTGCGCGACGGTTTGAACGCCATGGCTGCCCGCGGCACGCGCGGTGCCTTGCTGCAAATCACCGACCCGGCTGAAGAGTCATTCCCCTTTGATGGCCGCGTGATCTTCCAATCGCTCGCCGGTTCGCCCGCCGGGGCGGTTAGCTTTGAGACTCGCCGCGCCCGCGCCATCAAGGCCGCCTATCAGCAACGCCTTGCCGCGCGTCGCGACCTGTTGGCCAGTTGGGCGCATCATGCCGGATGGCAGTTCAGCGCGCATCGCACCGATGCTGCGCCATCTGCTGCGCTGCTTTGGCTTTACGCCGCGATTGGCGGGCTGACATGATCGCCTTTGTCTACCCGTTCCTGCTTTTTGCCCTGCTCGCTTTGCCTGTTTTGTGGCTATTGCTGCGCGCCACACCACCCGCCCCCGTGCGCCGCCCCTTTGCTGCCGTGCGCCTGCTGCTTGGCCTGAAAGACCCTGAAAACACCCCCGCGCGCACGCCGTGGTGGCTGCTTTTGCTGCGCCTCACCGCGCTCGCCGCCGCCATTATCGGCTTTGCCGCCCCGGTGCTGAACCCGAAAACCGAAGCCACGGGCAGCGGTCCGCTGTTGGTGGTTATGGATGCAAGCTGGGCCTCTGCGCCCGATTGGACGGCGCGCAGCCAGCGGCTTGAAGCCGTGTTGAACGAAGCCGCGCGCGCCGGTCGCCCGACCGCGCTGCATTTGCTGACATCGCCCATCCCCGCCAGCCCGCTGGAATTTGGCGTCGCACAAGACCTGCTCGCCACGCTTACTGGCCTTGCCCCCGCCCCCTATGCGCCCAACCGCGCCGCTTGGGCCGAATGGCTTGGTGATGCGGCTGGTTTTGACACCGTCTGGTTCACCGATGCTTTGGGTGAAGATGGCGGGCTTGGCGCGGTGCTCACCGCCGCAGGCAGCCTGCAAATCGTCATGCCCGATGCGCCTGCATTTGCACTGCTGCCGCCCGGTCTGGATGAAACCGGCCTCATCCAGCCGGTTATCCGCGCCAGTGCAGGTTCCGCTTTTACGGCCAACCTTGTGGCCTATGGCCCGGCCCCCGGTGGGGCCGAGGTGGCGCTGTGGCGTGCCAGCGCCGAATTTGCCGCCGATGACACCGCCGCCGCCGCTTTGTTTGATATGCCGCTGGAACTGCGCAACCGCATCAGCCGCATCGCGCTGGCAGGCCATGCCAGTGCAGGCACCGTTGCGCTGGCCGATGACGGTTTGCGCCGCCGCAAGGTCGGCCTGCTGACCACATCATCGGCAAGCGAAACCCCGCCACTTGTCTCGCCGCATTACTACCTGACCAACGCGCTCGGCCCCTCTGCCGAGTTAACCGAAGCCGACATGCCCGCACTGATGGCCACCGCACCCGATGTGATTGTGCTGGCCGATATCGCCACGCTGCCTGAAGCCGAAGCCGCTGGCTTGCAGGCATGGGTGGAAGCTGGCGGCACGCTCTTGCGCTTTGCGGGCCCGCGCGTAGCACAAGCCGCTGCCGAGCAAATGGAAGCCAACCCGCTATTGCCCGTGCATCTGCGTGCTGGTGGCCGCGCGCTTGGTGGCGCGATGACATGGGCCGAGCCCCGCGCGCTTGGCGACTGGCCCGAAAACAGCCCCTTTGCCGGTCTGACCGTGCCAGCAGATGTGACCGTCACCGCACAAGTGCTCGCCCAGCCCGACCCGGACCTGCCAAGCAAGGTCATCGCGCAACTGGCCGATGGCACGCCGCTGGTCACATGGTCACGGCTTGGCCGAGGGCGGCTGGTGCTGTTCCATGTCACCGCCAACGCCGAATGGTCCGATTTGCCGCTCTCGGGCCTGTTTGTCGAAATGCTCGAACGCCTTGCGATTGGCGCAGGCGGGCAAGGGGCCACAGCAGCCGACCTTGCTGGCCAGACATGGCTGCCGGTTGCCACGCTTGACGGGTTTGGCCACTTGGGCCAACCCACGCTTGCCATGGCGGTGGACGGCGCCGTGCTGTCTGACAGCCCGCGCGACATCACCACCCCGCCGGGGCTCTATGAATCTGCCGCCGGGCGGCAGGTGGCCATCAACCTTTTTGGGCCCGAGGCAACATTGAGCACCCTGCCGCTGCCCGCCAGCGCCACGCGCATCAACCTGGCCGACGAACCGCCGCAACCGCTTGGGCATTTGCTGCTGATGGCCGCGCTCTGCCTGCTCATCCTCGACATTCTGGCCGCAACCTTCGTGTCTGGCCGCCTTATCGGCGGACGCGTCGCCGCCCTTGCCCTTGCCGCCCTACTGGCAAGCCAACCGCATAGCGCCGATGCACAAGACCAGCCCTATGATGCGCAAATCGCCGCGACCGAAACCGTGCTGGCCTATGTCATCACCGGCGATGCCCGCACCGACCGTGCCAGCGCCGCCGCACTTTACGGCTTGTCGCGCATCTTGTTCGACCGCACCTCGATCGAACCCGCCGCCCCAATGGGGATAGACCCGAATAGCGAAGATATCACGTTTTTTCCCTTCCTTTATTGGCCCGTCACACCCAGCCATCCCGCCCTGTCTGAAACCGCAATCACCCGCCTGAATGCCTATCTGCGCAATGGCGGCATGATCATGTTCGACACGCAAGACGCACATTTGGGCCAGAACACCGAAAACGCCCGCATGCTGCAACGCATCGCCGCCGATCTTGATATCCCGGCACTTGCGCCCATCGAGCCCGACCATGTGCTTGGCCGCAGCTTCTATCTGCTCGAAACCTATCCGGGCCGCTGGTATGACGGCACGCTCTGGGTCGAGGCGCCCGTGAACCTCACCGCGATTGACGGCAGCCCGTTTCGCAACCTCAATGATGGTGTCACCCCCGTTGTCATCACCGGCAATGATTTCGCCGCTGCCTGGGCCATGGGCGAAGATGGCCGCCCGCTCTTTCCCGTTGGCGCGGGCATGGCGGGCGAGCGCCAGCGCGAAATTGCGCGGCGCGTCGGCGTCAACCTCATCATGTATGTGATGACCGGCAACTATAAATCCGATCAGGTGCACGTGCCCGCCCTGCTCGAAAGGCTCGGGCAATGATCTCCTCGGTTGTCTTTGCCCCGCATTTTGGCTGGCTCTTTCTGGCAGCGCTTGGCGGCGCGGGGCTGGTGCTGCTGGCGCTGGCCCTCTGGCGCGGGTTGCCCGGCACCTTCTGGCGTGCGCTTTCGCTCGCCGCCCTGCTTGGCGCGCTGGCCAACCCGCAACTGCAACAGGAAACCCGCCAGCCCCACCCCGATGTGGCGGTTGTCGTGGTTGATGAAACCAGCTCGGCCAGCCTTGGCGATCGTGCCGCGCAAACCGCCCGCGCCAGTGCGGCGCTTGAACGGCTGCTCGCCGCCCTGCCCGATGATGTCGAGCTCGACCTCACCCGCCTGAGCGATCAGGGCAATGACGGCACCCGCCTTGAAACCGCGCTCGCCGAAGCGCTTGGCCGCCATGACCCGCGCCGCATGGCCGGTGCCTTTGCCATAACCGATGGCCGCCTGCATGATGCAGGCGCGCTGCAATCGTTGCCCGCGCCGCTGCACATGCTGCAAACCGGGCGGGCAACCGACTGGGACCGCCGCGTGTTTGTCGAGAACGCACCCGCCTACGGTATTGTCGGTGAAAGCGTCGAGATCATGCTGCGGATCGAGGATGCGGGCGCAGCCCCCGGCACCCCCGCCGTGCCGGTTTACGCCACCATCAATGGCGGCGATGTCATCCGCCTCAACGACCAGCCGGTCAATGCCGCCACACCGCTTTCGCTTGTGCTGCGTCGCGCGGGCGAGAACATTCTGGAAATCTGGACCCCCGCCGCCGATGGCGAACTCACCGATGCCAATAACCGCGTCATCCTGCCGGTGACCGGCGTGCGCGACCGGCTGCGCGTGCTTTTGGTTTCGGGCGAGCCCTATGCGGGCGAACGCACCTGGCGCAACCTGCTCAAGGCCGACCCGGCGGTTGACCTCGTGCATTTCACCATTTTACGCTCACCCGAAAAGCAAGACGGCGTACCCTATACCGAACTCTCGCTCATCGCCTTTCCCACGCAGGAATTGTTCATGGAAAAGGTCGATGACTTCGATCTGATCATCTTTGACCGCTTCCGCCGCCAAGGCGTGCTGCCCGACCCCTATTTGCAAAACATCGCCCGCTATGTGCAAAACGGCGGCGCGCTGCTTGTGGCCGATGCCGAGGGCTATGCCGGCCCCGACAGCCTTTATCGCACCCCCCTGCGCGAGGTTCTGCCCGCCGCCCCCAGCGGGCGGGTGTTCAACGCGCCGTTCCAGCCGGATATCACCGAAATCGGCGAGCGCCACCCGGTCACACGCGGGTTGGATAGCTGGCAAGGGCTGGTGGAAAACGAGGGCGGGCCAAGCTGGGGCCGCTGGTTCCAGCAGGTCGATGTTATGCCGCAGGTTGGCCATACGGTGCTGACGGGGGCCAATGGCACGCCGCTTTTACAATTGGCCCATATGGCCAGAGGGCGCGTGGCGCTTCTGGCCTCCGATCAGGTCTGGCTTTGGGCGCGCGGCTTTGAGGGTGGCGGCCCGCAGGCCGAGCTTTTGCGCCGCCTGTCGCATTGGCTGATGCAAGAACCCGAGCTTGAGGAAGACGTGCTGCGCGGCAGCGCCAATGGTCCGAATGTCACCGTAACCCGTAGCTTGCTCGAAGGGGCGCCCGGCCCCGTAACCATCACCGCGCCCGATGGCACAAGTGCCGAGATCACCCTTTTTGAAGTTGCACCCGGCGCGTTCCAGAGTAGTTTCATCGCCGATCAATCCGGCATTTACCGCCTGTCCGAAGGCGATCTTGTGGCCGTTGTCGCCACCGGCCCTGCCGCCCCGCGCGAATTTGAAGAACCGGTTGCCACATCAGCCCTGCTGGCCAGCCATATCACCGCCTCCGGCGGCGGCATATTCCTGCTGGAAGACGGCATGCCCGATATTTTGCGCGTCAATGAAGGCCGCCTTGCCGCAGGGCGCGGCTGGGCCGGTCTTGTGCGCCGCAACGCCTATGCGGTGACCAGCCTGCGCCAGTCACCCTTGGCCGAACCATGGGTCTGGCTGCTGCTTGCCACCAGTTTTGCCCTTCTGGCATGGCGGCGCGAGGGGCGGTAAACCAGCGCATTGTTAGAGGCGGCATCAGGATAGAAATCTGGCCAGTGCCGCCCGCCCGCTTTTTTGGCGTGACTCGCGCTATGGGCAAACAGGCGCGCGGCCAGTTTCCCCTAGCAAACAGCGCCTTTTGCCCGCATAAAATACCAACGCCACACAACGAGCCCGCAGCCATGCACATGCCCCCGCCCAAAGAGGCGCTATTAGCGCAAAAACCCGCCATAGTGGCCGCCCTGCGCCGCGCTTTGGGTGATGATTGTGTCATCGACGATGCCCGCGAAACCCATGTCTATGAATGCGACGCGCTCGCGGCCTATCGCTGCACGCCCATGGCCGTTGTGCTGCCGCGCTCCACGCAAGCGGTTTGCGAAGCGCTCAAAATCTGCCACAGCTTTGGCGTGCCGGTCGTGCCGCGCGGGGCGGGCACATCGCTGGCCGGTGGCGCGCTGCCCTCGGCCGATAGTGTGGTGCTTGGCGTGGCCCGCCTGACCGAAGTGCTGGAAATTTCAACCGAAGACCGGCTTGTTCGCGTGCAATCCGGCCGCACGAATCTGTCTGTTACCGGTGCGGTGGAACCGCTAGGGTTTTTCTATGCGCCCGACCCTTCCAGCCAGCTTGCCTGCGCCATTGCAGGCAATATCGCCATGAATTCCGGTGGCGCGCATTGCCTCAAATACGGGGTGACCACACAAAACCTGCTTGGCGTAACCATGGTGTTGATGGATGGCACGATTGTAACGCTTGGCGGCGGCCATCTCGATGCGCCCGGCCTTGACCTGCTCGGCCTCATCTGCGGTTCCGAAGGCCAACTCGCCGTGGTGACCGAGGCGACCTTGCGCATCCTGCACAAACCCGAAGGCGCGCGCCCGGTGCTGATCGGCTTTGATGCGCCGAAAGTAGCAGGCCAATGCGTGTCCGACATCATCCGCGCCGGCATCCTGCCTGTCGCCATCGAATACATGGACCGCACGGTCATACGTGCGACCGAAGATTTTGCAGGCGCGGGCTATCCCGATGTTGCCGCCTTGCTGATTGTCGAGGTCGAAGGTTCGGATGCGGAAATTGACGCCCAACTCGCCCGCATCACCGCCATTGCCCGCGCGCTCGACCCGGTTGAAATCCGCCAAAGCCGCAGCGCGGCAGAAAGTGCAAATATCTGGAAAGGCCGCAAGGCCGCCTTCGGCGCGATGGGCCAGATCAATGACTACATGTGCCTTGACGGCACCATTCCCATTAGCGAACTGCCAGATATGCTTGAGAAAATCGAAAGCCTGAGCGCGCAATACGGCCTTGCCGTCGGCAATGTTTTCCATGCGGGCGATGGCAATATGCACCCGCTTATCCTGTTCAACGCCAACCAGCCCGGCGAACTTGAAAAGGCCGAGGCGCTCGGGGCCGATATTTTACGCGCTTGTGTTGATGCTGGCGGCTGCCTCACCGGCGAGCATGGCGTTGGTGTTGAAAAACGCGAACTGATGCTCACCCAGTTCACCGAAGCCGAGCTCGATCTGCAACTGCAAATCAAAGATGTGTTTGACCCCGGCTGGCTGCTCAACCCCGGCAAGGTTTTCCCGCTTGCACTCACCAAAAGCCGCCGCGCATGACGGCTGAAGCGCAGCTCGCTGCCCAAATCAAAACTGCAACCGGGCCGCTGCACATTATTGGCGGCGGGTCGCGCAGTATCGGCCCCGCAACCGGCAGGCCGATTTTCACCGAAACGCTCACCGGCATCACCCATTACGACCCCGGCGCGCTGACCATCATTGCCCGCGCAGGCACACCATTGGCCGAGGTCGAAGCAGCGCTGGCGGAAAACAACCAGATATTGCCGTTCGAGCCGGTTTTGCCCGGCGCAGCCCTTGGCCGCACGGGGGCATCGACCATCGGCGGTGTGGTGGCGGCGAACGCGTCGGGCGCGCGGCGCATTTCGGCGGGGGCGTGCCGCGATGCCGCCCTAGGGCTGACCTTCATCGACGGGCTTGGCCAAATCCACCGCGCGGGCGGGCGGGTGATGAAAAACGTCACTGGCTATGACACAACGCGCCTGCTTTGCGGCAGCCACGGCACGCTCGGGCTGATTACCAAGGTGGCGCTGAAGCTTTTGCCTGCACCCGAAACCACGCTTACCCTGCGTGCCGAAGGGCTCGACGATGTGCCCGCGATTGCCGCGCTGACCCAAGCGCTCGCCACGCCCTATGATGTTTCCGCCGCCCAGCATGTTTGCGGCGGCGCAACCCTGCTGCGGCTGGAAGGCTTTGCCGCCAGCACCAAGGCCCGCACGGCAGCACTGCAAGCGCTCTTGCCGCAATTCAGCCTTGCTAAACACGACTGGGCCGCCGCGCGCCAGCTTCATGGCATGGCCCCAGAGCCAAACGAAACGCTCTGGCGCATCTCCACCCGCCCCAGCCATGGTGCTGCCACTGGCGCTGCACTGCGCACCGCTGCGGCCAGCCGCATTGCCTATGACTGGGCAGGCGGGCTTATCTGGGCCATTGCCCCCAAGGGCGCCGACCTGCGCGCCGCCATGCCCCATACCGGCCACGCTACACGGCTGGATGATGCAGCCGCCGCCTTTCACCCCGAACCCGGCCCGCAGGCGGCGCTCTCAGTGGCCCTGCGCCAGAAATTCGACCCCAAAGCACTGTTCAACCACGCAAAAATGGCCTGACATGCAAACCAGTTTCACCACCGAGCAGCTTGCCGACCCTGCCACCGCACGTTCGGAAAAAATTCTGCGCGCCTGCGTTCATTGCGGGTTCTGCACCGCCACCTGCCCTAGCTATCAGGTGCTTGGCGATGAGCTTGATAGCCCGCGCGGCCGCATTTACCTGATCAAGGACATGCTGGAAAACGGCCGTGCCGCCGATGCGAAACTTGTCAAACATATCGACCGTTGCCTTGGCTGCCTTGCCTGCACCACCACCTGCCCCAGCGGGGTGGATTACATGCATCTGCTCGACCATGCCCGCGCCCATATCGAGGCCACGCATAAACGCCCGCTGCCTGATCGTGCCCTGCGGTTTATTCTGGCGAAAATCCTGCCCTATCCGAACCGGTTTCGCGCCGCCATTCTGGGCGCATGGCTGGCCCGCCCCGTTGCGCGCTTTTTGCCGGGGCGGCTGCGCGGCATGGTTGACTTCGCCCCGAAGTCCCTGCCGCCGCGCGCCCGCCATGAAGATGCGCAGACCCACGCCGCCACCGCCCCCAAGCGCCTGCGCGTGGCGCTGCTGACGGGTTGTGCGCAACGCGCCGTCAACACCGATATTTCCGCCGCCGCCATCCGCCTGCTCACCCGCCACGGGGCCGAGGTGGTCATTCCCAAGGCCATGGGCTGTTGCGGTGCGCTGACCCATCATATGGGCCGTGGCAAGGATAGCCACGCATTTGCCGCCGCCAATATCCGCGCCTTTACAGCCGAGATTGCGGCGGGCGGGCTGGATGCGATTGTCATCACAACTTCAGGCTGCGGGACGACCATCAAAGACTATGGCATCATGTTTGAAGGCACGGCACTGGCGAGCGATGCCGCCCGCGTTGCCGCCCTTGCCCGCGATATCACCGAAGTCATGGCCGAGTTAGGGCTAAACGCCGCCACCGCGCCGCTGCCCCTGCGCGTGGGCTACCATGCCGCTTGCTCGCTCCAGCACGGCCAGCGCATTACCCAAGCGCCAAAAGACCTGCTGCGCGCCGCAGGTTTTACGGTGCTTGAACCTGCCGATGCGCATCTGTGCTGTGGCTCGGCGGGCACCTACAACCTGCTGCAACCCGCCATTGCCGCCGAACTCGGGCGGCGCAAACTGGCCACGCTTGCTGCGATCAACCCCGATGTCATCGCCGCTGGCAATATCGGCTGCATGATGCAGATCGGCGCGAAAACCGGCATTCCCGTTGTGCATACGGCCGAGTTGCTCGACTGGGCAACAGGCGGGCCAAAGCCACCGCAACTGCACATCGCCCAAGGCTAGTCTATGCTTGCACCCGTCATCAAGGCCGCCTATGCAGCGCTTCCATCCGAGGGCCAGAACCCTGCGCTGGCCTTGCGCGAACTGGTGTTGAAAACCGCGCAAACCATGCCCGAACTTGGCGGGCTGGCGGAATGCCTCAAATGGGACCAGCCCGCGTATCTGCCGCGCAAAGCCCGTATTGGCACCACTTTGCGCATCGGGGCCAGCCCCAGCCATGCGCTGCTTTATGTGCCCTGCACCACCACGCTTGTGGCCAGGTGGCGCGCGGTTTTTCAAGGCGTTGATTTTATCGAAAACCGCGCCGCCACCTTTTCCCATGCCGCAAACCTGCCTGCCGAAATTATCGGCCATATGGTGCATGACGCGCTGCGCTATCATCTGGCCAAGCGCACGAAATAGCGTTGCCGCATTGCGCTTATCGGGCGTATAACAATCGCTATGTTTCGCGCGTTCACCCTGTTTGCACTGCTTGTCGTTGCCGCGCCGCTGGCCGCACAAACGCCGTTGCGCAGCCTTAACTCAGCCGATGCGGCACGCGATTGGCAGGCGGTCGGCCGGCTGTCCATCAACAACGGCCATGCGCTTTGCTCGGCAACGCTCATCACCAACAGGCTGGTGCTTACCGCGGCGCATTGCCTTTTTGGCGCGAACAACACGGCTTATCCGCCCGAATCCATCGAGTTTCAACCCGGCTGGCGCAATGGCGGCGCGGCTGCCTACCGGCGCGCCAAACGCTATGCGATCCATCCCGAGTTTCAGTTTTCGGGTCAGGATTGGGCCTATCGACTGGCGCGCGATATCGCCATTATCGAGCTTGATCTGCCGGTTCATACCAGCGGCATTGCCCCGCTGAACATCTCTGGCCACGCGCCGGAATCTTTGGCGGTTTCGGTCATTTCCTATGCGGTCGACCGCGCGAATGCCCCCTCGATCGAGGAAGATTGCGCCATTGTCGCGCGTGAATCCGGGGCAATGCTTTTATCATGCAGCGCCGGGCCGGGGGCATCGGGCGCGCCCATTCTGGCCAATGTGAATGGCGAGTTGCAAATGGTCGGGCTGATTTCCGCCATCGCGCAATGGGGCGGCGAACAGGTTTCGGCGGGGGTGGAAATCGGCCCTGCCATGGCGGTTTTGCTGCCGCTTTTGCGCGAGGCACCGGGTGGCATTACGTTTCGCCCTGCGCAAGCCAGTAGCCTTGCCGAACAGCTTGGCCGCACGAATCCGTAATTTTTTGCACGCGCCCTTGACGCTCAAAAATCCATGCCTAAATCTTTAGCACCGGGCGCCGAAACGGGCCCGAACAACCACTGGCCGGTCACATGACGGCCACTTATCGTGTCGCTTCTTATGGAGGATACCATGCGCACTTTTGACCTTGCACCGCTTTACCGTTCCACTGTCGGCTTTGACCGTTTGGCCAATATGCTCGACTCTGTCACCCGGATGGATGGCAACCAGAACGGCTACCCCCCTTACAACATCGAAAAAACCGGCGAAGACGCTTATCGCATTTCCATTGCCGTGGCAGGTTTCACCGAAGACGAACTTTCGATCGAGGCCCGCGACGGGCAGCTTGTGGTCACTGGCCGCAAGGAAGATGAAGACGGCGCCAATGCCCGCAGCTACCTGCATCAGGGCATTGCCAACCGCGCCTTTGAAAAGCGCTTCCAACTGGCCGACCATGTGCGCGCCACAGGTGCAGCAACCGAAAACGGCCTGCTGCATGTCGACCTGATCCGCGAAGTGCCCGAGGCATTGAAACCGCGCTCGATCAAGATCGAAACCCGCGGCAAGGCTTCGGCCCCGGCCATCGAGGGTTAAGCCCGCATTAACCGGAAAGCCCGCCCAAAAGGCGGGCTTTTTTGTGCCTAATGCGCCTCAAATGCTGCGTTTTGGCACATTTTTGCACGATTTTGCAGTTACATTGTAACCGTAACTTTCCGGTTTGCCCGATTGCATCGCCCGTTGCGCAACGGCGCAGTTTCGGCAATTATGCGCCGGTATCAACCACAGCGAGGATATTTTGCGCAAATTTCTGGTCGTCATGGACGATAGCCCCGAGTTTCTGAACGCGCTGCGCTATGCCGCAATCCGCGCTCAAAAAACCGGCGGCGCTGTCGAAATTCTCGGCATTATCGCGCCCGAAGAGTTCCAGCATTGGCTGGGTGTTGGCGAAACGATGCGCGCCGAAGCCCGCGAGCGGATCGAGGCGCATTTCGAGGTTTTCGCCAAATGGATGCGCGATAAAAAGGGCATCGACCCCGAACTTGTCATCCGCGAGGGCGAGAAGGCCAAGGCGGTGATGGACCAGATCAGCGAAGACCCCGAAGTCGGGGTTTTAGTGCTGGGCGCGGGGGTTGCGGGCGACGGGCCGAGTTCGCTGGTGGCCCAACTTGTGGGGCGGCAGGGCGGCACTATGCCCATTCCTATAACCATTGTGCCGGGGGGAATGACCAAGGAAGCGATCATCGCGGTATCGTAGCTTCTGGAATCATTCTAATTAACTTGACTTTTTTACTCGGAACCACCAGATTATCGTCAACCCCGGAGGCACAATGTTTATCCAGACCGAATCAACGCCCAACCCTGCAACGCTGAAATTCCTGCCCGGCCAGGCCGTTCTGGCAACAGGCACAGCCGATTTTCCAAGCGAGGCGGCTGCAGAAGCATCGCCACTGGCGGCGCGGATCTTTGCCACCGGCAATGTTACCGGCGTATTTTTTGGCCCCGATTTCGTAACCGTCACCAAAGACGACACGGCGGAATGGGCACATATCAAACCCGGCATTCTGGGCGCGATCATGGAGCATTTCCAGTCGGGCCAGCCGGTGCTGGCAAATGACAGCGGCACGGTCGGCCATGCGGTGCATGACGGGCCGGACAGCGAAATTGTTAACCAGATCAAGGAATTGCTCGATACCCGCGTGCGCCCCGCTGTGGCGCAAGATGGCGGCGACATTACCTTTCATGGTTTTGATCGTGGCATTGTCTATTTGCATATGCAGGGTGCTTGCGCCGGGTGCCCAAGCTCGACCATGACACTGAAAATGGGCATCGAGAACCTGTTGCGCCACTATATCCCCGAGGTGGTCGAGGTGCGGCCCGTTGCCGCCTAAGCCTGTATTTATTCTGGTTTTCGACACGGCAGCCGCGCATTGCGCGGCTGCTGTTTTGTGTGGCGCGCAGCTCTTGTGCCAACGCATTGAACCCATGAAAACCGGTCAGGCCGAACGCTTGCTGCCGCTGCTGGAAGAATTGCTGGCAGGCGAAGGGCTTGTCTGGGCCGATCTCAGTGCACTTGGCGTAGGCATTGGCCCCGGCAATTTTACCGGGCTGCGGCTGGGCGTTTCGGCGGCGCGGGGGCTGGCGCTGGCGCTGGGCATTCCCGCAATTGGCATTACCGCGCTGGAAATGCGCGCGCCGGCAACGGGCAAAGCCACAGTTACTCTGCCCGCCGGGCGCGGTCATGCCTATCGGCAACAGTTCAAGAACGGCATCGCGACAGATGCGCCCGAGGTCATCGCGGCCACCACCCCGCCCGAAGCGGCAGCCCCCGACCTGCACCGCATGGGGCTGCTAACGCTGGCCCGTATGAGCACACCAGGCGCTGCGCCTGCGCCGCTATATCTGCGCGCCGCCGATGCCGCACCGGGGGCCGATTCACCGCCCATATTGCTGGATGCGGGCTGAAATGCGGACCGACCCTGCCGCGCTTGCCAAGCTCCACGCACGCTGCTTTACCACGCCCCGCCCGTGGAGCGCGGACGAATTTGCTACCCTGCTGGCCGACCCTGCCTGCGCATTCGAGAGCAGCGCGTTTGGCTTTGCCATAGCCCGTATCGCACTGGATGAAGCGGAAATTCTGACGATTTGCGTTGCCCCCGAATCACAGAATCAGGGGGTTGGGCGGCGGCTGCTTGAAGCACTTCATACCCGCCTGCACCTTATTGGTGTGCGCGCGGTGTTTTTGGAGGTTGCCGCAACCAATGCCGCCGCCCGCGCAGTTTACGCGGCGGCAGGCTATATAGAGGCCGGAATTCGCCGCGATTACTACAAATTTGGCTGCAAAACAGCGGTGAACGCGCATGTTCTACGCCGCACGCTCTGAGATATTAGACCAATTGGTCAAGTTTTGATTGACTGCTTGCATTCGGCCTCGTTTACTGTTGCCTTTAGAACATAGCAGCCGCGCCGCACATCATTCCAATGGCAGCGGTCTGCATAACACGGAGAGAGTCATGAAATTCACCAAAACACTGCTGAGCGCTGCCGCACTTATGGGTGCTGCAACCATGGCGAGCGCACAGGCCAACCCGGCGATCGTCTACGATCTGGGCGGCAAGTTCGACAAATCGTTCAACGAATCTGCTTATACCGGCGCGCAGCGTTTCGCCGATGAAACCGGTATCGAATATCGTGAGTTCGAACTGCAGTCGGACGCCCAGCGCGAACAGGCGCTGCGCCGCTTTGCACAGGCCGGCAACAACCCCGTTGTAGTAACCGGCTTTTCATATGGCACTGCGCTGGCGAATGTTGCACCCGAATTCCCCGACACCAGCTTCGTGATCGTGGACATGGTTGTTGAAGGCGACAACGTGCGCTCGGTTATCTTCAACGAACAGGAAGGCAGCTATCTGGTTGGCATTCTGGCGGCCATGGCATCGCAAACCGGTGTTGTCGGCTTTGTTGGCGGCATGGATATCCCCTTGATCCAGAAGTTCTCCTGCGGCTACGCGCAGGGCGTGCTTTCGGTGAACCCCGATGCAACCGTGATTGCCAACATGACCGGCACAACCGGCGCTGCATGGAACGACCCCGTGCGCGGTGGCGAGCTGACCATGGGCCAGATCGAATCCGGCGCTGATGTTGTTTACCACGCAGCCGGCGGCACGGGCCGTGGCGTTCTGCAGGCCGCAGCCGATGCCGGCATTCTGGGTATTGGCGTTGACAGCAACCAGAACGGCATGTTCCCCGGTTCGGTGTTGACCTCAATGCTGAAACGCGTTGATGTTGCCGTTTATGATGCGTTCATGGATGTGAATAACGGCGAATTCACCTCGGGTATTGTGGTGCTGGGCCTGGCCGAGAACGGTGTTGGCTACGCCGTTGACGAAAACAATGCCGACCTAATCACGCCTGAAATGCAGGCCGCGGTTGACGCGGCTTCCGCCGCCATCATCGATGGCTCGATTGTCGTGCACAACTATGAGAGCGATATGTCCTGCCCGGTGCAGTAAGGGCATATTTGTGAGTGTTGTAGAAAACACGGAAGCGGGGCGGTCGAATTCGGCCGCCCCAACTCCACCCGCCATCCAGCTTAAAGGGATTTCGAAATCCTTCGGGCCGGTAAAGGCGAACAAAGACATTTCGATGACCGTTGCCAAAGGCACGATCCACGGGATTGTGGGCGAGAATGGCGCGGGTAAATCCACGCTGATGTCCATCCTCTATGGCTTTTACAAGGCCGATGCGGGCGAGGTGTTCATCCACGGGCAAAAGGTAAACATCACCGATAGCCACGCCGCGATTGCCGCAGGCATTGGCATGGTGCACCAGCATTTCATGCTGGTCGAGCCCTTCACCGTGCTGGAAAACGTGGTGATGGGGGCCGAGGAAGGCCGCCTGCTCAAGCCATCGCTGGCCAAGGCGCGCGCCACGCTTCAACAATTGGCCGAAGAATTCGAGCTCGACGTTGACCCCGACGCGATTGTCGGTGAACTGTCCGTCGGGTTCCAGCAGCGCGTGGAAATTCTCAAGGCGCTGTATCGTCAGGCCGATATTCTGATTCTGGACGAGCCGACCGGCGTGCTGACACCCGCCGAGGCCGACCATCTGTTTCGCATTCTGCGCAACCTCAAGGCGCAGGGCAAAACCATCATCCTGATCACCCATAAGCTGCGCGAAATCATGGAAGCCACCGACAGCGTTTCGGTGATGCGGCGCGGCGAGATGACCGAGACCATCCCGACAAACACAACCAGCCCCGCCGATCTGGCCGAAAAAATGGTCGGGCGGCGCGTGCTGCTGGAAGTTGTCAAAACCCCTGCCACACCGGGCGATGTGGTGCTGGAGGTGAAGGGGCTGAACGTGGTTGACAGCCAGGGCGTGAAGAAGCTCAAGGATGTGGGCTTTACGCTGCGGGCGGGCGAAATTCTGGGCATTGCCGGGGTTGCGGGCAACGGCCAGTCGGAACTGCTGGAGGTGCTGGGCGGCTTTCGCGCGGCCTCATCGGGCGAGATTAGGATCAATGGCGCGCCGATCGATTTGTCGGCAAAGGCAAATGCCGGTATGCGGCGCGCGCGCGGCATTGGCCACATCCCCGAAGACCGGCACCGTCGCGGCATGGTCATGCCCTTCATGGCGTGGGAAAACATTGCGCTTGGCTATCACAATAAACCCGAATATCTGGGCAAGGCCGGGCTGCACAACCAGACCGCCATGCGCGAGGATGCGCGCGGCAAGATCGAACGTTTTGACATTCGCCCACCCAATGAAAACCTGATTGCCAGCAATTTTTCAGGCGGCAACCAGCAAAAAATTGTTGTGGCCCGCGAGATCGAGGCCAACCCCGATGTGCTGCTGGTTGGCCAGCCTACCCGCGGTGTCGATATTGGCGCGATCGAGTTCATCCACCAGCAGATCGTAAACCTGCGCGATGCGGGAAAGGCGATTTTGCTCGTCAGCGTGGAGCTCGACGAGATCCAATCGCTCTCCGATCGGATACTCGTGATGTTTGACGGGGTTATTCAGGGCGAGCGCCTGCCCGAAGATACCGACGAGCGCGAGCTTGGCCTGATGATGGCCGGTGCCGGCAACAACCCAGCCAACGGGGGCAACCCATGAACCGGACCCTGCCCAGATGGGCCGATATCATCCTGATTCCGTTGCTCAATCTTGCGCTGGCCATTCTGGTGGCCGGGCTGGTTGTGCTGTTCATTGGCGAAGACCCGCTTCGCGCTATGACGCTGATCATTCAGGGCGCGTTTACGCCAAATGGCATTGGCTTCACGCTTTATTACACCACCAATTTCATTTTTACCGGCCTTGCGGTGGCGGTGGCCTTTCACGCCCGGCTGTTCAACATTGGCGGCGAGGGGCAGGCGGCCATGGCCGGGGTTGGTGTGGCGCTGGTCTGCCTTGCGTTTGACTGGCCGCACTGGTCGCTGGCGTTGCTGGCGGCCATGGCGGGCGGCATGCTGTTTGGCGCGGGCTGGGCGGCGATTCCGGCCTATCTGCAAGCCAAACGCGGCAGCCATATCGTTATCACCACGATCATGTTCAACCTGATCGCGGCCTCCATCATCAACTTTTTGCTGGTCGGCCCGATGCAGGCACCGGGAAGTTCGCCCGAAACCCGCAGCTTTCCCGATGGTGCAAGCCTGCCGACACTGCATGACATGCTCGGCGTGATCGGTGTGAATTTCGATCGGCACGCGCCGGTCAATATCAGCCTGTTCGTGGCGCTTATTGCCTGTGTGCTGGTCTGGCTGCTGATCTGGAAAAGCCGTATCGGCTATGAAATCCGCGCCTTTGGCCATTCAGACAAGGCGGCGGTCTATGCCGGTATTTCGCCGCTTAAAATCACCATGATCGCCATGCTGATTTCCGGCGCACTGGCCGGGCTGATGGCCATCAACACCGTTATGGGCGAGGCGGAACGCCTTGTGCTGGACGCGGTGCAAGGGGCCGGCTTCGTTGGCATTGCCGTGGCGCTGATGGGGCGCAACCACCCTTTGGGCGTGGTGCTGGCGGCGTTTCTGTTCGGCATTCTTTACCAAGGCGGCTCGGAGCTTGCATTTGAAATGCCGGGCATCAGCCGCGAGATGATCGTGGTTATTCAGGGCCTTGTCATTCTGTTTACCGGCAGCCTTGAAAACCTTGTGCGCATTCCGGTCAGCAAGCTGTTTTTGCGCTTTCGCAAGGGAGATGCATGATGGATTTCATGACCGTTCTGCAAATTCTCGATTCTGCGATGCGCCTGTCCGCCCCGCTGTTGCTGGCCTGCCTTGCCGGGCTGTTTTCCGAGCGCGCGGGCATTTTTGACATCGGGCTTGAAGGTAAAATGCTGGCCGGTGCCTTTGTGGCTGCGGCCATGTCGGCCACCGCCGCCATGCCCATTGAGCAGGGCGGCTGGGGCATGAGTTGGGGCGCGGCCTGGGTTGGGCTGTTTTTCGGCATTCTGATGTCGGTCGTGCTGTCGCTGGTGCATGGGCTGGCCTCGATCACCCTGCGCGGCAACCAGTTGATTTCGGGTGTCGCCATTAACTTTTTTGCCGCAGGCACCACGGTGCTGATCGGGCAGAACTGGTTTCGCATGGGCGGGCAAACCCCGCAACTCAGGGGCCATTCACGGTTTGAGGCAATTACCCTGCCGGGGGCTGAAAGCCTGGGCGCAGTGCCTGTGGTTGGCACGATTTACGAGCAGTTAATCTCGGGGCATAACCTGCTGGTTTATGTGGCGCTGGCGATGGTGCCACTCACATGGTGGATACTGAACCGCACGCGCTTTGGCCTGCATCTGCGCGCCGTTGGTGAAAACCCGGCGGCGGTGGATACAGCGGGCCTCAACGTGGTGCGGCTGCGCTATTCGGCTGTGATTATCTGTGGCATTCTGTGCGGCATGGCGGGGGCTTATCTCAGCCTTGGTACCTCGGCTGCCGGTTTCTTGAAGGATATGACCGCGGGCAAGGGCTTTATCGCGCTTGCCGCGCTGATCTTTGCCAAATGGCGGCCGGTTCCGGCGCTTGGGGCGTGCTTTCTGTTCGGGCTGCTCGATGCGATTGCAAACAGATATCAAAGCCTCGATATCGGGCTGTTCGTGGTGCCGGTGCAGTTCATGCAAGCCCTGCCCTATATTCTGACCGTGGTCATTCTGGCCGGTTTCGTCGGCAAGGCCATTCCGCCAAAAGCGGGTGGCGAGCCCTATGTGAAGGAACGCTGATGGAGGCGCTGCTGCAAACCATTCGTGCCCGCGCTGGCGCAGCCCCGGTGAAGCTGGGGCTTATACTGGGCTCGGGCCTTGGCCACTTGGCCGGTGCGGTGGATGGTGTGGCCATCGACTATGCCGACCTGCCCGGCTTTCCACATGCAGGCGTGTCGGGCCATACTCCGAAACTGGTAGTCGGCACGCTTGAAGGCGTGCGCGTGGCGGTGTTTGGCGGGCGCGCGCATTACTATGAAAGCGGGCGCGGCGATGCCATGCGCCGCCCGCTGGAAGTGCTGGCTGCGCTTGGGGCCGAAGCGCTGATCCTGACCAATGCCGCAGGCTCGCTGGTGTCTGAAACCAAGCCCGGCGATTTGATGATGCTGAACGATCATATCAACTTTTCCGGCCTCAACCCGCTGATCCGCGAAAAGTCTGACGCGCGTTTCGTGAATATGACCGATGCCTATGACCCGGCGATGCGCGCAGCCCTGCACGCCGCCGCAAAGGCCGAAGGCGAGGCGCTGGCTGAAGGGGTTTACGCCTGGTATTCGGGACCGAGTTTTGAGACCGGGGCCGAAATTCGCACGCTGAAGCTTATCGGGGCCGATGCGGTTGGCATGTCCACCGTGCCCGAGTGCATTCTGGCGCGGTTTTTAGGCCTGAAGGTGGCGGCGATCTCGACCATCACCAATATGGCCGCCGGCATGAGCGATGAGCATATCAGCCACGAACACACGAAAGCCATGGCGCCGGTAGGTGCTGCCAAGCTGGAAACAGTATTGCGCCGCTATCTGCGCGATCTGGCTGTATAGTATTTTGAAAATGCCGCCAGACAAGGGGTGAAACGCGAATCACTTTGCGGTATGGCTGGCCAAGTCATTTGCAGGTGAGTCGTGCAAATCTATCTTCCCATTGCCGAAGTCTCGGTGAACCTGTTCCTTTTGCTGGGCCTCGGCGGTCTGGTGGGCCTGTTGTCGGGCATGTTTGGTGTGGGTGGCGGGTTTTTGATGACCCCGCTTTTGTTCTTCATCGGCATTCCGCCCGCCGTGGCCGTGGGCACGCAAGCTAACCAGATTGTCGCCTCGTCCTTTTCCGGCCTGCTGGCGCATGTGCGCCGCCGCACGGTTGATTTTCGCATGGGGCTGGTGCTGCTGAGCGGCGGGCTTGTCGGCTCGGCTTTCGGGGTGCAGATATTCAAGTATCTCACCGCGCTTGGGCAGGTGGAACTGATGGTCACCCTATTTTATGTGGTGTTTCTCGGGGCGATCGGCGCGCTGATGTTTGTGGAAAGTCTGCGGGCCATCCGCGCCACACGCGGCGGGCGCGCCCAGCCTGCGCGCAAGCGGCACAACTGGGTGCACCATTTGCCGCTGCGCATGCGGTTTCGCACCTCGAACCTCTATATCTCGGTCATCCCGCCCATTGTGATTGGCCTTATGGTCGGTGTATTGGCCGCCATTATGGGCGTTGGCGGCGGCTTTATCATGCTGCCGGCGATGATTTATATATTGGGGATGCCTACCAAGGTCGTGGTCGGCACCTCGCTGTTCCAGATTATTTTCGTAACGGCCGCCACCTCGATTATGCATGCCGTGGAAAACCAGACCGTGGATGCGCTTTTGGCGCTTGTCTTGCTAATTGGCGGTGTGATCGGCGCGCAATTTGGCACGCGGATCGGCATGCGCATGAAGGCCGAACAGCTACGCATTCTGCTCGCCATTCTGGTGCTGATCGTCTGTTTCAAACTGGCGGCAGACCTTGTTCTGACACCGAGCGAGCTTTACTCGCTCAGCGAGGTGATGTGATGTGGCGCGCGCTTGCCCTGCTTTTGTTGCTTGTGATTGCACCGCTGGCCGCCGAGGAAACCATCATCGCCTCGATGAACCAGAACCGCGTCTCGATCACCGCCGATTTCGACGGTTCCGAGATTTTCATTTTCGGTGCGGTCCGCCGTGACGAAGCGGTGCCAGACGATGCCAGCCCTTTGCAGGTGATCATTATGGTCACCGGCCCGATGCGCCCGGTGATCGTGCGCAAGAAAGAACGGCGCTGGGGCATTTGGGTAAACACGGAATCGGTGCGCGTCGGGGCCGCGCCAAGCCTTTACACCATTGCCACGACCGGCCCGCTGAACGAGATTTTGAGCGAAACCGACCGGCTGCGCTATGGCATCGGGCTCGATCGGCTGGTGCGCACGGTGGGTGAGGCGAACGGCACCAACGACGTGCCCGCCTTCAACGAAGCCGTGGTGCGCATTCGCCAGCATTCCGGGCTTTATGCCGAAATTGACGGCCATGTCGAACTTGAGGCGGAAACCCTGTTTTCAACCGCCATCGCCCTGCCCGCCGACCTTGTGGAAGGTGATTATACCGTGCGCATCGTGCTGGCGCGCGACCGCGTGGCGTTGGGGGTGGTTGACCATGACATTGCCGTGCGCAAGGCGGGCATTGGCCGCTGGATCTACATCATGGCGCATGAACAGCCGCTGCTTTACGGCATTCTGGCGCTGCTTGTGGCACTGGCGGCGGGCTGGGCCGCCTCGGAAGCCTTTCGGCTTTTGCGCCGCTAGCCGGCTTTGTGCGTTGACTTTTCCATCGCATCAAGGCGGGCCGAAATTTCTGCCAGCTTGCCCAGAACATCATCACGATACTGGTCGGTCGCGGCAACCGATTCGACCTCGTTCGCCTCTTGCATGGAATTGACCACAAGCCCGACAATCAGGTTAACAACCGCGAATGTCGTGGACATGATGAAAGGCACGAAGAACGCCCAGGCCTGCGGGAATTCTTCCATGACCGGGCGCACGATGCCCATCGACCAGCTTTCCAGCGTCATGATCTGAAACAGCGAATAGGCTGATTCCCCGATCGTGCCGAACCATTGCGGAAACACTTCACCGAAAAGCTTGGTCGCCATGACCGCGCCGATATAAAAGATAATTGTCATCAGCAGGAACACCGAGGCCATGCCCGGCATGGCCCTGATGAACCCCTCGACCACCCGGCGCAGGCGCGGGGCGATCGAAATCACCCGCAACACCCGCAGAATGCGCAAGGCGCGCAGCACCGAAAGCCCACCCGAACCCGGCGCAAGCGCAATACCAACGATAATGAAATCAAAGATATTCCAGCCGCCTTTGAAAAAGCGCGGACCCTGGGCAAACATCTTGAGCAGCAGTTCAACCGTGAAGATGCCAAGGCAGATATTGTCGATCAACGACAATGCGCCGCCGGTGGCTGCCACAATGCTTGGCGCGGTTTGCAGGCCAAGGACGATGGCGTTGAGCACGATCACCGACAATATGAACGGGCTGATCCACGGTTGATTCATGAATTTTGAAACTGCGCTGCGCATGGTTATTTCCGTCCCACTAGCCCGTGATTCTGCGACGGGCTTTGGGAAGTGATACAACAGAATCGGCCAGGAACCATGATAGAAGCGTGATACATCAGCACTTTTTTGGCCGGACACATTAGAGCGGCAGGCTGGCCTCGGCCTCGATTTGCGGCAGATCGTCGGTGCCAAGCGGGGCTTCGGGGCGACCAAGCCGATAACGTGTGACCCAAAGCAGCCGCTCTTCGGCGCGGGTAATGGCCACGTAAGCCAGCCGTTTCCACAAAGCGATGCCAGCTTCGCTGCGCCCGGCTTGGGCAGCGGCGAAAAGGTCGGGCGCGAAAACCTGAACCTGTGGCCACTGGCTGCCCTGCGCCTTGTGGATGGTCACTGCCGCGCCGTGTAAAAAACTAGCCCCCATGCGGGCGGCATAAGGGATGAACGGTTCTTCGCGGTCGGGGGCCTCGATCTGGATTATCGAGGCGACATTCACGCTGGGTTCCGGCGCGCCGATCATGAACAGCCGCGAAAACGCTGGCTTGCGGCCGGGGCCAAGATAGATAGCCTGCGCGCCTTTGATAAGACCGCGCGCCTCTAAATCTATGCGCTTTTTGCGATGTTTGAGCGGCAGTTCGATGCCGTCGCAAATGAGCGGCTCGCCGGGGAGCAATTCCATTTCCGGCGCGTCATAGGCGGCGCGAAAGGCGTGGATAAGCCGGATGCGCGTGGCATTGCGCCAGACCAGCACCGGGCTGCGCGCCATGAGCGCGGCATCCACCCGCGGGGCGATGACAACACGGTCATCGCGCGCGGCGGCATCGGTGATCATGGCTTCAAAGCTGTGGAAGTCCAGTGCCGGGTCGCCCAGCGCATGGGCAAGGTCAAGTATCGGGTTGCCCTTGTCCTGGCGGTGCACGCGGGTGAGGTAGAAGCGCGCATTTTCGGGCAATTTGTCAAACGACATTGCGCCCGCCTGGCCCACAGGGGCCAGTTGCGCCGGGTCACCCACCAGCACCAGCGTGTGAAATATTTCGCGCAAGTCGGCAAGCTGGCTATCGTCAAGCATCGAGCTTTCATCGACCAGCCCGATGTCGAGCGGGTCTTCGCGCCGCTTCCAGCCTGCAATAAAGTCGGACCCGCGCAACCCTGCCGCCGCCAGCGCAAGGGGAACGGATTTATACGCCTCATAGGACAATTTGGCACGGTCAAGTGCGGTTTCGCTCAGCCCGTCAACCTCGGGGCGCTCGGCATCGCCGGTCAGCCAATCGGCAATCGCCTCATATTCGGGCTTGAACATCGGGGTGTAGATGATGCGGTGGATGGTCGTGGCGGGCACACCACGGTTGCGCAAAACGCTTGCCGCCTTGTTTGTCGGCGCCAGCACGGCCAGCGTGCGTTTGGTGGATTTGCGCCGTGATGTATAATCGGGCGAAACGGTTTCAACACCGGCTTCACCCAGTGCCGCGACGATTTTGGCCAGCAGCATGGTTTTGCCCGAACCGGCCTTACCGAGCACGGCCACGACCCGCCCTTCGCCTTCAACTTTCGGCAAGGTGCGGGCGTTATCAAGGTCAACACCGGCAGCCAGCAGGGCGGCGGTGATGCCGTCAAAAGCCTCGGCCTGATCGTTTGAAAACTGGATGGGTGCGGCACTCATGCTGCTTGATAGACCAGCCCCGCCGCCAAGACCAGCCACCGCCCGAAATTGCCGCGCGGTGGCCGGATTCTCCTAGGGTTTTGCGGCCTCAAGCGCGTCTTCAAAGGTGCGCAAACCGGTGCGCGGCGCATTCACCAGCACCGCCATATTGCCCGGCTTGTGCTGGTTGGCACGCATTTTCACATGGGCATCGGGAATCTGGCTCCACGGGAACACTTCTGACATGCACGGATCAATCCGGCGTTCCAGCATCAACTGGTTGGCCTGACTGGCCTGTTTGAGATTGGCAAAATGGCTGCCCTGCACGCGCTTTTGATGCATCCACAGATAGCGTGCGTCGATGGTGAGGTTATAGCCCGTCGTGCCCGCGCAAATCACGACCATGCCGCCGCGTTTGACCACAAGGGTAGACACCGGAAAGGTTGCCTCGCCGGGATGCTCAAACACGATATCGACATTGTTGCCCTTGCCAGTGATCTCCCAGATCGCCTTGCCAAAGCGGCGGGCCTCTTTCAGCCAGTCTTTGTATTGCGGCGTGTTCACAGTGGGCATCTGGCCCCAACAGTTGAAATCTTTTCTGTTGATCACGCCTTTCGCGCCAAGCGACAGCACGAAATCGCGCTTGTCTTCATCGGAAATAACCCCGATCGCATTGGCACCCGCCGTGTTGATGAGCTGGATTGCAAACGAGCCTAGCCCGCCCGATGCGCCCCAGACCAGCACATTCTGCCCTGGGCGCAGCACATGCGGGCGGTGGCCGAACAACATGCGATAGGCGGTGGCCAGCGTCAGCGTATAGCAGGCGGCTTCTTCCCATGTCAGGTGCTTGGGGCGGTGCATGAGCTGCTGGGATTGCACGCGGCAAAACTGCGCAAAGCTGCCATCGGGGGTTTCATAGCCCCAGATACGCTGGCTCTCCGAGAACATCGGGTCACCGCCGTTGCATTCCTCGTCATCGCCATCATCCTGATTGCAATGCACGACAACCTCGTCGCCGACCTTCCAGCGCTTCACCTTGTCACCCACCGCCCAGACAATGCCCGAGGCATCGGAACCGGCGATATGGTAATCCGCCCCATGCACATCAAACGGCGAGATCGGAATGCCCAGCCCGGCCCAGACGCCGTTATAGTTGACACCTGCGGCCATCACGAAAACCAGCACCTCGTTGCTGTCAATCGCCGGGGTTTCAACCACCTCGATCTGAAAGCTTTTATCCGGCTCGCCGTGGCGTTCGCGCCTTATGGCCCAGGCATACATTTGCGCCGGCACATGGCCAAGCGGCGGAATTTGCCCGACCTCGTAAAGGTCTTGCTGCGGTGCGTTTGCGGCATTCTGATCCAAGGCCATGCCCTCTCTCCCATTGTGCAACTGCGAAGCGATTCCCGCATTTCGGGCTGCTTCAGGGATGAAGTAGCGATTGAACGGTAATAATGCAACCTAAATATATATCCGTGCGCAATTTTATGTCTCACTCATTTCATTTTGGTTGGAATCCGCCGTTAAGCTTGCTGCAACTGCGTTCTGCGCTTGCGCCACCGAGGCTGCGTAATAGGCGATGAGTGCAAAATTTGCTTCCGGCAGGGTAATTTTGCCATTTGTTTCAAGCAACAGACCGCGCAGGCACAGGGCATCGAGGCCGGATTCGGCGGCCAGCAGCGCCGAAGTTCTGGGCAAATGCACGCTGGCCCCCTGCGCCTTGAGCGTGCTGGCCAGCTTGGTGGCGCGTTCAAGCAGGGCTGCGCGGGTGATTGTGCGATCCGCCCCCAAGGCGGCAGCAACCAGCGGCACGGGTAGCACGGTCATCACCTTGGCGATACGGGCCATCAGCAATTCGGCCAGCTCGGCGGCGGGGTTGGCCGGGTTGGCGGCCATAAAACTTTCCAGCGATTGCGGCGTGCCAAAGCTTACAGCGGCATAGCCGAATCGCTTGAAGCGGCCACGAAGCCGCCGCCACAGGTTGCGCAGACCAAAGGCGAGAATCTTTAAGACAGGCGTAGGAAACCGCCGCACGCCTGTGGCGGCAGCCTCGGTCAGCACGCGGTCTTCCATCACACGGTCGTATGACAAGGCGACCGGCACAAAAATCACATCGCGCCCGCCGCGTGGTTGCCCGCCGATAATATAGGCCAGCAAACCCAGCTTGGGCGGTGCCAGCGCGCCGGTCAGCGAAAGGCCGCCCTCGGGGAAAATGGCTTGCGGAACACCCTGATCTGTGGCCATGCGCACATATTGCGCCAACACACGGCGATAGAGTGTCGAGCTGTTACTGCGGCGGATAAAATAGGCCCCCATGGCGCGAACAAGCCACGATAGCGGCCAAACCCGCGCCCATTCGCCCACCGCATAAGACAGCGCCGAGCGGTCGGCAATAAGATGGGTGACAAGCACATAATCCATGTTCGAGCGGTGGTTCATCACAAAAATAATCGTCGCTTCACGGTCGAGCTTTTTGTATTCCGACGAATCAAAATGCCCGACGCGGACATGGTAGAGCATGCGCGATACCCACCTTGATGCCCGCGCCGCAAAGCCAAAGTAAATCGACGCCGAAAAGGCTGGCACGATTTCGCGCGCATAGCGGCGGGCGCGTTCCAGCACGACCTGTTCGGGCACGCCCGAGGCGCGGGCTTCTTCAACCACCGCCTCCATCACCAAAGGGTCATGGATAAGCCGCATGATCATGTCATGCCGACGCATCAGCTTGAACGGCTGGATGGGGCGCTGAAGCCTTGCATTCAGGCGAGCGACGACCCTTTCCATCCGCCGCCGGAAAAACCAGCGCACCGAAGGAAACAGGAAATGCGACGCGAAGGTCACCCCCGCGAAAGCCAGTATCAGCACCAAAAGCCACAGCGGGAGAGAGACAGATTGAGACATTGTCGGACGCTGACAGAGAAAGCCACTGCGGTAAAGCACCACGAAATTGTGCATCTGCGAAGATTTTGCAGTGCAGCGAATTGACAGCGCCACTATATTTCTAATATCAGTGTTTTGACGTAATTATATTGCTTACAGGAAATAATCATGCCCGACAAACCCTGGCTTTTTCGCACCTATGCCGGGCATTCCACGGCGGCGGCGTCTAACCGGTTGTTCCGCGATAATCTTGCCAAGGGGCAGACAGGGCTTTCGGTGGCTTTCGATCTTCCCACCCAGACCGGCTATGACAGTGACCACATTCTTGCCAAAGGCGAGGTCGGCAAGGTCGGCGTGCCGGTTGGCCATTTGGGCGACATGCGCGCATTGTTCGACAAGATCCCGCTTCAGCAGATGAACACCTCGATGACCATTAACGCCACAGCGCCGTGGCTGCTGGCGCTTTACATCGCCGTGGCCGAGGAACAAGGCGCTGATATTTCCGCGCTGCAAGGCACGGTGCAAAACGACCTGATCAAGGAATATTTGAGCCGCGGCACCTATATCTTCCCGCCGGAACCCAGCCTGCGGCTCATCGGCAATGTCGCCAGCTACTGTCTGAATGCCGTGCCCAAGTGGAACCCGATGAACATTTGCTCGTATCATCTGCAAGAGGCGGGCGCGACGCCGGAGCAGGAGCTTGCCTTCGCGCTAGCCACCGCGATTGCCGTGCTTGACGAGGTGCAGAGCCAGGTGCCTGCAAAAGACTTCCCCGCCATGGTCGGGCGGATTTCCTTTTTCGTGAATGCCGGCATCCGCTTTGTAACCGAAATGTGCAAAATGCGGGCCTTTGTCGCCCTGTGGGACGAGATTTGCCTGCAACGTTACGGCGTGAAGGATGCCCGCCACCGGCGGTTTCGCTACGGGGTGCAGGTCAACTCGCTTGGCCTGACCGAACAGCAGCCCGAAAACAACGCCACGCGCATTGTGCTGGAAATGCTGGCAGTCACCCTGTCTAAAAACGCCCGCGCGCGCGCGGTGCAATTGCCCGCATGGAACGAGGCGCTTGGCCTGCCCCGCCCGTGGGACCAGCAATGGTCGTTGCGCATGCAGCAGATTTTGGCGATGGAGACCGACCTGCTCGACTATGGTGATTTGTTTGACGGCAACCCCGTGGTTGAGGGTAAGGTTGGCGAATTGATGGCCGCCGCGCGCAAGGAACTGGCGCAGATCGGCGCGATGGGCGGCGCGGTTGCGGCGATAGATACAATGAAGCGCGCACTGGTTGACAGCAACGCCGCACGGCTCGGGCGTATCGAGGCGGGCGAAACGCCGGTGGTGGGTGTGAACCGCTATACCGAGGGCGAACCCAGCCCGCTGACCACGGGCGAGAGCAAGATTTTGGTGGTCGATCCGGCGGTTGAAGCTGAACAAACCAACAGGCTCAGCGCTTGGCGCGCGGCACGCGATGCCGGGGCCGTGGGGG